>CAVROS010000013.1:0-180271 GCA_963722885.1 uncultured delta proteobacterium
GGCTTCGGCTGCTGAGCATTCTGCGCCAACATCGCTCGCAGGCGCGATGGAGGCGGTGAAGTGTACGGAGATTCCCACCCATACCGAAGTAGGCATAGTGCCCCTGCAGTATTTGATTGATCTCCGCCGCTTGCTCCGCCAGGCGTCGATGGCGAACGATCGCCATCACTTGGGTCAGCTTCGCGAGACAGCGTGCAAACCGAGCCTGGTCGGTCTTACGGCCGACCATGAAGTTTCCCGCTCGGTTGCGAGTGCAGTAGTGAGTGAAGCCCAGGAAGCTGACGGTCTGCAACTTGCGCCCGTGCCGTTTGCTATCGCGCGCGGCAAAGCGCCCGAACTCGACCAACTTGGTCTTGCTCGCTTGCAGTTCAAGACCGAACTTCCCCAGCCGATTCCCTAGGCTGCGGTATACGCTCTCTGCGTCACTGCGGTACTGGAAGCACATCACGAAGTCATCGAGGTAGCGAACGAGGTAGGCTTCCCCTCGTAGCTGTCCCTGAACAACTTTGCTGAACCAGAGATCCAGCACGTAATGCAGGTAGACGTTACTCAGCAAGACACTGATCGGTCCACCCTGAGGCACGCCGCAATCGTCGATCTCGACGGTCCCATCTTCCATGACCCCTGCTCTGAGCCAACGCCGTATGAGGTTGACTATCCGTGGATCTTTCACGCGGTGTTCAACGAAACGTAGGATCCAATGATGATCCATACTGCCAAAGAAGTTCTTGATATCGCACTCCAACACCCAACTGACTTTTCGCCCGGAGACGATCTCGTTGAACGTCGACAGGGCGTGATGCGCCCCAAGCCGCGGCCGGCCGCCAAACGAGCACGGCAGGAAGTCCTGTTCGTAGATACACGACAGAACTTCAGCCGTGCTGCGCTGTAGCGCCCGATCCGCGACGCACGGAACGCCGATGGGTCTCTTCTCTGTGCGCCCGGGTTTAGGGATGAAGACTCGGCGCACCGGCGGGGCCTTGTAGGCCTTCCGGTGCACGCTCGCCAGCATATCCTCCACCCAGTTTCCAAAACTCTCCTTGGCGACCTCCACACTCTGGCCATCCACGCCTACCGCGCTCGTTCCACGGATCTGACACAGATTCCTCCACAGCAGGTCTTTACTGATGTGGTGAGCCAGAGATGTGAAGGCCAGCTTCCCTTCGCACCGAGCTTTCGCTGCTATCCTCTCAAGTCCCGTTGTCACGGCTGGGATATCCCTTCCTTGCATAAGGGCCCGTGTCCTCCCCTTGAATGGAGCCCGTGTTTCCCTTGTTTGGATCCATGACTGCTGGCCGCTTCCCCATGTGACAGGCTCTCCCTATCTCGGAGTACTATCAGCCAGTCCGACTCCCGATGGGTCATCGAGCCGTCCTTGCTTTAAGGGCTTGTCTGGCTCTACGGCTTGCACCGAACCCACCGGGCCTCCCGCGTTCACACAAAACCACTTGGCAACATGCTGCAGGTTCAGGACCCCGGAGGCGCCCACGGCATCTCGCCATAATGATGCCGCTGATGTTGCCTTCCCCATTGAGAGACAAGGTCGGCCACCTCACAACACGTTCGATTTCGGGGCTAATCCCTTTCACTTGCGTTGCGGCCTGCTACCTCCCTGTTTACGCTTCGAGGCAGTTGTTCCCACCCACCTACGAATGGGTGGTCCGCGTGCCCCGCAAGACTCGGTTCCCGGCTGCTGGCTAGACATTACCGGGGCGCCCATTGCAGAACGCTTGGTTTTGTGCGCCTCGCGGCGCACCCCTCACAGATCCGAGCATGCGGCTTTCCCGCACTCGGCTCCTCTTGAAGGTCACCCAAGGCCAACGGCGAGAGCCTCCCGGGAGTGAGTGATCCGGGGTTCGGGCAAGGGGAAGAGCTCCAATATCCGTCCAAAACGACTCCAGGTCAGACCCTTCTGACTCCGCTTTCGCAAGGCGCGATACCAGAGGCGCTTGACCTCTTCGCAGAACGCGCTCAGCGCTCGATGGTTCGCTGGAAGCCCATAGTAGGCATAGTGCCCACGGAGCACACTCGCGAGCCATCGCTGCTGCTTCGCCAGAGGGGCGTGCCGTCGCCGTTTCGCTTCGAGCCGCAGGTCCTTCAGCTTCCGAGTGAACCGGGTCTGTTGCGTCTTCCGCTTCAGAATGAACGCCCCGTATCGCGTCCACCCGCAATAGTGCGTGAAGCCCAAGAACGCGAACGTCTTGGGCCGACGTTGACCGGATCGAGAACGTCGATGGGCGGGAATCCGCCCGAACTCGATCAGTCGCGTCTTTTCCTCGTGCAGCGCCAGAGAGAACTTTCCGAGGCGCTTCATGAGATCGGCCCACATCCTCCTTGCATCCTCCTCGCGCTGGAAGCCCACCACGAAGTCATCGCAGTACCACACGACGACGACGGCGCCGAGTGCATGGCGCTGACGCCACTGATGGACCCACAGGTCGAAGATGTAGTGAAGGAAGATAGTTCGCGAGCAACGGGCTGATTCCCGCACCTTGCGGGGTCCCCTTGTCCATCTCCTTCCACTACTCTCCCTCCATCACGCCAGTGCGGAGCCAACGGCGAACCAGCCGCAGGATTCTCCGGTCAGCGATTCGGTGGGAGACGATCCGCAGCTGCTCCACGAGGTCGAGTGCGTCCCCACGCTCGGGCGAGAGGATCACCTTCCAGAGTCGTGGATCCTCAGCCCGCTGCCAGCCCTCGAGGCGTCGATCGATTTCGACCTCGCGCTCCGAGGCGTCGAAGCCGAGCCGCTTCTCCCCCTCGCGCTGGGCTCCTTCGCGGGCCAGGTAGCGGCCGTTGGCCCGCCAGCCCCCGGCCGTGCGATTGGCCACGTACTGGAGCTTCACGACGCTCCGTTGCTAACGGGCGCCCGGGCCGTATCCCGGCCTCTTCAGCGCTCGGCCGGTGGAACGTGAGCGTCCTTGGCGATGTCGGATTCGCGCCGAAACCTTGCGCAGGAGAAGGCCTCGTCCCTCGCTCCGCTCCGCGCGGATGCGGCCGGGGCGGACCCGGCGCGAGCGATCGGAAGGTTCGTCGTTGTCGCGCTTCATGCGCGACGGCGCCTCGCGAGTCCGCACGCTTCGAGCGCGAAATGTCCGACCATGATGAGCAAGGTAACTGCGCACGAGGCTCATCGGAATCCGGGACCCAAGTGCGCGAGACCACGAGTGAAGCGCTCCACGGACTCCGGTCGCTTTATTCTTCGCGCCGCTTGATGACTGGAGTACGCCTCCTACTTGAGTCCGTTCTCCTTCTTGAACTCCGCGATCTCCTTGGCGAATGCCTTGGACACGTCGAGCCTGCCGCCATTGACGTAGTCGGAGAACGGGGTCTTGGCGCTTTGATCCGGCTCGCCCGGTTTAGAAGCAGGCGGGGCAGGCCACGATTCAGGATCGACGATCACTTCCCGTAGCCGCATGTCGTCCTTTGTGATGTTCCAGACGAGGAGGTCAGTCGCCATCGTGAGTGGTCCGCTATAGGTCGAGCGAATCCCATCGTTGATGGCGTAGCGTGTATCGAAGTCGTTGAAGAAATGATAGGCAACCGCCATGCGCGGCTTGACCGCCGCCATGACCTTGCCGAACGCTGCGGGCGGGGTGTGGACCGCCGTCGCCACGTTGAGCGCCGCCTGGGCCGAGAACTTGTACTTCTCCATCATCTGCTGCGGAGTCATGAAGCTCTCGTGAATAGCCAGGTCCGCGCCCTTCGTCTGATCGACGTACCACTTGTTCGGGACGGTGTCGCCTCCGAATACGAACTTGAGCCCGTTCCACTCCAGGCGATAGCTGACGGCGCCATCGATGCAGTGGATCGCGGGCCACGAATAGATCGTCACTCCGTTCTTCTCGTAGACGACCTGATTGATCTTCTTGTAATCGAACTCGGTCACCTCCATGCCTCCACCGCCGGTGGGGATCACTCCCAGCCTGCCCGTATAGTCCCAGGTATACGCCTTCTTCAGGTGATCCATCGCGTACTTCGTGCCGGTCTCCGGCTTGTCGCCGTTCGGCCCCCAGACGTGCAGGGCTCCCTGCCGACCTCCGGTCCAACCGCCAATCCAGAGGGCATCCATATCGCCGATATGGTCCGAGTGAAGGTGGCTTACGAACACCTTGTTCAAGTAGTCGTAGGGGATGTTGAGACTTCCGAGGTTGGCCGTTGACCCCGTGCCGATATCGAAGAGGAACTTGTCGCCGTTGCCCAACTCGACGAGCCAGCACGTGGCGGCTTGCGATTTCCGCTGCGCGGGCATACCCGTTCCGCACGCGACAACCCGCATCTCGTTTGCTGCCAGATCCTCCGTTCCGGGGAAGTACATATCGAGATTCGTCGACCTCTTGACCGGCGACTCCGCGGGCATCTCTGCCGCCTGCGCGAGATCTGCCAGCGAGAATGACCGTCCAGCCCGCTCGTCCGAACGCCCCATGAAGTATGCGGCTGCGATGACACCAGCCACGACGATGACCGTCAGTGCGCTGATTGCCTTGCGATGTTGGCTCACGGTTGCTCCCTCCCCGAGTTGTAAGCGAAATCAATACATAGACTCGGGTAAAGGGTAACCTGGCACAATGGAAGCCACCAGCGGAATTGCATCGCCGTAGGGATATCGACCAAAACTCCCCGCTGGAGTTGACGCGTTGTGCCCTATCGGACATGCCGAGAACGCAGCTTTTATCTCCTATGCCTGTGGGTCCTCAGAACCCGTCCGAGGCCTCTGATTCGCGCGTGTCGGCGGTCTTCACCACCGGTACGTCTGGGCGGAGGCGGCGTAAGGTGCTCTCGGGTTTACTCCAAGGCCTCGATCGGACCAGCGGACGAGTTTTGATAACCGACAACGGGAGCTGCTGCGGGATGGCGAGACCGACCCCGGGCATCTCGCCGAAGGCGACGGCGGAGCTTCCGTCGGCGGAGCTGGAGGGCGCTCCCGAATAGCCCGGCGAGCATTCGTGGAGGCGACTCTGAGAACTGCCGCCTCGACGCACGACTCCGACCACGCTGATGCCCTGGATTTGCAGCCGGCCCGCAGCACTTCCACCGAACCCCTGCCATCCACGCGACTGTGAGGGACCGTCTCCGGCGCGATCGCTGGAGCTCCCAGACACGGTCGGCGCGCGCATCTGCGCTCGCGGGCACCGGACTCCGCGCAGGAGAGTTTCTCCTGCCGCGCTCATGGTCTCCCATGAGAATCACCGAGATTCCGGGGGGATACACGAATGTCTCCGGCCCTTTATCTTGCTGTTCATAAAGACACCACTAAGTGTTAGCTCGATCATCACTTACCTGCCGAAATACCCGCCCCTTTCGCACACACCACGGCACATCGGCTGCAGCACATCTGCACGGCGCCTGCACATCGACCGACCGAACTGTGGCGCTCGGTCTGCAGAACGGGTGTCGGATCGCGGCGCGAGGGCGGTCACACTTTGGGCGATTCGGTGGTGAAATAGTGGTCCCGGTGTGGCGCCCGTCAGGGCGAGACGACGCGGTACTCGACGTCGATCACCTCCGCCGACGCGGACATACTCGCCGCTCCAGCTGAAGCTCTCAGGTCGCCCGGCTGCTCGTATCCAGGCTGCTCGGCCGGCTGGAGATCAGGTGCCCGTTGCGCCCGAGCGGAAGGCCGATAGAAGCCCTCGATGTGCACCCAGATCGCCACGAGGAATCCCACCACCGCGAGGAGTGGTGCAACGCCGAACTCGCCCGTGGCGGCCCCCAGGTGGTAGCCAAGGAAGCCCCAGTAGAGGCTGAGGGCGAGCGCGAGGACGGCCGACAGCCGCGTGAATCGGTAGAGGGCGTAGAGGACGATGAAGGTCCCGAGGGAACCGAGCCAGGCTTCGGTGACCATGCCCACCACGAATGCAATGAACAGAAACTCGGCGACCACCATGACTGCGCCTTCCCCCGGATCCGTCACCCGCAGGCTCGCGCGCTCGCACCCGAAGGGCTGAGTGTCTGTCACGAGAATGAGTCTTGACGCAGAACAGGCCAGAAGGACAAGGCGGTTACGGGAAGGTGCGCCGGGGAATCCGCACTGGCGCCAATCTGGCTGGAGATGGCTGGGAGGCCGCCGCCAAATCGCCGGACGCCCTCCCCTTCCTGTCTACCAAGCCCTCGCCCCCGTGGCGTTTTTCGGAGCACCCGAGTCACGCAGTAGGTGGCATGCTGTTTGCTCCGGAAACGATTCGACGCCGGGGCCGACGAAGAAAGCCTCTCGTGCGGAGAAGCGCAGCACTGCCCCGGTAGAGAATCACGGGAAGGGAATCGAGACGGTGGGCTACCCGCCCGGTGCGACGAGAAACGATGGCTTGCTTGACCGCCGCCGACCGGCCGGCACACGGACAGTCGGCGTACGAGGGTTGGGGTAGTGGACCGCCTCGACTGGAAGGATCGACCTTGGCTGTCACCTCTGGAAGCAGCGCAGCTCCTGAATGTAAGCCGGGAGACGATTTACCGGATGGTGGAGCGAGCCGAGCTACCGGCGATCCGCGCGGGCCGGGCGATTCGGATCCCTACGGAGGCTGTCACTGAAGGAGTCCTGGGAGGGTCCGCCCACGTCTTCTGGTGCGTCCGGCCACTTCGAGCTTCCGAAGCCGGAGTCCGCGTCGCTTCGCGCGGAGCTCGATCAGCTTTGCTCGGAGCTCGAGTAGAAAGAGCATCGAGGTGGCGAAGCGGCTGGCGATGTTTCCGAAGTAAGTGGGCGTAGCGTTGGTGAAGCACGTCGATGCCGTGGCCCAGGCGGTTCGCCACGTCGGTGGGGCTCTCGCTGGCGTCCAAGCACACGCTGGCATGGGTGTGCCGGGTCGCGTGGAAGTTGAGCGGACGGGTGCCGTCGAGCGCGTTGGCGCGAGATCGGATTCGCGTCCAGGTGCGCTGCCAGGAGGAGACGGACCAGCGCCTCCCGCGCCGCGCCAGGAAGACGTAACGGGAGTCGTGGTCGTCGGGACGTCGAGACCGGTCCGCGGCGAGGCGTTCGAGCAGGTCGAGGGCGTGACGCGGAAGATCGATGGTCCGGTGCTTCCCCCACTTCGCGTTCCGGCGCCCGTAGCGCCCCTCGCTCTTCTCCACCTGGATCGTTCGTCGCTCGAGATCAACCTTGGTCCCAGCGAAGCGCCATGATCTCGCCCCGTCGGCAGCCGGTGAGGAAGGCGAACTGCAGCACGGGGGCGAAGTGAGGCTCGGTCTCCTCTGCGATCATGAGCAGGGTTTGGACTTCCTCCAGATCCCACGCATCCACTGCGCGCACGTTCACATCCCTGGCGCGCGCAATTTGCTCGACGACACGCACCATGCCCTGTGGTACCGGGGAGCGCTCCAGGTGACCCTTCTGATGGGCGAGGCGCGCAATACGAACCAGGCATCGCGTAGCGTTCACGACGGTGTCGCGTCCGCGTCCTTGGTCGTACTCCCTGGCCGCCCAGGTGATGATGTCGGTGTCCTGAAGGCGCGCGAGGTCCTTGGCGCCGAAGAAGGGGATCAGTTGGTCCTTGCAGTGGGCCCGGTAGCGATCGAAGGTGGAAGGCCCGACCGAGGGTCCGTAGTGCCGGAGCCAGTCAGTCAGCAGCCGGTCGATGGGGAGCGGACTCCCGCGCCGGTGCCACTCGAGGAAGCCGTTCCCGCCCCTTTCGGCTCTGGCGCTGGCGATCCTCCCTGGCGTTGGCGGCCTCGGCGAGCTTTCGCGCCTTCTCGAGAGCCTCGTCCCCCTCGCCGATGGTCCGCCACTTCTCGCGATTTCCGGAGTAGATCCGGAGCCCCCACTTGCCCCGCTTCTGGCCGACCGTTGCCCGCATGACAGCCCCCCTCCCCGTTCCGGGTGAAACGGACTTTCGCCCGGAACGGGCCCGTTTACCCGGAACGCCCTATCGGAGAAGGATATCATAACTATCTGGATTTAGTTGGTAAAACCTGGCGCCCCCGGCACGACTCGAACGTGCGACACCCGGTTTAGGAAACCGGTGCTCTATCCACCTGAGCTACGGGGGCGGCTGGGTGGAGAAGATTACAGATCCGGGCGCTTGCGCGCCCGCCCGCGGATTGCTTCCGCTAGCTGACGCGACGCTGGACCAGACTACGCGGAAGCGGGCCCGCTGCTATTCGATCTCTCGGATCTTCACGTCGAAAGTCAGCGTCTTGCCCGCCAGCGGGTGGTTGAAGTCGAGAGTCGCCGTCTCGCCCTCGATCTTGTGCACCCGGAGGCGGCGGGTGTTCCCCTGGGCGTCCCGGGTCATCAGGACCGCACCGGGCTTGCGGCCGTCCTCCGGCAGCTCGCTGACCGGAACCTCATTGAAGCCAGCCGGGTCGACCTCGCCATAGGCCTGATCCGGACGCGACCGTCACCTGCTTGGACTCGCCGACCGACATTCCGATCAGCTCCTTGTCGAGGCCGGGAATGATCTGGCCCGAGCCCTGCTGGACGCGCAACACCTCACCGCCCACGTTGCTGTCCGCCTTCGTTCCGTCTTCCAAGGTGAGGGTGTATTCGATCCCCACCGTCGAACCCGCTTCGATCACTCGAGTCTCCTCCTTCTTCTCCGATTCCTCGGCACCCGCCCCGGTCGCGGCCAGACACAGAGACGCCAGCACCACCGCGAGGATGGTCCAGACTGAGGCGCGCAGCGAAATCGTGTAGACCACGCGCAGTTCCCGCGACATGACGGTCCTCCCCGTGCCGTAAATGTGAGAGCACACCTAGGAAAAAGCAGCCGCTCAATCACGGGCCACGAGGACGGGGCGCTTCAACCGGGCAGTGTCGATTTCGAAGTGGTAGGGTAGCACAGCGAAAGCAAAGCGTTCGTCGACGGGTTGCTGGAGGCAGTCGAGCCTCAGTAGCGAATCACCGTATGGATGGGCTCGACGTCGAGCAGCTTGCGCCCCTCGAGCGCGGTGAGCTCGACGAGGAAGCTGCAGCCGACCACCTCGCCGCCGGCCTCGCGGGCGAGCTGGACGGCCGCCGCCGCCGTTCCGCCGGTGGCGATGAGATCGTCGACGATGAGGACGCGATGCCCCTTCTCCACCGTGTCGACGTGCATCTCGACGGTGTCGGTTCCGTACTCGAGGTCGTAGCTGACCCGGTGAACCTGGTAGGGAAGCTTTCCGGTCTTGCGAACCAGCCCGAATCCGACGCCCAGGGACAGGGCCACGGGAGCCCCCACGATGAAGCCCCGGGATTCGATGCCGAGCACCCGATCGACTCGCAGGTTTCGGAATGGCTGGCTCAGCGCCTCGATGGCGGCCTCCAGTGCCGCTGGCTCGAGCAGGAGCGGGGTGACGTCACGGAACATGATCCCGGGCTTGGGAAAGTCGGGAACGTCGCGAATGTGTTCTCGGAGCTGGTCGGCGTTCACGGAATCCTCGCGGTGCAGTTCAGGATGGGACGCGTTTCAGGGTAGGTAATCCAGCGGGTCACGGGCGCGCTCGCCGCGGCGGATCTCGAAATGGAGGTGAGGTCCCGTGGCGTTTCCGGTCTTCCCGACCTCGGCGATCACCTCCCCCTGGTCGACGAAGGCTCCCTTGCGCACACGGTTCTTGCGATTGTGGGCGTAGACGGTGGAGTAGAGCTTGCCGTGACGGACGATCACCACGTTCCCGTACGCCTCCCAGACCGTTTCCGCTGTAGATCACCCGCCCCGACTCGGAGGCGCGGATCAGGGTACCGGGCTTCGCGGCGAGGTCGATGCCCTCGTGGCGCCGTCCCCTGCGGCTGTCGAAGCGCCCCGTGAGGCGCCCCCTGAGCGGCCAGGCGAAGTGATAGATATCCGTTCAGGATCGCGTCGTTACGCGCTTGCTCTCGGGCTTCGCCAGGGCTCGCCGGCGGAGGAATCAGGGCGTAGTCGGGCGGGCTGCGTCGGGCCTCTGGAATCCACAGCCGCTCCCCGATCTCGACCGACCGCTCGTCCCGGATCTGGTTCGCCTCCATGATCTCGCTCGCCGAGACCTGGTAGTACTGGGCGATCCGGAAGATGTTCTCGCCCGGACGCACGATGTGGACGACGCCCTCCCCTCCAGGACCGTGGGCGCAGCTCAGCAGTAGGAGCGCGAGGGCCGCCGCCGCGGCCCGAGCCATCCCGCGTCCGGCGCTTTCCTAGGCGGCCCATCCGTGCTCGCCGACCAGGTCTACGAAGCGGCAGCGTCCGAGCTGCTCGCGCTCGAATTCGCCGTCGGGTCGCCGCGTGATGCGCAGCAACACCTGCTCGTCGCGTTCTCCGAAGGGGCCCACCAGGCGTCCCCGCGGCGCGAGCTGGTCCAGCAGGGGCTCGGGCACCGAGAGGGCGCCCGCCGTCACGACGATGGCGTCGTAGGGGGCCTCGGAGGGCCATCCCCGCGACCCGTCGCCCAGAAAGACCAGCACGTTCGAGATCCCGAGCGCATCGAGGGCCGAGCGCGCCCGGCTCGCCAGGCGGGGAATCCGCTCTACGGAGATGACGCGCTCGGCGAGCCGGGAGAGGATCGCCGCCTGGTAGGCGGAGCCGGTTCCGATCTCGAGCACCGTCTCGTCGCCCCGCAGCGCCAGGGCCTGGGACATCGCGGCCACCACCAGCGGGGCGGAGATCGTCTGCCGCTCTCCGATGGGAAGAGCGCTTTCGTCGTAGGCCCGGTGCTGAAGGGCCTCGGGCACCAGTTGGTGCCTCGGCACGCTGCGCAACGCGGCCAGAACCCGGGAATCCCGGATTCCCGCTTCCTGAAGACGCTCGACCATCCGCCGGCGCGAGCCCTCGAGACTCCCGCCCGATACAACCCTCCGATGGCCCACGAGCCACCCCCCGATGCTGCAGGTTAGAGCGGAAGCCATTGATTTCGCAAGGTTCTACCTTTGCACCCAGGGAAGGCCGAAGATGAAGTCAGTGGAGCCCAGGCCGGGAACCTACGCCCTGGTCCTGCAAGCGACCGCCAGGGAATCGATACAGGTCGGGCGGCTCGGGAAGCTCGAGCTCCGCCGCGGCTTCTACGTCTACGTCGGGAGCGCATTCGGCCCGGGAGGTGTGCGGGCCAGGCTCCGCCACCACCTCACGCGGGCCGCCCGGCCCCACTGGCACATCGACTACCTGCGTCCGGCGACCCGGCTGGTGGAGATCTGGTACAGCCACGACGAGGCGATCCACGAACACGCCTGGGCCGAAGGGATCCGACGGATGCGCTCCGCCTCCACACCCCTCCCGGGCTTCGGATCTTCCGACTGCCGCTGCCCCTCCCATCTCTCCTTTCACACCAAACGCCCTTCCAGGCGATCGCTCCGCCGCGCGCTGCGCCGCTCGCTTCCCCGAAACGCGGTCCTTCATCGTGTCACAGCCGCAGAATGTGTCGGAACACCCGGGGCGGGCTAATCTGAAACCGAGGTCGAACGCCCTCGGGAGAGAGATCCGATGCAGATTGCCCCGATCCCCACGCTCGACGACGAGACCAACCAGATCCGCATGATGACGGCGGACATCGTCGCCAACCACATCATTCCCAATGAGCACTTCCTCCGGCGCCGTGACTCCGACACGCCCCAGCGATGGGGCAAGCTGATGAACCTGGTGAAGGAGGCGGGACTCTGGGCGCCCCATCTGCCGGAGGAGTACGGCGGAATGGGGATCGGCTTCCTGAAGCTGGCCTACATGAACGAGATCCTGGCCTGGAGCCCCTACTCGAACCCCATCTTCGGCATCCTGGCGCCCAACTCCGGCAACCAGAAGATTCTGATCAAGTACGGAACCCCCGAGCAGAAGAAGAAGTGGCTCGAGCCCCTGGTCGACGGAAGCATGCAGTCCTGCTTCGCCATGACCGAGCCGGATGAACCCGGCTCCGACCCCCGTTCTCTCAAGACTCGCGCCATCCGCGACGGCGACGAGTGGGTCATCAACGGCCACAAGTGGTTCGCGTCCAACGCCAAGGCGGCGCACTTCGCCATCGTCATGTGCCGCACGGAGGAGGGCGATGGGTCTGGAGGCGTCAACGACAAGATGACCCAGATCATCGTGCCCAAGGACACGCCCGGGTTCAACGTCATCCGCAGCGTTCCCGTCTGGGGCCACGAGGGCGGTCACCACGGCGAGATCATCTTCGACAACTGCCGGGTTCCGCTCGAAAACCAGCTGGGTCGATCCGGCTCCGGTCACCAGGCCGCCCAGGACCGGCTGGGCGCCGGACGCGTCTACCACTGCATGAATTGCGTCGGCCAGATGTGGCGCGCCTTCGACATGATGGTGCGGCGCTCCATGGAGCGCGAGGTCCACGGCGGCCTGCTTGGAGACCAAGCAATTCATTCAGGGATTCATCGCGGACTCCTACATGGACATCCAGTCTTCGCGCCTGATGACCATCCACTGCGCCGAGGTGATGGAGAGTGGTGGCGATGCGCGGACCGAGATCTCGGCCATCAAGGTCTTCGTGCCCGCAGCGATGGAGCGGGTCGTCGATCGCGCCATCCAGGTGCACGGCGCCCTCGGCGTATCGAGCGACACACCGCTCGAGGGGATGTTCCGGGGAGCCCGTACGCTGCGCCTCGCGGATGGCCCCGATGAGGTCCACCGCATCCTGATCGCCAAGAATGTCCTCAAGAAGTACCGCAACGGCGAATCGTGGGACTTCGGAATTTGAGGTGCCCGGGATGGCGACGTCGCCTCGCGGACCGCTTCGCCGGAACATCCCGATCGTGACCGCACGACTTTCACGCATACAAACATAGACAGGGGACCAGAATGGATACCGTCGGAAAATGGATCGCCAGCTACCTGAAGCAGCGCGACATCGACACCCTCTTCACGCTGACCGGCGGGCACATCTTCCCCCTGCTGGATGGCAGCATCGACGCGGGCGTTCGCGTGGTCGACACGCGCCACGAGCAGGCCGCTGCCTTCGCCGCCGAAGGCTGGGCGCTCCGGACCGGCCGCCCTGGCGCCTACGTCGTCACCGCGGGTCCCGGCTTCTTGAACGCGGTCAGCGGCCTCGCCCACGCCTCGGTCACACTGAGCCCCACGCTCTGCCTCGCCGGCGCGAGCCCGATCGGCGAGGACGACAAGGGCGCGCCCCAGGAGCTCGAGCAGCTCCGCGTCGCAGAAGTGTATGCGCGCTACGCCAAGACCGTGCGGCGGACCGACCGCATTCCCCAGTACATGGAGGCGGCATTCCAGCACATGCGGGGACCGACACCGGGGCCGGCCTTCCTGGAGATCCCCCAGGACGTTCTCTACAAGCCCCTGCGGCGCGGATGCACCCCAGGGCTTCGGCCCGCGCCCGACGCCGCGGGCCGCGGGAGACCCCCGCGACATCGAGCGAGCGGCCGCCCTGCTCCGTCAGGCCGAGCGACCCGCGGTCGTGGTGGGGGGCGGCGGCTTCTGGTCCGGCGCGGCGTCTGCGCTCGCCGACTTCGCCGAGCAGACCGCGCTGCCCGTCTTCACGCGAAATGCGGCGCGGGGACTCCTGCCCGACAGCCATCCCCAGTGCTACGGGGGATCCCCCGGCCTCGGCGTCTTCAAGTCGGACCTGGTACTGGTGATCGGCTCGCGCTTCAACGCCACCTTCTACTACGGTCAGTTCGCGGAGGGCACGCGGGTGATCCAGGTGGACTGCAACTCCGCCGCCCTCGGCGACAATCGCGGCATCGACGTCGGCATCTGCGGCGATGCCAGCCTGGTGCTCGAGCAGCTGACCGCGGCTCTCGACGGCTACACGGCTCCGAGCGACTGGATCGCAGCGCTGGATGCTGCGGTCGAGAAGAGAAAGGCGAAGTTCGCCGCCGGCTTCCAGGCCGCCAGCACGCCGATCCACCCGATGCGCCTGTTGCACGAGATCAATGCCTTTGCCGCCGAGCGTCGACGCGACCATCGCGATCGACGGTGGGGACATCGGCGTCGCCGCGGCGCGGCATCTGCACGCGAATCGGCCCGGATCCCAGCTCTCGAACGCCAGCATCCTCGGCTCACTGGGCCCCGGGCTGCCCTTTGCCATCGGAGCCAAGGCGGCTGCGCCAGACGATACGGTGATCTGCGTGACCGGCGACGGCGCCTTCGGCATCGGCGCCATGGAGATCGACACGGCGGTGCGACTGGATCTTCCCTTCATCTGCGTGATCGGAAACGACCAGATCTGGGGGATGATCGAGCGCTCCCAGAGCGACCTCTTCGGCGAAGACCGGTTGGTGGCCGCGAAGCTCGGCGACCGGCCCTACGAGAAGATGGTGGAGGCGCTCGGTGGGTACGGAGAGCGCGTCGAGGACCCCGAGCAGATCCGGCCCGCCCTCGAGCGCGCCCGCGACAGCGGAAAGACCGCCTGCCTGAACGTCATGCTCGATCCCAAGGTCACCGGCTAGGAGACCCGTCCTCCCCGGTGGCCTGGGCCGGCGGGAAAGGCCATCGAGTCGATGAAGATCTCCTGGAACTGCGGGTCGGCAGCCAGGGGAACGTGATCGATCCTGTCGCGAACGGAATCGAATCCACCGGAATCGGACTCATCGGCGAAGAGTGCGAGCTTGGCCCCGAGCAGCGCGGTATTGCCGGCGGGCTCCACCGTCTCGTCGGGAAAGTCGATCAGGCCGACGCGGCGCGCACTGGCCGGATCCACGTAGTTGCCGAAGGCGCCCGCCAGGTGGACCCGGGAGAGATCCCGCGGCTCCGCATTCCAGCGCTCCAGGAGGATGCGGATCCCGGCCGCGGTCGCTCCCTTTGCGAGCTGCAGCTGCCGCACGTCGCGCTGTGTCAATGATACGCCGGGGCTGAGCTGGTAGGGGTTGGAGTCGCCGGACAAGCGGCCGCTCGGCTCGATGATCCCGAGCTCCAGCCCGGCCGCGATGGCGTCGACGAGACCGCTGCCGCAGATGCCTCGAGCGGCAACGTCCCCCTGGACCCGGCAGTGAAGGCTCCCCTGCTCGACACTCACTGCGGTGATGGCGCCCGTGGTCGCCTGCATCCCCATGCTGATCCCGCCGCCTTCGAAGGCGGGCCCCGCCGCCGTGGAGGCGCAGAGAATCCGCTCCCGATTGCCGAGAGCGATCTCGCCGTTGGTGCCGAGATCCACCAGGGCGACGAGGGAGTCGCTCTGGTGCATCTCCGTCGCGAGCACGCCGGCCAGAATGTCGCTGCCGACGAAACCGCCGAGACAGGGCAGCAGCCGCACCTGAGGATCGCCACGAAGCTTCCAGCCGAGCTCGCTGGCGGGAAGCTCGTGGGCGCCGTCGGCTTCCGTCTCGAAGGGCCAGCGCGAGAGCGGCTCGAGATCGAATCCGCCGAGCAAGTGATGCATGACGGTATTGCCCACGACCACGACGCTGCGGAAAGGAGTCTCCTCGCCCGCCACCGAGGCGAGGAGCCGCCGGATCAGGCTGCCGATCTTGCCGCGGATCAAATCGACGAGCTGCGCGCGCCCCTCCGGGGCCAGGGCGAACTGGATCCGGCTCATCACGTCGGCCCCATGGCGCGCCTGGGGGTTGAGTCCGGTCCGCACCCCGAGAACGCGGCCCGACTGGAGATCGACCAGCTGGGCGACCACCGTCGTCGTCCCGAGATCGATGGCGATTCCCCAGCCTTCTCGAGGGGTGAAGGAGAAGGCCGCATGGTCGGTGAGAATGGCCGTCTCCCACTGCGCCACCTGCAGCGTGACCGGACTCTCTGCGACACACTGGCAGGCGAGGCGCCAGCCATCTGCCAGCTCTGCGGGGGAGAGGATCTCCTCCTGCTCGGGCGTCACCGGCGCGGATCCTTCGATGAGTCGGACCCGACAGCCTCGGCAGCGCCCCTGGCCCCCACAAGGGAACTCGACGCCGTAGCTGAACAGCACGTCCTGCAAGGGGGTGCCGCGTTCGACCTGGATGGTCTGTCCGAGGGGCTCGAGCGCGATCGGGACGCGATTCTCCATGCCCGGGAAGATATACTCTCCTCATGCGCGCGCGAACCCGCTCCGCCTCCCGGCGAATTGCGTCCAATGGTTGAGCCCCGTCTGCCCGTAAAGGTGCTCGCGTGCCCGGTCCTGCGGGACCTCATCGAGCCCCGCCTGGCCGGCACCGAGACCTCCGCGGTCTACCTCGACTACGGACTCCACGTGGCGCCGAAGCGAATGGCTCCGTCCCTGCAGGAGCAGCTCGACGCCCTCGAGGAACCCAGCCTGGTGCTGATCGGCTACGGGCTCTGTGGAAACGGTCTGGAGGGTCTGGAGGCGGGACGCCATACGCTGGTGATCCCGCGCGCCGACGACTGCATTACCCTTCTGCTGGGATCGCACCAGGCCTATGCGCAGGCCCAGCAGGATCATCCCGGGACGTACTACCTGACCCGTGGCTGGCTCGAAGTCGGCGCCCATCCCCTCGAAGAGTACCGGTCCCTGGTCGAGCGATTTGGCCAGGAGAGTGCCGATCACGTCGTCGACACGCTCTTCGGGGGCTACACCCGTCTGTGCCTGCTGGCGTCGACAGATGCCGACCTCGCGGCATGTCGAGCCGAGGCGCGTGAGATCGCGGAGTTCTGCTCGAGGCGCTGGGGCATGTCCTACCAGGAACGGATCGGCTCGGACGCGCTGCTCCGAGGACTGCTGGATGCGCCGGGCAGCTTGGATGCCCTCGGGGAGGACTTCGTCCTCATCCCCCCCGGCGGCCGCGTGAAGCCCCAGATGTTCCTGCGCAGCTGAGACTTCCACGCCCCGTCGCCTCGTCGTCGACAAGAAGCCGCCCATCTCGCCGAAGCGCCGCGGTCTCCCCGCCACTTGACAATCGCGTTGTTTTCGACAATACTGTCGAAAACAACCTGCCGGCGCGAGAGAGCGGAAGATGCCCAAACTGGTCGACCGGGTGGAGCAGCGGCGCGAGATCCGCAGCGCCGCCCGGCAGGTCTTCGCGCGCCGCGGCGTCGCCGGAACCGGCCTCACCCACGTGGCCGAGGCAGTCGGGATGGGTCGCTCGAGCCTCTACCACTACTACCCGGACAAGGCCGCGCTGATGCGCGACCTGCTCCGAGAAGTCATGACCGAAGAGGAGTCGTTCTTCGCCGCTGTGGTCGAGGGTGAGGGGACTCCGCTCGAGAGAGCCGACCGGCTCGCCAGGGCACTCGCAGGCATGTTCGAGAAGTGGTCCGCCGTGGCGCGCATGCTCTTCGATTTTCGCCTGCGCGAGACGCGAGGGTTTCGGCCCTTCTTCCGTCGGATCCGAAATCACCTGGCTTCCCTGATCGCGGAGGGACAGCGCCTCGGGGAGATGGATCCCCGGCTCGATCCCCGCCTCGGCGCCGCGACGCTGATCGGCACCGTCGACGGGCTTCTGCTCCAGCACCTGGTAGATCCGAGCGCCTTCTCCGATCCGCGGGCCCTGGAAGACGCCCTGGTCCTCGCCGTCAGAAAGCTGCTGCAGCCATGAGCTCCCTGGCGCTGATGCGGCTGCTCGAATCCGCCCCGGATCGCTACGACGCAGGCATGCGCGCCATCACCCTGGGCCGCGTCACGCGCGTCCACGCCGCCGTCGCAGAGGCGGCCGCGACCCGCCCCGAGATGCGGATCCTCGAGATCGGCTGCGGAACCGGCGCCGTCACCGAACGGCTGGTCGGTCTCGGAGCGCGGGTGACCGCCCTCGATCAGAGCCCGGAAATGCTCGAGCGCGCACAGCAGCGGCTCGCCGATGCCCCGGCCGATGCGGTTCGCTGGCTGGAGAGAACCGCATCCGAGATCGACGCACTGCCGGAGGCGAGCTTCGATGCGGTGGTGGTGAGCTTCTGTCTCTCCGACATGTCCTCTGGCGAGCGCGCCTTCACGCTGCGACAGGCGGCGCGGCTCCTGGACTCCCGGGGCATCCTCGCCGTGGCGGACGAAGTGATCCCCACGCGGGTCGGCGAGCGGCTGCTGCACGCGCTGCTGCGCCTGCCACAGGTATTCCTCGGCTGGCTGCTGGCCGGGGCGACGTCGCATCCCATCCCGGATCTGTCGGACGAGATCCGAGCGGCCGGCTTCACCGTGCAGCGGGAGCGGCGCTGGCTGCTCGGCAGCCTGGCGGCCATCACCGCCGGCCCGGCAGCGCGCGCGGAAGATGAGGAGGTGACAGCGTGAGCTTTCGGCACACGTCGGTCCTGGATCTGGCACGCGAATTTCTCGAGATGCTCCTGCGCCTGTTTCCCTGGCCGACGGAGCCGGGGCTCCGAAGCGTGGGGAGCCCCAGCCCCTCCAGTCCCGTGCTCGTCACCGGGAACTACGATCTCACCGTCCGGCGCCTGCTTCGCGCCCTCGAAGGCGTGGACGCCTGGGTCGTCGTCGCCCCCTCGCGAGGCATCAACGTGTGGTGCGCCGCTGCCGGCGGACATCTGACCTCCCATCAGGTGGTGACGGCGCTCAAGACGTCCGGCGTGGAAGACCGCGTGGAGCACCGCCGAGCCATCCTTCCGCAGCTCGCCGCAACCGGTGTGATGGCGCGGGAGGTGTCGCAGCGCTGTGGCTGGAAGCTGCGCTTCGGCCCCGTCTACGCCGAGGACATCCCCCGCTATCTGGCGCAGCAAGAGAAGAAGAGCGACGACATGCGGCGGGTTCGCTTCGGCGTCGCCGAGAGACTGGAGATGGCGGTCGCATGGGCCGCCCCCATCAGCCTGGTGTTCGCCGCAGTCATCGCGCTGTTTCGCACCGCCTGGTGTCTGCCCATCATCGCCCTCAGCTGGGCTCTGGCCATCGCCGTGTTCCTGGTCTACGACCGCATTCCGGGCCCGCGCCGTCTGGTCCTCGGTGGTGGGGCCGTCGCCGTATCACTGGTCGTCTGTCGCGCTCGCCGGCGGAGGTGTGGCCGCGCTCGCGGCGGCGGCGATCGCCAGCGCGCTCCTCACCGCGATCCTCACCTACGACTACTCGGGCTCGACCCCGATCGAGGGCGGTAGCCACTTCGAGGAGCGGCGCTGGAGCATCACGCTCGACCGCGAGCGCTGCGAAGGCATCTACTCCTGCTGGGAGGTCTGCCCCAAGGCGTGTTTCGAGAAGTCCATCCCCGAGAGTGCGGGCGATCGGCGAAAGGTCGATCTCGCCCGCGCGGAGCACTGCATCTGCTGCGGAGCCTGCATCGTGCAGTGCCCGGAGGACGCACTCTACTTCGAGGACGAGAAAAGACAGCGCGTGGAGCCGGATACGATCCGGCGTTTCAAGCTCAACCTGATGGGACGCCGCGCCGTCGCCAGCGACTCGGAAGCAACCGACTGAACACCCCCGCGGGGTGCCAGGCCACGGCGCGGCCGTGCACTCAGTCCGCCAGGCGGAGCACCTCGCCGACCAGCTTCTCGATGCCCGCGGCGACGTCCTTGATGCCGGGGCCGAGCATGTAGGCCGGACAGCTCACCACTCGCGCCCGCTCGTCGCAGACGAAGGCTTCCACAGCGCACGCCTTGTGGTGGGCGCCCATCTGTTCGAGCGCACCCGCGGTATCCGGATCGGCTCCGATGGTGAGGTCCACTCCCGGGAAGAGACGGGCGGCGATGGCGGGAGCGATGCAGATCATACCGATCGGCTTGCCCGCCGCGTGGGCGTCGCGAAGCAGGCGCTCGACGCCGGGATCGACCGTGCACTCGGGCCCTTCGACAGCGAAGCTGGAGAGATTCTTCGCGGCTCCGAAGCCGCCGGGAACGATCACGGCGTCGAATTCTTCGGCGCGAGCATCGGCGACGTCCCGGATTTCCCCACGGGCGATCCGAGCCGACTCGGCGAGCACGTTGCGCGATTCGCCTTCCGCCGCCTGGCCGGAGCGGTGATCGACGACATCCCGCTGCGGCTTGTCCGGGGCCAGGCACTGCACCTCGGCCCCCGCACGGTCGAGGGCCAGCAGGGTCACCACGCTCTCATGGATCTCGGCCCCGTCGAGATATCCGCACCCCGACAGCACCACGGCGACACGCGACATTTCGATTCCTCCCTTCGCTCTCAGCGCTGGGGAGCCAGTATACCCCGTGCCGGATGGTCTTCGAGCTTCGGCGCCTTGGGTAGCGCGCTGCCCCCGCGCTCAGCCGAGGATGGAGCGGGCGATGGTCTCGAGCTGGATTTCGTTCGTGCCTCCGCCGATCTCGAACATCTTCGCGTCGCGCATCAGCTTCTCGATGGGAAGCTCCGCCATGTAGCCGGCGCCCCCGTGGACCTGGATCGCATCCAGTGAAACCCGTACGGCGGCCTCGGCGCAGTAGAGCTTCGCCAACGACGCGAGCCGCGGGTCGAGCTTTCCCTGCCGCTGCGCCCAGGCGAGCTTGAAGACGAGATTGCGGGCATTCTCGAGGGCGAGCTCCATGCGAGCGATCTTGAACGCCAGCCCCTGGAACTCCGCGATCGGCCGGCCGAACTGCTCCCGCGTCTTGGCGTGACGCACCGACTCCTCGACGCAGCGCTCGATGATCCCGAGGCACATCGCGGGCATCACCGAGCGCTCGGCGTTGATGGTGTCCAGCGCGGTCCCGCCGCCGCTGCCGCCCCTGCCTTCGAGACCACCGAGCAGGCTCTCCTGCGGCACGCGGCAATCGCGCAGAAAGATCTCGCCGGTGGGCGAATCGTGCATCCCCATCTTCCGCATCGGAGGGCCCGTCTCGAGACCGTCCGCACCGCGCTCGACCACGAATGCCCGTACCGGCCCGGGCCCGTCTTCGACGCGGACCCGCGCGTAGATGGCAAAGATGTCCGCGTAGGGTGCGTTGCTGATGAAGGTCTTCTGGCCGTTCAGCACGAAGTCGTCTCCGTCGGCAACCGCCGCCGTACGCATTCCGCCGAAGGCGTCGCTTCCCGCCCCGGGCTCCGTGAGGGCCCAGGCGCCGACCTTCTCCTGGCGAAAGAGCGGAACCGCGTAGCGCTGGATCACATCGGCGCTGCCGCGCTCCAGGATCGTCATCGCGCAGCCCAGGCTCGAGATCAGCACCATTCCCACTCCCGGCGAGACCCGGGAGATCTCCTTCAGGAGGACGCTGGTCAGCATCGGGTCGCCCCCGAGGCCGGTGGAGGCCCCGCCTTCCTCGGAACGGTCCGGGGTCGAGGCATCACCCCGGAGTCGGGCCAGGCGACTCTCGGCCATGGCCGCGAGCATCTCGGACACGCCGAGGTCCGCGCAGAGCCGGCGCAGCAGCTCGTAGGGAAGCAGCTCGCCCGACTCCAGAGCCGGGAGCTCCGGAGCCAGCTCGTTCTCACACCAGCTCCGCGCCGCGCTCTCCACCATCCGCTGGGTCTCGTCGAGCTCGAACATGATGGTCGTCCTCCAAGAGCGGTCGCCCTGCCCTGCCAGCACCTGACTGCCTGAGCTTTGACGCGGGGACTCTACCAACTTCCCCAGACGGGACGCCCGCGGTGTCGGCCGCAGCTCCGTTTCGGGCGGCGTGCCCGCCCGCCCAGGCATCTGCCCAGAGACGGACTATCCTCGATGGATGGCGAAGAAGAAGCCGGACCGCAAAGCCAAGGAGCTCCACCTGGGCAGCCTACGCGCCCACGTTCTCGTCTGCACCGCGGGCAACTGCGCCACCAAACCCGAGCAGAAGAACGCGGTGAAGGGCTTCCGGAAAAAGCTGAAGGAGCGCGGCCTCACCAAACGCAAGGGCGGTGTCATGTGCACGACGGTGAACTGCCTCCAGGTCTGCGGCGGGGGCCCCATCGCCGTCGTCTGGCCCGACGGCATCTGGTATCGCGAGGCCACGCCGGAGAACCTGGACCGCATCCTCGAGCAGCACATCATCGGCGGCAAGGTGGTCAAGGAGCTCCGCATCGCCGGGCCGAAGAAGGCGAGGGGCGTGTGACCTTGCGGGCGCCGGCCGTCGTCGCCACGTAGCCGTGAAGCGCGTCAGCAAGCGGCACACCGCCTCCGGACTCGGCACCCCGTCCCGCGTCTTCGTGGCGCTGGGGCTTGTGTTCGGCCTCGCCTTCATCGCGCTCACGCCTCCCCTGGGGAGCCCCGACGAGCAGGTCCATCTCGCCCGGACATTCCTGATCTCGGAGGGGCACCTTCGGGTTCCCGGCAGGGCTCCGGGCTTCGAAGCTACGTTTCCGCGCAGCCTCTTGACCCTTTACCGCAGGCTCGGTCATACGAAGCCCACGACGCCGCCCCGCCACTTCAGCGGTGCGGAGCTGCGAGCCCTCTTCGCCCAGCCGCTCGCCGCTGAGTCGCGAAGACCGGGAGTTTCCCTGGGCACCTACGGACCCGTCGCGTATCTCCCCCAGGCCCTGCTAATGCTGCCGGGTCGGCTCCTGGACGCACCCCCCGTGGTCCTCGTCTACCTGGGGCGTCTGGGAAATCTGCTGGGGTGGCTGGTGGCGGGCTGGCTCGCCCTTCGGCTGCTGCCGCTACGAGGCTGGGCGATCTGTCTGCTGCTCCTCACCCCCATGGCCGTGGCTCAGGCGGCTTCACTCTCGGCGGACGTGCCGACCCACGCTGCAGCCCTGCTCGTATTTGCCTTCGCAACCCGGGCGGGCTTCGGTCCGGAATGCCGCGCTCGCCGCGGCGATCTGGTCGGGCTCATCGTGGCGTTGGGTGCGCTCGGTCTGGCGAAGCCCGGTTACTGGCTGCTCGCAGCTCTGGTGGTTTTGATCCCGGCCAGCCGCTTCCCCGGTCGACGCGAGCGGGTGGTCGTGTACGCCGCGACGCTGCTTGCCGCATTTGTCCCCTCAGCGCTCTGGCTCGCATGGGCGAAGGCGGCGGACCCCCTGCTATCACCTCTCGCCGACCCCTCGGGCCAGCTGGGCTTCGTCCTCAGCCACCCGCTCGAATTCACCGGTGTGCTCGCCGCGACCCTCCAGCGCTTTTTCTTCGCCTACCTGATCGGCTTCGTGGGCATCCTTGGTCACCTGAACGTGCACCTTCCGACGGCGCTCTACGTACTCTTCCCTTGCGCCCTCGCGGCGCTCGCCCTGGCGGACCGCGGCGACCCGCCCACCCTCGGGCCAGCCCGCCGCGCGGCACTGCTGGTGCTCTTCCTGATCGGCGCCGTGGGCATCCTCAGCCTGGCCTATGTGGGCTGGTGCCGGGTCGGTCAGGGCGTGGTCAATGGCGTACAGGGCCGTTACTTCGCGCCCTTCGTGCCATTGCTTCTGCTCGCTCTGCCCGCTCGGGGCGGGCGGCTGCCGCCCGGGCTCTCCGCCTGGGGCGCTGGGGTGATGGCCGCCGGAGCTCTTAGCAGCGCGGCGACGTCCCTGTGGAGCGGCTTCTTCTCAGGCTAGAAGCCCGCCTGGGTCTCCGTCGCGATGAGTCTCGAATCCTCGAGTGCCGCAGTGCGATGTGGGGCGGCGGCCTGGTACTCGGGCTGCGACACCATCTCGAGGAATGCCTTCCGCGACGGATACTCGACGAGGGCGGCATCATCCCACTGCTCGGATTCGGGGGCGATCACGGCGGAGTGCACGCGTCCCACCCACAGCATGCGGCCCCCCACGGAGGCAACCCGCTGGGCGGCGACAGCGGCGTAACGTTGATATGCCTCGCGCCCGCTGCAAGGCTCTGCATCGAACCCCTCCGGGTACGATGCGTGCTCCCGATAGCGGAGCAGGTTGATCATGACGACAGGTGAGTTGTCCTCGCCTTTCTCCAGAAAGACCCGGAAGCGCTCGGGATTCGGCTCGACGTACCCCATCTTCCCTCCATCCTGTCCATCAGACCTCAGCACCCCACGCAGCTGCGCTGGCTGGCGCGCCAGGCGCTCATGTCGCCCTCGAGATGGAGAACCGTCGAGAAGCCCGCTCCGCGGAGTGCGGACGCGGCTGTCATCGAGCGGCCTCCGCGCTCGCAATAGACGACGATTTCCCGATCGCTTTCGAGCTCCAGCTCCTCGATGCGCATGGGCAGATCGGTGTGAGGAATGTTGACGGCGCCCGGAATGTGACCCGAGTTGAACTCGGAACGGGTGCGCACGTCGACGATCAGCGGGGCGTTGCGAGGTTCCGATCCGGCCCGCGAGCTCGGCCTGGGAGATCGCTGTGTCGGGAGCACCGGGGGAGCAGGACACGAGTGCTGCGAGCCACAGTGCGATCGCAAGTGAATGAACCCGACACCGGGGACTGCCGATCATCCGGATTCCTCCGAGCACCATCTCCGCCTTTTCATAGGGGAACACCGAGCGCTGCGAGTTCTGCACTCAGCCGGTCGACATCGACGGCCGCCGCGGTGGTATCCGCATCGCAGATCAGGCGGGCCGCCACGGCGACGGCCTGTCCCTCGAGCATACAGGGCCCGATCACCCGTACCGACCCGAAGGCGCCCGGGTCGGCCGAGAGGCATCGACCCGCGACCAGCAGATTGCCGACGCCCCTCGGGAGCAGAGAGCGATATGGAATCGTGTACCAGGAGCCGCGCTCGAGAAAGCGCCAGAGGGTCTCGCCGCCGCGGACGTGGCGCTCGATGGGCCAGGCGGAGCGGCCGATCCCGTCTTCGAACTTCCGCGCTCCCAGGACGTCTTCCTCGGTGAGCGCGTACTCCCCCACGATCCGCCGGGTCTCGCGGATTCCCAGGCGCGCGGCGCTGTCGGCCAGGAACGCCTCGGAGAAGCCCGCGACCTCTCGGCGAAGGAACTCCGAGAGCCGGGCCGCCTGGCTGCGTCCCTCCATCTCGGCCCAGGTGAGCTCCTCCGCATCCGTCGCGTTCACGGGGCGCCCCGCGAACTCGAGCCGGGAGAGCGCCACCAGAATCTCTCCCGGTCGTCCCGTCGGGATCAGGTTTCCCGTCTTGCGGGGAAGACCGTCGCTCTCGAAGTGGGTCTCGAGAATGTGCGGCAGCTCGGCGAGGCTCGCGAAGGCCGCTCCGACGTCCACGTTCTGCATGGTGAACATCATCGACGGATACTGGATCTCGTCGCCCAACCGCGTCTCGGCACCGGCGAGGCGCGAGAGCTCGGCGTCGCCGCTGGCGTCCAGGTAGACACGGGCGCGCAGAGCGGTGCGCCCCGCGCGGGTCTGGACGACGACCCCCTGAATGTCGCCCTGCTCCACCAGCGCGTGGGTGAGCTTGGCGTGGAGCACCACACGAAGCCCCGGTTCGGCGCGCGCAAGCTCCTCCAGCAGCGTCTTCACACCCCACGGCACGTAGGGAAGCACTGCGGTGTCCTTGTAGGGAATCGGCCCAAGGGCGTGACTGCGTCCGAGAAGGGTCTCGGCGATCTCGAGCGGCAGGCCACCCACCAGTGGGACGACGCTTCCCTCGGGCTCCAGGGTGTAGAATCCGCAGAAGGTTCCGACGCAGCCACCCGTGGTCATTCCACCCAGGAAGGGCATCTCCTCCACCAGGAGGGTGCGGAGACCCCCTCTGGCTCCGGCGATGGCCGCGGCCGTGCCCGCTGCCCCGCCTCCCACGACGAGAAGGTCCACCTCCTCGCTCACCTCGACTTCTTCAGCCGGAATCCGCAGCCGAGTCAAGCTCCTCCTCCCACTGCTTCTGTCAGTGGCTCTCGCGCCACGCGTCCCATTCCCCGCGGATCTCGGGCAGGCGGTCTACGTCGCCCAGGATCTCCCCATCCAGAGCCATCTTCAGCAGATCGACCTCGAGCACTGCCCCTGCGGCGGCCACCCCCCCGCGCATCACGCCGGAAATCCCCGGACCCGAGGGTGTGCTCGCGCCGCACAGGAAGAGACCCGGTATCTCCGTCGTCGGTCCCATTCGGAAGGGGCCCACCTGGTCCGTGCTCAGTGCGATTCCGTACGACGTCCCGCCCGTCGAGCGAGTGAAGCGCTCCTGGGTCACGGGGCTCGCCGCCTCCTTCCAGTCGATGTGTCCGCTGATTCCCGGCAGCACGCGCTCGGCGGTCGCGATCATCTGATCCATCACCTCCCGCTTTCGCCGCCGGTACTCCGGATCGCGGTGATAGCGGCCGCCTTCGGCGGGACTTCGATCCAGGTTCCAGATCTCGTGGTCGCCGGGAGCCATGGTCATGATCTGGAGATTCGTATGGCCCTTCGGTGCCAGGTGGCCGCTCACCGGATCCTTCAGGGTGGCAGCCGTGACGTACGCGACGGCATCGGCTGGAATCTCACCGGCATCGATCCGGTCGTAGACTCCCTCGATGTCGTAGGTGTTGACGACAAAGTGATTCGTGTTGGGAATCCCCTGTGCTGCGAGATCGACATCCAGGCCCAGATAGACGCAGAAGAGTGGCGTCGCCATCTGGAACGACCGCACCCGTTCCACCGTCTCCGGAGCGAAGTGGGATTCACCCACGAGATTCAGGATCGTGCGCTTGAGATCCGCATTGGAGACCACGACCTTCGCATCGATCTCCTGTCCGGTCTTCCCAAGGACGACGCCCGCGACGCGGCCGTCCTCGATGCGGATGCGATCCACCGGCGACCGGGTCCGCACCTCGCCTCCGTAGGCCCGAATCGCCTGGATCAAACGCCCGGCGATCACCTGGCCTCCCCCCTCTGGATAGTAGGCCCCGCGCAGAAAGTGGTGGGAGATGCCCGCCTGTACCACGACCGGAGTTCGGGAGGGGCGCACCGCGTAGGTCGCCTGCTCACCGAGCAATACCGCGCTGGCCTGGGGCGAGAGCCCGTGCTCCGAGAAGAGCTCGGTCACCGGGCGCAGTCCCCATTCCAGGAAGCGGGGTGCCTCGGTCACGGCATCCTGCATCTGGAACTCTCCCCGCTGGAGTCGTCGCCCCTCTTCTCCCACCTGACGCAGGATGTCCACGACCTGACCGAGGCTCTCGGCCTGGTCGGGAAAGGTCTCGAGCAGCCGCTGGCGATAGCGATCCCAGCCCACCGGAACCCGGAAGGTGAAGTCCGGAAAGACCAGCGTCGAGTAGCCATCCGGATCCAGCGGGCGGAAGACCACCCGCTCCGCGAGACCAACCCCGCGCAGGACAGTCGTGATCATCCCGTCGCGACCGCATTCGCCGAGGTAGTGGATTCCCACGTCGAATTCGTAGCTGCGGTCGCCGATGCGCCGCCGGAAGACCTGGGAGTTTCCCCCCGCCACGTAGTGAGCTTCGAGAACCAGCGTGCGCTTTCCCGCACCGCAAAGATAGGCAGCCGTACAAAGACCACCGAGTCCCGAGCCGATCACGATGGCATCCCAGCTCTCCCTCTCTTCGCGGGCCATCATTCCGCCCAGCCGGGAGGTCGCTTCTGCACGAAGGACGCCATCCCCTCGGCAGCCTCGGCCGAAGCGAAGAGCTCGGCGATCTTCGCCTCGGCATAGGCGAAGCCCTCGTCCATCGAGACCCGAGAAACGGTCCGAATCAGGCGCTTTGCCTCCGCGACCGCATTCGGCCCACCGAGAGCGATGGCCTTCGCCTCCTCCCGGACGGCTTCCCTGAGCGCATCCGGTGGGACGACGCGGTGCACCAGACCGTACCCTTCGGCCCGGGCCGCCTCGAAGCGGTCGCCCGTCAAGAAGAGCCGCATCGCGTCGTGGACGCCGAGCTTCTGCAGCACGACCACCGAGATGATGGCTGGAATCAGCCCGAGGCGAACCTCGCTGAAGCTGAACTTGGCCCCCTCGGCCGCGATCGCGATGTCCGCCGCCGCCACCAGACCGATTCCGCCCCCGAAGGCGTGCCCGTTGACCGCCGCGATCACCGGCTTCGAGCCCTCCCACATCATCTTCAAGATCTCGACGAAGGGATTGGTTCGTCCGCTGCCCGGCGCCACCGCGTCGCCGCGGCTCTTGAGATCCGCCCCGGCGCAGAACGCCGGTCCGTTTCCGGTCAGCACGATCGTGCGAACCTCCGGATCGGCGAGTGCCGCCCGGAGATGACCTTGCAGCTCCCCGACCAGCGTAACCGAGAGAGCGTTCCGATTCTGCGGTGAATCGAGCGTGATCCAGGCCGCTCGCTCCTCGACTGCGTACTTGGTCGCCTGCTGTGACGTCATCGTTTTCGCCCCCGCCCCTGGCTCACTCGTCCGCCTCGACCACGACGAGCACCTCGTCGGGCTCGACCATCTGATCCACCTCCACCCGCACCTCCGTCACCACACCCGCAGCGTGGGCCGTGATGGGATGTTCCATCTTCATGGCCTCGAGAACCAGCATCACGGTGCCTTCCCTCACCCTATCACCGGCAGAGACCCGCACCTCCCGGACGGCGCCGGGCATCGGGGCCACGTAGCTGCCCGCGACGTCGTCGCCCACGGAAGTCGCGAAACGGGGAATCGGAATCAGCTCGGTACTCCCCAGCGGACCGTGGACGAAGGTGGCATCGGATCGCGCTGCCACGCTGAAGCGACGGCGAACGCCGTCGATCTCGAGTGAGATCTCGCGGTCGCTCGCCTCCACCACCAATGCGCGCGAGGTCGAGCCCGATGCCTCCACCTCGAAGCTCCCGGAAGCTCCGGACTCGTAGAGCACCTCGATCACTTCGCCGCCGATCTGGTACGAGACGTCCTGTCTTCGCCAGCGGTTGTTTCGCCAGCCTGAGGGAATGCTCGCCGGCAGAGGGCCCGGGATGCGTCGGCGCCGTTCGTGGTCGTGCAGGGCAGCGACGATGGCGTGAAGGCGATCGGCGGAGGGGTCGCGCACGGCGCTCCGCGCCTCCGGCGGCAGATGCCGCTCGATGAAGTGTGTGTCGGTCTCCCCCGCGGCAAAGGCGGGATGGGTGAGCACGGCAAGCAGAAACGCGCGGTTGGTGACGATGCCAGCGACACCGAGATCCCGGAGCGCTCGCACCAGCCTGCGGATGGCGTCGTCTCGCGTCGCGCCGTGGGCGATGATCTTCGCCAGCATCGGATCGTAGTGGGGACCCACCACCGTACCGGCTTCGATGCCGCTGTCGTAGCGAACACCGGGGAGCTGCGGGGTCTCCCAGAGGGCGATCGTCCCCGTCTGCGGAAGGAAGTCCCTGGCCGGATCCTCCGCGTAGAGTCGAACCTCGATGGCGTGTCCGCCAATCGCGACACCCTGCTGCGCGACTTCGAGCGGCGCCCCCTCCGCAATCTCTACCTGAAGACGCACCAGGTCCAGGCCGGTGACCGCCTCGGTCACCGGGTGCTCCACCTGCAGCCGGGTATTGACTTCGAGGAAGTAGAACTGACCCGACTGGTCGACGATGAACTCGACCGTCCCGGCGCCCTGGTATCCGATCGCCTCACCGGCTGCGACGGCCGCGGCCCCCAGCCGGCTGCGAAGCTCGTCGTCCACTGCCGTCGACGGCGCCTCTTCGACGATCTTCTGGTAGCGCCGCTGCACCGAGCACTCGCGTTCGCAGAGGTGGATGACGCGACCCGTCGCGTCCCCGAAGATCTGCACCTCGATGTGTCGCGGCGCCTCGAAATAGCGCTCGAGAAGCAACGTGTCGTCACCGAAGGCGCTGGAAGCCTCGCGACGCGCCCCCGCGAGGGCCTGCGGAAGCGCCGCCTCGTCGCGAGCGATGCGCATCCCCTTCCCGCCCCCGCCCGCCGATGCCTTGATCAAGACCGGAAAGCCGATCTCCTTCGCCTCGGCGGCCAGAGCGTCGTCCGACAGGCCCACCCCAGAACAGCCGGGAATCACCGGCACTCCGGCCGCGGCCATGATGGCCTTCGCCTCGATCTTGCTTCCCATCTTCCGGATCGCTTCGGCCGGCGGTCCGATGAAGGCGACGCCCGCCTCGGCACAGCGCTCGGCGAAGTCCGCGTTCTCTGCCAGGAAGCCGTAGCCCGGGTGCACCGCGTCGGCGCCGATGGACACCGCGACCTCGATGATCCGATCGATCACCAGGTAGGACTCGCGGCTGGGCGCGGGACCGATCCGAACCGCTTCGTCGGCTTCGGCGACATGCGGCGCCGCCGCGTCCGCATCCGAGTAGACCGCTACGCTGGCGATTCCCATCTCTCGCAGCGTGCGCATCACCCGCCGCGCAATCTCGCCGCGATTGGCGACCAGTACCTTCTCGAAGTGCCTCTTCGCCGTCACGTCTCCATCCCGCTGGCTCTCGCGCCTCGTCACATCCGGAAGACGCCGTAGCGCGTCGTTCCCTGGATCTCGTTGGAGTGAAGAGCCGACAGGCAGATTCCCAGGACCGTGCGGGTGTCCCGAGGATCGATGATGCCGTCGTCCCAGATCCGCGCCGTGGCAAAGAAGGCGTAGGATTCCTTCTCGATCTGCCCCTGGACCATCTCGCGAATCTGTCGGTCCTGCTCCTCGTCGAAGGGCTGACCGGCGCGCTCCGCTGCCGTGCGCCGGACGATCGAGAGCACGCCCGCGAGCTGCTCCGGGCCCATCACGGCGATGCGGTGGTTCGGCCAGGTGAAGACGAAATTCGGGTCGTAGGCTCGTCCGCACATCCCGTAGTTGCCCGCCCCGTAGGACGCACCGACCATCACCGTGATCGCGGGGACCCCGCTGTTCGACACCGCATTGATCAGCTTGGCGCCATCCTTGATGATGCCGCCTTGCTCGTACCGCTTCCCCACCATGAAGCCGGTGATGTTCTGAAGGAACAGCAGCGGTGTATCGCTCTGATTGCACAGCTGGATGAACTGCGCCCCCTTCTCCGAAGACTCGGAGAAGAGGATCCCGTTGTTCGCCAGGATGCCCACCGGGAAGCCGTGAACGCGCGCGTAGCCGGTGATCAACGTGGTCCCGTAGGTGGGCTTGAATTCGTGGAAGCGCGACCCGTCGACGATCCGCGCGATGATTTCCTTCACGTCGAACGGCTTTCGGATATCGATGGAGGTGACGCCCAGAAGCTCCTCCGGGTCGTAGACCGGCTCTTCGACGGGAGCGCGCATCGTCGGACCCAGCTTCTTCCAGTTCAGCTGCGCCACGATCTCCCGCCCCAGACGAATCGCGTCGTGCTCGTCCGCCGCCAGGTAGTCCGACACGCCCGAGATGCGGCTGTGCATCTCGGCACCGCCCAGCTCTTCCTCGGTGCTGTCTTCGTGAATCGCCATCTTCACCAGCGGCGGCCCGCCGAGGAACACCTTCGCCCCCTGCTTCACCATCACCACGTAGTCCGACATGCCGGGGATGTAGGCGCCGCCGGCCGTGGACGAGCCGAAGACCAGGCAGATGGTGGGAATGCGCTCGGCGGAGCGGCGGGTGAGCTCGCGGAAGCCATGTCCACCCCGCACGAAGATCTCCGACTGGAACGGCAGGTCCGCCCCTCCGGATTCGGTGAGGTTCACCATCGGCAGGCGATTCTGCTGGCAGATCTCCATGGTGCGGGTGCTCTTGGTCACGCTGTAGGGGTTGAGGCTGCCGCCTCTCACCGTCGGCTCGTTGGCGGTGACCACGCACTCGACGCCAGAGACCACGCCGATGCCCGAGATGACGCTTCCCCCGAGATGGAAATCCGTGCCCCAGGCCGCGAGCGGCGCGATCTCGAGAAAGGGAGAGTCACGGTCGAGCAGCAGCTCGATGCGCTCTCGCGCCATCAGCTTGCCCCGCCCGATGTGACGCTTCACGTACTTCTCACCGCCGCCCGCGCGCACCAGCTCGAGCTGCTGGTTCAGAAGTGCGATCTGCTCGAGAAACCCGTCCCGGTTCTCCCGGTAGGTTTCCGAGCGCGTGTCGGCGTGGCTTCGAAGGATCTCCATCTGGCGCAGCCCCCGCTCAGAGTCCGAACATCTTGGCGAGATAGTGCATCATGACTTCGTCCGCGCCGCCACCGATGCTGATCAGCCGGCTATCGACGAAGGAGCGGCCGGCGGCGCTCTCCCTCATGTACCCGTAGCCACCGTGCAGCTGAAGGCACTCGTCGGAGACGAACCGGCTCATCCGGCCGCTGAAGAGCTTCGCCATGGAGATCTCACGGGTGGCGTCCTGGTTCGCGAGGCGCTTGCGGACGCATGCGTAGGTCAGCTCCTTGGCAGCGGCGATCTGCGTCATCATCTCCACGAACTTGAACTGCGTGACCTGCATCTTGCTGAGCGGCTTGCCGAAGAGAATCCGCTCCTCGCAGTAGCTCTTGGTCGTCTCCCACAGGAGCTCGGCGCCCGCGTTGGCCATGATGCAGGCGATCAGGCGCTCGTCCTGGAACTGCTGCATCTGCTGCTGGAAGCCCCGGCCCACCTCGCCGATGGTGTAGGCAATCGGCACTCGCACGTCCTCGAAGAAGAGCTGTCCGGTATCCGAGCCCCGATTGCCGATCTTGTCCAGGAGCTGATAGGAGAAGCCCGGGGAATCGGTCGGTACGATGACCTGCGAGAAGCCACCGTAGCCGGCCTCCGGATCGCTGACGACCAGCACGCACATCCAGTCGGCAATCGCGGCATTGGTGATGTAGATCTTGCTCCCGTTGATCACCCAGCTGTCGCCGTCGCGCACCGCCCGGGTCTTGATCCCGGCCACATCGGATCCCGCGTCGGGCTCGGTGACCGCGATGGCACCCACCATTTCGCCCTTGATCGATGGCACCAGGAAACGCTGCCGGAGCTCGTCGGAGCCAAAATCGTGCAGGGAAGGGGTCGCCATGTCGGTGTGAACGCTGATCGCCATGGTCACGCCCGCATTGTCGCAGCGGGCGATCTCCTCGAAGAGGACCGCAGTGAAGGACCAGTCGAGCCCGGCGCCGCCCCATTTGGGGTCGTAGCGCAGCCCGAGCATGTCCAGATCGCCCATCATCCGGAACAGGCTCTTGTCCATGCGGCCCATCTCATCGAACTCGCGCGCCCGGGGAGCCAGCTGTTCCTCGGCGAACTTGCGCGCGGTCTCGCGAAACACCTCGTGCTCGGGAGTGTCGAAGAAATCCGCCGGCATCGTCGCATCCTCGGTCGTGCCGTGGCGGACGTGGCGACTCCTGCGTCAGGACCGGCCGCGGCTATTGGCACCCTTTGTTAGCCGCCCGCCTCGCGTGAGTCCATCGTAGCGAACAGTGTGGGTTTTTGGACCCGGCTCTCCCTCCCCAGGGTATGACCCATGTCATGTCATCCCCATCCGCGGGTAGCCTAGCCTCGGATCGATTGATCGAATCCGTGCGCTCTTGTCCACGGCGAGGAGGTAGCGATGGCGGGGGAGATCCAGCGGCAGCTGGCGATGGTATTGGATCTGAACAAGTGCCTCGGCTGTCAGACCTGCACGATTGCCTGCAAGCGTCTATGGACCCGCGACGAGGGCATGGATTACATGTGGTGGAACACCGTGAACACCCAGCCCGGGCGCGGGACGCCGCGCGACTGGGAGCAGTCGGGGGGCGGGTTCCGGGAGGACGGCTCGGCGCGTCCGGGGCAGCTGCCCTCGCGTCGGGACTTCGGGGACGCCTGGAAGTTCAACCACGAGGAGGTCTTCTTCGGCGGCCAGGGCCAGAAGGCCCATCTAAAGGTGGTGGGGGAGCAGCCCGACTGGGGTCCCAACTGGGACGAGGACCAGGGCGGCGGCGAGTATCCCAACGCCTACTACTTCTATCTGCCGCGCATCTGCAACCACTGCACCAACCCGGCCTGCATGGCGGCGTGTCCCCGCAATGCCATCATCAAGCGCGAGGAGGACGGCATCGTCCTGATCGACGAGGACCGCTGCCGCGGCTACCGCTTCTGCATGGAGGCGTGTCCCTACAAGAAGATCTACTTCAACCACACCACCAAGGTGGCGCAGAAGTGCATCTTCTGTTTCCCCCGCATCGAGAAGGAGGTCGTCAACGCCTGTGCCCGCCAGTGTCCGGGCCGGATCCGCTTCGTGGGCTACCGGGACGACCAGAACGCCCCGATCTACAAGCTGGTGGACCAGTGGAAGGCGGCGATCCCCCTGCATCCGAGCTTCGGCACCGAGCCCAACGTCTTCTACGTGCCGCCGCTGGCGCCGCCGCGCTTCGACGAGAACGGTGAGATCGACGAGTCGCAGCCGCGCATTCCCGACGAGTACCTGGTCTACCTGTTCGGCCCGGTGGTGCTGGAGACCTTGGAGATCCTGAAGGCGGAGATGGCCAAGACGCGCGCCGGTGGAAAGTCGGAGCTGATGGATCTCCTGATCGCTTACCGCTGGACGGAGATGTTCGGAGGCTTCGACCGCGACCCCGCCACCATCGAGTGGACCGGGGCCTGAGCCGAGATGTGGATCTCCAATGAGTGATTCGACGCTGACGGAACTCACGGGTGAGAAGGAGAAGACGGCCGCTGCGCGGAGCCGGACCTACGAGCTCTTCGCCCGTCTCTTCGAGTATCCCGACAAGGCGTTCGGCGAGGCGATCCGATCCGGGGAGCTGGCGGAGCAGATCCGTCAAACCCTGAGCGCCCTCGACCCCTCCCTGCTTCGAAGACTCCGACTGGGCTGCACTCGGGAATGCCGGGGAGGAAGAGGACGATCTGGCCGTCGAGTACACCCGGCTCTTCGACGTCGGCGCCTCGGGACCACCTTGCCCCCTCTACGGGGGTCTCTACAGCGGCGCGCGGATGAAGACGATGGAGGAGGCGATCCGCTTCTACAATCACTTCGGACTCACCCTCTCGGATTCTCCGCGCGAGATGCCGGATCACATCACCACGGAGCTCGAGTTCCTCCACTTTCTCGCCTTCCGGGAAGCCGAGGCGCTGCACGGTGGAGACGATCCCGGCCCCTTCAGGCGCGCCCAGCGCGACTTCGCCGCGCGTCACCCGGGTCGCTGGGTCCCGCAGCTGCGGGAGCGGGTCGAGGCCCAGGATCCGATGCCCTTCTTCCGGGAGCTGGTTTCCCAGCTCGAGCGCTTCCTGGTCCACGACCAGAGCCGGCTGGTCGAGCTGACGGGGCCCGTCCCCAACCCCAACGCGCCCCGTTAGCGCGGCCCGATCACGAGCGCTCTACTGGGAACGACGCTGCCCTGGTAGCAGGAGCAGAGCGGATCCGAGACCCAGCAGGAAACCGACCACCGCGTTCACCGCGAGGATTCCCCCCGCCGTCGCCACCACCACGAAGAACGCGTTCCGTCCGGACTCTTCGCGCGCCGCCAGCCCCAGCTCGAGCCCGGCGAAGGCCAGCAGCACGCCGAGCAGTGAGCTCGGGAAGGCGGCCAGCACCACTCCCACCGCCGAACCGAACAGGATACCCAGCCCCATCTTGGAGAGCCCCAGCACCACCATGCTCCCGCCCGTGCGCGCGCCGAAGCGGTGCTGCCCGGCCAGCCCCCCGGAGCCGTGGCAGGAAGGAACCGCGCCGAAGAGACAGGTGCCCAGGTTCATCACCGCGACGCTGATCGCCATCGGACGGGTGCCGATGGCGCGCCCGGGAAACAGATCACCGGAGAGCGCACAGACGGCGATCACGGAATTGAGCAGCGTGAGGGGAAGCTGGGGTAGCGCTCCGCGGGTGAGACCCAGCTCCCATTGCTCGAGACTGGGCCAGATCCAGATCGGACCCGACCAGCCCAGCGACACCCCGGCGAGTCTGTCCAGCCCTTCGAGGGGGATCAGGACGATTCCCACGACGAGAAGAATCAGCGCGGACGGGAAGCGTCTTGCCCGCGCTGTGACCAGCACCAGCAGCGCCGCGGCCAGGGCGAGGAGGTGCCCGTCCAGATTCCACCAGCCGCCGGCCAGAGCCAGCGTCACGCCCTTGGCAGCCAGCTTGAGTCCGACGCCGAGCTGAATGCCGCGTATCACCGGCCGGGGAATCCAGCGCTCGGCTGCGCTCACCAGGCCCGTCAGCACCAGGGCCAGAAGGATCGCTCCGCTCATGAAGCCCGCCGCCGCGATCTCTCCGGGCGCCAGCCCCTCGGCGATCGCCACCGCCGCGATCGCCTTCATCGGCTGGACGGGAATCGGCTGGTTGAAGGCCAGTCCGACCACCACGTTGGCGAGACCGGCGAAGAAGAGCACGCTGCCCCCCTCCATCCCGCAGACGATGATCAGCGAGGCCGTCAGAGGCACGAAGGTGCCGAGATCGCCGAGCCCCCCGGAGAGCTCCGGCGGGTCGAAACGCATCGCACGCAGTCGGTCGCGCAGCCAGCTGAGCATCCACCCGAAGCGTAGCGGGGACGTTGTTGAACATTCAACTTCTCGGGAATTCCCGAGAAGTTGAATGTTCAACAACGTCCCCGTACGATGGCCGGCAAGGGGGTTAGCTATGACCGAACCGGCCGTCCTCTACGAATCCGACCACCAGATCGCCGAGATCACGCTCAATCGGCCCGAGAACCGAAACAGCATGACGCAGGACGTGCTGGAAGGACTGCGGGAGGCGGTGGCGCGAGCGCGGTCGGAGGAGGAGCTGCGTTGCGTCATCGTCACGGGACGCGGCAAGAGCTTCTGCGCGGGCGCCGACTTCAAGAGCCAGGCACAGCAGGAAGCCGATACCGCGCGGTTTCGGGCCCCCAACGAACGCACCTTCCAGATCTACAGCCCCTTCCTTTCCCTGCTCGAGATCGAGGTACCCACGATCGCCGCCATGCAGGGACACGCCATCGGCGGGGGTCTGGGGCTCGCCGTCGTCTGCGACCTCCGCGTGGCCAATCGCGAAGCCCGCTACGGCGCCAACTTCGTGCGGCTGGGTCTGCATCCCGGCATGGCGACGACCTACATCCTCCCGCGCCTGCTCGGGCTACCCCGCGCGACGGAGCTGCTGCTGACCGGACGGATCATCAGCGGCGCCGAGGCCGCCGATCTCGGTCTCGCCAACTACGCCGTCGATGCGGAGCAGGTCCTGGAGAAGGCCCGGGATCTGGCGCGCGAGATCGCCGGCTGCGCGCCGCTTCCGGTGCGATGGACCAAGCGCTCCATCTATCGCGGCATCGACTGGGATCCTCGCGGCGCGGCGGAGTGGGAGGCGCATGCCCAGTCGCGCACACTCGAGACCGAAGACGCGCGCGAGGGGATTCGCGCTCTGCTCGAGCGACGAGATCCCATCTTCAAGGGACGCTAGCCGCTTCCCGCGTGCTGCTCGCGCGCGAAGCGCTCCTCGACGACGCGCTCGACGGTGTCGACGATGGCCACGGTCCGGGCGTCGAGCTCGATGTTGACCCGGTCGCCCGGCGCCTTCCTGCCGAGGTTGGTGAGGCGCAGGGTCTCGGGAATCAGGTGAAGCTCGAAGCCTCCCTCGCGGTCGATCTCACCCACGGTCATGCTCGCACCGTCGACGGCAATGAAGCCCTTCTTGAAGATGTAGTTCATCCACTCCTTGGGAACGCGGATGCGGATGTCGCAGACATCGCCCTCGTGGTGCACCTTGACGATCTCCCCGGTCCCGATCACATGACCGGCGACGTCGTGCCCGCCGATCTCGTCGCCCACTTTGGTGCTGCGTTCGACGGCGACCCGCCCCCCGACCTCGAGGGAGTCCAGAGTGGTCAGGTCGAGCGTCTCCTGAATGGCGTCGAAGCTCACCCGGTTGCCGGAACGCAAGACGACCGTCTGGCAGACTCCCTCGATCGACACGCTCGCGCCCGGCCCGAGTCCCTCGGCCAGCTCCTCGCTGAGCTCGACCTCGTAGGTGAGCAGGTCGGGCTTTCGCTCCACTCGCGTGACCTCGAAGGTCCCCCGCATGATTCCTGAGTACATCTCTCCCGCCTCCGCTTACGGATCAATGTAGCGAATGGCTGGGAGCCCCGGTTGCGGACCACCGCCCGGCAACCCGGCACCAGAAACTCGACCGGCTGCTGAGAAGAGCGTCTAGGAAACCTTCTCGATGTCCACGTGCACCGCCCGGTCGGCCGGAATCGGCTGCCAGGAGAAGAGCCGGAACTTGAGGTGGCCGTAGCCGCCGGCGAAGCCCAGGTGCTTCACGTGACCCGCCTCCAGATCCGCCTGGCTGTACCAGTTCTCGTGCTGGTAGGGCTCGAAGCCGTTGTAGAGAATCACCTGGCCGGGACGGACCGCGGGCGAGATCTTCGCCTCGTTGATGGAATCGCCCTCGTTGCTCACCAGCCGCACCCTGTCGCCGTTGCCGACGCCGAGATCGGCGGCGTCCCGATCGTTGATGAAGACGAAGGGCTCACCGCGATGGGTGTTCTGGATGATGTTGTTGATCATGTTCATCGAGTGGATGCTCCAGCGGTTGTGGCCGCTGGTCATCAGGAAGCGCCGCTGCCCCCCGCCCACGTTGGTCGGCTCCTTGTGCGTCGGCAGCTCCTCGCCGGCCTCCAGGAACCACTCGTGGTCGATGTAGTACTGGGCCCGGCGCACCAGGGTGTCGTAGGGAAGCTTGTCCTCGGTGTGCCAGCGCAGCGGGTTGTGGACCTCGTCGGGCTTGATGGTCGAGCCCTGGGACTGTCCGTGGCCCACCATTCCCCAGTTGGTGAAGCGCATGTGCCCCTTCTCGCGCAGGGTCTCGAGGTTGGCGCCTTCGGGCAGGAGGCCGTAGGTCGCGGTGTCCTGGATCGCCTCGTCCCAGAAGGTCTCCTCGTCCGTGACGGTATCGTTCAGCGTCAAGCGGTCGCGCATGCCCACCAGCTCGTGGGTGAGCCCCTTGTAGTCCGTGAACTTCTCCAACCCCCGGGCTGCCGCACGGCTCTCCAGCGCGGCGAGAAGCGCCATCGAGATCTCGATGTCCGGCTTGGCCTCACCTAGCGGCGGGGTCGCGTGGTCCGTCAGCACCCAGTTGAGGTGATGCACCGAGAGCATGGCGTGACCGATCTTCTCATAGTGCTGCGCCGCCGGGAGGATGTAGTCGGAGTAGAGCCCGGTGGTGGTGATGCGGTAGTCGACCGACACCACCAGTGTCAGCTTGGGCCAGAAGTGCTCGAGCAGAAGCTTTTGACCGCCGCGATTGCGTCGCAGGTAGTTGCCACCGGCCTCGAAAAGCACCCGCGGCTCGATGGTCTGGTACGCCTTCGAGTAGCTCGTACCCCACCATCCCTTCTCGATGGCCTCGGTGACGTACTCGTCGAAGCTCCGCTTCATGGTGGGGTCGTTGTTCTCGGGGTCGTTCCAGCGCTCCTTGTACCCCATCTGGTAGTACCAGAGGAATGCGGGCGGCACCGGAGCGCCCAGCTCACCCATCTCGGTGACCATCTCGAGCATCCGGTTCTGGATCATCTCCTTGGTCATGGTCGGGTCGGTGGATCCCACCAGGCGCCGCATGGCGATCATGCCGGCGATCGTCTTCTGAGCCGCCTCCTGCCCTCTGCCCTCCTTGGCGGGCATCATCATCTCGCCGTCCATTCCCATGATGGCCCAGGAGCGGGTGCCGGTGCCCTTCTTGCCCCAGTTGCCGGTGAGCCCCAGCAAGAGCGCCATCGACCGCTCCATCAGGTCGCCGTGGTAGTACTTGCCCGAGTTCCAGCCGATGAAGATCTTCGTCTTGCGAGTCGCCACCTTGCGCGCCAGACGGCGAATGTTGTCCGGGTGGATCTCGCAGATCTGACTCGCCTTCTCCGGCGTGTAGTCCTCCAGGTGCCGCCGCAGCCGGGCGAAGACCGGCTCCACCTCCACCGTGCTCCAGTCCGCCAGCACCACCGAGAAGCTGCCTTCGAGAGCCGGATCGACGTCCGCCGATGCCAGCGTGTGCCGCGGCGCTGCCGTCAGCGTGTCCGAGGAAGTGTCCCACCAGAAGAACTGGTCCTCGCGGTCCCCCTGGTAGACCTCGTTGCCGCGCAGGAAACGCCCCGTGTCCTTGCGGACCAGCAGCGGCATGTCGGTCTGCTCCTGTACGAACTGCTTGTTGTACAGGTCGGCATCGATGATCACCTTGCACATCGCCAGCGCGAGGGCCGCGTCGGTGCCGATCCGCACCGGCATGTGGTAGTCGGCGTGCATCGCCGAGGGGCTGTAGTCCGGTGCGATCGTCACCACCTCGCCGCCGTTGTAACGGGACTCGGCGATGTAGTGATACCAATGGATGTTGGTGTAGACCGGGTTGGCGTGCCAGATCAGGGTGAGATCGGCCAGGAACCAGTCGTCCATCGTGGCGACCGGGTTGTAGAGCCCCCAAGTCAGGTGGTATCCCGGGCTGAAGTCCTGGAACTCCGCATCGCCATCCGTCATCGGCGTGCCGATGAACCCGGTCCAGGCACGCGCGCCCTGCGCTCCGAGCTTCCGGCGTCAGCGGTGTGATGACCGACTCCGGACCCTGGTCCTCGATGGCGTCGAGGATGCCGTCCGCAATCTCGGTGAGTGCCTGGTCCCAGGAGACCTCCTCGAACTTGCCCTCGCCGCGCTCGCCGACCCGCTTCAGGGGCTTGGTGACCCGGTCCGGCGAGTAGTGGCAGTGGCTCCAGCAGGCCCCCTTCTGGCAGCCCATCGGGTTCATGTCCGGAATGCCCTCTTCGATCGGATGATGGCTGCCGGACTGCTCCTCGCGGACGATCTTCCCGTTCTTCGTGTAGACCCGGAAGGGACAGCCGCCGGGGTAGCAATCCACCGCGTGGGTCCCCCACGTCACCGAGTCCCAGCTCCACTTCTCACGGTACTTGTCCGCCCAATCCCCACGCATCGCTGCCACCTTCGATCTCCTTCTACAAGCTTCCGCCTCTATTGGTGCAACATCCAAGAGAAGGGTGATATGAGGATCGTCATACGGATTCGTGGGTAGGCCACAGAGGGATCTCCCCAGGGGGGCATCCGATTCTCTAGAATGCTGCATTGGCGGGGACGTTCCTTGTGTTCTTGCCTCTCGCCAGATCGGAGAAGCGATCTTCCATGCGCCCGTTCCTCCAGTTCCTACTGCTCGGCACGTTGCTCTTCGCCGCCGACCGCTGGCTCCTCGATCGGGACGGAGATCCGGAGCCGAGCCTGATCGAGATCTCTTCCGATCAGCTCGCCGTCATCCGGCGGACCGCACTGGCCAGCACGGGGCGGCTACCCGACCAGGCGGAGCTCCGCGCGCTCGTCGACGCCGAGACCGCCGAGGAGATGCTCTACCGCGAGGCCCTCGCTCTCGGGCTCTCCCGGCGGGACGAGGTCGTCCGACGGCGTCTGGTGCGAAACATGCGCTTCCTGAACCCGGAAGACGAGAGGAGCTCGGAGGCGCTCTTCCAGGAAGCACTCAGCCTCGGCATGGAGCGCAGCGACCTGGTGGTCCGCCGGCGCTTGATCCAGAGGATGCGCCTCGCCATCGAAGCCCGCGCCAAGGCGGACGAGCCCACCGAAGCCGAGCTGCTGTCGTATCTCGCGCGGCATCCCGAGCGCTTCTCGTCGCCGCCCCGTGTGAGCTTCTCCCACGTCTTCGTCGACCCGGCAAGGCGCGGCAGCTCGGCCGCTGCAGATGCCCGAGCGCTTCTCGCCAGGCTCCAGAGAGAGGGGAGTGGACCGGAGTTCCGGGACGGGCTGGGCGATCCTTTCCTCGCGCCCGGCAACGGCGCGCTCCGCTCCGAAAGGGAGCTGACGAAGCTCTTCGGCCCCGACTTTGCCGGACGCGTGATGGATCTCCGTTCGGGCAGCTGGCAAGGTCCCCTCCCCTCTTCCCATGGGCTCCATCTGGTCTGGGTTCGCGAACGGACGCCCGGAGCGCCCCTCCCCCTCGGTGCGGTGCGCAATGAGGTCCGCTACGCCCTCCTTGCCGAGCGGGGCGAGCGGGCGCTCCAGAGAGCCATCGAGGGGCTTCGCGATCGCTACCAGGTGAGAGTCGCTGCACCCTGAGGAGATCCACATGACCCAGAGACAGAACCGACAGATCGTGCTCCGCCGCCGCCCGGTGGGTGAGCCCGCAGAAGACGACTTCGAGCTGGCCACGACGACGATCGCGGACCCCGGCGAGGGCGAGATGTTGCTGAAGACGCTCTGGCTATCGCTGGATCCCTACATGCGGGGCCGCATGAACGATGCGAAATCCTACGCGCCCCCGATACAGCTGGGCGGGATGATGATCGGCGGAACGGTGAGCCAGGTCGTCGCTTCCAGGATCCCCGAGTACCAGGCGGGCGACATCGTCTCCGGCAATCACGGCTGGCAGGAGTTCGCCATCGGTCGCCTGGGTGACGATCGTCTGGCCAAGGTGGATCCCCGGCTGGCGCCCATCTCGACCGCCATCGGAGTGCTCGGGATGCCCGGCTTCACCGCCTATTTCGGTCTCTTGCGGATCGGCCAGCCCAAGGCCGGCGAGACAGTGGTGGTCTCCGCGGCAGCCGGCGCGGTCGGATCCGCGGTGGGTCAGATCGCCAAGATCCAGGGCTGTCGCGCCATCGGGGTCGCCGGGGGCAAGGCGAAATGCACCCACGTCGTCGACGAGCTCGGATTCGACGCCTGCGTCGACTACAAGGCCGGAAACATGGAGGCGGATCTGCGAGCGGCGTGTCCCGATGGAATCGACGTCTACTTCGAGAATGTCGGCGGCGCGGTTCTGGATGCGGTCGTGCCTCTGCTCAATCGGGGATCACGTATCCCGGTCTGCGGCTTCATCTCCGCCTACAACGCCCGATCCCGAAGCGAGGTGAGAAGCCCGCTGGATGTCCTGGGAGCACTGGATCCGCCTCCCACCCACCGCTTCTTCCTGGTGGGCGAGTGGGTCCCTGAATACCCGGAAGCCATCACCACCCTCTCAGGCTGGATCGAGCAGGGAAGGCTCGTGTACCGCGAGAGCATCGCGGAGGGGCTCGAGAACGCACCCCGCGCCTTCATCGGTCTACTTCGCGGAGAGAACCTCGGCAAGCAGCTGGTCAAGATCGCGGAGCCCGAGTAGCCGCTTCAACGAGGCTCGCGCTTTTCGAGCCCCGGCCGCTCCCCGCGCAGGCCGCGCAGGGCCAGGTCGACGGCACCCAGGCGGCGCTCGCCTTCGCGGGGGAAGTTGCCGCCGCCGGACTGGGCCATCACCAGGTAGTCGGCAAAGGCCGCCTCCATCGCCGCGCTGTAGCCCTGGATGTCCTGGGCCTTGTTGATCGCGAGCTTCGAGATGCGCAGCGCCCTGCGACCGTTCTCGGCCACGCGACGCGCGTAGGCCAGCGCCTCCCGCTCCAGGTCGGCCGCCGGGTAGATGCGGTTCACGAAGCCCAGCTCCCGCGCCTCCTCGGCGTCGATGAAGCGGCTCTCGAAGGCCAGCTCCTTCGCCTTGCGCGGGTGGATGTCCCAGGGAAGCGAGAAGTACTCGACCAGCCCGGCGAGGAAGCGCGCGTCGGGAGAGGCGAACACCAGGTCCATGGCCGCGGCGATCATCCAGCCGCCGAAGATGCAGTAGCCCTGCACCAGGGCGATGGTGGGCTTGGGGAGGTTTCGCCATTTCAGCGTGTAGTCGAGGTTGTACTTGCGAAACGCCTCGTAGAACTCGATTCCACCCTCGGGGATGTCCCGCGCCTTCCAGTCGGCCCGCTGCTCGGGTGTCCCCAGATCGTGCCCCGAGGAGAAGTGCTCCCCCGCTCCGCGCACCAGCACGACACGAACCGCACCGTCGCGCATGGCGCGGTCCAGCGCATCGTCGAGCGCATCGAGTAGCGGCCAGCTCTGCGCGTTGCGGTACTTCGGACGGTTCAGTGTCACCAGGGCGATGGGGCCGTCCACCTCGTACAGGACGTCTTCCGCCGGCATTCTGCGCCCTCCCTTCCGGATGCCCCCGAGCATACCCATTCCCGGAATCCGACGGGCCCAAGGGAGCCGAGGGCTCATGCAGGCGCCGAATCATCGCTATATTCAGCAGGTGGACTTCACTTCTCTCCGGTCGCCCAGCGGCCCCCGGTCCTCCACCGCCCCGGGGTCGCACCCGGCGTCGCTGGGATCCCGGCGGCTCACGATGGAGCCGCCGCCCCTCTATCCGGGCGCCATGGTGAACGTCACCAACCACTGCAACCTCCGCTGCAAACACTGCTTCGTCTTCCGGGAAGGGAACCCGAATCAGCCCGAAGGCGAGATGAAGCCCGAGCGCGTCCTCTCCGAGCTGCAGCGACTCCGGGACCGGCACGGAATACGCTTCATGATGTGGATGGGCGGAGAGCCGATGCTTCGCTGGCGCACGGTCGAGAAGGGCCTCTCTCTCTTCCACCGCAATCACATCACCACCAATGGGACGGTCCCGCTCAAGGACTTCGGACCCGACATCACCTACGTGATCTCCCTGGACGGTCCCCGGGAGGTGAACGATGCGGTGCGCGGGGCGGGCGTCTTCGACCGGGTCCTGAAGACGATCGCGGCGATCCCCGAAGACTTCCGCTCCGACGTCGTGGTCCAGTGCGTGGCGCACCGGGAGAACCAGGATCATCTCGAGGAGCTGGTGCGAGAGCTGCTTCCGACCAAGGCCCCGGGCCTGACCTTCAGCTTCCTACGTGCCCCGCGCCGGAGAGGTCTCGCCCAGAGCCTGGGAGAGCAACGAGGAGCGAGAGAGAGTCATCGACCTCGTCTTCGACCTGAAGCGCCGCTATCCGGGCTTCATCTGGAATTCGAGCCGCAGCCTCGACCTGATGCGGCCGGCCACCGCCAAGCTGGTCACAGACCACTGCCCGATGATGCAGACCATGCTGCCCCTCTACATCGAGGGAGATCACTTCACCACCCCGTTCTGCTGCTACGGCAACGATGTCGACTGCGACCGCTGCGGCTCCTGGGGTGTATTCGCCGCCGCAGCCAAGAACCCCGGCCCCTGGGACTCACCGGAGGTCTGAGTCCCGAGCTCGATCTTCTCGCCAGGCCGCTCGGCTCGGGGGCGGGAAACGCGGGCGGCCAGCTCTACTGGCCGTCCTCCTCCTCGACCCGCAGCTTCAGCTCCTTCCGCTGTTGCTCCCGGCTTCGTTCGAGGTCGGCCCAGGCCTCGAGCTCGGCCGTGCGGCGACGGAGCTCCTGGACGCGCTCGTCGGCGGCGGGAGCCTCCGCCCCCTCGGAACCCCCGGGCCCCGCGGAGACCGCGGGTGGCCCGTTCGGTCCGCTTGGCGGCTCGTAGGTGACCCAGCGCTCGACCCCGTGAATCGAGTCGTCGACGTCTTGCGCGGCGAAGCGCAGGCGGTTTCGTCCTCTGGTCAGCTCGACGAAGCCGTCGAAGGTCCCGTCCGGAAAGACGCGCAGGGCACGCGCTTCCACTCCCGTGGTCTGGTTCACGACGCTGACCTCGGCCATGCCCACCAGGTCGAGCTGTCGCAGCTTGGCCACCACCAGCGCGGGACGCGACACGGTCTCGAGACGTCCGCCGGACCAGACGGCCATGCGCTTCATGACATCGAGCCCTGCCTCGGCCTCGGGCCCGATGGCGAAGGCGTAGAGGTGGATCCCGTCCAGCGCGGCGGCCATTGCCGCGGTGAGAGCGTACCTCTCGGCCCGGTCTCCGTGGATCGGCCTGGTGGGAGCCCCGTCGGAGAGGAAGACGATCGAGCGAAGTCGATCGTCCGCGACGCCTGGCTCCGGGCGGAGGGTCTCGTGAGCCAGCTCGACGGCCGCCGCGAAGTTGGTTCCGGCGAGCTCCTGGTGGAAGTCCTGGTTCAGGCTGCGAAGTGCCCTCTCCAGGTGTGGGCGAGAGCTTCCGAGGGGCGCCAGAACCTGAGCCTGCTCAGCAAAAGTGATGATCGCCACGCGGAAGCGGGCGGGATCGAGGCGCGCAGAGAGAACCCGGGCGGCCTCGAGCTCCGCGGCCAGGACGGTGTCGTCGAAGTCCTGCCGTTCACGGAGCCGCTCCACCAGAGAATCGTCAGCCGCCTGACCTTCGAGCCAGGCGACCAGGGCGGGATCGGAGCGGCCCAGCGGTCCATCGCCATCGAGATCGATCCCCGTGTCCTCCAGGGTGCTCTCGGAGACGTCGATCGCGATCACCACGTCGTGTCCGCTTCCGCGGCGGGAGCCGCCGTAGCCGCTCACCTCGAGGAGTGCGTGCTGCACCCTCGATTCGACGTCCCTCGGCGCATCGACGACCAGCCACGGACGCTCCTCTCCGGCAGAAGCCGCTGCCAGGAGTAGAACCCCGACGAGCAGCGCGGGAAGAGCCGAAGATTGGTGCGGAATCGCCACGGCGGGGAGTATGCCAGCCCGCGGTCGCCCTCGCCCCTCTCGGTCAAATGGCGGCGAATCCACCGCTACTTGCCGCTGAGCGGCGCGACGACCTGTTCGGCAAAGCTCTCGACCAGATTGGGGTCGCCCCCCTGGATCACGACGTAGCTGATGCCGGTCTCCTCTCGCTGTCGCTCCAGCCGGTCGCAGATCTCCGGGCCCGAACCCGCCAGGAAGAGCGGGCAGTTGGCCACCTCTTCTGCGCTCATCCCCGTATTCCCCGAGAGCATCTCGCGCAGCGGCTTCGGATCATCGGTGACGGCGCAGACGAAGGTGAGGGTATGGAGTTCGATGGATTCCGGGTCGCGCCCCGCCTGCTCCGCGGCCTCCCGGACCCAGGCGACCTTCTCCCGCACACGATCCGCGGTGACGTTCCGCGCCGTCTCCGGTGTGACCTTGCCCTGATCGACCATCGCGCTGATGCCCACGATGTCGGCGTAGCGCCCGGCCAGCCGCAGCAGCCGGGGGCCACCTCCGCCGATCAGGATGGGCGGCACCGGGCCCTCCGGCAGGTTCGCAGCCCGCTGGGCGGCCTCGGTGCGGTAGTGCTTTCCCGCGAAGCTGGTCGTCTCCTCGGTCCACATCCCCCGGATGATCGCCAGAGCCTCCTCGAGTCGTTGGATGCGCAGGCCGGGCCGGTCGAAGGGCATCCCGGCCTCCTGATAATCGGACTCCATCCATCCAGCGCCGATCCCGAACTCGGAGCGACCTCCCGAGAGCAGATGGGTCGTAGCCGCCGCCTTGGCGAGCACCACCGGGTGGCGGTAGTCCACGTCGTAGACCAGCGACCCCACACGAATCGTCTCCGTCACAGCCGCGACGGCAGCCAACGCCGCCACCGGCTCCCACTGGGTTCCGAAGTGATCCGGCCAGAAGATGGTGGAGTAGCCGAGAGCTTCGATTCTTCGCACGCGGTCGCGCCATTCACCGGCGGGAAGCTCGTGCAGTTGGACGCCGAAACGGAAGGGATGGGTCATGGGTCCGCGGATCCTCTCATCGTATGCGGGTTCTCTACTCGCGGGGCACGAGTCGCATCAGGTTCTTGTCGGGCTCTCCGAACGGGTGGATCAGCCGGTCCTGCCACCCGTACTTCTCGCGGAAGGCGGCGTTCGCGCGCTTCACGAGCGACTCGTCGTCGATCCGCTCGGCGCGCAGAGGATAGGCGTAGCCACCGATCCGGAAGACCACGTTCGGGTCGCGCTCGATGTTCTGGAACCACCGGCTGTCACCCGTGCGGATCAGGCCCTCTCCGTCCACGACCGCGAGCCAGAGCTTCGTCACCCGCTCCCCGCCGTCCGGGTCCCGGGTGACGATCGTCGGCACTCCTACATCCGCCACGGATTGCCAGTCGAGCGCCGTCTCGGCCGTCGGTGGCACCGTCGAAGCACACGACACGGCGAGGAAGACCGCGCAGACGATGAGGATTCTTCGGTTCATCTTCTCTTCGATCATTCGTCTCTCCTCGCGGCAAGCTCTCGATCGGTTCCGCACGCGGGATCGGAAGTGATGAGGCGATAGGACTGCGGCTTGCGCTGCTGATTGCGTACGACTTCCTTCCTGCGCCATGCTCTGAGCTTCTCGAGATCGAACTCGGCCAGGTGCACCCCTTCCTGCTCGTCGGCCTGGAGGATCAACGCCCCGTCGGCGCCAAAGGCAACCGAGCGACCGTCGTACTGGGGGTCGGCGTAGTTGGCCATCGCCACACCGACCAGGTTCTCGAAGGCCCGGCCGCGGAACTGGTCGATGCGGACGTCGCCAATACCCGACTCCAGGTCGTTCAGTGCGCAGGCGTTGGGCGTGAGAATGATCTCCGCGCCCTTCAGCATCAGAACTCGTGCGGATTCGGGAAACTCGCGATCGAAGCAGATCATCGCCCCGATCCTCACTCCCCCCGCATCGGTGTCGAGCCGGCAGACATGGAAGTCGTCACCTGGAGTACAGGAGACCTCCGGCTCGTCGAATGCGCAGGTGTGGACCTTTGCGTAGGTCAAGGCGACCTCTCCGTTCCGGTCGATCAGCGAAACGGAGTTTCGGGGAAGTGGCTCCCAGGACTCGAGGTAGGTGATGGCGATGGCCATCCCGAGCTCCCTGGCGAGCCGTCTGTAGTGGTGAACGAACTCACCGTCTCGCGGAATCGCCGACGCGATCCACCGCTCGCGGGCACCCTCTTCGCCGGCATCGTACCGCTGGTAGCCGATGTTCCACATCTCCGGGAAGAGCGCGATGTCGGCATCGAGCTGGGCGGCTCGCCGGCAGTATTCCTCCCCCTTCAGGAGGTTTGCCCGCTGATCCATCGCGCAGGAGACCATCTGCAGGAGTGCGATCTTCAAGTTCGCCATGGCTCCAGGAGCGGCCCTATAGTTGCGTCTCCCTTGAGCATAAGCCATTCGCGCGCCAGATGAGCATCAGCATCTTCGACATCTTCAAGATCGGTATCGGCCCCTCGAGCTCCCATACCATGGGGCCGATGCGCGCTGCGGCTCGATTCGTGGCGAGCCTGGCTGGAGAAACGGACGAGGTGCGCCAGCTGTGCGTCGAGCTGTTCGGGTCCCTGGCGCTGACGGGACACGGTCACGGCACCAACAGGGCCATTCTGCTGGGCCTGGAAGGACACCTCCCAGACGAGATCGACCCCGATGCGATCGAACCCATTCTGGAGCGGATCCGGTCCACAGGACAGGTGAGATTGGGCGGCGCCAAGGCCATCGACTTCGTCGAGAGCAGGGACCTCGTCTTGCGCGGCGACCAACTCCTCCCCGAGCACGCGAATGGCATGCGCTTCAGCGCCAAGGATGCTCGGGGTAGAGCGCTGCTCCAGCGGGAGTACTTCTCCATCGGTGGCGGCTTCATTCTCGAGGGTGGAGATCGGACTCGAGCGTTGGACGAGCGTCCGGGCCGGTCGCGATACCCCTTCGACTCGGCGGCCGAGCTCCTCGCCATCGGTGAGCGGACCGGCCTGCAGATCGCTGACATCACACTGGCCAACGAGGCCACCTGGCAGGACGAGTCCGCCGTCCGGCAGCAGTGCCAGCGCATCTGGTCGGCCATGGAGGCGTGCATCGAACGAGGGGTGGCGGCCGAGGGGACCCTGCCAGGCGCGCTCGAGGTCCCGCGACGGGCACCCCTTCTTGCCGAGGAGCTGGTCTCGTCGAGCGGGAGAGGCCCATTGGAGGCCCTGGATTGGGTCAACGTCTGGGCGATGGCGGTCGCTGAGGAGAACGCAGCCGGCGGCCGGGTGGTCACCGCGCCCACCAACGGAGCGGCCGGCATCATCCCGGCGGTGCTCGAGTACTACCTGGAGCGCACCGCCGATGCGACGCCGGAAGGACTGATCCGCTTTCTCCTGACGGCGGGCTCCATCGGCATTCTCTACAAGAAGAACGCATCTCTCTCCGGAGCGGAGATGGGCTGCCAGGGTGAGATCGGGGTCGCCTGCTCCATGGCGGCGGCGGGTCTGGCGGCGGCGCGCGGTGGATCCAACGCCCAGGTCGAGAACGCGGCCGAGATCGGCATGGAGCACAATCTCGGGCTGACCTGCGATCCGGTCGGCGGTCTGGTCCAGATTCCCTGTATCGAGCGCAACGCGATGGGGGCGGTCAAGGCGATCAATGCCGCGAGGCTGGCGTTGTCCGGGGATGGTCGTCACATCGTTTCATTGGACCAGGTCATCGCCACCATGCGGCAGACCGGACTGGACATGTCCAGGCGCTACAAAGAGACTTCGCTCGGCGGTCTCGCGGTGAATGTGCCCGACTGCTGACGCCCGTCCGAATCAGCCGTCAGCCCTCGTCCCTCGATCCAGTGGATGCCCACTCCGATCGCCGGAGCCGATACAGGAGGTGGCGGCGCAACGGATGGCCTTCGGGGACGTGAGGATGATCGAAGTCGTCGACGGCCGCGCGGTGCATGCCAATCCTCTCCATCACGGCGCTGGAGCGGCGATTGGCGGCGACCGTGAAGGAGACGACTTCGTCGAGCCGGAGCTCCAGGAACGCGAAGCGGAGCGAGGCTCTGGCGGCCTCACTTGCGTAGCCCTTTCCCCAGCTCGCGTGTGCGAGGCGCCATCCGATCTCGACGGCAGGCGTGAAGTGGGCGTCGAAGGAAACGGTGCCCAGTCCGACGAAGCCGATGAAGGGCTCGCCCCACTTCACCTCGACCGCCCACAGCCCGTAGCCGTGCTGATCGAAGTGTCCGCGGATGCGAGCCATGAAGGCTTCGCTCTCCTCGCGGGAGGAGGTCGAGGGGAAGTGCTCCATCACCCGCAGGTCGGCATTCAATTCCGCGAAGGGGTCGAGGTCCGCATTTCTCCACGGGCGCAGCAGCAGTCGCTCGGTCTCGATCGTTTGCATCTGCGGAGCAGTCCTCTCGAGCGAAGCAGCCAGATGGAGAAGGCGGCGACTTGAATCCGACCCATTCCCGTGGAACCCTCCGGCGGGGCGACGAGCCCGCTGGAGGATCATGCTCGGAGAATACATCAAGCTGTTCAGGGACTACCCGCGGTTCCTGACCTTCAGCTCGCTCCACATGTTCTTCTCGGGTCCGGGCCAGTCGTTTTCCTTCGCGCTCTTCGCCCCTTCGTTCTCGGCGGTCTTTGCGCTCGGAGCCGGCGGCTTCGGCACGCTCTACTCGGCCGCGACCCTGGTCAGTGCGGCCCTGATGCCCTTCTTCGGGCCGATCATCGATCGAGTCAATCTGCGCATCTGCAGCGTCTTCGTCGGTCTGCTCATGGCAGCATCGCTCCTGACGACGTCTGTGGCGTCATCGCTCCCGGTTCTCTTCGTGGGCGTGCTCTTCCTGCGTCTCTCGGGACAGGGGTTGATGACACAGATCGGCGGGGTCTCCACGAACCGCTTCTTCGCCAGCCAGAGAGGCAAGGCGCTGGCCATCGTGGGGTTGGGCTTTTCATTCGCGGGCGCCCTCTTTCCCATCACGCTGGCCTACCTGATCGCGCGAATCGGCTGGCAGCAGACGCTGGTGCTCCTGTCCGCGAGTGTGATGTTCTTGTTCCTCCCCATCACCCTGGCGCTGATCAAGAAGACGGACCGCTTTCAGCACCCGCCCGCCCGCTCCCGAGCCAGTGCGGCTGGGGATGGAGCCACCTGGACTCGAAAAGAGGTTCTGCAGGTTCCCTTCTTCTATTTCGCCGTGCCTGTGACCCTGCTGATGCCGTTCTTCAGCACCGGGCTGATCATCCATCTGGGCAAGATCGCGGAGCACAAGGGATGGAGTCTGGAATGGGTCGCCTCCTGCTTCATTGCGTCGGCGGTCATGGGGCGAGTCGCATCCTTCTGTGTGGGCCCGCTGGTGGACCGATTCACGGCCAGGCGACTGTTTCCCTTCGTGCTGGTGCCCTACGCGATCGCGTTGACCGTCCTGGCGCTCAACGATCATCCGTATGCCGCACTCGCCTGGCTCGGCATGGGGGGTCTGAGCTTCGGCTGCGTCTCTGTCACCATGCCCGCCCTGTGGGCCGAGGTGTTCGGAGTCGACTCCCTCGGAGCCATCAGCAGCATCGTGGGTTCGGCCGGCGTCTTTGCCACGGCTCTCAGCCCGGCGCTCTTCGGCTGGCTGCTCGATGGCGGCCTCGACGTCGATCGATTGGTTCTCGGTGGAGTCGTGCTCGCCGTTCTCGTCTCGCTGATCGCCCTGGTCGCCCCAGCCCCCACCAGGCATCCGCGCTCGAGAACCCACACTTCGGGCGCCCGCTGATTTCTCGCGCGGGCTCCGAGCGCGAACTGGTAGGTCGGGACGACCCCCGATCCCGAATCGTGTGCGAATCTGGCTTCTGCCTCGTTTCCGCGCTCCCTTCTAAGTAATTGATAATAATGAGATACTTCGCGAGATCGACAAAATTCAGCAAAATTAATAGATTTTTTATAGATTTTTATTTGACATACCCCACAGATAGGTCAATGTCCTCTCCAGCGGAGTGATTCCGTTTTTTGAGTCTTTCAGAATCAACCCCACAAACTGGAGAACATCTCATGAAATCAGAACAGCCCAGCACTCGGAGAGCCCGTGGGTTCGTCATTGGCGCCGTCGCGGCGTTCGGCCTGGTGGCTGCGCCCAGCCTGGCGGGCGAACTCTACGTGGTACACGGCATTCCAGGCAGCGACCTTGGTCTCCCGGACGCTCTCCCCGTCGACATCGGCCTCGACGGAGGCTGCACCACCCTTCTTGACGTCGAGTTCGGCCAGTCCGCCCCGGCGGGCACATTCGATGCCGGTATCTACGAGGCCGGGGTTTACCTCGCCAACGGCGCGGGCTGCAGCGGCACTCTCGCGGTAGCGGCCGACATCGAGATTCCGGTGGCGGGCACCGTGTTCGCCATTGCCCATCTCGACCAGAACGGTGTTCCGACCTTGAGCCAATTTACCGCGAGCTTGGACGATATCTCCGTCGGTTTCGCCAAGGTGCAGGTCGTGCACACTGCAGCGGCCCCGGCGGTGGACGTGCAATTCAAGGGCAAGGGTCCCAAGCCGAAAATCAGGGATCTCGGCCCCGGCGAGCAGAGCTTCGCGGACCAGCTTTCCACCACTCCGTACAACGTCCAGATCAAGCCCGCCGCGGGCGGAAAGCCGGTATTGAAGCTGGATGGAGTGTCATTCTCAGGCGACGCCTACACTTCCGTCTTTGCAGTAGGAAGTCCGGTAAGCGGAACCTTCACGGTGGTGCCCGTCGAGGTGAGCCCTTAATCGAAACCCGACGGTCAACCCGACGCCCCGGTCGCACCCCCTCCCCCCGCGACCGGGGCGTTCGCTTTCAAGGCACGTTTTCTGTTGAAACGGCGTGGGGTCTGAGCTGTACCCATAGCCAGCCGGGAACGGTAGGGGTCGTAACCGTCTCGCGGCTCCTCTTCCGTTCAGCCGCTGGCAAAACTCAGACCTGGCCAGCTCCGCTGCGCTCGGCGCGCTGCTGCACGAAGCGCAGGTAGGCGCCCGGTGGAGCGAAGGTGAGCCACGGGACCACTGCCATCACCAGGCCGCTGACGGTGACCAGAACCGAGGCCGCCAGGGAGTTTCCCATCAGCGTGATTCCCTGGAGATAGAGCCCGAGCAGAAGCAGGACCAGGAGCGAGGTCGCGGCGGCGCCCGCGCCCCAGACGAAGAACCGATTGGTGACGACCGGGTCGGCGAGGCCCAGCGCCAGCCGGCGCCGCAACAGCCCGTGGTAGCGGAGCGATTCGGCGGCCATCCAGCCGAAGGCCAGCGCGAAGCTCGCAACCGCCACCGGGTCCCAGAACGGGGTCATCTGGCTGGGAGCACCGCTCAGGAACCGGGGGGCCGACGCCTGCACCATCATCGTCCTGCTGAGCGCGCAGAGGGCGACGAGCCCCACCAGCAGTGCCCAGCGCCAGTGGCTTCGAAGGCCGAACGCGCTCACGGTGAAGAGACAGAGCCCGAGCTGCGTGAGCAGGTAGCCAACCTGCATGAACACGTACGCGTCGAGCATGAGCTGCGGGTCGAGGCGATCGCCGAGCCCACCGAGCGCCAGCCGGCTCACCTGCGCGAGCGCGAATGCGGAGAGCCCCAGACCCATGCAAAGCTCGGGAAGCTTCCGGGTCCTCCTGGCCAGCGAGAGCATCCGAAGGCCGACGAAGCTGCAGGCGAGCACCGAGAGAACGATCGACAGCAGCACCACCAGCACCGGGTCTCCCTCCTTCACTCGGATGACGGGATCGGCGCTTCGCGAAGCGGCCTTGAGATCAAAGGCGGCTCGGTGCCCGCACTCGAATCTCGAAGGCGGCGCAGAAAGCGGGACGACGCGGTGCGGCGCGCTGGATCCGGCTCAGGAAATCAGGTGAAGGATCTCTCGCAAGCCACTGAAATCGCTTCCCTTTGTCGTCCCCGATGCCTCGGGGACGCTCCCGGAGGGGACTCCTGATAGTATCCTGCGGCTCCCCGTCTACCGGTCAGCGCGAAGCCAGCCGGCGGCGGCGGAACGACAGGAGAACCTTCCCGAATGACCGATCACCAGGACCGAGAGCCGATCCGCCTGGGTGTCGCCCTCGTCCCCGTGGTCTTCCTGATCGGCGCGCTCGTCCTGGCGATCAGCGTGTACGGACTCTCGCCGCACATCCCCTTGATCGCTGCGGCGGCCGTGGCCGGAGCCGTGGCGGTGTTTCACGGCATCCCCTGGAAGGACGTCGAGGCCGGCATGGCCCACGGCATCAACCTCGCCATGGGCGCGATCCTGATCCTGATGGTCGTCGGCACCATGATCGGGACGTGGATCCTGGGCGGCGTGGTGCCGACGATGATCTTCTACGGACTGAAGATCCTCTCCCCGGGCATCTTCCTGGTCGTGACGATGCTGATCTGCTCGATCGTGTCGCTGGGTACGGGGTCTTCATGGTCGACGGCCGGCACCATCGGTCTGGCCCTGATCGGTGTCGGCTCCGCGCTGGGAATTCCTCTCCCCATGGTGGCGGGCGCCATCATCTCCGGAGCCTACTTCGGCGACAAGATGTCGCCCCTGTCGGACACCACGAATCTGGCGCCGGCGATGACCGGAACCGACCTCTTCTCCCATATCCGGCACATGATCTACACGACCGCACCGGCATTCGTGATCGCACTGATCCTCTACGCGGTGATCGGGCTGCGGTACGCGGGCGGTACCCTGGAAGCTCGGCAGATCGGAGCCATGCTGGAGACGATGGACGCGAACTTCACCATCCATCCTCTGCTCCTGCTCCCGCCGCTCCTGGTCATCGCAATGGTCGTGAAGCGGGTCCCGCCGCTCCCGGCGCTCCTGGGGGGAACGGTGATCGGAGGCATCTGCGCCGTCGCGACTCAATCGAGTTCGCTCGCCGACGTCATCGCGGCCGCCCACTCCGGATACGTCTCGGCCACCGGGGTCGCCGAGGTGGACGACCTGCTCACCCGGGGCGGACTGATGAGCATGATGGAGACCATCACCCTGATCCTCTGCGCGCTGTCCTTCGGCGGGATCATGGAACGCGCGGGCATGCTGGAGGTCATTGCAGGCTCGATGCTCAAGATGGTCAAGGGAACCGGATCACTGGTGGCCACCACCGTCGTCAGCTGCATCGGGATGAACGCGGTGGCCTCCGATCAATACATTTCGATCGTGATTCCGGGCCGGATGTACAAGAACGCCTTCGACAAGCGGGGACTCGACCCGAAGAATCTGTCGCGAGCGCTGGAAGACTCGGGAACGATGACCTCGCCGCTGATCCCCTGGAACAGCTGCGGCGCCTTCATGTGGGCCACGCTGGGCGTCTACCCGCTGGCGTACCTGCCGTACGCGTTCCTGAACCTGCTGACCCCGATCATCTCGATGTTCTACGGATTCACCGGGATCACCATGGAGAAGGCGACCGACGCCACGGCGGGGGCGGAGAACGCAGCCAGCTCGGGGGATTGAAGAGGCCCTCAGAAGACTCGGAACTCCTCGAGCTGGCGCTCGTCGACCTGCACGCCGAGGCCGGGCGTCGCCGTGACGGAAACCCTGCCGCCGCGGACCTCGAGCCCGCCTGCCGCAACCCGCTGGAGCATCCCGATGTGGCCGTCCAGATCGGCGTAGGCGACCGCCGGATGGGAGAGCGCCAGGTGGGCGGCTCCGGCCATCGAGATCGGTAGCTCGTCCATGCAGCCGATCATCACTCGGGCGCCGTGCTGCCGGGCGAGGTCACAGATCCGCGACGCGGCGGCCAGACCGCCGCTCTTCATCAGCTTGACGCACACCAGCCGCAGCCCGCGGCGCATCACTTCGTCCGCCTCATCGAGACCGAGCACCGGTTCGTCCGCCATCACCGGCACCGGGGCCTCCGCCGCGAGCGCGGCCAGGCCATCGAGGTCGGCGGCATCCACGGGCTGTTCGAGGAACTCGATCTCCTCGGCCAGTGCCCCCATCACTGCTCTCGCCTGATCGAAGGAGTACCCCTGATTCGCATCCAGTCGGATGCCTACTTCGGGACCGTGTGCCCGGCGCAGCGCGCGGACCCGGGCGATGTCTTCCCCGGGATCGCGCCCACCCTTGAGCTTCAGAATCCCGAAGCCCTCCGCGAGATGCTGTGCAGCCGCGGCGCAGGTCTCCTCGACGTTCAGGATGCCGATGGTGATCGAGGTGGAGATCTCGCGCTCTCTGCCTCCGAGCAGCGCCTGGACCGAGACCCCGCGCTGCTTGGCCCACAGATCGTGGAGGGCGAGATCCACCGCGGCGCGCGCGGCAGGATCCTTCGGCGCCGCCCCTTCGACTCGGGACAGCAGCTCTTCGACGGTGGCCTCCCCCGACCTGTGGAGTGCGGGAACCAGCACGCCCCGCAGAGCATCGAGGTTTCCCTCGATGGTCTCCCCGGTCACGTGATCCGTCCGGCGCGGCGCAGCCCCATCCGATCAGACCGGACTCCGTCTCCACTCGAACCACCAAGTTCTCGACGGCTTCGAAGCTGCCGTAGGCGAGCTCGTAGCCGGTCTGGAGCGGGATCTCGAGCCGGTAGACGCGCACCGTGCTGCACCGAGACCACTTCGCTCACGAGAACGCCTCCGGGAATCGGGACTCGAGCGCACCGACGATCTCTTCGACACCGTGGACCAGCGGGTCGGCCGCAGCGACGCCATACCGCTTCACGGTACTCGGCGACGGCAGCCTCGATCTCCTCGGATGTCATCTTCTCGTGGTTGATGGCTGATGGCGACGACGGGCCGCTGTGAGAGCAGCTCGACGATCGCCTTCTCGCGTTCGACACCTGCCAGCTCGTAGCCGGGGAAGCCGTCGTAATACCGCCGCTTCGGAGCGTGCTGGAGGACGATGGCGTGTGGCCGTCCCGCGGCCAGGAGCTCGAATCCGCCGGGAAAGGCGGGGTTGGTGAGGCATCCCTGGCCCTCGAGCAGGATCACCCGCGGTCGTTTGTCGACCCACGCCTGGTGCACGGCGTGCTCGATCTCGCCGGCGACGAAGTCGTTGATCGTCGCGTCGAGGAGAATGCAGTACTCGAGACCCTGGAACCAGGCGGTCTGGCCGGTGCCGATCATCTCGGTGGGAATCCCCCTGGCCCGAAGCTCCTGCATCAGCAGGCGCGTCGTCGTGCGTTTGCCGACCGCCGAATCGGTCCCCAGGACCGCGATTCGAAGCGCTTCGACCTCTTCGATCTTGCCCTCGAAGAAGTGAAGCTCGTCGAACGGCTTGGAGCGGCGAATGTCGCGAATCACGGCACCTCCGGCCTCGGCCGCTGCTGCGAGCTCCGGATCCTCGGCGAGGCGTTGGTGGAGACCGCTGTCCACACCGATACCGAGACGAAGCGCGTCGACGAGCGCCGGCCTGACCTCGGGAGGCAAGACTCCACCGTCGGTGGCCATCCCCAGTACCAGGTAATCCGGCTTCTTCGACAGACTCGCCATCGCCTCGCCGAGACTCGAGTAGACAGGAATTCCCACCGGCGTCCCGTCGAGCACCTCGCCGGCGTCACGGCCAGCATTGGCGCTGTCGATGACGCCGACCACCCGGTAGCGATCGGTGCCGCGGACCAGGCCGTGCGCCGTCTTGCCGACCGGCGTGTCGAAGTACCCATCGCAGAGCACCAACGCCGTTCCGTCCATCTCGTCACTCCTGGATTGCGCCAGCGCGGGAGGTACCACGCACTCTACTCAGAATTTTCCGAGTAGCCGCATATAGATAGCTCACGCCCGAGAGGTTCTCCGTGAACTCTGGTGGTCTCCCGTCGCGGATCTGCCTCACCGGGGTATGTTTCTTGGAATAGTGACGTAAGTCCCCGGGATCATGAAGGTTCGTGTCCCCCGGGATCCAGAACCCAGCCTGATTGCGCCACCGCTCCGAATCGCGAGGTCCCATCGTGCGAAGATGTCCGCCATGTCCGATGCTTCGGAGGTGAAGAGCCCCCGGACCCGCGCGTGGCTGACGTACCTGACGCTGGTGGGCGTGTGTGGGATCACGTTCTTTTCGCTCCAGCTCGTTTCGCCCATGCTGCGCCACTACGTCGTCCGGGAAGGAGGCATCCTCGAGAATCTCTCCGCGACGTTCTATCTCTTCGCCGCCTTGGGAGGCGCCTGGGCGTGCTCCCGAGCGCGACCGGAGATCCGGCGGCGGTACGTCGCGATTCCCATCCTCGCTGTGCTCGCTCTCTACGACGAGATCAGTGACGGCATCTTCCCGGAATCCGTTCTCGAGTTTCGCGGCGTCAAGCTGACGGCGTTCCATGAATGGATTCACGCCGGGTACAACCTGTGGCGGGACCTCGACCCATCCGAAGTGAAGCTCTTCGTCGTCGTCGCAGTCGCCGCGATCGCCGGCGCTCTCGCGGTCCGCTACCGGGCCCGGATCCGGGCCGCCGTGAGCTTTCTGAAGCGGGACACCGCGTACCCACTGGTCGTCATCGGCATCGCACAGGCTGCGATCGCCCTGGTTCTGGATCGGGAGCTGGCGACAGACCGGCTCACGTTCTACGAGGAGTGGCTCGAGATGAACATGGCCATGGCCATGCTGTTCGCCACCACGCAGATCCCCGAATCCGGCAGGCTTCCCAGGGCCTTCCAGGTCGTCTTCTGGATCTGCGTGGCAATTGCCGTGGGCCTCGGTCCCGTCTTCGCCTGTATGATGGCCAAGTGTCCCGTGCCGTAGGAGACATCTCGGACACCGCACCGAGCCAGATCGCGGGTTGCCTGATGGGGGCTCCTATCGAATCCTCCTCACTCCCCGCAAGGAGAGGCCGCACTTGAGATGGCTCCACCGCCTGCTGCTCCTCCTCGGGACGGCGCTCTTCCTGTGGCTCGTCTCCCGGGTCGGCCTCGCCGCGGTCTGGGAGGAAGCCTCGAAGCTGGGCTGGGGCATCGTGGTCATCGTCCTGATCGATGGATTCGGCGACCTGCTTCACACATGGGGCTGGCAGCGCTGCTTCACCCGGGAGCACAAGCCGGGGCTGCTTCGTCTGTGGTGGCCGCACCTGGCGGGCTCGGCCGTCAACTACGTCACCCCCACCGCGACCCTGGGCGGCGAGGTGGTGAAGGGGACCCTCGTGCCGCGCGGGATTCCCGGCCGCGAGGCTGCGGCCTCTCTGACCATCAACAAGCTCACGGTCACCCTGGCCGACCTGATCCTGGCGGTGGCGGGGGTGAGCGTGTTGGTAGCGTCGGCATCCCTGGCACCCGCGTGGAAGCTCGCCGCACTCGCCGCAGGGCTGCTCTTCGTGGGCGGCACGGCGGCGTTCTGGGTGCTCCAGCGGCGGGGACAGCTCGCCGGGTTGGTGGGTCGCCGCTCGGTCCTGCAGCGCTTCCTCGGACAGGAGCGCGCCGCTCGCGTCGCCCACCTGTCCGAGGACATCGACCAGCGCATCGCCGACTTCCACGCAGCGAGGCGCGGCGACGCCGTGGTCTCGACGCTTCTCCACATCGCGGGCAAGGCGATCGGCGCCGTCCAGCTCGCACTCTTCTTCTACTGGATGGAAGTCCCGGTCGGAACTTTCGACGTAGTGTCGATCTTCCTGGTGGCTCGGGCCATCGAGCTCGCGGCGTTCTTCATGCCCGCCAGCCTGGGCACCCAGGAAGGCGGGCTGATGCTCGCCATGTCGCTGGTGAGCATTCCGGTCTCCATGGGTCTCACCTTCTCCCTGGTCCTGCGGCTGGAGCAGATCTTCTGGACCGGGATCGGCTTCGTCGCCTACGCGGGGGTTCTCTGGCTGCGCCGCCGTGAAACGCCGCCCGCCATTCAGCCAGATGGACGGCCCTGAGGGAGCCGTTGGAGGAAGTACCGGTGCCTGCGAAAGACAGCTACCAGATCCAGGGAAGGACCGTCACGCTCCCTTGCGAGGTGCGCGATGCCTCGTCGGGAACCGTCATGTACAGCGTCCCCGCCGTCGAATCCCAGCGGCTGGTTCCCGAGGCCTTCGAAGTCCTCGAGGCGGCTCCCGGACTCACCCAGCTGTCGTTGCTGATGGTGGACTACCGGGACAACGATCTCGGTGACTACAACGAGGTGGGAATCATCTTCTTCGTGAAGCCTCGCGACGCCTCCGACGACGAGGCCGGCACCTACATCCACCAGCTTCCCGTGAACCAGGGCTTCACCTGCGAGGCCGGCTGCAGGATCTGGGGATTCCCGAAATCGGTCCAGGAGATCGACATCGACTACGCGGAAGAGAGTGCGACCTGCAAGCTGGTCATGCACGGGAAGCACGTCTTCACCTTGACGGTGCCCCGTGGCGGAAGCGACGAGACACCGGACACGCCGAGTACCGGATACACCCTGATCGAGGGTGTCCCGCACCGGAATCAGTTCACGCGCGGCACCAGCGGCGAGCAGACCCGGCCCGGAGGCGAGGGGGTGCGGCTCGTACTGGGCGACCATCCGCTGGCGGAGGAACTCCGCAGCCTCGGGCTGCCGAAGGACCCGATCCTCAGCAACTGGACGGAGCAGATGCGGGGAAGCTTCGGACCTTCGGTCCCGCTCTGAGGCCGGCAAGCCAGCAGCCGGGTCGGTCGACGTGGGGGCCCCTGTGCCTCTATTCTCGCCGCCACCGTGTCGCCGGTATCCTCGCGCCTTCTCGTCCTCTCGGCTGCCCTCCTCTTCTCCACCGGTGGGGCGGCTATCAAGGCGACCGCGTTCTCGGCCTGGCAGGTGGCCAGCTTCCGCTCGGGCATCGCGGCGATCGCGCTGTTCCTGCTGCTGCCCGCCTGGCGGCGCGGCTGGAGCAAGCGAACCCTCCTGGTCGGTTTCTTCTACGCCGTCACGCTGATCCTCTACGTCACCGCGAACAAGCTGACCACCGCGGCGAACTCGATCTTCCTCCAGGCGACAGCACCCCTCTACGTCCTGCTGCTCGCCCCGCGCCTCCTCGGCGAACCCTTGCGCCGGGGCGACATGCTGCTCGCAGCGCTTCTGGTGGCGGGGATGACCCTCTTCTTCGTGCAGGTCGATCCCGCCCTGGCCACTGCCCCGAATCCGCTGCAGGGCAACCTGATCGCAGCCGCAAGCGGGGTCACCTGGGCGCTCACGCTCCTGGGACTCCGCTGGCTCGCCGGCTCCGAGCAGCCGGAGTCGGCGGGAGCAGCCGTGATCTCGGGGAACGCGCTCGCCTTCCTGGTGTGTGCGCCGCTCGCCTTCCCGGTGTCGGGCAGCCTGCCACTCGATTGGGCGGTCGTCGCCTACCTCGGCCTCTTCCAGATCGGCCTCGCCTACGTGGCGATGACCCGCGGCATGCGGGGCACGCCGGCCTTCGAGGCCTCGCTGCTGCTTCTGCTCGAGCCGGTCCTCAACTCGATCTGGGCATGGCTCGTGCACTCGGAGCAGCCGGGCACCGCATCGCTCCTCGGCTGCGCCCTGATCCTGGCCGCGAGTCTCGCGACCGCCTTCCGCGTGCGCGCTTGAGCGCGGGCTCGCGAAGCCGCGCAGTCCGTGGTTGAATCTCCGCCAGACGGACGCATCGGACACATGTCCAAAGCGGTCTCGCCCAGGGAAGGAGAATCCATGCCGTATCTCGAACGACCAGGCGCGAGCCTCTACTACGAAGAGGTCGGCGAGGGCCCCCCCATCCTGACCACCCACGGCGTCACGGAGAACGGTCTCTACTGGATCCTGCCGGGCATCGTCGACCGGCTGGCGCGGGCGGGCTACCGGGTGATCTCCACCGACATGCGCGCGCACGGAGGGACGCGCGTCACCGGAGAGCCGAGGGGCTACGATGTAGAGACGCTCGCTGCGGACTTCGGCGCGATCGCGGACCACCTCGAACTCGAGCGTTTTCACCTGCTCACTCACGCCACCGGCGGGATGGCGGGCCTGCGCTACGCGATGGGCCACTCGGAGCGTCTGCTCAGTCTGATGTCCACCGACACCGGATCCGCGACCCTGCCCACGGACGCGGCCGCGGAGGTCACCGACCCGGATGCGAGCTTCGAGCGAACCCCGGGGCTGGGCGAGCAGATGGCGGCCGGTTTTCGCGGGCAGACATGGGACGAAATCTCTCCGAGGGGCCGGGAGTTCTCGCGAGAGAACGTCTTTCTCAACCGGATGCACGCGGCGAAGAACCCGGAGGCCGCCTTTGCCATGCTCGAGGCGCTCCAGCGCCGCGGCGACCCCGATACGCTCGCCGACTTCATGTCGTCCTTCTACGACGACCCGGATCCGCGCATCCGCGAGCTGCGCGGGATCACCTGCCCTTGCCTGATCCTGCTGGGCGAGCACGACGTACTCTTCGTCAAGCCCTCGGAGCAGCTGGCGCGAGAGATTCCAAACAACCGCCACGTCGTGCTGGAGAGCCGGGGCCACATGACCGCCCTCGAAGATCCGGAGCGCACCACGGCCGAGCTCCTCGACTTCTTGATCTGGGCCGGGTCGTAGCCCCGACAGTCCGACTCTACTGGAAGGGATATTCCTTGTTCTTGTCCTTTGCCACGGACTGCAGCAATTCCACGTCGTCGGTGAAGATCGGGGACACCTCGTCCCCTGTCTTCCGGGCCAGGGAAATCCCCTCGGTCGGACAGCTGGAGACGCAGAGTCCGCATCCGATGCACGCGTCCTTGTCGACTGCGGCGACGTCATCCGACAGCTCGATGGCGTCGACCTGGCATCGGTCGATGCAGACCTCACAGGCGTTGCACTCGTCCGGGTCGATCACCGCGTAGTAGTTCGATTGGGCGATGGCATCCGGATTGCCATGCTTCGTGACATTGGCCAGCGCCTTGCAGCAGCAGCCGCAGCAGTTGCAGATGAAGATCTTCTTCCCCAGGTGGTTCGATGAATGGTGCACCAGGCCGTCTTCTTCCGCCTTGGCGAGGATCTGCCTCGCCTCCTCCTTGGTGATCTCCCGGCCCACCTCGTTCTCGATGTAGTACGCGGCAGCCATGTCGAACATCATGCAACCCTCCAGCAGCTTGTCGCAGCCATGGCCGAACATCTGGGCTTCCTTCCTGCAGATGCAGTCGGCGACGGCGAACCGGGTGCTGGACTCGATGATCTCGGACACCTTCTCGTAGGTCTCGACCTCGGAGCTGCCCTTCAGCTCCTGCTCGACGGGAATCACCCGAAATCCGGCCGCCTTGGACTTCCTTCTCTCGGGAACCATCGCCTCTTCGTGGTATTTCTCGTAGAGCCGGATGTTCTCGTCGTTCAGATTCTTGACCTGGAACTCCCAGATCCCCACCACCCAGGGCGCGAGGAAATAGAGGGCTTCCTCGTCGCTGACTCGGAATCGCAGGATCAATCCACGCCGCGACATGTCGTAGAGCTGCTTCCCCAGCTCCCCTTCGTCCCGCCCCATCTTGCCGGCCACAGCCGAAACCGGCTCGGGGTTCGGCCCGAGGAAAAGCATGATCTGGGCCTCGTCTGGACTGAAGAGCTCTCGCAGGATCTCCATCTCGACGCCGCTCTCGGTCCTGGGAAAACCCTGGGGAAACATGTCGAGTCGTTCACGAAGCTTCTGGTAGATGTCGGACATTGCATCCGCCTCCTGCTGAAGGTTTTTCATCTCTCGGTGCTGCAAGAACGAACGCCCGCGAAAGAGTCAGCCGATCGGGCCCTCGTAGACCTCCAGGAACCGCATCAGAAGTTCCCCGGGCATGGCGAGATTGGCGTCGCGATCGCTCCGGATGCACACCACCGCGGCGCCCTTTTCCGCCTTCGCGCTCTCGAGGGCGGGCTTGACCTCCTCCAACCGCTCGGCGTAGAAGCCCGCACAGCCGAGGCCCTGACCGACGACGTCCCACCGGATCGTGCCCTGCGCCGTGCCGAAGGTGCGGCCATATCGGAGCCGTTCGTTCGGCTCCTCCATGGTCCAGGAGCCCTCGGCGAAGACCACGGTGGTCATGTCGAGCCCCTCCCGCGCTGCAGACTGCATCTCCATGAAGTTGAAGCCGGCGGCGCCGTCGCCGGTGACGCAGACCACGTCGCGCTCGGGACTGCCGAGCTTCGCGCCCAGAGCGGAGGGAATTCCGGTTCCGAGCATGCCGAGCTCCAGAATGTTGAGATAGGAGCGCGGCTGAGTGGGCGGAAGGAACCGGTGGGCCCAGAGCGAGGTATTGCCTCCGTCGGTGACGTAGATCGCCTCCCGCCCGAAGACCTCTCCGATCGACCGCATCACCTGGGCGGGGTGGAGGGCGGGGCCCGACCATTCGTCCGCCGCCTTGAACAGCTCGTCCTGCCAGGTGAGCTCGGCCTGCCGGTAGCGGGCCAGGTCTTTCGCCTCCTCTCGGCGCAGGCCGCGCTTTTCGAGGACGCGCACCAGACCCTCGAGAGCGCTCTTCGCCTCGGCAAGGATGCCCAGCGTCAGGGGTCGCGTAACTCCCACGTGTCGGGGATCCACGTCGATCTGAACGATCTTCTGACTGGCGGGATCGCCCCAGTACTTGTCGTAGGGAAGATCCAGGTTGCCGAGCCGCGATCCCACCACGAGCACCACGTCCGCCTCGCGCTTGACGAGATCGCCGCCGGTGCTGAATCCGTAGAGGCAGTGGGGGTGGTCGCCAGGGACCACTGCACGCCCCGCCATGGTGGCGATCACCGGGCAGCCGAGCATCTCGACGAGCTGGAGCAGGGCCGCATTCGCACCCGCGCGATCCACGCCCGAGCCGGCAATCACGGCGGGTCGCTCGGCCGATGCGAGGAGCTCCGCCACCTGCTCGAGCTGCGACTCGGAGGCCTGCGGCTGCGCAGACGCGGTAGCTCTCGGGCGGGAGCACGCGGACGCTGGACTCCTCGCCTTCCGCGTACATCACCGGTGAGGGCACCTCGAGCTGCACGGGCCCGGCCCTTCCCGACCACATCTCGCGGAAGGCGAAGCGCACGACCTCCGGGATCCGGTCCCACGACAGGATCGGCCCACCCCACTTGACGCTGCTGCCGACCGAATTGAGCTGATCCTGGCCCTGGAAGGTCGAAGGCGGCGAGGGATAGACGTTCGCGAGACGGTGCTGCGCGGTGAGGGCTACCAGAGGAACGCCCTCGTGCCGGGCGGTGATCAGGCCCGGAATCAGGTTCGCAGAGCCCGGACCGGGATTTCCCAGCACCACGGCCACCTGTCCAGTGGTCTTGTAGAGACCCTCCGCCATGTGGGCGCCTGCCGCCTCGTGTCGCAGCGGGACGAAGCGGATCTCGTGCGCCTCCAGCACTGCCAGGAGCGGATCCACCTCCGGGCACGGAAGCCCGAACACGAACTGCACCCCTTCGCTAGCGAGACAGCGTGCGAAAAGCTCACCACCGGTGATATTGGCCATTTCAGCGTTCCTCCCTCTCGTCAGGTTACGTCACCGCTGGCGACCCCGTCCAGAAGCCGCCCTGCCTGGTCAGCGTCACAGAAAGGAGAGCAGGCGCTCGGCGTCGTCCAGATTGTTGTAGTAGTGGGCCCCGCCCCAGAGCGCGCCCTCGCGGATCCCGACCACGACCTGCTCGCGGAGGAGCCGGCCCCAGAGATCGTGGAGGTCCACCCGCGGCGGAGGCTCGAGGAGCAGGATCCCGGACCACTCGCCGGCGTCGCGCGGGCTGCGCACCCGACCGCCCGCCGCTCGAAACCCGTCGCAGAGCCGATCGGTCACCGTCTTCACCTGCTCTGCGATGGCATCCGCACCGATCCGGGCCTGGAGATCCAGGCTCGCACCCAGGGCGGCGATGCCGAGCGCGTTGCGCCCACCTTCTTCCACCTGGCGCGCGGCGGGCACGGGACAGACGCGATACGGATCCCCCGTGCAGTGGAGCGTCTCTGCGTCCTGCATCGACGTAACGCCCAGGTGACTGGGTAGCAGCGAGGGAAGGAGCTCGCGGCGCAGGTACAGGATTCCCGTGCCCGACACGCCGAGGAGCCATTTGTGCGCGCCGCACGCCAGGAACCCGACCCCGGCGCCCCTGACGTCGAGGGGCAGCACTCCCAATCCCTGGATGCCGTCCACGATGAAGAGTACGCCCGCATCGTCGAGGAGGCGCCCGATGGCTACCAGATCCGCCCGCGCGCCGTTGTCGTAACGCACCCACGACAGTGCCACGGCGCGGGTTCGCTCGCGGAGTTGGCTCGCCACCAGCTCGGGCGTCACGCGCCCGTTCTGGGGCGAAGCGATGCGCACTTCGACGCCGCGGTGGGCCTGGCCCTGGAAGGCGTGAACCACGCTGCGGTATTCCCCGCCGAAGCAGAGCACCTCGTCTCCCGGTCGCCAGTCGATCCGGGCGGCGATCAGGCACAGGCCCTCACCCGTGTTGCGCACGAAAGCGATCTCGTCGTGCTCCGCTCCGAGCAGCCGTGCCACCTGGCCGCGCACCCTCTCGACGTTCGCGTCCAGCGCCGCCGACGCCGCAAAGCCCCGCGCCATCAGGTCGTCGATGCCCTCAGCCAGCCGGTCTCGGGTCGAACTGGGCAGGAGGGCCTGGCCGTTGGTGGCGAAGTAGGTCGTGTTCGCGAGGCCCGGGAACAGGGCCCGGGCCTCCCCCACGGAGAGCGGCGACCCTGCGTCGCGAAGCTCGGCGTCGGTCATGCTTCACCACCACTTTGATTTCGCTACGCCCCGAGCTGAACGCCTCGGGGCGCGGCAGAGCCCGCCGGTTATATCACGCCGCGCCGCCTTTGGCGCGGTGCGCGGTGCGGGACGAAGACGGCCTTCCTCGGCTCTTCACTACGGATTCCGGCCTCCACTACGGTCCCGCTGCCTTGAATGTCTTTGGGTACACCGCCACAATCGGGCGCGGTGTCCAATTTTCGATCCCCGTGCGCAGGATCCCGCCCTGGAGCCCTCCTGTGAGCCGGGAACGATCGACCTACCGGAAGTGGCTTCTGAGAGCCCTCAAGCTGCTGGTCGTGGTGGTCGTCCTCTGGTCGCTCCGGCAGACCCTCTACGACGCGTGGAGCCAGCTCGGTGAGTACCCGTGGCAGATCCGGCCCGGCTGGATCCTGGTGTCTGGGATCCTCTATCTGCTCGGATTGCTCCTGGCCGGAGTCTACTGGCACCGTGTCCTTCGCGTGCTGGGGCAAGACCCCCGCCTCGGAGAATCCCTGCGGGCCTACTTCGTCGGCCACCTCGGGAAGTACGTCCCGGGCAAGGCCCTGGTCGTGATCATCCGCACCGGCATGATCCGAGGCCATCGAGTCGACACGGGAGTCGCGGCCGCCAGCGTCTTCTTCGAGACGCTCACCATGATGGCCGTGGGCGCCTTTCTGGCCGCGGTCGTCCTGGCCGTCGGGTTTCGCGGCGAAGCTCCGAAGTTCTGGGGGGCCGTGGGCCTGATGCTCCTGGCAGGCCTTCCGACCTTGCCGGCGATCTTCAAGCGTCTGGCCCGATTGGCTGGCGTGGGAAAATCGGATTCCGGCCTCTCTCTCGAGCTCGGCAATCTCCGGGTTGGCACGCTGCTGACGGGCTGGGTCTTGATGACGCTGGCATGGGCTCTCCTGGGCCTCAGCTACTGGGCCACGCTCGAGGCGATGGCGATGCCAGGGCTCGACCCGATCGGAGAGTTGCCGCGCTACACGGCGAGCGTCTCCCTGGCCATGGTGGCCGGCTTCCTGCTGCTGGTCTCGCCAGGAGGAATCGGCGTTCGAGAAGCCGCCCTGGTCGCGTTGATGATCCCTTACCTGAAAACGCTGAGCCCGCATCCAGAGCTGGCCGCCTGGGCCAGTGCTGCCCTTCTGCGGCTGGTCTGGCTCGGGGCCGAGCTCGCGATCTCCGCAATCCTCTACCCGATCGGCGCGACCCCGTTTCGGCGGACCGAGGAACCCTCTCAGCGCTGACGCATCGCGGGCGACCTCGGGTCGAGCGGATTCCGCGCTTCCAGCTGCTCGTTGCGATCGCGAAGCCGAGCGATCAACTGCTCCGGAGTCTCGGTGCGGAGCAATGACTCGAACTGCTGTCGAAACAGCTTCGTCACACCCACACCACCGATCTTGACGTCCACGATTCGCCAGTCGCCGTAGCGCCTCCGAAGCCGGAACTGTGCATCCACGTTCCTCGGATCCGTAGTGCGCTCCGGAAAGGGCCCGCTGATGGCGGCGGCACCCGGCACCCGGACCGTGACGGCGTCTGACTGCGGATCGTAGCTGGCGTCGACGGCCTCCCGGGCAGCGGCGTCGCGCAGCGCCATGCGAGACACGTAGAAGTGCTGAAAATAGCGCTCGAACTCGCTGGCGAAGTTCGCGAGCTCGAGGGCCGAGAACTCCTTGGCGCGAGGTCCGAGCGCGGCCTGGGCCATGGTCGCGTAGTCGATCCAGATGTCGAACTCGCGCTCGATCAGGGCGCGCTTCTGATCGGGACTGGCTCCCGGGTCGTCGAGAATCGAATCGATCGAGGTCAGCATCGGGTCGAACAGGGCCAGGACCTCGGCCGCGGGGTCCTCGCCCTCTGCAGCACCCGCCAGAGGCGAGACCGCGAGGGCGACGAGAGCGATCAGGACCGGAATCCGCATACCTTCCTCCAGAAGTCAGTCGGCCTCAGCCGAGATTCGCTCGGCCACGCCATGTTGCGTTCGACCAGATCATCGAGCAAGGAACCCACCAGCTCAAGAGCTGCGACGAGCGCGGCAGGAAGACCAAAGAGAAAGGGCGGCCACCCCGAAGGGTGACCGCCCTGGTTGTGTCGAGAATCAGCTTGCGATCAGCGACTCATTCGCTTGCGGCCCACGATTGCGAGGCCGGCGATGCCCGATCCCAGCAGGAGCAGCGTGCCCGGCTCCGGGACGAAGTTGAGTGTCATCGAGACGAAGAGCGGGAAGGGCCCACCCAGCGTGCTCATCAGACCACCCGGCGCGACGAGCGTGACCTGGCCGAGACCAGCCGCGTCGCGGTTATCGGTACCCCGTCATGAAGATCGGAGCGCCATTGTCCGTGGTCAGCGTGGCCCCGTTGATGAGTGACCGGAGCAACTCCGGTCGTCCACGGCGCGCGTCGATGTAGCTGCCGTAGGGCCCGAAGGCGATCCGCCGGCCGACACCGACCCCAGGCCCGCACACCGCAACGGTACGATCAGGAACGGCGCGCCACCGACCAGCGCGTTGGCGGTGCCGCCGAGTGCGCAGGCACCACCAAACTCCTCCGCCACGGCCGCCGGCGGCGGTGAGGCTGCACGGCCCGGGCGCCGTGAGCTGGATGTTGAGAGCGGTGAGCGGCGCGGCCGCCGTCGGGGCCAAGGTGATCAGAACCGGACCGGTAGCTGCCCAGCCGCCCGGAAGCGTGATCAGTTCCGGCCGGCGGTAGATGTACCGCTACCCGATCCAGCCGCTACCAGACCCGGAAGGGTCGACAGCGCGAAGCTGGCAGAGCCGACGTACGGCGTCGCCTGGGCACTGACCGCCAATGCCATTGCGAGGCCCGCGGCCGAGATGAACGTTAAGAATCTGCGCATTGAGGGACTCCTTCTGTGCTTTCCCTTGTGACGTTCTCGAACGCGCCGATCGACCTTCGACTGCGGGAGCTTTGCCAGCCTCGGGCCAACCCCGAAGAGGTGACATCGACAGCTATTCGTTAAGTGGTTGCGGTGACGAAGAAGTGTCAGAAAAGCGAGGAAGAAAGTTCACCCCCGCGGGGAGATCCGCCAGGAACGCCACAAGACAAGGGGCGGTCATCCCAAGAGGGATGACCGCCCCGAATCACCTTGAAGAGCGGCGCTGACGCGTCAGCTTCGCATTCGCCTGCTGCCGAGAAGGACAAGAGTGGCGATGCCCGATCCCATCAGCAGGAGGCCCCCCGGCTCGGGGACGAAGTTGAGCGTCATCGAGACGAAGAGCGGGAAGGGCCCACCCAGCGTGCTCATCAGACCACCCGGCGCGACGAGCGTTACCTGGCCCTGACCACCCGCCGTGCGGGCGTCGGAGCCCGTCATCGAAATATCGGACCGCCATTGTCCGTGGTCAGCGTGACACCGTTGATGGTGACCGGAGCAGTTCCCGTCGTCCACTGCTGCCCGTCGATGTAGCTGCCGTACGCCCCGAAGCTGACGCGGCCTCCCGCACCGAGGTTACTCAACGGTACGATCAGGAACGGGGCGCCGCCGACCAGCGCGTTGGCGGTGCCGCCGAGCCCGCAGGCACCACCGACTCCTCCGCCAGGACCTCCGGCGGCGGTCAAGCTGCAGGGCCCAGGTGCCGTGAGCACGATGTTGAGAGCGCTGAGCGGCGCAGCTGCGGTCGGCGCCAATGTGATCAGCAGCGGACCGGCGGATGCCCAGGCGCTCGGAAGCGTGATGGTCCCGGCTGGGGTGGATGTACCGCTACCCGATCCAGACGCCACGAGACCCGGAAGGGTCGACAGCGAGTAGCTGACAGAGCCGACGTACGGCGCCGCCTGTGCGCTGGCGGCCAATGCCATTGCGAGGCCCGCGGCCGAGACGATCTTCAAGAAGCTGCGCATTGAGAAACTCCTCCTGGTACCTTGCACTTTGGCCTGGTGACCTTTTGACCTCTTTCGAGTCGTGCCGGAGACACCCGGCTCCGCGGCCTATATTCGGCATTGCGCCATCCCGGACGGGGGACAACGGAAGCTACTCTACTCCCCTGGTGCCCTTGGGCGCAAGTTAGATCACAACTCCCAAGGGCGCTACGCCGATTTCGTCGGAGTTTCGGACTCAGGCACCCTCCCCCCAGGGGAGAAAGGATCCTCGACCGGACCAAAGCTGCGGTCGAGAGGCGCAACCCGCACCTGGCGAGCTCCGCTTGCCGCCCTTGCGACGCAAACTATGATGCGCGGAGCGCCAGGAGTCGGATGCGCTGTGGCCGCGGCAGGAAGCCGGCCCGAGCTGAAGCCAAAGGAGGAAGTCGGCCCCTCCAGGGCCGGCGCCCGGCCCCGAAACGCTCGCGGAGAACGGGGGCCTCGTGACCAAGCTGGGTCGAAAGCAGACTCGTCGCAGCGGAAGCCCTCTGCCGCCGCGAAAGCTGTTGCTCGCCTCGTCGCTGCTCTTCGTCCTGATGGGGCTCGGCATCTACAGCGCCGCCTTGCGGGGGCCGTTTCTCGCCGACGACCTCCACTACATCCCGCAGAACCCCTACGTCACGGACCCCTCGGCCGGGCGTCTGCTCGAGGTGCTCGATCCCACCGGCCAGCCGGTGGTGCTCGTTCACAACTACTCACCGGTTCATCTCCTTCTACACACCGTCGAGTACCAGGTCTTCGGTTCGAGCGTCCCGGGCTATCACCTGGTAAACGTCCTCGTCCACGCCCTGGCCTCGGTTCTGCTGGTCCTCCTGCTCCGCCGTTCGGGAGTCGCCGACCCCGCGGCCCTGTTCGGGGGAGCGTTCTTTCTGGTTCACCCCGCCAATGTCGAGGCCGTGGCCTGGATCTCGCAGCTCAAGACCAGCTCGGCTCTCGTGCTCACGCTGCTGGCGCTACTGGCCCTCGAGCGCCGGCCGGTGCTTTCCAGCTTCGCCTTCGGCCTGGGACTGCTGGCGAAGCCAACCGCGGCCCTGGCCCTTCCAGTGGCCGCGGTTCTCACCTGGCTGCGCCGCGCAGGACGCGGTCGGGAACAGCACCGGCGCGCCCTGCTCTGGCTGGGCGTCTGGTCGGCGGTCTTCGCCGGATTCGCGGTCGCCGAGATGCTCGCCGTCGGAAGAACCATCACCTACGTGGAGCCGATCGATCCGGACCCGTGGGTGCGCCTGCGCTCGTCGGTGGCGCTGGTCGCACGCTACCTGGAGATGGCCGCCACCTCACGGGGCCTCTCGGCCTTTCACGAGCCCGGCCCCGCCCTCTCTCTTCTCAACCTCGGCTGGCTCGCGGGCTTGGCGGTGATCGCGGCCATTACCGCCCGCACCCTCGTCGTGTTGCGCGCAGGACGGGAGGAGGCCGCCTGGTGGATCTGGGCCGGGGTGGCCTTCCTGCCGGTCAGCCAGATCCTTCCCTTTCCCCATCCGCTGGCAGATCGTTACCTCTACCCGATCCTGCCCGGCCTGATCGGCGGCACGCTGCTCGCCGCGCAGTCGCTGCTCCCGCGTCTTCGTCTGCGCGGCCCCTGGCCCGCGCGGGTGGGTGCGGTAGTCGCGATCGTCGTCCTCGCCACGCTGTCCCTTCGAGCCCACGACCGGGCGAGGATCTGGGCGGTGCCCGCGCTGGTGCTGGCGGACGCCGCTGCGCACTACCCCGATGGGATGCACGGCCATCTGCTGCGGGCGCATCGCCAGGTGCAGAACGGTCGCCCCCGAGAAGCCGTGGCGTCGCTGCGGGCGGCTCACGAGCGCGGCTTCGACGGCTTCGAGCAAATCCTGCAGGGCAATGTCTTCCAGCAGCTGCGCGGCGACCCCGACTTCGATGCGGTGATCCACGACATGGCCGGTCGCCGAATCGAGCTGTTCGGAGGACGCCCAGATCCCACCCAGGCGGAGATCTTCGCGGTAGGAATCGCTCATCACGCTCGAGGAGAAATCGACCTCGCCCGCCGCGCTTTCGAGCAGGTCCTGGAGCGGCCGGGACCGCTGAACGAGCACGCCGAGCGAGCTCTTGCGGAGCTACCTCCACGCAGCGCCGATCAGACGCCGAAATAGTGGCGAAGCGCGAGTCATCTCGGGAAGCCGGGCAGCTTCCGCGGCGGCCCCTCTGCCACTCGATCCCCGGTTGCGAAATCGAGCATCAGGCCGTAGTCCCCGGCCGAGATTTCGTAACGCCGTTCATCGAATCCGGCCTCGACGTAGGGATTCTCGAAGCGCGGGTAGTCGGCGATGGGCACCTCCTGACCGGCGACCGTGAGGGGCGCGTGCCAGCCGAAGCTCATCGCTCCCTGGCTCGGGGAGACGTACTCCACGTCGAAGCCGTCGGGACGGCCGTTGCCGTCCTCGTCTCCAAGCGGCGTCGTGGTCACGGGCGCTGACGCGACGGCGGTACGGAAAGCCTCGAAGCTTCCCCATTCCGCGGCGCTTCCGCACTCGACGATCCACACGTTCAACGGACTCCCAGGCGCGACCAGATCGAATGGAAGACCGCCGTTCTCGAAGACCTCGGGCTGCCCCACCCGCCACTCGGTGGGAAGGAGAGAGTAGAGAGCGACGAATCCGTCGCCCTTGCGCCCGAAGGTCCAGTGGCCCTCCTGGATCGGCTCCTCGTCGAAGTGCGCCCAGGGGAAGTAGGCGTGGGTCTCCTGACGATAGTCGAACCCATAGAATGCAATCGGGGTGTACTGAGGGGCGTAGATGTGGATGCCGACGTTCTGGTGCTGAGCGGAGCGCGGCAGCGAAGCCTCTCCCGTCCAGTAGCCAGGGCCCGGCTCGTCCTCGCGTTGCCAGTTCCAGTCGGGGGGGATCGGGCTTCCTTCTGGGATTGGCAGCTTCCCCGGGTGCTGGGTGAAGACGATCGCCTTCTCGTCCAAGGTCGCCTGCCAGACGTGGTGTTGCTCCCCGCGCAACCCTTTCCGGTAGTCCTGAGCCGTCGAGAGCATGTAGTCCGGGGTGCGATGGGTGTAGGTGTTGACCTCCATCAGGAGCGCCGAATTGACCATGGGCCACAGGATCTGGAGCAGCCCCCAGGCACGGCGCACCCACACCTCCATGTCTTCGTCATAGATGGGGCCAGCGAGATCCCAGTAGGACTCGAACTGCGCCTCCCAGAGATTCTCTCGCTCCGCCACCTCGAAGGTCAGCGGAAGCATCAGCCAGAGTGGCTGGGAGGCCATCGACCACCAGAGAGGCAGGTTCGCCTCGTCGTCGAAGTCGAGTCCGTAGGGAGCGTCCGGAATGGGTGAATCGAGATCCTCCGGCGGCACCTCGTCGAGCCACAGGTTCATCCGCTCCCGGTCCACCATCGGGGTGTCGTCGCGCGCGATCTCCCGAAGCACTGCGGGCAGCCGGTACTTCCTGGCCCGCGAGAGGAGTGACGCGTCGGCGGCCGAGGTGCTCGTGTAGGGCAGCTCGGTGTCTTCGAAGAAGAGCTTGCTCGAGTGGAAGTTGTCCTGGGTCGTCGCGGAGAGCCTTGTCCTTCACGTAGGAACGGCCGTGGGTGGCGCCGAAATTGCCCTTGTGGAGATGCAGGGCGACGTCGAGGAAGAGAACGTCGAGCAGCATTGCCGCTCTGTGGGCGATGTACTCGTCGTCGCACCACTCCACCAGGGTGAGAAGGGGCGTCAGGTCCTTCTGGTAGTAGACGTCCGAGTGCCACTCGGTGAAGCCCCAGCGCGACCGATGGTCGATCCAGGTGAGGATTTCGGCTTCCGCTCGCGCCCGATGCTGAGCGCCGGTCAGCCCCGTCACCGTGAAGGTCCGATCCGGGAAGAGCTGGCCCGCGAGGTACTCGTTGACACGAAACAGGAGCACGTGGTTCTCGCTCCAGTACCACATCTGGTCGACCACCTGCTCGCCGTCGACGATTCGGACCGGGGTATCGTCGGCGTACCAGTACTTGAAGTCGAGTACGGCCTGCTCGGCCTCCAGCCAGAGGGCCTCCGGCACCGCAGGGTGACCCCGGTAGGCGTAGAGCAGGTTCATCAGGTAGAGGAGATCGAAGTCGCTGGTGTCCTTCAGACTCCAGAGCTTGTCGAAGATACCGTCCCAGGCATCCGCGGGGACCGCTCCATCGGGGGGAGCCGCGAAGTCGGGATCGCGCCGCGCGCGCTCCAGGTAGTTCATCACGTGGAGGGTGCTCCCGGGGCGAAGCGGTACCGAGGTAGCGAACTCCAGATAATCGATCTGCCGACTGCGGAACCACTTCTCGCCGACATAGCCATCCTGGCAGCCGATGGCGAAGAGGCCGGTCAGAAGCAGCGGAAGAACCGCGAGGGTGCGGTTGGCGCGACGTCCGCGAGACACGGGGATGCGTTGCATGGCGACAGACCTCCATTCGAGAGCGTGCGATTCTAACAGAGTCGGGCTCGGTCCCGGAGTCAGGTCAAGCCCGCGTCCTCTCCTCGAGAAACTCTCCGCGAGCAGGGGCTTTCCTCCTACCGGCAACTCCGCGCGAAGCAGGCCAATCCGGCGTCGCTTCGACGATCGTCCAGTAGCGACGATGCAGGGATCCCATCGGTCTCGGCTGCGGACGCATCAGTGGGGATCCCCGGAGAACCGTCCCAGCGCGAGCCCCGCCAGCCTGCGAACCCGGGCGTCGGGGTGGCTCGCAGCGATTTCGCCCAGTGCGCTCCGTCCCTCGGGACCGGCCATCGCCATGGCAAACGCCACCGGCGCGAGCTCGCGGGCCTCGTCGAAAGGACGCTGCTCGAGCAGCCGTCGTAGCTTCGGGACCGCCTCGCTCCCCAGCGAGGCGATCCCGACCGAGGCGGTGCGCGTGACCAGCGGGTCGGGGTCGAAGAGCAGTGGAAGCGCCGCGTCCAGCGCCGCGGATCCGCGACGCTCGATCAGGGTCTGGAGTGCCGCGGCGCGCACCTCCGGAGCCGGATCCTTCTGCATCAATGCCTCGAGCCGGGCGTCCCCGATCCCCTCTCGGGCGAACCGGACCGCGATCTCTCGAATCGCAGCCTCGGGACGGAGAAGTAGCGCCTCCACGGCCGACTTCGAGAGCCCTCCATCGATCTGCGCAATGGCGGCCAGCGCAGGCGCCTCGAGCGGAGATCCCGGCCTCGCCCAGGGTGCGATCGAGCTCCGAAGAGACTGAAGAGCGCGGCGTCCCGCCAGCTCGAGGGCCTGGAGACGGAGGGCGAGCGGGCGCTCCGGATCGCTCAGAAGCCGGCTGTAGTGATCGCGACCGACGTCGGTCAGCCGGGCGTCGAGCTCCGGGACCGCGTCCAGCTTCGATAACGCCGCCGCCGCCAGGCTCAGGTGCCCGTCGGCGGCGAGGCCGAGCAGTGCGCTGACGCCCCGGGACTCCGACCGGGCCGACGACTCCAGGGCGAGATAGGCCGCCAGCGCGTCGAGGGTGGCGGTATCGGGCTCCCGCAAGAAAGCGTTGCCCCGGGCGGCAACCGCCAGCGCCTCGCCGTCCGGGAAGCGCGTGCGCCAGAGAGAGCCCCTGGGAAGCGGTTCGAGGGCGACGACCAGCTTCGAGCCCTCGGGAAAACGCGAGGCGCGTTGCGGTGAGATCTCCTCCCAGGCGATCCGCTGATGGCTCCCCGGCCGGATGGCTCCGGCCAGCACCCGCTCCACCACCAGCTCGGCCGCGAGGCCGCGCACGTCGAGCCGAACCGCGGGACCCACGGTGCCCACCACGGTCGCCGAGCTCGTCTCGGACGCAGCCAGCAGCGGCGCCCCGCCCGGCGCGGGCGGCAGGGTCCTCGACTCCCCACCGGCCTTCCACGCAGTGCTCCCGACCCCGAGCAGCAGACCCGAGAGGACCCAGGCCGCGGCTCGGAGCCCGGGCCGGGTCATTCCGGCGTCGGGCCGATGGGTGGATCGAAGCCCGGATTGCCGTCCATGTCCACGAACAGCGGATTGGCAAAGCCGAGCGCCCGGATCCCGGCCTCGGTCGTCGTCACGTCGACGATGGACGCGAGGTCGGGGTTTTCACCGAGGTCGAGACCGCTGGCGTGCACCGGGAACATCGGCGCAGACGACGTTCCGGGTTCCCTTCGCCAATACGACGACCCAGGTGTCGCTGGTGAGCGCGCTCGCTCCAGAGAAGGTGATCCGCTTGCTGGTCTCCAGACGAATCGCTCCCGGAATCGGATTCAGCGGGTCGGGTGAAACGTCGACGGAATCGACGCTGAAATCCCCCGCGCCCAGCGTGAGTGTCATGTCGGGCGACGCCCCGAACAGCACGGGGACCCCGTCGTTCGTCTTGGCCACGGTCGTAGCGGAGTTGGTGTAGACCTCGATGGTGTCGTAGGGAGCCCAGGCCGGCGCCTGGATCTCGATGTCGAGGTGCACGGCCCCATCGGTCGTGCGGACTCCGGGGCGCAGATCCACGCCACCCCCCGGAGTGTTGACGACGATCATCGGATCACCCAGCTCGAATCCCGTGGTCTCGCCGGTGCTGTCCGCCACCAGACGGGTCAGGACGAAGATCCCCTGGCCTCCAACGGCCTTTCCGGCCTTCACGGCCAGGCCGATCTCGGCGTCGAGGATCCCCGCCGGGGCGTCGCTCGAGGAGGGCGTCCAGGTGCGGCCTCCCCCGGAGCGGAGATCGTGGAAGGAATGGGTGTCGGTATCGGTGATCGCCGTCGCCACGAAGCCCTGATTGAGCAGGTTCATCCAGATCCCGATCCGCTCGAGGAGGAACTCGTTCTGGTGGCCGATCGTGTTCCCGTTCCACACCTCCAGCGCCTGGAAGGGGTGGAAGAAGTCCGCGATGCCCGGATCCAGGCGCATCGCCACGAGCGTCCCCCGCGGCCAGCAGCGACGCCGGGGGTACCAGGGAGGTGTCGATCTTGAGCGGCGAGAAGTGGCTGTCGATGTGGTTGATCTGAACGACCGTCTCGAGTCCGGCGTTCTGGGGATCGGAGAGCGCCAGCGCCTCGATCTCCACGGGACTGAGGATGTAGTTGCCGAAGGAGGGGAAGTCCTCGCCCGGATGGCGCCGCCCCTGCCCAGTCGGTCGATCCCCGCGTCTGTGGGCTCGCCGGATCGAGCCCCTGCGGGTAGGCGTTGTAGTGCCCGGTATCTGAAGGTCGTGATCTCCTCACCCGGCGTGGAGCTGACGAAGGCTTCCAGTCCGAGCGCCGCGATCGTCGGGCTCAGGTCGGTGATGACGGAGTGGTCGGTCGCGACGATGTTCTCGACGCCCTCGCCGGCCATCGAGAGCACGCGATTGCGGGAGCTGATCCGCGAATCCGGGCTGTCGATCAGGTGGACGTGATAGTCGGAGGAGATGAAGCCCGGCGTCTCGAGCACGCGCACGATCTGCGCGTCGACCTCCGTCGTCTGGCCCGCGTTGATCGTCACCAGCTCCGTGTAGAGCGAGTACTCGTTGCCTCGCGATACCGCGACCTGGTAGTCGCCGGGCTCGAGATCGAACTCGGCCGCGCCCAGCGTGCCGTCCTTGCCCGCGTACTCGGTGCGGGAGAAGCCGCTGGGAATCGGATCCGTGATGGCGTCCGCGAAGAGCGAGCTCTTCGAGGTCGTTGAGGCTCAGCAGGCTGGCCAGCAGCAACGGCTCCGGGCTGGGGTCGAAGCCCAGCACGCCGACCCGCGCGGGCGTCGGGCCGAATTCGTCCTCGACGAGAACGCGAAGCCGACCGGTCTCGGGAAGCGCGATCGAGAGCTCGGCGAGTCCTCCGTCCGGAACGTTCACCAGCGTGGTGTCGGGAACCGAGCCACCCCCCTGGTAAGGGAAGCCCTCCTTCGCCGCGGCCACCAGGTAGTTCCCCGCCGGAAGCCGCCCTTCGGAGCAGCCGTCCGCTCCGGTCACCCAGTGCCCTCGAAGCACGTTGGCGCCGCTGGTTCCGCCCAGGTTGTCCCGGGCCGCCGCCACGCGGGCGCCGGGGAGGGGATCCTGGCCCGCGTTGGCGACGCTGACGCAGACCCGGAGCGAGCCCGCCGGAGTCCCCAGCAGATCCACCTGGGCGTCGATGGCATCGTTGCCGCTTCCCTCGCCGACGGTGAACCAGCGGGTGAAGGACTTGGTGCCACCCGCCGGCACGATGAAGTTGGAGGCGGCGCCCTGCAGCACCGCGGGAATCGCCTGCCCGTGCATCAGGTAGGAGACGCCCGTCGTCGTGAAGGTGCTGGAGGGCGCGACATCTCCGGCAGCTGGGGCGCGACGACGGCGTAGCTGACGCCCTCCGCCTCGTCGAAGCCGAAGTAGCTGAGCGCGTCGGCGCCCCAGTTCGCCAGCAGCTCGCCAACGCCGCCCTGGGCGAGGAAGGGCAAGGCGTCCGCCAGCGGCGTCCACTGCTCCAGCTCGCCGGCGCCACTCACGTAATCGCCGGGGAACAGCGGGAGGTCGGCGGCCTCCATGTTGGTGAGCGTCGTCGTCAGCTGCAGTCGGCGCACTCCGCGCTCGAGCGTGTACGCGGTGCACCCCTCGACGTCGTAGTCCTTGTCGTCGACCTCGGGCGGTAGCGGTGCTCCCCCGGCGCCCTCGACCTCAGTCGAGGGATTGATGCCGTCCAGCAGGTCATCGGGCCCGCAGGACTCGACCACCGCGGGGTTTCCGTCCTCCCCGTCGTTGAGGACGACGACACTGGTGGCGTTGATCACCGTCTCGATGTTCACGGCGGGCTGGATCTCCCAGAAGTTGTCGTTTCCCTGGCGGACGCCGTCGACGACGATCTCGGCGTCGATCAGGTTGCCTCCGAAGGACTCCCACCTGGTTGAAGTCGCGCTGGGGGCCCATCTGGACGATGAAGCGCGCGCAGCCGTTCTCGAGCAGGTAGTCCCCGACTCGCCCACCTGCGAGGGGGCCCTGGATCAGATCGCCCGGATCGCTGATGACTCGTGCGCGGGCTTTCGGGGGCGTGTAGCTGAAAGCGCGACCGGACGGTGATCGTCACGCCATCGCTTGACCCGGTCGGCGCGCACCAGCAGCTGGTTCTCGGCCTGCAAGGGAAAGCCCGGATCGACCCAGATCGTGTAGAGGCGCCCGCTTCCGCTCACGGCCAGCGGATGGAAGTTCAGGCTCGCCTCCAGCGTGTCCAGATCGAACCCAGCCGTGAGCGTGAACTCCACCCGGAGCCCGCAGCTCTCGACCAGCCCGGACGCCGGAGCCAGGATCGTGATCCGGGCGTCCGGCTGGCACCTGGCCGCGCCGAGCAGCGGTGTGAGGATGAGAAGGACGGACAAAGGGATGCGTACCACCACGACGGGCCTCCGGGAACGGGTTTGCGGTGTGTGTCGGACGGGGGCGGCGGGCGACGGGATCATCCGATTTCCTCCGACGAACCACCGGACTGCCACGGAGAGCGGGATTACACAGCGCACTGGCGACCTCCTCAGGATCTGGTCCCATTGAACGCTCTGCCGCGCTCCCGGAAACCTCCTACGGAGCCGGCGAGCAGGCAGAGCTTTCCATGAAGCTACCCCCTCCCTGAGGTTTGTGGTCATCCCGAGCCTCGGTATCGATATAGTGGAGTCACCGCGGCTCCTTGGATGGCGCGCGGCCGAGGTAGAGGATGTCGATGGAGCCCGAGGCGCCGCCGCCCGCTCAGGCCTCCGATTCAGAGATCTCGCTGGGCTACTCCTACTACGTCCTGGGCGTCCTCTTCACCGTCTACGTCTTCAACTTCATCGATCGCCAGGTCCTCGCCATCCTGTTGGAGCCCATCAAGCAGGATCTGCAGGCCTCCGACACCGCGATGGGCTTCCTCGCGGGCTTCGCCTTCGTGGTCTTCTACACCTTCGCGGGGATCCCAATCGCCCGCTTCGCGGATCGCACCTCGCGCCGCTCCGTGATCGCGATCGGACTCGCGGTCTGGAGCGCGATGACGGCCGCCTCGGGCCTGGCGCGCAGCTTCACCCAGCTCGCCCTCGCCCGCATCGGCGTGGGGATCGGCGAGGCCGCGGGCAGTCCGCCCGCCCACTCCCTCCTCTCCGACTATTTCCCCCCCGAGCGGCGCGCGACGGCGCTTTCGATCTACGCGACAGGGGTCTACATCGGGGCGATGATCGCCTTCATGGCGGGTGGATACATCCGGGAGCACTTCGGCTGGCGGCTCGTCTATCTGTTGGTCGGCCTGCCCGGAATTCCGCTCGCGCTCCTGGTCCGCACGACCGTCCGCGAGCTGCCTCGCGGCTTCTCGGAGAGCGGGCCCGCGGACACCCGGGTGGTCGGCACCCGCGAGGTCATCCGGTTTCTTCTCTCGCGTCGCTCCTTCGTGTATATCGCCGCCGGCGCCTCGTGTCAGTCGCTGGGCGGCTACGCGATCCTCAGCTGGGGGCCCGCCTTCCTGGAGCGCGTGCACCAGATGGGGGTCGTCGAGATCGGGACCTGGCTCGGCCTGAGCGTCGGTGTGGGCGGCAGCGCCGGCGCCTACCTGGGCGGGAGACTCGCGGACCGGCTCGGTGCCCGCGACCAGAGCTGGTACATGCGGCTCCCCGCGATCCAGGCGCTGCTCGGCGTTCCCTTCGTCGCCGGGTTCCTGTTGCTCCAGAGCCCGGCGCTCGCGCTGTTTTCCTTCTTCCCCTTCTATTTCATCGCAAACATGTACATCGGACCGATGCTCGCGATGACCCAGGGCCTGGTCAAGCTGCGCATGCGCGCAACCGCCTCGGCGATCCTGCTCTTCATCCTCAACATGGTGGGACTCGGCGTGGGCACCTTCGTGGTTGGATTCTTGAACGACCAGCTCGCGGGGCGATTCGGGATCGAGGCGATCCGTTACTCGCTACTCGCGGTGGCGCTGGTGGGAGGGCTGGCCAGCCTCTTCTTTCTCCAGGCGAGCCGGACACTGCGCGCGGACCTTCGCGCCAGGGACGTCTGAAGCCCATGACCCGGCTCCGCGTTCAGTTCATCCACGGCCTGGAGGGAAGCCCACAGGGCAACAAGGCGCGGCTCCTGGCCCGACACTTCGAGGCGCTCACACCGGCCATGGATACCAGCGACTTCGAGGCCTGCGTCGCGGTGCAGGCCGATGCCCTCGCCGCCTTCCGGCCCGACGTACTGGTGGGATCCTCTTTCGGCGCGGCCGTGGCGGTGGAGCTGCTACAGCGTGAGCTCTGGCGCGGCGCGACGCTGCTGCTGGCGCAGGCGGCTCTTCGACGCGATGCGCACGCCGAGCTCCCGCCCGGTGTTCCGATCTGGTTGGTGCACGGGCTTCGGGACGAGCTGATCGACATCGAGGACAGCCGCCGCCTGGCCGCCGCCGGCTCACCGGAGTGGGTCGTGCTCCACGAAGTGGACGACGACCATCCACTCCACGAGACCGTCGCGAGCGGGCGGCTGGTGGAGCTGGTGCGCGCACTCGCAGAGAGGGCATCGCGAAGAGAAGATCCGGCGCCGCGGAACGCTCGCGACTGAGGTCGGATGGAACGCCGCGCAAGATGGGCGGAAATGCCGACTGCGTAGTATTCTCGATTCATGCGAGCGATCCACGTCACGGCGACTGGGGGTCCGGAGGTTCTGAAAGCGGTCGACGTCCCCGAGCCCGAGGTCGCGCGGGGCACGCTTCGCGTTCGCAACCGAGCGGTCGGCATCAATTTTCACGACGTCCAGGGCCGCCGCCGCGGCGTGCGCGGACAGACGCATCCCTACATCCCCGGCACCGACTTCGCCGGTGAGGTGGACGCCGTCGGAGAGGGCGTGGAGGGCTTCGCCGAGGGCGACCGGGTGCTGGGCATCACCGCGGCCGGCGCCTATGCGGAGAAGACCGTGGTCCCCGCGGTCCTCGCCGTCCGAATCCCGGAGCAGATCAGCTACCAGCTGGCAGCTGCCTGCCCCGTGGCGGGCCTCACATCCTGCTTCATGATCCGCGACCACGGCGTTGGCGAGGCGACCAACGTCGTCGTCCACGCCGCAGCAGGAAGTGTGGGCTGTTTCCTGGGCGGCCTCCTCGCGCAGAAACGCGCCCCCTCCATCGGTCTGGTTTCGTCGGAAGAGAAGGCAGAGGTCGCTCGCCGTGCGGGCTATCTCCACGTGATCAACTACCGCCGGGAGGACCCGGTCGAACGGGTCCGGCAGATCACAGCCAGTGCCGGGGCTGACGTGGTCTACGATTCGGTGGCGGGACCCGGATTCGCGCGCAGCTTCGAGATGTGCCGGGCCGGGGGCACGGTGGTGCTCTTTGGCCGGGCAGCGGGGGATCCGCCTCGGGAGGTACTGGACGACGCCTTCCTCGGAGGCGCCCGCAACCTCGGACTGCGCACCTATTTTCTGGGTACGGTTCTGTTCTCGGATCCGCAGTCGATTCGCGGCGCCTACGCCATGCTCTTCGATGGTCTGTCCAGCGGCACCATCTTCCTTCCCATCGAGACGGTTCCCCTGAAAAACGCCGCCGCTGCCCACCAGCGCATCGAAAGCCAGCAGACGGTAGGGAAGACTCATTCTGCTGCCCTAGCTAGAGCAGGGCGGCGATCGCCTCGCAGAACTCCGTCGTGCTCGCCCTGCCCCCCTGGTCCGGCGTGAGGACGCGCCCATCCGCATAGACGCGCGTCAAGGCGGAGTCGAGGCGTTCTGCGGCGCCCGCGAAGCCCAGGTGCTCGAGCATCATCACCGCCGAGAGCAGCGTGGCCGTCGGATTGATGACGTTGCGACCGGCGATGTCGGGAGCCGTACCGTGGGCGGACTCGAAGTAGGCGTAGTCATCCCCGTAGCAGCCACTCGGAGCGAGACCGAGCCCACCCACGAGCCCCGCGGCGGCGTCCGAGAGAACGTCGCCGTACAGGTTGGGCATCACCACCACGTCGAATTCCTCCGGCCTCGCCGTCAGGTGGTGTGCCAGGTCATCGATGATCAAGCTGCGAAACTCGATCTCCGGGTATTCCCCGGCAACCCGCTCAGCGACGTCTCGAAACAGCCCGTCGCTTCGGGGCAGCATGTTGTGCTTCGTCCCGCTGGTCACCCGGCCCGGCCGCCCCCGCCCCTTGCGCTCCCGAGCCAGCTCGAAGGCAAAGCGACAGACGCGCTCGGATCCGGCCTCCGTGATCACCTTGAGCCCGTAACATCCCGGACCCATCTCGGCCACCGGCCGGCGCGCGGTGGGACTCACCAGGCCGAGGGGAGCGAGGTCCTCGACTTCTCCCTCCAGGAAGAGATAGAGATCCTCGAGATTCTCGCGAACGATGACGAAGTCGACCTTCTCCGGGCGCGCCAGCGGGCTCTTGAAGCCCGGACGGAAACGCGAGGGCCGCAGGTTGGCGTAGGTCTGCTTGCCCCAGCGAAGGTAGAAGAGAGCCCCCGCGCTCTTCCCGCTGGTGGCGCCGAAGAGGGTGGCATCGGAATCGTCGATGGCCTGTTGCGCCTCAGGGGGAAACCACGAGCCCGACTGCTCGATCGCGCGCTGTCCCACTGGGGGATGCAGCCACTCGATATCGACTCCGAGCCGATCGACGAGGGCAAGGCTGGGGCGGATCGCCTCGGGCGCCGCGTCCTCTCCTTCGACCACCACCACCCGCTTCGACGCTCACTGCGGGGCCTCCCGACCGGCGGCCAGGCGCGCCTCGAGCACCTTCATCAGTCCACCCTTCTCCACGATCTCGAGCATGTCGCGCGTGTAGGCATCCCCCTGAAGCTCGGTCCCCCGGGTCAGGTTGCGCACGATGCCGCTCTCCATGTCGACTTCCAGCTCGTCGCCTTCCTCGCACGCCGCGGCAATGCCGGGACAGACGAGATTCGGAAAGGCAATCGCGATGCAGTTGCGGAAGTAGATCCGTCCAAAGGACTCGGCGACGACGGCGCCGACCCCGAGCAGCTGGAGGTTCTCGGGTGCGTGCTCGCGGCTGGAGCCGCAGCCCCAGTTGCGACCGGCAACGATCAGGTCCCCGGGCTCGACCTGGCCCGCGAACTCGGGGCGGATGTGCAACACCGATTCGCGTCGCTCTTCCCATGGGGCCGAGATGGTGTTCCAGGGGGCCATGACGTCGGTGTCGACGTCGTCGCCGAACTTCCAGACCCGACCCCGTATCCGCGTCTGCATCGCTACCCCCCCCTGCTAGATCGTGGTCCCGTCCCAGAACTCGCGCGGATCGACGATGTGGCCGGCCACGGCGGCCGCAGCGACGCTGGCTGGAGACCCCAGGTAGACCTCGGCTTCGGGGCTCCCCATCCGACCGCGGAAGTTGCGGTTGGTCGAGGAAAGACAGACCTCCCCCGGCGCCAGCAAGCCGCCGTGCCCACCTGGACAGGCGCCGCAGCCGGGGGTGGTGAGGTGCGCTCCAGACTCCAGGAGGATCTCGATGTAGCCGGCCCTGGTAGCGTCGAGGAGAACCTGCGCGGAAGCCGGCGTCACCAGGAGACGCGTGCCGGGGTCCACCTTCCGGCCTTCCAGAATCTCGGCCGCCACGGCGAGGTCTTCGAGCCTGGCGTTGGTACAAGAGCCGAGAAAGGCCTGATGAATCCGCACCCCGGCGACCGCGGAGACAGGCTTCGTATTTCCCGGATTGTGAGGACAGGCGATCTGGGGCTCGAGGCCGGAGATGTCGATCTCGTGGACTGCCTCGTATCCGGCGCCGGAATCGGGTCCGAAGGGAGAGACCGGCTCGTCGGTGCGCTCGCGCAGGTAGGCGCAGGTGGTTTCGTCGGCCTCGAAGAAGGCGAACTTCGCGCCGAGCTCGATGCCCATGTTCGCCATGGTGAGACGGCTCGCGACGGTCATTCGCTCTGCCGCGGGGCCGGCGAACTCGATGGCGCGGTACTGGGCGACCTCGGTACCGAAGCGCCCGGCCAGGTGGAGCACGACGTCCTTCGACATGATTCCGGCCGGCGTTCTTCCGTCGAGAAGGAAGCGAACCGTCGGTGGCACCCGAAGCCAGAGCTCTCCGGTAGCGAGGGCGTAGGTCACCTCGGTGAGCCCCAGCCCGGTACCCGCGGCGCCCACCGCGCCGTAGGTCGTGCTGTGAGAGTCGGTTCCGAAGACCAGCTGACCGGGCAGGATGTGGCCCTGCTCGGTCAGCACCTGATGACAGATCCCCGCGTTTCCCAGGAAGTGCCGAATTCCGAAGTGCTCGACCAGCTCTCGCGCCATCGCGTGGCCACGAGCCATCTGCTCGGTGGGCGCCGGAAAATAGTGATCGAGAATCACGATCACCTTCTCGGGATCGAAGACCCGCTGGACTCCGAGCTTCAGCAGACGCAGGGCGCAGAGCGTCCAGGCCTCGTGGGCCATCACGCGATCGACTGCCGCTGTGACGTATTCACCGGCGCTGACCGAATCCCGGCCCGAGGTACGGGCCAGCACCTTCTCCGCCATCGTCATCGCCATCATCGCACCAGACTATAGGAGAAGACGGGCACGGCTCAGGCGAGCTGCGACCGCAATGCGGCCTCGCTCTCCGGATCCGTCCCCAGCAGGGTGAGCCCCTCCTCGCCACCAATCCCCAGTCCGATCTCGACGGCGCGCTTCATCATCGGGATCGCCCATACGGACCCCTCGCCGATCTCCTGGTTGGCCCCCTCGAGGCGCAGGTGCGCCAATCCGACCGCATCGATCGCCACCGGATCCGATCCGACTGCGATGAACCCGGGGTGAGCCAGATCACCCGAGTCGGGGCCGCCATTGGTGAATCCCTGGCGGCCGTCCATCACGATCAGAGAGGGACGCACGACCAGATTGATCTCCGCCAGCCGCTCCTTGAGTCCCCAGGGAACATGCATCCGGAATCGACTGGAGCCGTTCACCACGCCCACGTTGTTCTTCATCGCCATGGTGAAGTCGCCGAGCGCGTGGGTGCGGGGCGTACAGAGATTGATGATGTGATCGGCCTCGATGACCGGCGAGTAGATGCGAATCAGGTTGCCCGACCAGTGCTGAGCCAGCGGGTGGGTGATCGCGACGGAGTCGTCATCGTCCAGGCAGCGGCACGGAATTCCCGCCTGCTCGGCCGCATCGCGGATGCCCGTCTCCTCGAAGGCATTCTCGGTGGAGCGCAGGAACATGGTCCGATCCGCCACGAAGGGCTCGCCGCCGGCCTCCTTGACCATCTCGGCCACGACCCAGACGGTTTCGGGATCCGTGGTCGCGGGATAGCCGTTGCCACTGTTGACCGCGGGCTTCAGCAAGACCGTCTCGCCGGGTCGAATGAACTCCAGACCACCGGCCAGTGCGATCGCGCGCTGAACGGCCTCCCGATGGGACGGATGCTCGCCGGCGCGAACTATTCCGACGCGGCTGTTCGCCGGCGGCGCGGGCTGATCGGGCAGGCGGTGGCGGCTGATCGGCAGATCCGCCGGCTCCGCAGAGGCGAGCCGACCTCGGCCACCGCTGACACAGGTCCCCAGCGCCAGCGCCGAGACGCCGACCAGGGAGGTCTGGAGAAAGCTCCGGCGATCGAGGCGTGCGGGAATTCTCGGCTGGTGCATTGGAGTCGACCTCGAATGGACGGCCCCGGAGCAGATGCAGCGGAGCTCTCTCGCGAAGGTGACCTCCCCAGGGATGAGAAATCAACCTCTTCCGCAGTGTCGCTCTTCGCGGGCGATCTATAATCGGATCCCACTTTCGAAAGGACCACGACATGAGCGAGGCAAAGCCGGTTTCGAGCGAAGTGCAGCAGAAGCGCCTGACGCGCCGCAGGTTCCTGCAGGGCGCGGCGGTGGGAGGAGCGGGCATCTGGGCGGCTTCCGTCCTGCCGCGGCGCGCGTTCACGAACGACCCGACCGCCCTCCGAAGCTCTACGAGTACTTCGTGGACAACTTCTGGTTCGAGGAAGCCGGGCTCTACGGCGAATCGATCAATCGGCCGCTCAAGGGCCGACAGCTGGCGGACATCGCGATCCTCGGTGGCGGCTTCGCGGGGATGTCGGCGGCCTACAACCTGCAGCGGCGCTTTCCCGAGCAAGCGCATCGTCCTCCTGGAGGGCGCGTGCTGCGGCTATGGAGCGAGTGGAAGGAACGGCGGCTTCGCCGACGCGGGGATGCCCGGCCTCGGCTACGTGTACGAGAACCAGGGGCCCGAGGCGGCGCGAGCCTACTACGACGCCACGCTCCTCGGGCTGAAGCAGATCCAGCAGCTTCGTCAGCGAACACGGTGTGGACTGCGATTTCGAGTTGAACGGCGCCTTGATGATGGCCACGGAGGAGCGGCACCTCGAAGAGCTCTCGCCGGGACCAAGCAGCGCTTCGACAACATGGGTATCGAGGTCGAGCTGCTGGACAAGGCGGAGGTCGCGCAAGCGGGTCGGATCCGAACGATTCGTCGGAGGGATGCGCGATCCGCAACCACGCGATCCTGAACCCCGCCAAGCTGGCGCGCGGCATGAAGCGCGTGATCGAAGTAGATGGGCGTCGTCGTCTCCGAGCGCTCGAAGGTGATGCGCGTCGAGCCGGGAGCGCCCCTGCGGATCGTCACCGAGTTCGCCGAACTGCGCGCGGACCAGGCGGTGATCGCGCTCAACGGCTACGCGCCCCAGCTCGGGTTCTTCCGCAACCGTCTGACTCCCGCTCTGCAACTACGTGGCCGCCACCGAGCCTCTGAGCGAGGCACAGCTGGCCAGCATCGGCTGGGCCGGGCGTGAGGCGCTGAGCGACCAGCGACTCCAGTTCATGTACTTGCGGCTCACGGCGGACAATCGCATCGTCTTCGGCGGCGAACCGCTCCCTACTTCTACGACAGCTCTCCCAGCAGCGGGAACTACCAGCCGGCGCTGGACAAGCTCCACCGGAGCCTGCTCGTCACCTTCCCGCAGCTGGAAGGGATTCGATTCACCCACGGGTGGGGAGGCACGATGGCGATTCAGCATGGACTTCGTGCCTTCGGTCGGCAGGCTGGGCGACGCGAGCAACCTCTTCTATGCGGTCGCCTTCAACGGGGAAGGAGTGGTGATGACGCAGCTGGCGGGGCAGATTCTCGCCCAGCTGATCGCCGGGGAGGAGAGCGAGTTGACGCAGCTCGCCCTGGTGAACAAGACCCTGCCGTACGTCGGCCACGAGCCGTTGCGCTATGCGGGTGTGAAGCTCTACGAGCGCGCACTCGGCATGTTCTCGGGCAACCCGCTTCACTGAGGCCTTCGCCGGGCCGGACAGTCCGCGGTCCGGGTTCCGACTCGGATTCGCGTCCGAGCCGACCGGCTGGTCTCCGCTTCAGCTCCGGAGCACGCGGCCGGCGCGACTTCCCTCTACGAAGGCGGAGTCGCTCACCACTTGTCTTCCGTTCAGGAAGACGTGCATGATCCCGCTGGGTCTTCCGGCGGGCCTGCCTTCCTCCACCGGTGCATCCGCAATCCGCTCCGGATCGAAGACCACCAGGTCCGCCGCCTTTCCCTTGGCGAGGATTCCGCGATCTCGAATTCCGAAGCGCTCCGCGCTGGCGGAGGTCATCCTGCGGATGGCGTCCTCGATCTGGAACAGTCCTCGCTCGCGCGCGAACTCCCCCAGGACCCGCGGAAAGGTGCCGGCCGCCGCCGGATTCGGATGGCCTCGCCGCCTCACCAGGGCATCGGTCTCGAAGAGGCAGTGCGGGTCAGCCAGGACGGCTTCGAGGGCGCCCTCGTGGCCCGGCGCACCGCTGTAGCTGTGGAAGAGCATCAGCGTCTCGCCCCCACTCCGTTCGCTCAGCTCGAGCAGGGTGTCGAAGGGACGGGTGCCCCGGCGCCTGGCGATCTCCGCGATGGTCAATCCGTTGAGCTCCTCCGCTCCCTCGATCGCCGCATCCATCACCTGGAAATCGTCGTAGACGAAGCCGACCAGCCGGAAGCCGATCTCCAGCTCCACCCGCAGCCTGGCGCGCGCAGCTCGGGAGCGATAGCCCCTTGGCCCCATCGCGAGGAACCAGTAGGGAAGAGGAGCGTTGATGGTGGTGTTTCCGCAGGTGTAGGGGAAGGCGTCGATCATGACGTCGAGGCCTTCGCGCCGCGCCTGCTCCACCATCTCCAGGGCCCTTCCCGCCGTCCCCCAGCTCCGCCTGCCGACGAAGATGAAGTGCGAGACCTGCAGCGTTGCGCCGGTCTCCCGTGCGACGTCCAGCATCTCCCGCAGTGCGCGCAGATTGTGGGGCTTCAGGTAGGTGAGCGGGTAGGTGGGGGAGATCGCGCTCATGGCCTTGAGGTGCACGGTGACGGGCTTGCCGGCCTCGGCCGCCACCCGAGAGAAGGCCGCCAGCTCCTCCAGCGGTGAGTACATTCCGGGGTCGTAGCCGAGGCCGAAGCTCAGCCCGCAGGCGCCCTCGTCGAGGCAGCGTCTGGTTTCCTCCAGACAGCGCTCCAGCTCGTGGGAAGGCATCGCGCCGCGAACCTGGGTCGACGCCGCCGCGCGGACGCTGGCGTGACCGACGAGCTCGGCCAGGTTGACGACCGGTCCGTTCTTCTCCACCTGATCGAGGAACTCCCCCATTCCGCGCCAGCTGAAATCGAGAGGCTCATCGACCAGCATCGCGACCACGGATCCCTCGGCGGACCCGGGCCCGCCGGGCGCGATTGGCGCCGGCGAGAATCCGCAGTTCCCCGCCACGACACTGGTGACCCCCTGCTCCAGGTTGAGCTTCATCAACGCATCATGGTCGGCGAGTGCAAGGGTCCAGTCCGCGTGGGAGTGCATGTCGATGAATCCGGGCGACACCATGCAACCGCTCGCATCGAGAACCCGATCGACAGCGGGGGCGTCTTCTCCCCGCGTCAGGAGCCCGGCGATGCGATCGTCCTCGAGCAGGACGTCTCCTTCGAAAGCCGCCGCCCCGGTTCCATCGAGAACCCTGCCGCCCTTGATCAGCACTGTCGCCATCTGCGACCTCCAGTCGGTGTGTGCCTTCGACGAAGCGGCGCTCCGCCTCACTCCCGACCTCTTCGAGCACTGAGCTACCGGTGCACCCCGAGGCGATAGACCACCGAGTGCGCGTACACCTCGCCGGGCTTCAGCACCGACGATGGAAAGGAGGGGTGATTCGGCGAATCGGGAAAGTGCTGAGCCTCCAGGCAGAAGGCGTTCCAGCGGCGATAGGCGACTCCGCCACGACCGATCAGGCTGCCGTCGAGAAAGTTTCCGGAGTAGAGCTGCAGTCCCGGCTGGGTGGTGAGAACCTCGAGGATGCGCCCCGTCTCCGCGTCCGTTACCCGCGCCGCGAGAGTCGGTTCCGATCCCCTGGATCGCAGGGCGAAGGTGTGATCGTAGCCGCCGCGCGAAGCGACCAGGGCATCGATGCGCGATCCGAGAGTGTGTGGTGAACGGAAATCCAGAGGTGTTCCTTCGACAGGGCGAAGCTCCCCGGTCGGAATGCCCTCTCCGTCGATCACCAGGTAGTCGTCGGCTTCGATACCGACCTCGTGAGAGAGCACCGGTGTCGCCCCGCCACTACTCAGGTTGAAGTAGCTGTGGTGGGCCAGGTTCACCGGCGTGGCTCGATCCGTGGTGGCGCGGTAGTCGATGCGCAGGCCACCGGACCGATCGAGCCGGTAGCTGACGGAGACGTCGAGCTCACCCGGGTAGCCCTCCTCGCCGTCCCGACTGCAGTAGTGGAAACGAACTCCCACCTCGTCCCCGGTCTCGATCGCCTCCCCGCGCCAGACCGCCTGGTCGAATCCCCGATCGCCACCGTGGAGATGGTGGCGGCCCTCGTTCCGGGTCAATTGGTGGGTGCGGCCCTCCAGCAGGAAGCTCCCATCGGCAATTCGGTTGGCGAAACGCCCTACAGTGGCGCCGAGATAGGCGCCACAATTCAGGTAGTGCTCCAGGGTGTCGAAGCCCAGGACGACGGGCCCGACCTCGCCTTGGCGGTCGGGGGCCTCCAGGCTGGTGAGCGTGGCTCCGTACTCGATCAGCTTGGCAACGATTCCGGGGCCACCCTCCAGGGTGAACTGAGCGACTCGCTCACCCGCCGGTGTGGCGCCGAAATCGGTCTTCTCGATGCGCATCCGGTCCACTCCAAGCCCCGCTTCGGGGCTAGTTGAGCGCGCCCGCTTCAGCGAGCCGATCGATCTCGTCGCGGGAGAGTCCGAGGATCTCTTGCAGGACGTATTCCGTGTGCTCTCCGATCAGTGGTGCGGCACGGCGCACTCGCACTCCCTCGAGTCTCCACGGGGGGCGAACCACCGCCTTCTCGCCGATCCTCGGGTGCACCACCGTCTCGAAGACGCCGCGCTCTTGAACGTGGGAGTCTTTGCCGATGCTGATGCCGGTGTGGACCACCATCGCCGCCACACCCGCCCGCTGGAGGATCTCCATCGCCCCTCGAGGCTCCCGCTCCCGGGTCCATCGCTCGACGATCGCGTCGAGGCGCTCCTGGTTCTGCCAGCGCTCCGCGGGACCCGCGAAGGCAGCGTCTCCAAGCTCCGGATCGGCGATCACCGATCGGAGCGCGTTCCACTCCGCTTCCGTACCGACGGCGATGCTGAGCCACTGCTCCTCGCCCTTGCAGCGGTAGCAGTTGTGTGGAGCCATGGCGTCGTCGCGATTGCCGCTGCGCTCCGGGAGACGACCGCACGAGCTGTACCCCAGGAAAGCCTCGCCAATCATCGAACTCATCACCTCGGTCGAGGAGAGATCGATGTGCTGTCCCTCACCGCTGCGCTGCCTGTAGTGAAGCGCCGCCAGCACGGCGAAGGCGGCCGTCGTGCCCACCCGGAGATCCACGGCCCCGCTGAGCGGCGAGGGGGGCTGGTCGGGGTAGCCGGTGATCTCCACGGCGCCGCTCATACAGGCGAAGGTCGGAGCGTAGCCGGCGTAGGACCCCTCCGGTCCGGTAGCACCGACAGCCGACGACGACAGCATGATGATGTCCGGCTTCACGATCCGGAGATCCTCATAGCCCAGCCCCAGGCGATCCAGCACCCCGGGTCTCATGTTCTGGGTCACCACGTCGCTCTTGGCCACCAGGCGCCGGGCGATCTCGCGCGCTTCCTCCTTGCGCAGGTCGAGATTGATCGAGAGCTTGCCGAGATTCAGATCGTTGAAGAGCGGCGACTCGTCGAGATCACCGCGGACAGCCCCGGCGGTGAGCGAGTGGACACGCGCGTGGTCGAGGCGCGCGTGGCTCTCGATCTTGATGACCTCCGCCCCCAGCATCCCCAGAAGCAGAGTTCCCTGGGGTCCCGCCCAGGCCCAGGTGAAGTCGGTCACCCGGATTCCCGACAGCGGTCCCTGGCTCGCGTCAGCGTCCCGCATCAGATCACCCCCGCCGCGGCCAGGCGCGCCAGATCCTGCTGCGAATGGCCGAGACCATCGCAGTAGACCGCCTCGTTGTGCTCACCGAGCAGCGGAGCGGAGGAGCCAGCCCAGGGCGTCTTCGAGAAGCGGTAGGGAGCGGTCGGATACGTCTGGGTACCGGCCACCGGGTGCTCGATCTCCACGAAGAACTCGCGCGCCTTCGCCTGCTCCCACGCCTGTACCTCCGCCACGTTGCGCACCGGGCCCGCCGGCGTTCCCTCGGCCTGACAGGTGTGATAGATCTCGTCGCGGGTGAGCTGCGCCGCCCACTCGTCGAGGTGCTCCTTGGCTTCGGTGGCGTGCTCCAGACGCCCCATCTCCTCCTTGCACCATTCGGCCTTCGACCATTCCGGCTCTCCCATGGCGCGGATCAGCGACTCCCACTGGTGCTTCTCGAGGGGCGTCACCATGAGGTAGCCGTCCTTCGCCCTGGTGAGCCCGCCGACCATGCGCCGCGGCTGCGGGTTCGGGTCGTTGGTGAGGCGGCCGATGTCGACCCGCTCCATGCACATCATCGCCTCCTGCTTGGAGAGGTCCAGGTGCTGCCCGCGCCCGCTGGCAGCGCGCCCGATCACCGCCGCGATCGTCCCGATCCCGGCAGTCAGTCCCGCGTCGTAATCACCGAGGTAGCCACCCGCCTTCGGCGGTGGGCGACCCTCCGCACCGCCGGGAATGTGGAACGGCGAGGAGTGGCCACCGGCGTGGTAGAGGTTCAGGTGGTGACTCCGGTAGCCGCGATAGGGACCGGTCTGACCGAAGGGAGTGACGGAGCTGACGATCAGCCGCGGATTCAGCTCCGCAAGCTGGGGATAGCCGAGACCGATGCGCTCGAGCTCTCCGGGTGTCCAGTCCTCGATCAGAACGTCGACGTCGCGGATCAGATCGCGGAAGATGGTTCGCCCCGCCTCGCTGCCCAGCTCCAGCGTGACTCCGCGCTTGCTCGTGTTCAGGTAGAGGAAGAGTGCGCTTCGCTCCAGGTGTGGCACGTCGTTCGGAAAGGGACCGCGACGACGAGCCGGGTCTCCCAGGCCCGGCGTCTCCACCTTCACCACGTCTGCACCGAGGTCCGCGAGCAGCTTCGCGCAGTACGGCGCGGCGACCATGCTACCGAGCTCCAGGACCGAGATTCCCGACAGGGCACCCATCTTCATCGGCGTCTCCATCCCAGCCTTCTGCGTCATCGGCCGATCCCGGGCCACCCCCCGGAGCCTCGCTATCGCTCGGACAGGATCAGACTAACGATAGTGCCTGAGTGCTGCACCCTGAAAGGCGGTGCAGCAGTCGTGGGCAAACCGTCGGACGGCTCCACTTGCGCTCGGGAACCGCGTGGGCGAGAACTTCGGGGTGATGGGCCAGAGACGTTCCAAGCCCGATCCCTATTTCTCCCACTGGGCCGACCAGGCGGCGAGACAGACGATGGCCACCCATACGGACGCGGAGCTCTTCGTGGTCGCGGCGGGGATTACCCCTTCGGGCGTGGTTCACATCGGAAATCTTCGCGAAGTCATCACCGTCGACTTCCTGGCCCGCGCGCTGCGCGACCAGGGCGCGAAGGTCCGTTTCATCTACTCCTGGGACGACTTCGACGTCTTTCGCAAGGTTCCCAAGGACATGCCGGAGCAGGAGATGCTGGAGGCCAACCTGCGCCGCAGCATCGCCGATGTTCCCGATCCCTGCGGTGCACACGACAGCTATGCCAGCCACCAGATCGACGCCTTCGAGAAGAGCATCGAACCGCTCCGGATCGAGCCCGAGTTCATCCGACAGTCCAGGCGCTACCGCGCCGGCGACTACGCCCAGGGAATTCGTCGCGCTCTCGAGCAGAGAGATCGAATCCGGGAGATCCTCGACCGGCATCGCAACGAACTGCTCGGCGAAGACTGGCTACCCCTGGCCGGCTTCTGCGACGATTGCGGCCGCGATCGACTCGACTTCGAGTGGGATGGCGAGTGGTGCGTAAGCTACCGATGCCGCAGCTGCGGGCACGAGCACCAGCTCGATCTGCGCGAGGGAGGCAACGTCAAGCTGCCCTGGCGTATCGACTGGCCGATGCGTTGGGCTCACGAGGGCGTCTCTTTCGAACCCGGCGGCAAGGATCACACCTCCGCCGGCGGCAGCTACGACACCGCCAAGGAGATCGTCCGCGACGTGTACGGCGCTCGCGCGCCGCATTACGTCGCCTACGACTTCGTTCGCATCAAGGGACGGGGAGGCAAGATCTCCAGCTCGGCCGGCGACGCCGTTACCGTGAGCGACGCGCTGGAGATCTACGAGCCCGAGATGCTGCGCTGGCTCTTCGCCAGCTACCGTCCCAATGCCGAATTCCAGGTCTCCTTCGACCTGGACGTGATCAAGCTCTACGAAGATTTCGATCGCACCTGTCAGACCGCCCACCAGGCCGACGACGGCGGGCGCGGCGACAGGAAGCGACAGACGGCGCGCCGCACCCTCCAGCTCGCCAGCGTCGACAACCACCGGATTCAGCCCGGCGACCCCCTTCCCTTCGTCCCCGCCTTTCGTCCGCTCAGCATGATCCTGCAGATCTACGATGGCGACATCGAGCGCGCGCGGGCGTACTACGAGGCCACGGGGTCGATCCGAAGCGACGGCGAGAGGCGCCGATTCGGGGAACGGGCGCGCCGTGTGTGGACGTGGATCGACAAGTACGCCCCGGACACCTTTCGCTACCGGATCCGTTCCGAGGCGACGGTACGCGAGCTCACCGACCACCAGACAACGGCCCTCCGGCAACTGGTGGAGACCCTGCGAAGAGAGCCGGATCTCGACGAGGACGCCCTCGTCTCCCACGTCAAGGGCCTCTTCGAGGACACCCCGCTTCGACCCGACGCGCTGTTTCCGGTGATCTACGATCTGCTGATCGCCCGACCGAAGGGTCCCAAGCTCACCACGTTGCTGGCCACCATGGGTGCCGAGCGAGCCATCCCCCTCCTCGAACCCAGCCTCGAGGCTCGGCGCAGCTGACCGCAGAGAGGTCGGATCACCCCCGGAGAAGCACCCAGAGCGCGGTAGCCGCCAGGAGAAGCCCCAACAGCACACTCCCGGCCAGTGCGAGCCGAGAAATCCGGCGCGCCGCGTGCTCCGGACCGAGAGGGTCCATCGCCTCTCGCCCCGTGGAGGGCGGCGATGCCTCACTCTCGCCGGCGTCATCACCTCCGAACGGCGCGGTTTCCGCGATGGCCACTACCTGGGCGGTGACGTTGTCGTACCCGCCTTTGGCGTTGGCGCGATCCACCAGGACGCGAGCGGCTCCGGGCGGCCCCTCGGACTCGAGAACCTCTCGGATCTCGTCGTCTCCCACGTAGCCGCAGAGGCCGTCCGAACAGAGCAGGAAGCGGTCACCGGGCCTCACCGCGATCCTGCTGATCTCCGCCTCCACTCCGGGTACCACTCCGACGGATCGCGTCAACTCATTGCGCCGGGGATGCACCAGCGCTTCCTCGGCGCTGAGAAAGCCCTGTCGGTGCATTTCCGCGACCAGCGAATGGTCCGCGGTGAGTGCATCCAGTCTTCCATCCCGCAGCAGGTAGAGACGGCTGTCCCCCACGTGCGCCACCCACCCCTCTCCCCCCTTCCCGAGGGCCAGCCCGACGACGGTGGTGCCCATCCCCGCGAGATCCGGGTCCGCGCTGGCGCATTCGTGAATCCGCTGGTTCGCCGTCTCGACGGCGCTCCTCATGGTCTGCTCGAGCGACTCCTCGGAGCGCTCGAAGACCTCGCCGATGATCTCTACCGCCAGGCGGCTCGCGGTCTCTCCGCCGCGGTGCCCGCCCATTCCGTCGGCCACGACAAGCAGGCAATTGCCACGACCATCTTCGAACTCGGCATGGCGGTCCTGATTGACACTGCGGACCAGGCCTACGTGGCTATGCGACGCCGTCTCGATCCACTGCGAATCGTTCCCGCTCATCGCTCGAACACCATTTCCACGTCGCCGATCCGGATCCGGTCACCGGGCTGAAGCGGACTCGACTGGATCGGCGCACCATTCACCAGTGTGCCGTTGGTGGAGCGGAGATCTTCGATTCGAATCCTCCCGCCGCTGGCGTGAATCTCGGCGTGGTGACGGGATACGAAGTCGGTGTCGATGACGACGTCGTTCTCCCCGAGCGATCCGATTCTGGTGCGCCCCCTGCGCAGAGAAAAGCGCTCTTCCGGCAACGAACCGTGGACGACCCGCAGACTCCCGGCAGATCCAACCCCGAGGAATGTCCGGGCCAACAGGAGCGCAATGACCGCCAATCCGGCCGCGAGAGGCCAGTGCCAGATTCCCCCTTCGACCGTCGGATAGCTCACGCTTCGGGAGTCGGGCTTGCCCTCCACCGCCACCTCGACCACGTGCTCGCTCCCGTCCATGTCGGACTCGTAGCGAAGCAGGTAGCTCTGCCGCATCTGCTGGAGCGTCTCGTCGTAGAACTCCTTCAGGTGCGTGGCCCGGCTGGATCTTCCCCCGGTCTCCGCAGCGAGATTCTGGAGGACCTCGAGGCCACCGCCGCCCCGGCCCGCATACCCCACCGTGAAGATCGGGATGCGCGGCTCGCTCCCACCACCCTTGGCCAGCGCAATGACCTGATCGAGGGGGCGCGTGCTCCCTCCATCCCTGCCATCCGAGAACACGATCACGAAAGCACGACGCGGCAGATCGAACCCGTGGCGGACCAGCTCCGCCGCCTGGTAGATCCCGTCGTAGAAGACCGTGGACATCGCGTTCTGATCGATCTCGATGCCACCGAGCCGATCTCGCGCGCTGGGCTGAGAGTCCGCGAAGGACGCCACCACCTCCACCGTGCTGGCGAAGGTCACGATCGCGAGTGCGTCCCCCGTCCCTAGCCTGTCGAGGAAGCGGAGCGCTGCCGACTTCGCTCTCTCGAAGGGCTGGCCGATCATCGTGCGACTCGTGTCCAGAGCGAGCACACAGGTCACGCCCAGTCCCGCATCCTCGAGAGTCGTCATTCGGACGATGTCGTCGGAGGAAACCCTGCGGAGATCCTCCCGAACTTCCACATCGACCCGCCGAAGGTTCTCGATGGGCTGCCCTTGCTCGCCCTGCGCTCGGAAGTAGAGATCGACCACCTTTTCACCGCCGGCGCCGGGGTGGACATCGTCCAGCTGAACCCGTTCCACGCGGCGAATCTCGAGGGGTTCGGCGTCCGCGATCCCCTGCTCCTCGGCACGGGAGGCGACACTCGCGAAGATCAGCAGCGGGATGAGCCAGGACTTTCCCATCATCACATCCCTCACAGGATGGTGCGGAACCGCAGCGTGGTCGTTCCGAGCTTGATGTCGTCTCCGTCGTGAAGCTCGCTTCCCTCGATCCGCTCGGAATTGACGAGGGTCGGCTTGTCGCTGGATGCCTCGATCTTGAAGATCCCCTGCTCGTACTCGATCCTGGCGTGCTGGCGTGAGACCCATTCGCTGGGAAGAAAGATCTCGCACTCGGGATGACGCCCGAGCCGGTTGCTGCCACCTCGGATCGGAAGAACCGCACCCTCGAGCTCTCCGTCCACGGCGACCAGCACACCCAACACCTGGCCGAGAGGCCTCTCCCCGGCCGCGGCGACCACCCGGGTCGCAGCCAGCGGATCGACCCCGCCACCCGCAACGGGCTCCGAGGGCGCCTGGGACCCCTCGTAGCTCTGCGCCGGGGCGCGCGGGACGATGACCGTGGGCCTCTCGGACGAGGATTGCCCCGGGGAGCCGGTGTGAGCCGTGGTTTCCCCTTCATGGGTGGCACCGGCGCTTCCCAGGGCAATCGTGGCCTCGCCCGGCTGCCGGTGCGCCGGCTGCGCCCCCCCCCGCTCCCCTTCGAGCCGGTGGTCGCGGCGCGCTAGCAGGCCGATGCGGCGAATGAAATCGCGGAATGCCACGCGGACCTCGTCAACCTCCGTCTCGGGTGCGGGGAAATCGTCCGGGGCGAACGCTCCGGCTGGAGGCAGCCCGCAGGATACCGCGAGGGCGCCCCGGACCGAAACCCGAAATCTCCGTCATCGCCATCTCCTCAATACCCCGCCGCTGCCAATGCCTCCCGTCCGGGTACCCCGGCCTCGCCGGCGATGCCGGCCGCTACGAACCGGGTCACGTAAAGCGCGGTCTCCTCGGGAAGCAGACCGGTCTCGACCAGTCTCCAGTAGGAGCGATCGCTGAAGGGATCGTCGAGCTGCTTGAGCTTGGAGCGGACCTGCCCCTGGCCGGAGTTGTAGCCGGCCAGGGCGAGCAGCAGGGCGTCGGAGCCGAACTCGAACACCAGGTGCTGAAGATACTGGGCCGCCGCATCGCTGGACTTGGCCACGTCCTCTCGCTCGTCAACGGAGTCACTGACCTCGAGGCCATACTCCCGCGCCGTGGGCCGCATCAGCTGCCACAGGCCCACGGCGCCCTGGGGACTCCGGGCGTCACTCCGGTAGCCGCTCTCGATCAGGGCCACGTAGTGAAGCAGCGGCGGCATTTTCTTGGCCACCAGGGCTCGCTCCAGCTCGGGAAGAATCGGCGCCCCGCGCAAGAGGGCGCGCTGGATGAAGTCCCGCTCCCGGCGCAGCCGCCGACCCACGTCCGCGTAGAAGGAGTCGGGGATCTGATCCACCGGTTGGCGAAGCTCGGCAAAGAGCGCATGGACCTGAGCCTCGATGCAGGCTTCGATCCGGGTGCCGTCGACCCGGTCCAGCGGACAGTCGATGCTCCGGCCCCCACTCGATGAGCTGGAACCCGGAGGTCGAGAGCTCTCGAGAACTCGCTCGAAGAGGGCCGGAAGGTCGACGTCTTCGTCGAGCCGCTCGCCGATGCGCTGCATCGCCACCGTCATCACCCGTGCGCGCTCGAAGTCGTCGAGTTCTCCGCTCTTGTAGAGGAGGCCCGCGGCGGACTTGAGCTTGGCCCTGGCGGCGGCGGGGTCGCCGGCGCGCTCCGCTGCGATTCCCTCGCCCGCCAGGGCGAGCGCGCCGTCCCAGACCGGGTCGGGCCGTTCTCGCAGCTGTCCCCAGAGCCCCCAGGCCCCGGCGGCAACCAGGAGGACGGCGGCCAGCGCTCCCAGCCAATGGACCGGTCGAGGCGAGGCGACCTGGTAGACGAAGCTGATCTCCCCGGCCAGATCGACCTGGTCCCCGTGATTCAGGATCACCGGTTCCTGCACGCGGTGTCCGTTCAGGAAGGTGCCGTTGGCGCTTCCCAGATCCGAGAGCAGGTGACGACCGCCTTCGCCGTGGATCCGGGCGTGGCGGCGCGAGACTCTTTCGCTTTCGATGGAGAGATCGGCATTGGCGTCGCGGCCGATCTCGAGACCGCGGGTCGGCAGGGGCGTCGACGCTACCGCGCGATCGTCCGCAACTTGGATCAGGTGCGCGCGCATCGAGCCCCGCCCTCACCGCGTGTCGCCGACCGGAACGTCGATCTCCGCCGCCGTCTGAGGCGTGATCCGATCCGCGAGCTCCGTCGCGATACGCGCACGACTGCCCTCGTCGTAGACTTCGACGATTTCGATTTCGGCAATGGATCTGCCGCGCTCGATCAGGCGACCCCGGAGTCCCCTCCGGAGTCCGTTCTTGAGGCCCCCGTCGATGACCACGAAGCGCGGCTGACCGCTGGCGGCCTCCACCTCGAGGACCATCCAGTAGGTAGTCTCGAATCGCGGCCGCGAGTCTTCGAGAGGAGGACCGGGCGGCTGCCCATCCTGCGAAAGAGGCCGGGTCTCGCTCGGCTCGACGCCCGAATCCGAAGCCGGCGTGGTGCAGCCGGTGAGGGAGACCGCAAGGACGAGGGCGAGAATCCAGGGCTCGCGATGGCGCATGGTTCACTCCCGGATCGTACGCGTTGGCGGCCGGCAGGCGATGCCGACGGGCCTCTCTCTGGGATCCGATACGCGGCGACTTTACGCCTTCGAGTCGCTCGGGACAATCGACATCATGGATGGTGCAGCCGCTGCTCCCCTGCGATACTGGGGCCATGAGCAATCACGCCATCGACCCCGCGGACGAACAGCGCCACGAGCCCACGAACGAGCGGTTCTGGAGCGAGTCGTACTACTTCGACTTCCACGACGAAGACGGATCCCTTGGGGGCTACGTGCGAATCGGCCTCTATCCCAACCTCGGCGTGACATGGCAGTGGGCCTGCCTGGTCGGCGCCGGGCGACCGCTGGTCACCGCAATCGATCACCACGCCCCGCTCCCGGCCCCCGGCACCCTGGAAGTCCGCTCCCAGGTGCTGGAGGCCGATCACGAGTGCCGAGTCCCGAACCAGCGCTTCGGCGTCCTGATCGAGTCCAAGGCAGTCGCCCTGGACGATCCCGCCCAGGCCTATGGCCCCATGGGAGGGGAGACGACCCCGCTCGCCTTCGATCTGGAATGGGAGACCGACGGTCCCGGGGGCTACCGATTCCGCGACATGACTCGCTACGAGATATCGTGTCGGGTGCAGGGTCGGATCCGCGTAGGGGATGAGCGCATCGAGTTCGCCGGCCACGGCCAACGCGATCACTCCTGGGGAGTGCGCGACTGGTGGAACATGGCCTACTGCTGGAATGCCGGCCGCCTCGAGGACGGCACCTACTTTCATTCGGTGGCACCTCGTACACTCGATGGAGAGGAGCAACCCTGGGCTGCGGGCTACGTCCAGGCGCCCGGGGAAGCGCTGGTGCCCATCCACACCTCCAGCGCCCGCGAGGAAACCGACGCGAACGGATTCCCCACGAAGGGCCGCATCGAGGTCGGCGACTTCCACCTCGATTTCTCACCGCTGCACATTGCGCCGGTTCTGATGGTCGACCCCGACGGCCGCGTCTCGAGGTTCCCACGCACCATGGCCCGCTTCTCCCACGCCGACGGTCGCCAGGGCCCCGGGTGGATCGAGTGGAACCAGCCGCAGCTGGTTTGAGATGGTTCGCCCCGCGCTCTCCCCGGCGCCCACTGCCGCGGGTGGATGCGGCAGTGCTTCCCGGGTAGCCTCTTCCGAAGCGTGGAAGAGCCCCTCTGGCAACCCTCGAAGCAGCGCGTCGCCCAGGCCAACCTCACGGCCTTCATGGCTGCCGTCCGGGAAGATTGGGGAGTCGCGCTCTCCGACTACGCGGCGCTCTACGATTGGTCGATCCGCGAGAAGGAGCGGTTCTGGCAGTCGCTCTGGTCCTTCTGTGAGGTCCGCGCCGAGTCCCGCGGCGATCGGATTCTGGTAGACGCGCATCGGATGCCCGGTGCACGCTGGTTCCCGGAAGCACGCCTCAACTTCGCCGAGAATCTGCTGCGGCGCCGCGACGAAGCGGAGGCGGTGGTCTTCTGGGGTGAGGACGCGGAAATCCGACGCCTCTCCCACGGGCAGCTCTACGCCGAGGTCTCTCGTCTCGAGCAGGCCTTCCGCGCCCGCGGCGTTCGCGAAGGCGACCGCATCGCCGGCTACCTGCCCAACCTGCCCGAGACCCTGATCGGCATGCTGGCCGCCGCCAGTATCGGGGCGATCTGGTCCTCCTGCTCGCCGGACTTCGGGACCCGCGGCGTCCTGGACCGCTTTGGCCAGATCGAGCCCAAGCTGTTGCTCTGCGCCGACGGCTACGTCTACAACGGCAAGCGTCACGATTGCCTGGGGAAGCTCTCCGAGGCCCTGGATGCCCTGCCGAGCGTCGAGCATGCCCTCGTGGTTCCCTTCACGCGCGAAGCTCCCCCGCTCGATGGAATCGCGAAGGCGACCCTCTGGGAGGAGTTTCTCTCCGAATTCGAGCCGACCGAGATCCCCTTCCGCCGCCTCCCCTTCGACCATCCCCTCTACATCATGTATTCGTCCGGAACCACGGGAGTTCCCAAGTGCATCGTTCACGGCGCAGGGGGAACCTTGCTTCAGCACTTGAAGGAGCACCGGCTGCAGTGCGACGTGAAGCGCGATGACCGCGTCTTCTACTTCACCACCTGCGGCTGGATGATGTGGAACTGGCTGGTCTCGGCGCTGGCCTCGGAGGCCACGCTCCTCCTCTACGATGGATCGCCCACCCATCCCGACGCAGCGATCCTCTTCGACCTGGTGGAGCGAGAGCGGTGCACCCTCTTCGGAACCTCGGCCAAGTTCATCGATGCCATCGCCAAGCAGGGACTCGATCCCGTCCGGAGCCACGACCTCTCCAGCCTGCGGACGGTGACCTCCACCGGGTCTCCCCTGGCGCCGGAGAGCTTCGACTACGCCTACGCGAAGATCAAACGGGACCTCTGCCTCTCATCGATCGCGGGGGGCACCGACATCATCTCCTGCTTCATGGGCGGGAACCCCATCGGTCCGGTCTGGCGCGGCGAGATCCAGGCGCGAGGCCTGGGAATGCAGGTGGAGGTCTTCGACGACTCGGGAAGACCGGTTCGAGGAGAAAAGGGCGAACTGGTGTGCACGGGGACCTTTCCCTCGATGCCGGTGGGCTTCTGGAACGACCCCGAGGGCTCGAAGTATCACGCCGCCTACTTCGAGCGCTTTCCCGGCGTCTGGTGCCACGGCGACTTCGTGGAGCTGACCGAGCACGACGGAATCATCATCTACGGTCGCTCCGACGCGATTCTCAACCCGGGCGGCGTTCGCATCGGAACCGCTGAGATCTACCGCCAGGTCGAGCAGCTCGACCCGGTGATGGAGGGCCTCGTCATCGGTCAAGACTGGGAGGGGGACGTCCGGGTCGTGCTCTTCGTGGTGCTGCGTCCCGGCCTGGCGCTGAACGAGGAGCTGGCGGGGAAGATTCGACGGCAGATTCGCGAGAACGCGACGCCACGCCACGTCCCCGCCAAGATCCTCCAGGTGAGCGACATTCCCCGCACCAAGAGCGGGAAGATCGTGGAGCTCGCGGTCCGCGACGTGGTGCACGGAAAGGCCGTCAAGAACCTCGACGCCCTTGCCAATCCAGAGGCGCTCGACCAGTTCCAGAACCGCGCGGAGCTCGAGAGCTGAGCTCACCTCCCCTTGAAGACCGGCTTGCGCTTCTCCAGGAAGGCCGTCGGACCCTCCTTGGCGTCTTCGGAGCTGTAGATCGGAATCCCGATCGCCATCTCCTTCTGCTCGAAGGCTTCCTTCTCGGTCATCTGAGCGGTCTCGCGCACGGCCTTGAGGATGGCCTGCACCGCCAGCGGTCCATTCGACGCGATGCGCTCGGCGATCTCCCGAGCGACCTGCAGAGCCTGGCCGTCCGGAACCACGCGCCCGATCAGACCCATCTCCTTGCACTGGGCAGCCGTGTAGGAATCACCGGTGAGGAGCAGCTCGACCGCTAGTGTGTAGGGCACCTGTCGCGGCAGGCGAACCGTCGAGCCGGCCATTGGAAAGAGCCCGCGCTGCACCTCCGTCACCCCGAAGACGGCGCTCTCGGCTGCGACGCGGATGTCCGTCCCCTGCAGGATCTCGGTTCCCCCGGCCAGGGCAAAGCCCTCTACAGCCGCGATCACCGGCTTGGTCGGGCGGTAGGTCTTGAGCCACCCATTGAAGATGATGCTCATGTCCTTCGCCATGCGCTCTTCGAACTCGTCCTCCGGCGGCCTACCCGAAGTGAGCTTGTTGATGACGCCCAGGTCCATTCCGGCGCAGAAGTTGTCACCGGCCCCGGTGAGAATCGCTACTCGCAGATCGTCCTCCGCGTCGAGGCGATGCCAGGCGTCATTCAAGCCGCAGAGCACCTCCGCATTCACGGCATTCTTCTTGTTCGGCCGATTGATGGTGACGGTAAGGATGTGTCCGTCCTTCTCGGCGAGCAGTGCAGGTTCAGCCATCTCCTCTCTTTCCCTTCTTCTCGAATTCAGGCGGGAGCTCGCTCGCGAGCGAGCTCCTCTGGGGCACCGTCGAGGATGCTCTTGAATCCGGACGGGGCGTGGCGTCCGAAGACGATGGTCTCGAGCGTGCCGATACCGATCCGGTCGCCCATCCGCGCCCGGCAGACCTGGTGGGTGTGAATGTGCTTGTAGTCCAGGAGGTCGAGGTCCTCCAGGTTCCAGGACTCGCCGCCAATGACCTCCTCCCCCTTCCAGAACGCGTGTCCCCATTCCGGATGTTGATAGCCGATACCCAGGAGGTGGAACCGGATCATCGGCTCGAGGGCGATCGAATGGGGCTTCTCGTCGCGCGTGACCAGCTCGATCTCGGCGCGATCGGCGAGTCGCGTTCCCGGCCTCCACACGATTCGGTGTCTCGCCGAACTCACCTCCCGGTGGCTGGCCTCCTCGCCGTCCGGTATCTCGTCGAAGGACTGGAAGAGAGGGACGATCGCCCCACCCAGCTGGGTGGGGTTCCCGTCGTGATCCTCGAACGTCTGAAACTGGGTACAGAAGTCATCGAAGAAGACCGGAGCCCAGACCCAGTACACGCCGGGCTCGGTGGTGAGCTTTCCGGGCGCCCCCACCTCGGGCTCTCCGACGGGGCGCACTCCCCAGGATCTGTCGCGAATTCCGTACACTTCCCGATGCGAGAGCTCTCTGCGCGCTCCACCGGCGATGAAGTGCCCTCCCCAGCTTCCCAACTGCGTGAAGCGGCTGGTATCCATGATCAGGCGCCCGTCGTCGTACATGACGTTCTTCGGCTCCCGGGTCGGCGCGCTGCGGGCATGAAAGGTGAGATCGCACTCGATCCCCGTCTCGTTTGGATCGACGCGCACGTGGACGACTCTCATCGGTCTCACCACCTCGATCCGCAGTGGCCCCACCCGCATCTCCGCGCGCTCCCTGGGCGCGCGCCGGGAGGCGTGAAAGCAGTGCTGCCGACCGCCGAGGACCGCGCTCCAGTGCGCGTCCATCACGCGTCGGTTCGGATAGACGCCGAAGCCGATCTCGAAGACGAACTCTCCGTCGCCGTCGAATCCGTTGAACCAGTAGCGCTCGTAGAAGTTGCGATCGCTCGAGGCGGGCTGGCTGACCGGTTCGCTGGTCTGGTGAACCATGAAGTCATCGAAATCGGTGATCATTCCCCTCTTCCCCGATCCCGGAGACGGCTGGACGCTGTGGACTGGGCTTCGGCCACCAGAGCTGGAAGCAGAGATGGAACTCTAGCATCTCCGCGGGAGGCGAGCGGTCGATGAAGGGCGGGGGGACGCCTAGTGGGTGGGAAGAGAGATCCAGAAGCGGGTCCCTTTGTCCGCCTCCGACTCGACCCGGATGTCGCCACCGTGATTCTTGACCATTTGATAGGAGAGCGAGAGACCGAGCCCCATGCCCTCCCCCGCCTTCTTGGTCGAGAAGAAGGGATCGAAGATGCGCTCGAGCACGTCCGGCGGCATGCCGCAGCCGTCGTCCTCGATGGTCACGACGATGTCCGGATCGAGGAACTCCGTCGCGACGCGGATGTTTCCATCGTCCCCGATCGCGTGGGAAGCGTTCAGCAGCAGGTTGAGAAAGACCTGCTTCAGCTCCTGCACCTGAGAGAGAAGCAGCGGAAGCCTTCCGAACTTGCTCTCTACGTTGGCGCGATACTGGAGATGTGGCTGGGCAATCCGCAGCGTGGCAGCGAGCAGCTCGTTGATATCCGCCGTCTCCCGTTCTCCCTGGCCGGCGTAGGCGAACCCGCGGACGTCCTTCACGATGGCCGCCACGCGGGATGTGCCCTCCAGGGATTCTCCGAGCAGCTCCCAGCCCTCCTGGAAGTTCTCGGGCTCCATGCCCTTCTCGGCGGTCTCCCAGTGAGACACGAGCTGGTTGAGATTCGACTGCACGAAGGCGATGGGGTTGTTGATCTCGTGCGCGATGCCCGCGGCCAGCTCGCCGACCGCCGCCAGTCTCCCCGACATGATCAACCGGCTTCGAAGAGCAGTCACCTCGCGAAGATCGCGGACCGCGAGCACCTGCCCTACTGGATCACCCCGCCGGTCGAAAATGATGCTGGAAGAGAGCGATATCGCGATCGGCTGCTGCGGGTCGGAGATCAGCTCACACTCGTGCTCCGTGACCTCCTGATTCGCAACCTGCGTGTATTCGGGAATGAAATCGGCGATCGCTCTTCCGACCAGCCCGTCTGCGCCACACCCGCAGAGCCGTGCCAGGCTGGCGTTGGCGCTGCGGATCAGCCCGTCGTGACGCACCAGCGCCACACCGTCGCGAAGCGTGGCGAGAATCTCGGAGGCGAAGGTTCCGGGCACCAGCAGCGAGTAGCCGTAACGGTAGACACTCCAGGCGATTGCCCCTGCGAGGATCACCAGGCTGGCGCTCCCGAGGCGCGGGACGTGAATGCCGCACATCGGGAGGATCGCGTCGGTGGCCGACGAGACCAGCAGCGGAACCGTGATCGCGACGAGCGCCAGGTAACCCTGGCGGCGCTCGCTGATCGGAGCATCGGGCGGGTAGACGCGCCACCAGAGCACGGCGACGGAAACCGCCACGAATGCTGCGGTCTGCGAGTAGAGGAGAAAGAAGAGCGGCCCCGGTGTGAAGCTCCATCCCCAGCTGGTGGGGTGCACGCTCTCTATGCCCCAGGGCGTCGCGATGTAGGTCGCGATCGAGAGGGCCGCGAACGCGTAGAGAGCGGGAAGACAGCGCCGCCGTAGCCACGAGGTGGTGTCACCGAAGACCTCGAGAACCAGGTGGAGACAGAGCGCACCGAGGGGCATCCATCCGATCGATGAGCAGCGGAAGAGCACGATGACCCAGTTGGGATCGTCGAGCGAGTTCCAGACGACCTCCAGAAGGGACCAGCCGACCGCGCAGCCGAAGACCGCCGCGAGCAGGCGATGGCTACGGTTTCCCGAGTCGCGAGTCAGGATCGAGCCCGCCACCATCGCAGCAGCCACAGCGGCGAAGAGGGGGATCAGGACGTAGGGGTGCAATCCACAGACTCCTCTGGCTCGCGACCGGATCCCTCGCAGGATCAAGTCGTTAGATCGACAGAGTGGTGGAGCAGCTTGAAGGAAGGTTGAAGGGGCCATCCCCTGGGGGAGCAGCCTCCGCGGCCCTCAGCTCACCCTCCGCCCCGCGATCGAATTCGCGGTGGACGCCAGAGGAGGGTGTCGTTCGGGTCATGCTCGCGGAGGCGCACCCGTGCGGCCTCGCGGCTTCTCGTCGCATAGCAGTAGCTGCAGCCGAAAACGCAGGTGTCGTAGGCGCCGATGTCCACGGACTCGGTGCAGCCGCACTGCGCGCGGGTCGGACGTCGCTTCAGCCCCTCGTCGACATCGGGACGAAGACCTCGAATCAGATCGAGATCGACGCAGCGCCCCTTCTCCACCCCCTCGCCCACCAGCTCATCCTCGCAGCAGGCGTGGAGCGTCATCCCATGGCCCGCCGCCGCGTCGCGGAGACGGAAGACGAGGCTCCGCCGCTCCAGTGTATCGGGCTCGAGGAAGCGGATGCCGTGCTCTCGGCTCAGCCGTTCGAAGCGGGCACGGGTCTTTCCGTAGAAATCCACGAAGGAGAAATACACGCGCCGGACCGCACCTTCGAGCTCTCGCGCGATCGACTCGAATTGCTCGAGGTGAAAAGTCACCGGGGTTCGCGAGCTCACCACGATCGGGTCGTATCGCCAGATCACCGACTCCGGTCCAACCCGCTCCGCGAGTTCGCGTAGACGACGAAGGGAAAGGGCCAGCTCGGGATTGTCGCTCTCCAGCGGCTTTGGATAGCCGGTCACGGTGAAGTGGAAGAGGAGGAAGTGACCGGAGGCCCGCAGATCCCGAAGGGCGGGAAAGAGCGGCGCCGGGTTGCGCGTCCAGAGCACGATGCAGAGGCAATCTTCCGGAAGAAGCGAGATGCGTTCGAGTCTGCCCGTAAAGGGATGTACCCACTCGCAGTACCCCTCCTCGAGGCGGCGAAGCAGCCACCGGCTGTAGAAGGCGGGGATGTCGGTTCGCCGGCTGGCGCTGATGATCTTTCGAGACAATCCGTGTCCTACCCATGACCCGGCTGCCGTCGGCGGCCCGACGGCGGGAAGTCGGTTCCAGGATACAGGCAGCCTCGGGCCGGAGCGAGAAAGCCGCAACATCCGACCCGAACCTCACTTGTTAGAATGGATCGAACCAAAGAGGAGGTGGATCGATGGCCGCAGCCAAAGGCGCGGAGCAATGAGGGAGAATCACCGGCGCGTAATCGAGCGCCTTACCACCGAGCTCGGGGGAGATCCGCGTTTCCTGGCGGTGATCCTGGGAGGGTCGGTCGCGCGCGGCACCGAACTTCCCGATTCGGACATCGACATGATCCTCATCGCCAGCCAGGAGGAGTACGCGCGTCGCGTCGTAGAGAACGACTTCACGTACTTGAACGAGGAGGTCTGCGACTATCCCGGCGGCTATGCCGAGGCCAAGGTGATGTCCGTCTCCTTCATCGAGGAGATTGCCGAGCGCGGCAGCGAGCCAGCGCGAGCCGCGTTCGTAGGCGCCCAAATTCTCTCCTCACGGGTACCGGAGCTGGCGGAGCTGCTGGAAAGGGTGACGACCTACCCGGAGGCCGAGAGAATCCCGAAGATTCGGAGCTTCTTCGCTCACTTCATCACCCACTACTGGTACCTGAGCGAGACGGAGAGACGACACGAGCCCTATCTGCAGCTGCGTTCGGCCGCGGAGTTCGCGCTCTTCGCCGGGCGTCTGATTCTGGCGCACAACCGGATCCTCTTTCCCTATCACAAGTGGTTCATGCACGCGCTGCGCGCAGCACCGGAGAAGCCGGATGATCTCATCGATGGGATGGAGCGCCTGCTCGCGAAGCCTTGTCTCGAGAACGCCAATCCCGTGCTCGCATCGGTGGCGAACTTCCGGGACTGGGAGAAGCCACTCCACAGCACCTCGGCACAGTTCATGGAAGACAGTGAGTGGAACTGGCGGGAGGGCCTCGCCCCGGTGGCCGACCGCTAGCCCGCCTCCTTCACTCGGCTACGCCGTCTCCGCTACTCGAGACGAAGATCCGGCCCTCGCGAAGCTCCCACACCGTGTCCGTACAGCTCCTGGCGAAGTCCTCGTCGTGGGTGACGATGACGAGGGCGCCGGGATACTCGCTCAGCGCTGCCTCGATCCGTTCGATCGAGGGAAGGTCTAGATGGTTGGTAGGCTCGTCGAGGACCAGGGCCCACACCTGTCGGGCCAGCCCGAACGCCAGCGCGAGCTTGCGCGCCTCGCCGGGAGAGGGACGAGCCGAAGCCAGCAGCCCGTCGGGATCGACGCCGAGTGCGGCCACAATCGCGAGGACCCTCCCCTGCTCGGGAGACGCGCTCTCCCGCAGCTCCTCCAGCAAAGTGAGCTCCTGCGAGGGAGCGAACTCCTGGGGCAGGTAGAGAACCCGCGACGCGGGCACCCGGAGCGCGCCCATCAAGCGTCCCAGGAGAGTCGTCTTCCCGGCGCCGTTGGGACCGGCGACGTGGACACGGCTCTCGCGCTCCACCTGCACGTGGATCCCTCGCAGTAGCACCGCGTCACCCACGCGCAGCTCATCGGTCTCGAGGCTCATCAGACGCGGAGCCGGTGACGGGACGTAGTCCACCTCCAGGGATCGACCCAGGGCTTTGTGGAAATCGTATCCCTTCGCCTGATCGGCGAGCCGGTCGAGTCTCCCCCGCAGCTTCTGCGTCTCCCGGCCCAGACCCACCTCGGCGGACCTCCTGCGCTTGGCCTTGAAGCGGAGCCGCGCATCGGCGTCCTTGGCGCTCTTCATGCGCTTCGAAGTCCGCATCCGCGCTTCGGCCTCGGCCCGCTTCTGCCGGGTGTCGGCGAGACGTCGCCTGAGCTTCCTCTTCTCCGACTGGAGCTTCTGGTAGGAGTCGATCTGCTCGCGTTCCTCCCGCTCCCAGGCGAGGCGCGCTTCCCCATAGGAGCCCCGCCAGCAGCGGATCCCTCCCGAATCGAAGCGGATCGTCCGAGTCGTCAGCGCGTCGAGAAGCGTCCGATCGTGGGACACCACCACCCCGATGCCCCGGAAGCCGCGCAGTGCGGCGATCAGGCGACTCCTCGCATCGGCATCCAGGTGATTGGTCGGCTCGTCCAGGAGAAGAAGGTCCGGATCCCTGGAGAGCGCCGCACCCACCTGCCAACGCTTGCGCTCGCCCGGCGAGAGCCCGTCCCAGCGCTCCAGCTCGTGGGCCTCGAGCCCGAGCTGCCCGCGGATCCGCCGTGCCTCGCCCTCGCTCGCCTCCGCGAACAGCGCCACCTCCGGCGTGCACCGGTCCACCGTCTGGGGACAGAGCCGGCTGCGCAGATCCGGGGGATGGAAGCGAACCGACCCGGTGTCCGGCTCGCGATCGCATGCCAACAGCTCGAGCAGCGTGGTCTTGCCCGCTCCGTTGGGTCCGACGACAGCCGTCCAGCCGGAATCGATCCGGAGATCCAGCTCGACGATCAAGGGAATGGAATCGGTGTGGGAAAAGGAAACGTTGGAGAGGAGGATCGATGCCACCATGGCTGGCTCCCCCCGTGACCTCGAAGCCGGGGCGCCGAGGTTCCGGGCAGGGTTTGCGTGCGACCCGAATCCCGCCCAGGAGTCCCGGATCTCTGCGCTCCGGCTAGCCGTCCTGGTGCATTCCTTCCTCTCCTTCGCGAGCTGCCCGAATCATGATAGCCGGAGACCCGGCGCGAGTCGCCTCGGTGCTCCCGGTGCTTCCAACTACTCCGAGGAGGTCGGATTCAAGAGCCCGTCCAGCGTCGAGCCGATCAGCGCACCACTCACCCCTTCCACCTCGCGGGTCTGCCCGCCGGCGTTCAGGAACGCGCGCATCCTCTCACGCGCCGCGGGTGAGGCCGCGGACTCGTCGAAGAGGCGCGCCTCCTCGGTGAGACCCGGCGCCACCGGCGGCTCCGCCGCCAGCACCGCCGCCTTCGCGCGCGCGATCGCCTCGGCCGGGAAGGAGGCGATGCGGTAGGCGAGATTCTCCACGAATGGCCTGAGCTCTTCGGCGGGCAAGGCGCGGTTCACGTAGCCGTAGCGCTCGGCCTGCTCGGCCGAGAAATCCTCGCAGCCGAGAATCACCTCCAGCGCACGGCCTCTTCCCATCAGGCGCGGGAGGCGCTGCGTTCCGCTACCGCCGGGAATGATCCCTACCGCCACCTCCGGCTGGGCGAGCGCCGCCTTGCCCAGCGCCGCGAAGCGCATGTCCATGGAGAGGACGAACTCGCTGCCACCCCCCCGGCAGATCCCTTCGATCAGCGCGATCGTCGCCTTGGGCATGGTGCGGAAGCGATCGACCATCTGCTGAAAGACGCTGGGCTCCTTGGGAGCTTCCCGCGCCTCCGCGGATGCCGCGAGGATCAGCTCCACGTCGGCGTGAGCGATGAAGAAATCCGGATCCGCACTGTCGACGACCACCGCGCGGACGTCGGCGTCGGCCTCGAGCTCGCGGCCGACGCGATCGACCTCCAGGATCAGCGCCATGTCGAAGAGATTGATCGGCGGATGGTCGATCGTCACGAAGGCCACGCCCTGGCTGGATCGGACCTTCAGACACTCGTAACCGGAGTAGGACATCGGTTTCCTCCCCTCTCGATCGGGCTTCCGGTCAGACAACCGATTCCCTCGGCGGACATCTCTGGACGCCATCGAACGATTTTGAACAGGTGGCTCTTTCGCCGATCAACCAGCACTCACCGCCGTTGGGCACACTGGACGGACGGGACGCGCCGCTATGGGATCGTCACCGTCTTGCAGTCGATGGGGGTCCAGGTGATATCGCCGTCAGAAAGAAAGTCTCCGTCGCTGTCATACTCACCCGTACCAGTGAAATCGGGCGCGCCGATCACCGAAAAAGTAATGTTGTTTGCGATCCCAGGCACCATCGCATGCACGAAGACACCAAAAACGACCTGACCGTCCGCACCCATGGTAGCCGAGCCCGAGGCCGAGGCCTTGGCACCGAATTGGAAGTAGACACCATGCAGCGGAGTCGTCTTGCCGGCTTTCTTGAGCGACTTCACCTTGTGGAACACCAGGGTGCCGTTCCCACCGAAAAGGCTCACGCATACGTCCTTGGCTAGCGCCGCCGACGGCATCAAGAACGTCAAAGCGGCGACAACCACACAAAGATGGAGAACTCGCTTCATCAGAAGCCTCCTTGTCGCGGAGCTGATCCGCGTCCGCGGACGGTTTTCGGTCTGACCGCCTGGGCGTAGGCCAACTTCCAGTCTCGCGTATTCGAGCGCAAACGGTCAACCACCGGTTTTCTCGTAGGACTTCGAGCACTTGAGGTCGCGCGTGAGGGTGACCGCGCCCGGGTTCCGAACGGCTCGCAGGATGTCCATCGAGGCCCGGCCGAGCCGTGATACCCTCGCCGCGGGTGCCGCTCATCGCGAACCCACCGAAGCGAGGCGAAGAACGCCGATGACACGAGAACCCTTTGCAGCACGTCTCTACTTCATTCCCAAGGCGCTGCGGGGTACACACGCGGCGTTGATGCGTCTCCTCCGCCGTTACTTCGAGCGCGCTCCCGGGTGGGTAATCCTGACCACGACTGGCCGCAAGACGGGCCTCCCTCGGGAGGTCCTGCTTCCGTGCGAGCGCTCCCCCGACGCGCTGATCGTGATTTCCACCTACGGATGGAAATCGCAATGGATCCGGAACCTGAGGCGAGACCCCCGGGTTCGCTTCACCGCCGGTGGATGGATCCTGAGCGGGGAGGCCGAGGTGATCGAGGACCTGGAGCGGAAGCACGCCATCGTCACCGCGGACCCCTTCTTTCCGCCGGCTCCCTTCACCATCGTCCACGCGATCCTGCGAACCCTTCTCCGACCGCTACTGATTTGGTTCATTCGCCGCTGGGTGAATCCGCGACCCATCGTCCTGATCCGCCCCCAGGCGCTCGTTTCTCCCGAAGGAACCGGCCAGGGCGAGCGAAGCTAGGCGGGTTTGCCCTCCAGGTCGATCGCGGCTGCCACCTCCCGCATGCCCGCGATCGTCTCGGTGATCAGCTCCTCGATCGGCATTCCCAGACGCTCGGCGCCCTTCTCGATCAGGGAGCGATCGACGCCGGCCGCGAAGCGGGCATCCTTCCACTTCTTCTTCACCGACTTCGGCTTCATGTCCAGAACGCTGCGGCTGGGCCGCACCAGGGCCGTGGCCGTCACCAGGCCCGTCAGCTCATCGACGGCGTAGAGGCACTTCTCCATGTCGCTCTCGGGCTCGACCTCGGTGCAGATACCCCAGCCGTGGCTGACCACCGCGTGGATGATCTCCTCGGGCCAGCCCCTCTCGCGCAGAATGGCCTCGGACTTCCGACAGTGCTCTTCGGGGTACTTCTCGTAGTCGAGGTCGTGGAGGATGCCCACGATTCCCCAGAGCTCCTCGTCGCCGCCGCGCTTGCGCGCCAGGTGGCGCATCACGCCCTCCACGGCGAGGGCGTGCGTGCGGAGCGACGTGCTCTCATTGAACTCGCAGAGCAACGACCAGGCTTCTTCGCGTGTGGGGATCATGTCGTGCATCTCGTAGGTGGAAAGCAGTACGGTAGGTGATTGCCTCCCGCCCTGCCTGGCTTTTCTGAACACCGGAAGCAGGACCATCGAGGCGGGGAACGCGTTCGCCGCACTCACCATCGTCGCGAAGCACAGCACGCCCTTGGAGGCTGCTAGGATGCGTGCGGTCGGCGCAAAGACCGGAGACATGGTTCCCACCGGCACTCCTCATCTCGTGCCAGGAGGTGCGCGTGACGACACCCGAGCTTCTGAAGAAGGTCCAGCTCGAGGACGGGCGCACGCTCTCCTACGCCCGCCTCGGCGATCCCGGCGGGTGGCCCGCGCTCTATTTTCACGGCTTTCCGGGAAGCCGCCTGGAGCCTCTGCCGGTGCACGATGCCGCGGCGAGAGGCGGCGCTCAGCTCATCGCGATCGATCGGCCTGGCTTCGGCTACTCCTCGCCCAGGCCCGGGCGGCGCATCCTGGACTGGCCCGATGACGTGGTGGCGTTCGCCGACGTCCTCGGCCTCGAGCGCTTCGCGGTGATCGGTGTGTCGGGTGGCGGTCCGTACGCTGCCGCCTGTGCCCTGCGCATTCCGGAGCGGCTGACCAGCGCGGCCATCGTCTGCGGCGTCGGTCCCTTTCAAGTGCCCGAGGCGACGAGGGGCATGATGCGCTCCAACCGCATCCTGTTCGGCTCGGCGCGCTACGCCCCGTGGCTGGTGGGGCTGCTCTTCGCATGGACGGCGCGCGGACTCCGGAAGGACCCCGAGCGCTTCATCGAGAAGATGGTGCGGCATCTGCCCGAGCCGGACCGGATGGTGTTCGAGCGTCCCGAGGTGCGCGAGGCATTTCTGGCGAGTCCGGAGCAAGCGTTCCGCCAGGGCACGCGCTCCTGCGTCGAAGAGGCCCGCCTCTACGCCAGTCCGTGGGGCTTCCGGCTCGAAGACATCCGCATGCCGGTTTCGCTATTCCAGGGTGAACGCGATGTAAACGTGCCACCGTCGATGGGTCGCTACCAGGCCCGCGCGATTCCGGACTGCCACGCACACTTCTTTCCGGACGAAGGGCACATGTCGCTCCCTCTCAACCGGCTGGGCGACATCATCGCCGCACTCCAGTAGCGACCTGCTGCGGCTCGCGGGGCCGGCGGCAGCCAATGGCAGCCTGCATTCCTCACCAGCTCGCTTCCGAGAACGGCGGACCGGCGCGCCTCCCCTGTGGGGATCCCCCACCACGAACCGGGTCGCCCTTCCACTTCCCCGCCGCTCGTCTCGGCTGATGCTCGGTGGTAGGGTCTCTGGCTGCACTGCGCCGAGCCGTTGACCGCGGCCCGTGCCCGCGTTCGAGAGCAGAGCTCGAATCAGGAGTCCGCCGTGCAACCGAATCGTCGCTCCAACATCGTGCTGATCGGGATGCCAGGCGCGGGGAAGAGCACCGTGGGCGTGATCCTGGCGAAGCAGACATCGCGCGACTTCGTCGATACCGACCTCCTGATCCAGACCTCCGAGCGACGGCCCCTGCAGAAGATTCTCGACGAGAACGGTCACATTGCCCTTCGCGAGATCGAAGAACGGATCCTGCTCTCGCTGGATCTGCACAACCACGTCATCGCCACCGGCGGAAGCGCGGCCTACAGCGGGAAGGCGATGAGGCATCTGAAGAAGAACGGCGTCGTCGTCTTCCTGCACGTCCCCTTCGCGGAGATCGTGGAGCGGGTGCGGGATTTCGGCACACGAGGCATCGCGCAGGGCCCCGGAGCAGAGCTTCGCCGACCTCTTCGAAGAGAGGTACGTGCTCTACAAGAAGTACGCCGACGTCACGATCGCCTGCGAAGGGCTCGACCAGGAACAGGTGTCGCAGGCGATCTGCCGCGGATGGGCCCGGACGCGTAGGCCGAGGGGAACCGGCGGGGCGCGACGTCCAGTTGCAGAGAAGTTGGGAAGAGGGAGGGTGAGGAGACAGCTCATGCGGCGGACGGAACCGGCGTGGTGGCGATACCCCGTTCTGGCGCTGCTCGTTGCGCTCATGGCCGCTCTGGGAAGCGGATGCCAGCGCGGACGAAGTGGCTGTCCGAGCCTCCCGCCGACCCCATGGAGTACACGCCCATCGCGGCTCCCGAGACCACGGTGCACTGGCAGGGCGAGATGGCGGGCGAGGTGACCCAGGACACGGTGATCTTGCAGGCCAGGCTGACGGTCGATGGGCGGCAGTCCGTCTCCTCGACGTCGAGGGCCGTCCGGGCATCGGAGCCTTCGCGCTCTCCAGGGAGCCGGATTTCCGGGAGGCGTTTCGCACCCGCTGGATGGCCGCTACCCCCGATCGCGACTACATCGTGAAGGCGAAGGTGACCGGGCTCGAGCCGGGCACGCGTTACTACTACAGACTGCTCTCCAGGGGAGGCGAGCGAGAACGAGCCCGAAGCGGGACCGACGGGAACCTTCAGGACGCTGGACGCGGGGCAGGTCGACGCAGGAGGTCAGCTTCGTCGTCGTGACCGGAATGAACGCGTTCGCCTTCCGCGTCCGGGAGCGATGCAGAGAACAAGGAGCTGGGATTTCCGGCCCTCGAAACCATCGCCTCCCAGGGCCCCGACTTCCTCGTCGCCACCGGCGACAACGTCTACTACGACACCCCGTACATCGGGCGGGCCAAGTCCCGCGACAGCATGCGTGCCAAGTGGCACAGACAGTTCGCCACGCCGCGGTTCGAAGCGCTCTTCCAGCGCGTCCCGGTCTACTGGCAAAAGGACGATCACGACTATCGCTACAACGACGCCGATCCCTACGGGACACTGGAGCCGTCCCATGAGCTGGGAGCGTCGGTCTTTCTCGAGCAGGTGCCGGTAGCCCCGGCCGAGGACGAGAAGGCCGTCACCTACCGCACCCACCGGATCGGCGATCTGCTGCAGATCTGGCTTCTGGAGGGGCGTGACTACCGGGATTCGAACATCGCTCCGCCAGGCCCGGAGAAGACCATGTGGGGGGCCGCGCAGAGGCATTGGCTCCAGGAGACCCTCCTCGCGAGCGACGCGGTCTTCAAGGTCCTGATCTCACCCACCCCGATGATCGGTCCCGACGACAAGATGGCGGGCGGCCAGGGCGGGATCCTCGGCCGTCTGGTGGGAAGCGCGGTCATCGGCCAGGAAGGGGACAACCGGAAGCGGGACAACCACACCAACCCGTATGGCTTCAAGGACGAGGCAGAGGCCTTCTTCGCCTGGCTCGCGGAGAACGGCTTCCTGGAGCGGGACTTCTACATCGTCTGCGGGGACCGGCACTGGCAATACCACTCGATCCGGCCCGACGGATTCGAGGAGTTCTCATCGGGAGCCCTGGTCGACGGGAATGCGCGCCTGGGGCGCAAGCCCGGAGACCCGATGTCGACCGACCCCGATGCCTCTGATCTCCCAGCCGTATACACAGGAAGAGAAATCCGGTGGATTCCTGAAGGTGACTGCGAGTCCAGTCAAAGGAGAGCAGCCCGCCACGCTGCGGTTCGAGTTCTACGACGAGAATGGGGCTCTTCTCTACCAGAACGAGAAGACCGCCCGAATCGACACCCGCGGGGACAAAATAGTCTCGTGCCGGGTCGGATTCTTCGTCCCTCTGGAGCGCACCCCTTACCAAAACCCGCCGCAGTTACTAAAAGTATGCGCGGAAGTCTCCAGGACCCGGATCACCGGGAGCCGCCATCCGTAGCGCGCAGCCGGTGAGAACCCTTGACAGGCGGAGAGCTATGTACTCACACGACGTCGTCATCGTAGGATCGGGGCTCGCGGGATTGCGAGCCGCATTGGAGTTGGCCGGAAATCTCGACGTGGCCATCGTCTCCAAGCTCTACCCGAGCCGCAGCCACTCGGGCGCGGCCCAGGGTGGCGTGGCCGCTGCACTGGGCAACGTGGACGGGGACACCGTCGAGGACCACATCTACGACACCGTCAAGGGTGCGGACTTCCTGGGCGACCAGGACGCGATCGAGCTGCTCTGCAACGACGCGCCGCGCACCATCTACGAGATGGAGCACTGGGGCTGTCCCTTCTCGCGGAACGACGAGCAGAAGATCAACCAGCGCGCCTTCGGCGGTCACTCCTACCTTCGGGCCTGCTTCTCCGCCGACCGGACCGGTCACGCCCTGCTCCACACGCTCTTCGAGCAGACCTACCAGCAGGGCGGAAAGCTCCGGCTCTACTCCGAGTATCACATGCTCCGGCTGATCATCGAGGACGGCATCTGCCGCGGTGTGGTCGCGATGAACATCCACACCGGAAAGCTGGAAGTCATCCACGGCAAGGCGGTCCTCTTCGGCACCGGAGGATACGGGCAGGCGTTCAAGATCACCTCGAACGCTTCCGCCAACACCGGCGACGGCATCGTGGCGGCGTATCGCGCCGGCGTCCCCCTTCAGGACATGGAATTCGTGCAGTTCCACCCGACGGGGCTGTACGAGCACGGGATCCTGCTCACCGAAGGGGCCCGCGGCGAGGGCGGCTACCTGCTCAACGCCGAGGGCGATCGCTTCATGTCCAAGTACGCGCCCAGCAAGATGGAGCTCGGCCCTCGCGACATCGTCTCCCGCTCCGAGCAGGCCGAGATCAACGAGGGACGGGGCGCCGGCCCGGAGAAGGAGTACGTCCTGCTCGACCTGCGGCACCTCGGCGCCGAGAAGATCATGGAGCGCCTGCCGCAGGTCTACAACCTGGCCAAGGACTTCATCGGGGTGGATTGCATCGCGGACCCGGTGCCGATCCAGCCCACCGCCCACTACTCGATGGGGGGCATTCCGGCGGACAACGACTGCCACGTCTTCCTCGACGAGAAGGGCACCTACGTCCAGGGCTTCTACGCCGCCGGGGAGTGCTCCTGCATCTCGGTCCACGGCGCCAACCGCCTGGGGACCAACTCGCTGCTCGAAGCCCTCGTCTTCGGCCGCCGAGCCGGCAAGAAGATGCTCGACGACGTGCCCCAGCTGCAGCTCTCTCCGGTGAACGAAGAGCGCGAGATCGCGGCCACCCAGCGCGATATCGAAGAGCTCTACGAGGGGCCGGCCACGGAGGACCTCGACACCATCCGCGAGGAGCTGAAGCAGATGATGACCACGCAGGTGGGCGTCTATCGAGATGCCACGGGAATGGAGCCGGCCCAGGCGAAGCTCACGGAGCTTCGAGAGCGGTTCGCAAAGGTCCGCGTGGGAGACAAGGGGAAGGTCTTCAACATCAACCTCCTCGAAGCCGCCGGGCTCGGAAACATGCTCGAGTTCTCGGAGCTGATCCTGGACGGGGCGATGGCCCGTGAGGAGAGCCGCGGCGCGCACTTCCGCAACGACTTCCCGACGCGCGACGACGAGAAGTGGATGAAGCACACCCTGGCCTTCCGCACCGAGGACGGCGGCCACGAGCTGCGGTACAAGCCGGTGACGATCACGAGGTACCAGCCGGAGGAGAGGAAGTACTGATGGCGAACAACAAGGTGTTGTTCCGGATACAGAGGTTCGATCCGGAGAAGGACGAGAAGCCGCACGACCAGGACTTCGAGATCGAGGTCGTGCCGGGCGCGACCATCTTGAAGACGCTCCACCGGATCCGCGCCGAGCAGGACCCGACGCTGGCCCTGCGCTACTCGTGCGGCTCGGCGATCTGCGGCTCCTGCGCCATGAAGGTCAACGGTCACGCCATCCTGGCGTGCAAGACCCAGGTCTCCGAGTGCGTGCGGGACGGCATGGTCCGCGTCGCCCCGATCGGGAACCTCAAGATCCTGCGCGATCTGGTCGTGGACCTCGAGCCCTTCTGGGAGTCGCTGGGCAAGGTCAAGCCGTACCTGATGCCCGCTGGAGCGGCTCCGGACAAGGAGAGGCCCCAGACCCCGGATCAGTTCGGCAGCATCGACCCTTCCACGACCTGCATCCTCTGCGGCGCCTGCTACTCCGACTGCAACGTGCTGGAGGTCGATTCGACCTTCCTCGGCCCGGCGTCCCTGGCCAAGGCCCACCGCTTCATCTTCGACTCCCGCGACGCCAACGACCAGCCGCGGCTGCGCGAGATCTCGGAGCGGATGGGAGTCTGGGACTGCACCCACTGCGGTGAGTGCTCCACCCGCTGCCCGACGGAGACGAAGCCGCTGGAGCGGATCGAGGAGATCCGGGTCCAGGCGATGGCCGATGAACACCACGGAAATGCCGGTGCCCGCCACGCCCTCGGCTTCCGCGAGACCGTCGGCAAGAACGGTCTCCTGAACGAGAACTGGCTGGCGCTTCGCAGCGTCGGGTTCTTCAACCTGCCGGGGCTGATCTCGATCATGCCAGTAGGGCTGCGGATGATGATGCGGGGCAAGATGCCACCGCTGATCCCCCATAAGATCGACAAGGTCGACGAGGTCAAGAAGATCTTCGCCCGCTTCGAGGAGCTGAGGAAATGAAGTACGCCCTCTACACCGGATGCGTCGCCAAGGGCGCGGGACGGGAGCTGCTGGCCGCTGCCAATCTGGTTTGCGAGAAGCTCGGCGTCGAGCTCGCCGAGATGACCGATGCCGCCTGCTGCGGCGCGGGGGTGATCGGCGAAGACAACCCGATGGTTGCCGACATCCTCAACGCCCGCACCTTCTCCCTGGCCGAGGCGCAGGGCCTCGACATCATGAACATCTGCGCCACCTGCCAGGGGGTGCATCGCAAGGCCCAGCGCAAGCTCGAGAAGGATCCCGAGCTACATGGAGCGGGTGAACGCCGAGCTCAAGAGGGACACCGGCCGCGAGTACAAGGGGACGGTGAAGGTCAAGCACTTCTACGAGGTGCTGCTCCAGGAGATCGGCCTGGAGAAGCATCGAGGAGAAGGTGACCCGTCCGCTCCAGGGCCTGAAGGTGGCCCCCTTCTACGGGTGCTACGCCTCGCGTCCTCCGGAGGTCAACGACCTCGAGAACCCGGACGATCCGGACGAGCTCGAGAGGACTGATCGAGGCACTCGGCGCCACGCCGATCGACTACCCCGAGCGGCTCAAGTGCTGCGGGTTCCCGATCATGATGATGAACCGGGACAACTCCATGAAGCTCGCCGGCAACGCCGTCGCCGGAGCCAAGGACGCCGGGGCGGACCTGATCGTCACGCCCTGCCCGCTCTGCCACCTGAACCTGGACTCCTACCAGCCGACCTTCGCCTCCAAGATGGGGAGAAAGCTGGGAATCCCGATTCTGCACGTTCCGCAGCTGGTGGCGCTGGCTCTGGGCTACTCCCAGGCGGACCTTCGGATGCAAGACGCACGTGGTGCGCCCGACCGGAGCCCTGGCTGCGATCTGAGGAAGCCACTCGCAGCAGGAGAGCGAGTCTTCGTCCATCACCTCGTCGCGCGGCGAAGGTGGTGATGGCGGTGTACCGCCTCGGCGACCACCATCCCCGATTCGATCGCCTGCTGGGTTCCCACTCCGGTGCCGCCGGCGTCGCAGCCCACGTAGAACAGACCGCCGATCGGAGCCTTGATCGAAGGCTTCAGCGCGCCGCACTGGCCGGCGATCTGTCCGAGGCCAATGGTCTCTCCACCGGCACCGGGTACCACCGAGTCGCGGGTGGCATTGGAGACGCTGCGCGTGGTGTAGAGCTCCTTGGCTTCGATCAGGCCCTCCATTTCCGGGAAGGCGCCGAACAGGATCTCCTCACCGGCGTCTGCCCAGGCCTGGGTCTCCTCCTCGCTGAGCTCCGGGTCGGGCGGACAGAAGGATCCCGTCATCAGCATCTGCTTGCCCTCCGGGGCGGCGCTGGGATCGTAGTTGGCGGGAACCTCGTAGTAGAGGACCCCCTCTCGGGAGGCCTTGCCCTCCCGGGCGAGATTGAAGCGTTCGAGGCTCCAGGGGCTGTCGTTGGAGAAGACCACCCCGTAGGGCCGGTCCGTCACGGGCGCGCTCAAGAAGTAGCGGTGCCCCAGCAAGCGAGTAGGAGGGAACCAGCTCCCTCACGTAGTTGGCGTAGCTCTTGTCGAAATGCTCCTCACCCACCAGCTTGAGCACGGTGGGTTGAAGGCCCGCATTGCTGATGACGATGGGCGCCTCGAAGGTGCCCTTCCGGGTCTGGACCCCCGTGACGCGCCCGCCCTCGACGAGGATCTTCTCGGTTCGGGTGCCCATCAGGACCGAGCCGCCGTTTCGCCGGACCGCCTCACAGTAGGCCTCCGCGACCCGGCCGAAGCCCCCCTCACAGAAGACACCGCCGCCGCGGGTAAACATCTGCTGCAGGCTGGTGATGGCCTCCGCTGCATCGAGAGAATCGACCGGCACCATGAACATGCCATCACAGCAGAGGCTCACGAGGAACGCGTAGAGCGATCTCGGGACGCCCTTGCCGGAGATCCACTGCTGGAAGGTGACTCCACTGAGCTGCTGCACCTGCGTCGGGCGGCATCAGCGTCATCTCGGCAAAGAACTGGAGTGCCCCGGCCCTCTGCTCTTCTTCGATCTCCAGCCACTCGAAGATGACGTTGGGATCGGTCTGCCCCGCCGGCATCGACGGCAGCATCTGATACTTGCCGGCGCTCGTCTTGTAGATGCTGCCCTGGGTCTCGGTGATGGCCAGCTTGGCGAGGTCGGCGACTTCCAGCTCATCGAGCACCACCTGGTAGAGGTTCCCCTCCACCGGAGCCCCGATCACCACCCAGGCCGTATAGGTGAATCCGTTCTTGGAGAGACTCATCGCCTTTCCGCCGGCCTGAGCGTTCTTCTCGACCAGCAGCACCTCGAGTCCCTTCTTGGCGAGCAGACCCGCGCACGAACTCCCCCCGAATCCAGCTCCGATCACGATGACGTCGAAAGACTGTCCTGCCATTTGCATCCCCTGAGCCTGCGCGACTCGATCCCCGAGTCCCGATGATCCGGTCAGGACTGGGAGGCTATCAGATCCCGCGCGACCGCAACGGCCTCCCCGGCGTCGGGCGCGTAGCCGTCGGCTCCGATGTCGTCGGCAAACTTTCGGTTGACGGGCGCTCCACCCACCAGCACTCGCAGGCTCTGTCGAATGCCCTTCCGGTCCAGCAGATCCACCACCTTCTTCATCTCGGGCATGGTCGTGGTCAGGAGCGCGGACATCGCCAGGATGTGGGGCTGGTATTCCTCGACCTGACGCACGAACTCCTCGCTGTCGACGTTGATGCCCGCGTCCTGGATCTCGAAGCCAACTCCTCGCAGCATCGTGGCGACCATGTTCTTGCCGATGTCGTGCAGGTCTCCCTTGACCGTCCCGATCAGCACCTTGAAGGTCTCCTGTTGCTTCTCGCCGGCCAGGTGCGGCTCGAGAACCTCCAGCACCTCGTTCACGGCGCGAGCGGCGAGCAGCACCTCGGGGATGAATACCTCCCCAGTCTTGAAGCGGGCGCTGATCACCTCCATGCCCGCGGTCAGCCCGCGGTCCAGGATCTCCCGGGCGCTCACCTTCCCGCTCAGCAACTCCCGGACACGCGCGTCCAGAGAGGCGCCGTCGCCCGCGACCACCGCGCTGCGGACGGCGTCGAACTCGTCGACGGCGGTCCTGTCGGGGGAGATTCGGGCCGCGACCTCCTCCAGCCGCTGCTTCGAGACGGTTCGGGCCGCGCCCGCCGCCAGCGGCAGCCTGGCCTCCTTCTCGATGCGTTCTCCGAGGCGCAGCAGCCGCTCGAACACCGCATGCGGTGGAACCGAATCGGCGACACCCAGGATCAGGCGGTCGCCGGGGGCGACGCTCGCGAAGAGGTGATCGAGGAACGCCTCGAACTCCTCTTCGCTGGCCGTCTCCTCGAGCAAGACGGACTCCGGAATCCCACCCATGATCGTCAGCCTGTCCCGCCACCTCGCGTAGTACTCCGCGATATCGACTTTGGTCATGGGATGGGGCGTCACCGACTCCGCCACGTGGACGCCCGAGTCACGAATCAGATCCATCAGCCCCAGGTTCTCTCCGTCGGTGTGGGTAGCCACCAGCTTGCCTGTTGCGCCCAGCGTCTCCGCGGCCCTTCCGAGCCAGGGTGCGATCTCCCTCTCGAAATAGGGCGGGTAGGTCAGCATGTCGTCGTAGTTGGCGCCCCAGAGCACCACCTCGGCCGGAGAGTCGGCGATCGCAGCGAGGACCTTTTCGAAGTAGGGAGTGATGCGCTCGGCCAGATTCCGCATCAAGCCGTAGTGGTCCTGGTACTCGAAGAAGAAGCGCGTGGGATCGAGAAACTCCTTCTGGATGTGGTGCATTGGAGAAGCTGCCAGGGAGGGGCCACCGGCGGCGATCACGCCGTCTTCTCCCACTTCCTCGGCGTAGGCGAGAAGGTTCTCGTGACTCGGGTGCACCTCGATGTTCTCGAAGATGTAGCCGATCACCTCGTAGTCGGCGGGGCTCTTGATGACGTGCTCCTGGGTCCAGCCCAACGACGCGCCTGCCCGCTTCATCTCCTCGCTCAACCCGCCCAGGGTGCTCACGGTGCCAAACGGCGTGCGGTACTCGACCCGCTGTTGCCCGCCCTCGCCTTCGACGCTGACCTCGACATCGCCCCCGAACTCCCAACGGTAGACGGCCTGGCGGAAGCGGTAGAGACCCAGGGCCCGGTGGAGGACCGCATCCGGACCGCCGCTCACACTGGTAAAGTCGGGGACCATCTTGTAGAGCGCCCAGCCGTTTGCCTGCGCGATCTGATCGTGACTCATCTCCCGGTACTGCTCCGGCAGGGTCCCGCCCAGAGAATTGGCCAGCCACCACAGATCGAGCCTCGGCACGAAGGGGATCACGTCCACCATCTCGCCCCTCATCGCAGCCAGAATTCGCTCCTTGTGCGTGCTCATCCGAAGCCTCCTCCTCGCCCGGGATCCTACACCTCCGTCGACACGGTCCGCAGGCGCAAGGCGCCCCAGCGCAGGCCGAGCTTCACGGCAGACGTCTGGCGAATTTTCTAGTTATTTCGGGATGTTGCGATCGAGTCTTCGAGTAGTGATCGAGGCCGCCGATGGCGCGGCGGAACCCCGGCACCCCCGGAGCGGCCCCTCAATTCGCCTTTCGCCCCGAAACTCCCTTGGTGCTCCGGGTGATCTGCCTGGCCGATTCCTTGGGACGAAGAGCGCGCACGGCGGCTCCGGTGCGCCACATCTCGGAGTTGCCGATCTGCGCCAGTTCTTTCGTGAGGCCCTTCTGGTAGTCCTTCTTGCCGCAGGCCGTCAGCACTCGCCGGGTCTCCGCCCCGGATTTCACACGCTGGTAGAGCTCCCGGAAGACCGGCATCACCGCCTTCTTGAACTTCGGCTTCCAGTCGAGCGCACCCCGCTGCGCCGTGGCGGAGCAGTTGGCGTACATCCAGTCCATACCGTTCTCGTCGACGAGACGGATCAGGCTTTGTGTGAGCTCCTCGACGGTCTCGTTGAAGGCCTCCGAGGGGCTGTGGCCATGCTTCCGGAGCACCTCGTATTGGGCCTCCATGATTCCGGCCAGCGCACCCATCAAGACCCCGCGTTCGCCGGTGAGGTCGCTGTAGACTTCGTTCCGGAAGGTGGTCGGGAAGAGATATCCGGAGCCCACCGCGATCCCGACCGCGAGGCAGCGCTCCTCGGCGCGGCCCGTGGCGTCCTGCTCGACGGCGTAGCTCGAGTTGATCCCGGCGCCGGAGAGGAAGTTCCGGCGTACCGAGGTACCGGACCCCTTGGGCGCAACCAGGATCACGTCGACATCCTTGGGGGGGATCACCTTCGTCTGGTCGCTGTAGGCGATCGAGAAGCCGTGAGAGAAGTAGAGTGCGTCGCCGGGATCGAGGTTCTTCTTCACAACCGGCCAGATCGCGCGCTGCGCCGCATCCGAAACCAGCATCTGGATCACCGTCCCCCGCTCCACCGCCTCGTCGATGTCGAAGAGGGTGTTTCCCGGCTTCCACCCGTCCTTGCGCGCCCGGTCCCAGTCCTTCTTGAACGCCGGAGACTGGCCGATGATCACCTTCACTCCGTTGTCGCGCATGTTGAGCGCCTGCGCGGGACCCTGGACGCCATAGCCAATCACGGCGACGGTCTCGTTCTTCAGGACCCTCCTCGCCCTCGCCAGCGTGAACTCCTTGCGAGTGACGACCTTCTCCTTCTCTCCGCCGAAATTGATGACGGCCATTCCTTCCTCCTGTTTCGGATCTCTCGGCTCAGCCTCGAATGAAGCCCGTCGCCTCTTCGCTCAGCCAGGCGGCCCACTCGTCGACGCCCTCTCCCGTCTTCGCAGAAATCTCGAAGATCCGGATGTCGGGGTTGAGCCTCAAGACCCTCTCCCTCATCGCCTCCATATCGAAGTCCGAGAGCTCGAGGTAGTCGATCTTGTTGACCAGCAGCACATCGCAGACGGTGAACATCAAGGGGTACTTGAGCGGCTTGTCATCCCCTTCCGGCACGCTCAGGATCATCACGTTCTTGATCGCACCGGTGTCGAACTCCGCGGGGCAGACCAGGTTCCCGACGTTCTCGATGATCACGACGTCGAGATCGCCGAGATCCAACCCCTCGAGTCCCCTGGCCACCATCACCGCGTCGAGGTGACAGAAGCCGCCGGTCCTGAGCTGAACCGCGCTGATTCCCTCCGCAGCCACCTTCTCTGCATCGACCATCGAGTCGATATCCGCCTCCAGCACGCCGAACCTGAGGGTCCCCTCGAGCTGCCCGATCGTGCTCAGGATGGTGCTGGTCTTCCCGGCGCCCGGAGACGACATCAGATTCAACAAGAAGGTCTTCTGGTCGGAAAGCTGCCTTCGCAACTCCTCCGCGGCCTTCTCGTTGTCGGCGTGGATATCCTGTTTGACCTCGATCAGTCGGACCTCGTCCATCAAACCACCTCGATGTTCTTTACGAAGTACTCACGGCCAGAGACCAGCCGAAAGCGAGATTCCCCACAGTCGGCGCAGACGATCTCCTGCAGCGCGTCCTTCCTCACCTCGAGAGAGGAGCCGCAGGACTCGCATTGCATGACGATGGGCGCCTTCTCGATCGCCAGTCTTGCGTTCTCTGCCAGCGTATCCTTGCTCAGGTAGTCGAAGTAGCGCTGCAGCCACTCGTCTTCCAGATCGGAGAGCTCGCCGATCCTCAAGTGGATGACGACGATCTTGCTCACCTCGTGCCCGGCAGCGTGCTTGAGCACGACGTCGAGTATCCGTTCCGTGACCTGTAGCTCGTGCATGCGAAGGGACCTTCCAGTGGGCATCCCGGCGCCCACGGGCCGCGCGACCATTCTCGCCCCCGCGTCGCCGCGGGGCATCACGTCGCTAGTTTCCGGGGACGAACTCCTCGGGCCGCGCCTCCTGCATGAGGATAGCATCCGTCGGGCAGACCACCTGACAGAGCCCACATCCCATGCAGTTGTCCGCTTCCACCACGGCCAGCTCCTGACCGTTTTCCATGTGGAGCGCATCGAAGTAGCACCGCTCCAGACACAGATCACACCCGATGCACTCCTCGGGATCCACCCAGGCCTTGTAGCGGCTGGGGCCCGCGAAGATGCCCATCTCCGGTCTGACGGACGGCCAGTAGATGCAGCAGTCGTTGCAGCAGTTGCAGATCACGTGACCCAGGGCCCTCTTGTTCTCGGCGACGTGTACCAGCCCTTCCTCCTCGCACCTCCTCAGCAGCTCGATCGTCTCCTCCTTGCTGAGCTGCCGCCCGGTTCCCCGCTCGATGGCGTAGTCGGCGGCGCGGTCGACCTGGATGCACACCTCCAGCTCCTTGCCGCATGCGCCATCGATGGTGCGGCAGGAACACTTGGTCACGGCGAGGTTCCTGGCGCCGTCGATCAGATTCTTCACGTCGTCGAAGGCGAGGATCTGGGTGTTGAGATCGATGCTGACGTTGACCGGCACCACCCTCATCACCGAGCCAGGGAGCTTCTCCTCGAATTTCCTGGAGAAATCGGTCCACTCCTCGACCATGTACTGCTTCCAGAGATCCAGCATCTCGCGCGAAGCATCGATTGCCACCGCCGTAGAGTCGTGCATCTGAAGGAGGTTTCGAACCCGATAGTACCGGGTGGCGTCTGGCTTCTTCGATTTGAAGAGCAGTCCCTTTCGAAAAAGCGGGTCGACCATCCCCTCGATATCGCTCACCGGGATTTCGGTCTTCTCCGAGAGTTCCTCGGCCGTGGCCGGTGGCGCCGCGGCGAGAAGCAGCTTGGCCTCGTTCTCATCGGTCAGCGTCCCGAAAATGGCCGCGACGATCTGCGATTCGCCCGCCCCGACCTGTTCGGCCAGTTGCTCGTTGACGGTCTTCTCAGCCATTCTTCTCCCCTTCTCTCTCTTCTACCCGCAGCCAGGCGGGGCGTCGGACAAGGCTACACCCCGCCTGAAGATTCATCAAAGGGTGTTCGACCGGACATCCCCTGCGCCCCCGAGAGGGTACCGGTGGGCAGGCAGCGGCGAGCCCTGGGGGCTGGACTAGTACGTCCCGAACTCATCGACGGCGTCGAAGAATGCCACCACGTTCGCCCACGGGATTCCCTCCGCCGGCTCGAGATCGTAGGCCGGGGAGATGATCAGTCCGCCGCCTCTGCCCACCGTCGCAATCCGCTCCCGGACTTCGGCGCGGATCTGCGCCGGAGAGGCCCAGGACCAGCGCTGAGCGGTCCCCACGGTGCCGAAGAAGGTCAGGCGATCGCCGTAGAGGGTCTTGAGCTTCTCCGGGTTCATGACGTCCGGCTGCACGGGATTGAGGATGTCGACCCCGATCTCGATCAGATCGGGAATGATCGGCTCGATGTTGCCGTCGCTGTGCCAGAAGATCGCCAGCTCGGGATTGGCGCGCCGACAGGTATCGATGATGGTCTTCAGGTGCGGCTTGAAGTAGCGCTGCCACATTGCCCGGCTCATCAGCATCCGGCTGGGCTCACCGACGTCGTCGTCGAGTGCCAGGATGTCGATACCCGCCCGGGTGAGCACCAGCCCCACCGCGAGGTGCATGGCGGTGAGCTGCTCCAGCAGGTAGTCGACCAGCGGCGGGTTCTCGAGCATGTCGATCATGAACTGCTCGAAGCCGCGCAGCCTGGAGGCGGCTTCGAAGAGGTCACCGCCCAGGTGGGGTGGAGAGGCCATCACCGGATATCCCTGCGAGTGCTTGTACTCGATGTCAGCCCGGAGCTGCTCCGGCTTCACCTGCGCCATGAAGTCGGGCAGCGGCGCGGCGGCGATCTCCTCGATGCTCTGGGCGTCGCCGAGGCGCGCGTCCCGTTCGATCTCCGGATGATATCCCCAGTCGTGGTAGGTGCGCAGGATGTCGCGGGAACCGACGTAGACGTGTTCTGGCAGCGACTTGAGATAGCGCAGGAAGTCGACCTGCTCTTCCGGCTCCCCGAAGCCCGTGAAGCGGATGTCGGTGTCGAACTCCGCGTCCGGCGTCTTCCCCGGATGGGCACCGAAGAGGGTCGGGTAGAAGTTGACCATCCTCGGTACGCGGTCGGGCTCCTGGTGTCGCAGCAGGGCCCGAATCCGTTCGCGTGGGTTCATCGTCCGTCCCTGTCTTCGTCTTCGCGGGATTCTAGCCCGGTGCAGGCGCCAGAATCGCGAGTACGACGAGGCGTTCATTCCCGGTGTTTCGGATCCCATGAGGCACGCCGGCGGGCGCCACCATCATCACCCCCGCTTCCATGGGAAGCTCGCGATCTTCCAGGAGAAACCGCCCCTCCCCGGCGATCACGTGGTAGACCTTGTCCATCTCCGCGTGACCGTGGAGACCGTGCTCCTGCCCCCGCTCGAAGCAGTTGAGTCCGACGAGAATTCGCTCGGACTCGAAAATCGTCGCCTTGCCCATCTTTTCCGGGCGGAATGCCGCGTGCTCCTGGGGACGAATCGCAACGGGGTGGTCCATGCCTCGATTCCTTTTCGAGCCGCTCCGCAACGGGCTTCTCGGATCCGCCGCTGCTCAGCCTGACTCAGGTCTCCGCAGACCCGAAGCTAGCCCGGTCGGGCAGGATCCTCGATACCCGGACTCGAGCATCCTCCGGCAGGGCGTCCCAGGCATCGCAGAGCTCACGCCACACCCGTACCTGGAAGGTCTTGACGACCGAGCGGAAGGGCCTCCCCAGGAGCTCTCCGTCGTAACAGGCACGCCCGCGAATCGAAGGCGCGCTCGTTGAAGAGGCTCTCCCCGCACTCGCGCGCTGCCTGGTACGCCCGGGCGTTCTGTCGCATCAGGGGAATGAAGGTCGTCGCGATGCTGCCCAGCAACGGGCGGAGGGCGTGGTTCAGCTGCAGCGCACCCGGGCTTCCGAGGCCCTCGCCATCACGGATGCGGCAGAGCCATTCGTGGGTCACCGGTGCGCGCTCGCGCATCCGCTCCGCGGCCGTCGGGTCCGCGAGGTTCATCCCGAGCTGCCCGTACACGGAGGCGTCCGCGACGGTGAAGCGTTCGCCCAGCAGGAAGGGCTGCAGGGCAAGAACGGCCTCCACTCCCGCGAGATGCCGCTCCCAGGCCTCGTCGAGCAGGCCGTGGGTCGGAGGGAATCCCTGCGCGGGAAGGCGGCGTCAGATCGCCAGGCAGCCCTGGAATCGAGAATCCGGAGGGAGCCACGCTGAAGAGATACGGCAGGCGACGCACCTGGCGCCGGGCAAAGCTCTTCGCGAAGGCCGCTGCCGTGCCCGGCAAGCGCACTCGCGCGAACTCCCGCGCCAGACGCCTCCCGGCGTCGTTGCTGGCTGCCGAGAGAACCCAGCGCTTGTGGTGCACCATGTAGAGGCCAAACTCGTCGAATGCCTCGTCGATCAACTGCGCAACGAAGGCGATGCCCGGCTCTTCAGGGAAGAGCGGGCCGGGCTGCGGGAGGCCGGCAGTCGTCGATCCAGCGCGCCAGCGCCGACGAGTCGTAGTGGATCCTTCGCCCTTTCTCGATGAGGAATGGGACCAGCGGGTACTCATCGAGATCACTGAGCTGTGGATAGCGGATCGCGGTGCGCCCGCGCTTGGCGCGGTTGATCGTCCACAGTGCGCGATAGTTGCGAAGGCGGCTGCCGTCAGCCGGAAGCCAGGCGTACTCGATCCCGGCGAAATCGCAGATCGCGCGGAGCTTCAGTGCGAAGGGGGAGAGCTCGGAGCCCCAGATCGCGTGGTCTGGGATGCCCAGCGGATTCGCCTTCCGCCCCGCCCTCCGCGCCACCGATGCCTCCATGACCTCCTACTGGTAGCGCGGAGCGCCCGGCGAAGCCGCATGCCAGACCGGAAGCGTCCTGAATTTCGATCCATTGCGTGCCCGGCAGAAACCGGGCCTCGAGTCGTTGCGGGAAGGCCGAAACCCGTCCAGAATGCAGCCAAAGGCGAGGAGATGTCGAATGGGGACGATCGCAGTCGTCGGTTCGGGAGCCTGGGGGACCGCCCTTGCATGCCACGCGGCGAAGCTCGGCCATCGCGTCGAGATGTGGGCGCTCGAGCCCGAGGTGGTGGAGGAGATCAACGCGAAGCACACCAACTCGATCTACCTGAAGGATCAGGACCTCCCGGAGAGCCTCCGCGCCTCGTCGAACGCGGCGGAGGTCGTGAGCGGGGCGGAGATGGTGCTCCTGGTTCCACCCTCCAAGCACCTGCGCTCGGTGTCCCAGCTGGTGGCGAACGCGGTTCCGAAGACCGCGGTCGTGGCGGTCGCCAGCAAGGGAATCGAAGAGGGATCCCTGCAGCTGATGTCCGAGGTGCTCGCGGAGACGATGCCCGACCTCGGGCCCGAGAGACTCTCGTTTCTCTCCGGTCCCAGCTTCGCGAAGGAGGTCGCCAAGGGGCTGCCGACCGACGTGGCGGTGGCGTCCGAGGGAATGACCGCGGCGAACACCGTGCAGCAGATGCTTCACTCGCCGATGTTCCGCGTCTACACGAGCGCCGATCCCAACGGGGTGCAGGTGGGAGGCGCGGTGAAGAACGTGATGGCCGTCGCGACGGGCGTCTGCGATGGCCTGGGCTTCGGCACCAACGCCCGCGCCTCCCTGATCACTCGCGGTCTGGCGGAGATCACGCGGCTCGGCCTCGCGCTCGGCGCCGATCCGCTGACCTTCCTCGGCCTGGCGGGGGTTGGCGATCTGGTTCTGACCTGTACCGGCGATCTTTCGCGAAATCGCACGCTGGGAAAGAAGGTGGCCGAGGGCATCGATCCGCAGGAGTACCTGGCGAACCGCCGCACCGTCGCAGAGGGCTTCTTCACCTCGGCGGCGGCGTGGGAGCTCTCCCGGAAGCTCGAGGTCGACATGCCCATCACCGATCACGTCTTCCACGTGCTGCATCGCGGGAGACCGCTGCGCGAGGCGGTCGATCTCCTGCTCACCCGGGAGTCCAAGGAGGAGCTGGTCGGGATCCGAGGCGAGCTCCTAGCCCGACACAATCCGGGGCGGGAATACTTGCCTATTTCCCGCGGGGCAACGGCTTTCGGCGGGCGATGACTTTCGCGCCAACATCTGTTACCGACTGCGGATTATGTCGATCAAGAGAGTTGGAATCGTTGGCTGGCGCGGCATGGTGGGCTCCGTTCTGTTGGAGCGCATGCAGGCCGAAAGTGATCTCAAAGGGCTGGAGCCGGAGTTCTTCTCCACCTCCCAGGTGGGCGAAAAGGGCCCCGACCTGGGTGTGGAGACGCCCCCTCTGGCCGATGCCTACGAGGTAGGCCGGCTCGGGAGCCACGACGCCATCCTGAGCTGCCAGGGCGGGGACTACACCAAGCAGGTGCTTCCCGAGCTGCGCAAGTCCGGCTGGAACGGCTACTGGATCGACGCGGCCTCCGCCAAGCGCATGGACGACGACAGCATCATCATTCTCGACCCGGTCAACCGCGATGTCATCGACCGGGCCATCGCGAGCGGCGTGCGCAACTACATCGGCGGCAACTGCACCGTGAGCCTGATGCTGATGGCCCTCCACGGCCTCTTCCGCGAGGGCTGGGTGGAGTGGCTCACCGCGATGACCTATCAGGCCGCCTCGGGGGCCGGAGCGCGCAACATGCGCGAGCTGGTGGACCAGATGAAGGTGATCGGAGACGCCAGCAGCGACCTCCTCGCCGATCCCGCCACCTCGATCCTCGAGATCGACCGCAGGGTCTCCTCGGTGCTCAGGAGCGACGATCTGCCCTCCGAAGCCTTCGGCGTCCCTCTGGCCGCGAGCCTGATCCCCTGGATCGACCGCAAGATGGAGGGCGGCGAGACCCGCGAGGAGTGGAAGGGCTTCGTCGAGGCCAACAAGATCCTGGGCACCAAGAGCCCCATCCCGGTGGACGGCATCTGCGTGCGAATCGGCGCCATGCGCTGCCACAGCCAGGGCTTCACCATCAAGCTCAACCGCGACGTACCCCTGGATGAGATCGAGGGCGTGCTGGCCGATGCCAACGACTGGGTGCGACTCGTGCCCAACGAGAAGGAAGTCACCGCGCTGGAGCTCTCTCCCGCCCGCATCATCGGGCACCCTGGAGACACCGGTGGGCCGGGTGCGCAAGCTGCGCATGGGCCCCGACTACCTGGGGGCCTTCACCGTGGGTGATCAGCTGCTGTGGGGCGCCGCCGAGCCGCTGCGCCGGGTGCTCAACATCCTGCGCGAGCACGAGGGCTGAGACCGCCCAGCGCTCGGTGCTACCTTACAGGGTGTGAGCCAAGCCGAACGCACGCCCAGCGAAGATCGGATCTCCTCGAACGACGAGGAGATCCGCGCCAGGTCGCCGATTCGCCGGGTGCCGCAGGAGGATCTGCCCGGGATCCAGCCGCTGCTGTTCCGCGAGCTCGACCACCGCATCGCCCAGACCCGCCTCGGCCACCAGCCTCTCCCGGAAGGATTTCTCTCCGCCGAAACCGAGGATGGGGGAAGCGCGCTGGTCTTCCGGGGCGAGCAATACGACCTCAACCTCACCCTCTTCAGCCCTCAGCAGCACTTGCAGAAGCCGAGCCGGGGCAGTGGCGTCTTCGTCGTCTCCAACGGCGCCGGCGTGGCGACGAACACGGTCGATCAGCTCTCCCGCAGCATTCGCGTTGCCGGAATGATCGACCTGAAGCGGAACTTCACCGAGGAAAAGATCGCCACCGCTTTCGAGATGGTTCGCACGGTCCGTCCCGACATGGACGCCCTGGTCGTCAACATGATCAGCGGAATCGCGCTCGCCCCCGACACGGTGGAGGCCGTGGCGCGCTTCTGCAGCTCCGTCGATCAAGGCATTCCCGTCATCCTCCGCTTCAGCGGGCCGCGACCGGAGGAGAGCGGCTCGATTCTGAGCGAACTCGAGCAGCGCTGCACCGCCGTGACGCTCGCGGACTCGACCCGCGATCTGGTCGAGAAGACGACCGCGCTGTTCGGAATCGTGCCGGACGCGACGGCGACGGCGAATCACCTGGCCAAGCAGGTCGAGGCCGCTCTCGAGATCCGCTCGCGTCTCGGTGTCACGATGGACCCGGAAGCGTGGCTGACTCCCGACCGGACCATCGAGCACGTCTTCGGAACCAAGGAGCGCACCCGGGTCGGCGTTCTCGGCTTCGGCCGGACGGCCCAGTTCCAGCTCCGAGTGATGAAGGAACACGGCGCTGGGATCGCCTGGGCAGTGACGCCAAACGCCTCGAAGTACGCGGAGTCCGGCATCCCCGAGGTCGAGGTCTTTCCCACCGTGAAGGCAGCGGTGGCGGCTCGCGGAGATGTCGACGTCGTGGTCAGCTACGCCCCGGCCGCTCACGCCCTGGACGCCACCCGCGACTGCCTCGAGGCATCCTCGCAGGCCAAGGTGATGATCCTCGTCGCCGAGAACATGCCCTACGAGAAGACGATCCGCGCCATGGATGCGCTGGAGGAGAGCGGAGCGGCCTGTATCGGGCCGAACTCGCCGGGCGTCATGATCGTCGAGGACCGGGACGGCGAGCCCGACCTCCTCAAGCTCGGCAACATGCCCCCCCGGCTCTTCAAGATCGCCGGAGGGGTGAGCGTGGTGGGCCGCAGCGGCACGGTCATCTTCGACGTCGTCGAGAGAGCGACGGCCGAGGGCATCGGAACACGCCTGGCGTGGGCCATCGGAGGGGACAAGTACACGGGTCTGGGCTTTCTCGAGGCGCTGGTGATGCTCGAGCAGGACCCGCAGACGCGCTTCATCGTGCTGGGCGGGGAGTCGGGCGGCATCCAGGAGCAGCTGGCCGCGCGGCTCCTGGCCACGGGAATCGTGACCAAGCCCGTGATCGCCATCGTCACCGGCGAGAGTCTTCCCGCCGGAGTCCGATGCGGTCATCAGGGGGCGGTGAAATTCGCCGAGGCAGACGACCCGCGCGTCAAGGAACAGCACCTGCTCGCGGCGGGAGCCATCGTCGTCTCCAACCCGACCGAAGTGGTCGCGGTCATCCAGCAGATCGAGCGGGTTGGCTGGAACCTCGCAGAGCGCCGCCGCGAAGCGCTCTGGGAATACCTGGTCGACGCGGGCAGGATCACCGGCTTCCGCTGGCACCAGGAGCTGCGCCCCGCCTACGACCTCCTGTACGCCCTGGTCGGCCACTACCGGATCTTCGATGCCCAGGAGCGGACGCCGGACCACCTCCACGAGCTGGCGACCCATCTGACCGGGGTCGGGGTCGACCGCTTCTCCTACCTCCTCTCGACCCTGATCCGTCCCGAAGCCTTCGTCACGGCATTCGAGAAGAGCCGCGAATACGTCGCCGAGCTGGTCCGGGGCATCCACGAGGCCGGTCTGGAGAACTTCACCATCCTCGTCGAAGAGGTGTTCAGCGAGGAATCCTTCAACAGCGCCCTGGCCGCCACGCCGTGGGCGGCAGCCGACCTGATCAACGAGGCTCATGAGGTCGGCATCCCCGAGACCCAGACCACCATCGCCAAGACGATGGGCGTGCGCCTGTTTCGGGAGACGCTCGCAGAGCGACCCTGGAACACGGCCCATGCCTTCCGAAGCATCAACAACATGCGCTGGTGGCGCTACGTCCGAGCCTACGATCGCTACTGCACCCATCTGACCGGAGACAGCCAGCTGCCCAAGGCTTCCTGGCGGCGCAACCCCTGGGCCTCCGTGAAGATGGTGCGCGGCTACGATCGGATGCCCGAGGGCGAGCTGGAGCTCGCCCTCGACGAGCCCGATATCCGGACGCTCTTCTTCGAGAAGAGCCGACGCGATCCCCAGGGATTGCTCGACCTGGGAAAGAGGGCGTTCCGCGCGAGCCGCAGCTCCGGAAGTGCCGTTCCACGAGCTGTACCGGGAGCAGGTGCAGCGGGGAGTGCCCGGACCTCCCGGAGATCGAGAGCGAGATCGCCCGCATGGGCGCCGACGACTTCCAGGCGCTGGTCGAGTCGCTGTTCACGCAACGAAGGCTTCCAGCGTTCACGCGAGCTTCACAAGAACTCCACCGCTCGGGCGCTGCGCATCATCAACGAGATGGGTGATGCCGAGGCCTCCGGTGCCCAGAAGATCCTCAGGGTCCATCGAGATCACTCCGAGACCTTCGACACGCCGAGCTTTCGCCTGGCCGTCGAGCGCAATCTGTGGATGGTCGTGGACCTCCTCCGCGCCACCAGCCGCCTCGACCCGGTCAGCCTGAACCGGATCGTCGACTACGTGGTGTCTCAGGAGACATTCAACTACGCCGTCGCCGAACATCAATGGGGCACCAGCCAGGCCTTCCACAAGATCGCCGACATGGGGCCGACGAAGTTCCTCGACACCCACCGCATCCTCGAAGACGTGACCCACGACCGCGGGTGCTACGCCGCCGGCTTCAAGAAGAATCCCCGTGACGCCGTGGAGATCGTGCAGGTCGTCGGCGAACATCGGCGAAGCCGCCCTGGGCGAGCTGATGAGCGATCCGGACACCCGCGAGGCGTTCCTGACTCGCATGGGAGTCTGCCCACGAAACGCCGCCCACTTCCTCCAGGAGGTGGCGCTGATGGGGATCGCGGTATTCAACCGGCTGGTGGACGACGATCTGGGCCGACCCCTCGTCAACGAAATGCTGCGAACCCGCGGCTGCAACCTGGTTCGTCTGATGCGCCGACTCAACATCGTCGGCGTCGAAGACTCCCAGCGCGAGCTTCGAGCCTGGAGGAGCGAGAACGCGGCCAACGGGCTGACCCCGGGGAACGCCGTCGAAGTCATCGGTCTCGTCAAGGAGCGGGTCCTCGCGCGCCGCTTCTCCGACCCGGAGCGCAGGATCCCCGTGGCTCTTCCGGGCCAGCCCACCTATCGCGTCTCCGAGGGGGAGATCCGGGGGCTGTATCAGTCCTACCCCGAGTGGGGCGACGTGCTCTTCAAGCTCCAAGGTGGCGAGTCCATGACCCCCGCCGAGCGGGTCGATGTCTACCGACTGGTGAGCGGGCGAAAGCGATTCCAGACCCACATGGTTTCGATCATCGCCAACTTCCTGCCGCTTCAGACGATTCGAGCGCGCATCACGGCGGGTGAGCCCCTGATACCCGAGCTTCCCCGCCTGCGGGGCGTCACCCAGGGCCCGGGCCACCGCTTCGACGTCTACTTCCACACCCTGGAAGTGCTCGACCAGCTGGTGAACAACGTGCTTCCCCTCGACTTCGTCTCCGAGCCGGTGCGCCAACGGGTGCACGCGATGCTCGATGAGGAGATCGACCACGTGAGTCGTCGCGACCTTCTCCTGCTGGCCACTGCGCTGCACGACCTCGGGAAGACCGGCGGCGGAATGGATGAGACCGCGACTCACGCGCGACGGGGCGTCGAAACGGCACGACCGGTTCTCGCGCGCTTTGGCCTGAGCGACGCCCAGAAGCGCGCTGGTCTTCGACGTGATCGCCCACCACGTACCCGCCAAGCAGCGCAAGCCGGGCGAGCGCTGGGAAGACTTCGTGAAGCGAGGCGGACTCGACGGCCTGTACGACGCCATTACTCGGAGGGGCCGAGAACGCATACCCGATCGAGACCATCCTTCACTACCACGCGGACATCCTCGGCAGGCGAGGTGACGAAACACCGCCAATCGAGGTCGAGCGCCGCAAGCAGGTGACGGCCTTTCTGCTGGAGCGCTACATGCGGGAGCAGCCCGAATCGCCGGTCGCGACTCGCGAACACGCCGCCTCGTGATGCAGCGCTCCTCGCCGGCGACCCCGTCGAGTCTGTTTCCCCTCCTGCCACCGATAGAAGGAGCGCGCCGCATGGCCATCACCGGCATCGAAGCCACCTATCTCGACATCCCCCTCCCGGCCGACTTCCTTCCCAGCTGGATTCCCGGACGGACGCAGAGCGAGAATCGCTGTGTCGTCGTCGAGGTGAGCGATGATTCGGGCCAGGTGGGCATCGGCACCGCCACCTGCTTCGAAAGGCAGCAGGCCGAGGTCGTCAAGTACATCGCCGTCGACCTGATCGGACAGTTCCTGATCGGCGCCGATCCCTTCGAGATCGAGAAGCACTCCAAGCTCGTCACCCGCTTCGCGATGATGTTCGGCGCAAGACCGTGGCTTCTCGAGTGTGCCCTCTGGGACCTGATGGCGAAGCTCGCCGGGCAGCCGCTCTACAAGCTGCTGGGCGGCGCGCGGGAGAGCATTCCCCTCTACTGCAGCTTCGGAGAGAGCTTGCTGGTCAAGGACGTGGCCGCTCGCAAGGAAGCCGTCGATGCGCGGCTCGCGGATGGCTTTCGCGCCTTCAAGCTGCGCAGCCGCAGCGCCGACTACCGCGACGACATCCGCCTGATGGAGGCGATCCGCGACCACGTGGGCGATGACATCGGCCTGATGATCGACTGCAACCAGGGCTGGAACCTCAGCCCGCTGGGTGCGGAATGGAGCTACGAGGAGGCCTACCAGTTCTGCCGCGCCGCCGAGTCCCTGGGCTTCCGCTGGGTGGAAGAGCCGCGACACCGCTTCGATTTCGAGGGGCTGACCCGGCTCTGTGCGGACGTGAAGATCACCATCGCGGGCGGCGAGCTCAACCAGGGCCTGCACGAGTTCAAGCTGCTGATCGATCACGACTGCCTCGACAAGCTGCAGCCGGACGTGACGCTTGCCGGCGGTATCGCCATGGCCAGGAAGGTGGCAACGCTCTGCGAGGCGCGCGGCAAGGGCTTCAGTCCCCACACCTGGACCAACGGCATCGGCCTGCTGCTCAATCTGCACCTGGCCTGTGGTGTGCCGAACTGCGACATCCTCGAGTATCCCTTCGAGGAGCCCGGCTGGGTGCCCGAGGCGCGCGACGCGATGCTCCTCGACCCGCCGCGTCCCCGCGACGGCGTGATCCAGGTGCCGAGTGGCCCGGGCATCGGGGTCGAACTCGATCGCGACGCGATGGAGAAGTACGGCACCCGACTCTGACCCGCGATCTCCGAGATCCCCTCGAGACCCGAGGGACTTCAGCCCCGGGGTGCGGCCGGGATGCCCGGCAGCTTCTGCGGCGGGCGTCTCCACTCGATCAGGGCGGGGAGAACCACCAGGTTGGTGAGGAGGATGAAGACCATCCCGATCACCAACGCGACACCGAGGCTCGCCATGCCGCGGTGAGACGAGAAGGCCAGCGCGCCAAAGCTCGCGATCGTGGTGGCCGCACTGTAGAAGACGGCGCGTGCGGTAGTGGTGGCGAGAAGGCCGCCTTCGGCGTCCGGCTCGACGTTCGCGCGGTGCACCAGGTGGATGCCGCTGTCGACACCGATTCCCAGCAGCAGCGGAATCACGATGACATTGGCGAAGTTGAAGGAATGCCGAACACCACCATCGACGCAGCGGTGAGCACCGCCCCGAGCAGCAGTGGCGTGAGAACCAGCAACATCTCGGTGACGCGGCGCCAGAGCAGCCACAGCAACAGGGCGATGGCGAGGATCGCGGAGACGAGCGCCTGGCGCAGCGACTGCACCGTCACGCGACCGAACTCCACCAGGTTGACCGCCAGGCCGGTCGCGTTCGGGGCCACGGAGTGGACCGCATCGACGAAGCGGACCAGAGCCTCGTCTTCTGCCTGCAGGTTCTCACTCGGGTAGGCGATCACGCGCGCTCGGCCGTCCGGGGCGATCATCCGCCTCACGACCGACCGGGGCAAACTCTCGAGATCGATGGGAGCCGGGTCCAGGGCGCTCCGAAGGCGATCCATGTGCACGGGGAGCTGGCCGAGCAGGGTCTCCTCGAGACTTTCGAGGGCAGCAGCCACGTCACCCCCGGAATCCACGCGCGCAAGGAACTCGTCGAGCACGTCTTCCAGCCGCCCCATGCTGGCCTGCAGCTTCGAGTGCCCCTGGCCTAGACCGGAAGCCGCCAGAAAGGCCCGCAGCTCGCGCAGCGCAGAGAGCTGCTCTTCCTGACTCAGCTCGGCTTCCGACCCTCGCCTCGCTACGGGTGTGTCGATGATCAGCGACAGATCGGCGAGAATCTCGCGCTTCTCCTCCTGGTCCTCCGGGATGTAGTTCGCCAGGGTGAACGCATCGGAAACCAGGTCCAGATCCCCGAGCCGAGCCGCCAGCTCCCCGGCTGCGTCGAGATCGGAGGCGAGCGCGTTGGCATACCACGGTGAGCCGCGGTCGTTCGTTGCCGCGATGTCGTTGAAGGCTTGGACCGACTCGGTGGACGGATCGCGCATCTGCACCACGTTCGGGTCGAAGCTGCTGTACGGAAGCAGGGAGAGGGCGCCGATCCCGGCCGCCAGGGCGACCCAGCGCACCGCTCCCGCGTGGCGCTCGATGGCCTTGGCGGCGTCGGCGCGAAGCCCCAGTCTGGCCCGCGGAACCTCGCCCTCCGGAAGCCGCAACACCGAGCCGAGCAGGGCCGGGAAGAAGGTCACCGTGAGGAACAGGATGATGAGCATGCCGGTTCCCGAGATCAGCCCGAGCTCCGCGACCCCGAGGTAGTCGGTCGGGACGAATACGTAGAAGCCGATCGACGTCGTGAGCGTGCAGAGCACCAGCGAGCTTCCGACCGAGTCGACCGCCCCCACGACGGCGGACGGGTGGTCGAGACCGTCGCGCCGCAGCGCCGCGTAGCTCATCCCCAGGTGAATGGTGAAGTCGACTCCCAGACCGATGAAGAGCACGCCAAACGCGAGGGAAATCAGGTTCAGGTGCCCGACGGCCGCCGTGGCGAAGGCGGCGGTCCAGACCAGCCCGACGAGAAGAGTGGCGACGGCAGCGGCGACCAGGCGCAGCGAACCCAGCGCCAGGTAGAGCACGAAGACCACGAAGAGGAAGCAGAAGACGCCACCCACACCGATGTCCCAGGCGAACCCCAGCATCTCTTCGTGGTTGAGGGCCGGGTTTCCCGTCACGCGCGCCACCACGCCTCGCTCCGGTGTCAATCCCAGATCCCGGGCGGTATTCCGAATCGCCTCGAGGGCCCCCCCCGCGGGCAGCAGCGCGCCGAAGTCGAGGACGGGCTCCACCATCAGCACCCGACGGGTCGAGACGTCGAGAGAGGATCCGCTGAGCAGAAACTCCTCCCAGGAGATCGCCAGTGGAAACTCGTCGAACGCGCCCGCGGTGGCGTTGCTCACACGGTCGAGAACCGCGGCCCACTGCTCGCTATCCGCGTCTTCGAGCGTGATGCGCTCCAGACCCGCGCGCACCAGCACGGCGACATTGGCGATGCTCGGGTCGCGCTCCAGCTCGGCGATCATCGGCTGGACGAGCGCCATGTGGTCGGTGAAATCGTAGAGATCCTCGACGCTGCGATACAGGAGACCGTTGCGCTCGAAGAAGTCGCCTCCTCCGGGAATGAAGACGTTGGTGAATCGATCGGTCTGCCGCCTCAGATCCGCCGCCAGCTCGCTGGCGGCGTCCCGGGCCAGCTCCGGGGTCTCGGCGTCGATCACCACCAGGAGAGCGTTGTTCAGGATCGGAAAGAGCTCGGCAAACTCGTCCAGGGCCCGGCGCGAAGGGACGTCTTTCGCGACCAGGCTCACGTTGTCGGAGTTGATGCCCAGGAACGCGATCGAATATCCGAGCAGCAACAGCGCGAGGACCAGGACCACACCCACGACCCGGGCTGCGTTTGCCAGCACCACGCCGACCCAGCGGGTGAGGGCCCTCCCGATCAGCTCATCGAATCGTCTCTTCACCAGCCGTTCCCATTCCGCCTGCGCTAGTTTCTGGAGGAACGGTGGGTGAGCATAGAGGAGGGCTCCCTGTGAAGCTCTACGACAGCGCGATGGCGCCCAATCCGCGCCGCGTCCGCATCTTTCTGGCCGAGAAGGGTATCGAAGTCCCCGCGGAACAGGTGGACATTGGCAAGGCCGAGAATCGCAAGGAACCGTTCCTGGCCAGGAACCCCATGGGGGGGCTGCCCGTTCTCGAGCTCGACGACGGCACCCATGTCGCCGAGAGCCTCGCGATCTGTCGCTACTTCGAGGCCCTCCAGCCCGATCCGCCCCTCTTCGGCGTCGACGCCAAGGACATCGCCGTGGTGGAGATGTGGAGCCGCCGGATGGAGATCGAGGTCTTCAACATGATCACGGGCTGCTTCCGCAACACCCACGACTTCTTCAAGGGCCGTATTCCCCAGGTTCCCGAGTACGGCGAGGTCTGCCGCGGCGCAGCGGAGAAGCGGCTGGCCTGGCTCGACGAGGTGCTGGCCGATCGCGAGTTCATCGCCGGCGAACGCCTGACCGTGGCGGACATCACGGCGCTGTGCGGCATCGACTTTGGGCGGATCACCGGGATCGGCATCAAGCCGGAGCAGAAGAACCTGGCGCGCTGGCACGCGGCCGTCTCCTCCCGACCGAGCGCCAAGGCCTGACGCCCTCGAAGCGGAGCCGGGCCCCGCTCTGGATGCGTGGCGTCGGAGACGCAAAACGCTGAAGAGATCCAGGGTTGAGCTGGATCTCTCAACCAGAACGTGAAGCGTCCAGTATCTTTCGCCGGGTGAATCTCGCCGCGGCCATTCCGCCCTGATCGGTCAGGGTCGGGGCGCCGAATTCGAGGTCGATCGGATCCAGGCCCTCGATCAGGATCTTGACCCGCTGCGGAGCATCCGTCAGCGCTCCCCATTGGAGCTCGGGCGGATTGCCGCCCCGCGCCTGGCAGAGCTCTCGTGCCGCCTGCTCCACCATCGCCCTGCCTCGCTCGACCTCAGCACTCATCGACACCGCCCTCCAACTGTTCAGCTCGTCGCACCTACAGTAGCTTCAGCGGATCAAAGAGCTGCATCCCCTTTCGCCCGACTGCCGATCGGGGGCAGCCGAAACCCGCGCGACCTCCGCTCCCACCCTGACCGGGGCCGCCGCGCCAGCGGCCCGGCGTGAGAAGCGCCTCCTCAGGCGTTCCTGCAGCACGATCAGCGAGGTGTAGGAGAGAGGCACCGCGAAGAGGGTCCCCAGCATGGCGACCATCAGGCCGAAGGTGAGCGCCGCGGCGAAGGGCCCGTAGCTCTTGGAGACGCCGGCCAGCCCCAGCGCCATCGGCAGCAGTGCCAGCGCCGTGGTCAGGGTGGTGAGGAGAATCGGTCGCAGCCGCCGGGCACCCGACTGGCGGACCGCCTCGAGAAGCGGCATCCCCTCCCCTCGCGCGCGGTTGATGAAATCCACCATCACCAGGGAGTCGTTCACCACCACACCGGTGAGACCGATGGTCGCGTAGAGCAGGCCGAAGCTGACGGTGTACCCCATGATCCCGACACCGGCGACCACCCCCATCAGGCCGAAGGGAATCGCGGTCGCGACCACCAGCGGCTGCAGGTAGCTGCGGAACTGGGCGGCGAGGATCATGTAGATCAGCAGCAGCGCCACCGGGAAGGCGGCGCGCAGGTTCGCAAACGCCTTGGCGGTCTCCTGAAACTCGCCTCCGTAGATCACCTCCACCTCGGGATAGCGCGTCCCGAGGTCGGCGAAGTGGCTCTCCAGCGCCCGGTTCGCGCTCACCGAGGTGGCCTGGTCCTCGTCGACGTCGGCGTAGACCGTGACGGCGCGGGTCCCGTCGTAGTGCGACAGGGCCTGATACCCGCGTGCGAACTCGACATCGGCGACGTCGGCGAGCTTCATCAGGTAGCCGCCGGGCGTGCGAACCTCGGTTTCCAGGATGCTGCGCACGTCCTGGCGGTAGCGAAGCTCGGGAAGCACCCGGATGTCGAACTCCTCCTCCTCGTCGGGCGCTCGGAAGCTCGATGCGGTGAGACCGTCGTTGGCGGCCCGGAAGGAGGCCGCGATCGCCTCGAAGGAGAGCCCGTGCTGACCGGCCCGCTGCTCGTCGACCACCAGACGGATCTCCCGGGGCCCCTCGCGCAGGTTGTCCTCGACGTTGGAGACGCCGGGGATGGAACGCAGGTAGTCCTTCATCTCGCGCGCGATCGACTTGGAGACCCCGTAGTCGTCCCCTTGCAGCCTCACTGCCACCGGCTTTCCCACCGGCGGTCCGCTTCGCGGCGCCAGTGCGCGCAGGTCGACCACCTCCTTCGGATTCGCCTCGCTTACCCGGTCGATTCGCTCCTGCACCAGGGCGACCGCCTTCTCGGGCGCGAGGATGAACTCCTCCCGGTCCACGATGGTGGCGAGAGCCATGGCGACGTTGGTGCCGGAGTAGGGTTGCGTATCTCCAGTCACGGCGCGGCCCACGAAGGTGGAGTAGTCGACCAGAAGCTCGCCCAGCAGTTCGTCGAGCTCTCGCTCGACCTTGCGGAAGACGGCATCGGTGCGATCCAGACCGAAATCCGTCGGGACCTCGAGCACCACGAAGAAGTTGTTGAACTCGGACTGAAACATCACGACGGGCAGGTGCGTCGCCACGCCCACCGCGAAGATGAACAGGGCCACGGCGAGGGTGCCGAACGAGAGGCGGTGATCCAGGACCACGTCCAGCGCGGCCAGGTAGAGCCGCCGCAGCTGACCGATTCCCCTGTCGACGCGAAGGTGCATCGCCCCGAAGACTCCGACGATGCGCCCGAATCTCCCGCGCGCCTCCGGCCGTGCCTCCGCGGCGTGCCGGCTCCCCATATCGTAATAGTGGGCGGGCAGGATGATCAGGCACTCGAAGAGGGACGCGATCAGACAGACGATGACGGTCTTGGGGAGGATCGACATGAATTCGCCGGAGGTCCCCCCGATCAGCAGGAGGGGGAAGAAGGCGGCGCAGGTAGTCGAGACCGCCGCGGTCACCGGCCACATCACCTCCTCGGCACCGTTCACGATGGCATCCCGCAGGGACTCTCCCCCCTCGATGCGACGGTAGATGTTCTCGAGGACGATGATCGCGTCGTCGACGAGCATGCCCGATACCAGGAGCATCCCGATCAACGACATCGAGTTGATGCTGATGTCCATCACCGGAAACAGGATGAACGCAGTCAGGAAGCTGAATGGAATCGCGATGATGGTGAGCGTCGCATTCCGGAACCCGATGGTGAACCAGAGGATCGCCATCACCAGGACGATGCCGGTCAGCAGGTTGTTCCTGAGCACGTTCATGCGCTCGGAGACCCAGTGCGACGAATCCCAGGTCACGCTCCAGCTCGATACCTTCGGGAACGGCCTCTCGATGGGACTCCACCCAGCTCCGCACACCGGCCGCGACATCGATCAGGTCGGCGTCATTGTCCTTGGAGAGTCCAATCATCAGCGAGGGGTCGCCGTTGTAACGTCCGTAGAAGCGGCGCTTCTCGAGATCCTCCTCCACCCTGGCGACATCCCGCAGGTGCACGTAGGTGCCGTTGGAGCTCTCGCGCAGGACGGTGTCCAAGATCGCCTCGACCGACTGGTAGTCTCCCGTCGCGCGAAGCGTCGCCTCACCTTCGGACCCGGTGAAGGTGCCCGCCGGAAGGTTGAGATTGTGAGCCCGAATGCGCCCGACGATGTCGATCAGGGTCAGGTCGTAGCGCGAGGCCTCGTCCCGGTCGACGATCACGCGTACCTCCCGTTCGTGCTCGCCTCGCATCGATGCCGTGCGCACGCCGGGCAGGTCGTCGAGCCCCTTCTTGACGTCGCGCGCGACCTCGAGAAGCGCCATCTCCCCCAGCTCGGCTGTGTCGGCCACGACCACCATCAGGATGGGGTAGGTCTCCCCGACGGAGAGCTCCCGGATGTACGGATCCTCTGCATCGGGCGGCAGATCGTCCACGCGTTCGACGGCGGCGCGCAGGTCGTTGATCGCCGACTCGTACTCCGCGTCTGTCAGCGTCTCCTTCCATTCGATGAGGATCGACGAGTAGTTGGCCCGCGACTCGGAGGTCATCTCCTTGATGTCCGGGATCTCGCGGATCTCCTCCTCGATCTTGGTGGTGATGAGTCGCTCGACCTCCTCCGCCGACGCGCCACTCCAGACCGTGCTGATCATGCTGGCGTTGAAGGAGATGTCGGGGAAGAAGTCGACGGGGAGGCGCGTGAAGCTGACGAAGCCCGCCACCATGCAGACCATGAACAGCAGGTTCACCAGGACGGACTGCCGGACGCTGAAGCCGGGGAGGCTCACGAATCGTCCCCAGCGACCCTGACGCGCTGTCCCTCGCGGAGCTCGCGAACGCCGCTGACGGCGACCCGCTCGCCATCGCCCAGCCCCTCGATCACCTCGATCAGGCCCGGGCGGAACGGGACCGGCCGGGTCTTCACGCGCCGGCGGCGGACGACCGCGGCTGCTCGCATCCCCCTCGAGCACGAACAGGTAATCGAGCTCGAACTCGCGCTGCAGTGCGCGGCGGGGAATCCAGATGGCGGGACTGGAATCCCCGACGCTAAAGCGGACCTTCCCGAGCATGCTGGCCAGAAGGCGCCCGTCCGGGTTGGGCACGTGGGCCTGGACCGGGTACTTCCGGGTCCGCTCGTCCGCCGCGTGGCCCACCTGGGCGATCGTGCCGGCGAACGACTCCTCGGGGAAGACATCGACCCGAAGGCTCACCGGATCGCCGACCCGAAGCGCCACCACCTCGCGGTCGGTGACACCGAACTCCACCTCGATCTCGGAGAGATCGAGGAGCTCGACCACCGCCTGGCCGGGCTGCAGGTAGGCACCCGGCTCCAGGTCGAGGGAGTTGACGATACCGGCGAAGGGGGCGGTGATGGCGGTCTTCCCGAGCCGGGTGCGAGCGTCGGAGAGGGCCGCGCGCGCGTCCAGCATCGCGGCGTAGCTGGCGCGCTCCTGGTTCGAGGCGCGGTCCAGCTGAGCCTCGCTGGCGACGTCGCGCTCGGCGAGGCCGCGCTGCCGCTCGAGATCGGTCACGGCGAGCCCGTGGGCGGCCTTCGCACTCAACAGCTGAGCGCGGGCGCGCTCCACGGCCGCCTCCAGGAAGGTCCGCTCGATCTCGATCATCACGGCGCCTGCCTCGACCCGCTCGTGCTCCTCGGCATTCACCGCGACCACCTGCCCGCCGACCTCCGCCGCGACCACCACCGAGCGGATCGGCGCCAGGACCGCAGAGAGCTCCGCGGTGATGTTCGCGACCTCGCGGACTGCGAGATGAGCCTCGACCGCGAGCATGGGCCCGGCCGGTGCCGCGCCCGCCAGGGCGGGCTCCGTCGCCTCGCCTCGGGTCGGCCGCGCTGTATCGCCTCGCTCCCGGCGCGCGACCGCATCGGGCGAAGTCCAGAACATCAGCATCGCCCCGAGCAGGGCGACCGCCGCCAGCACCAGCACGACCATCGGCACGGTCTTCCTGCTCATCGCGTCCCCTCCGCTTCGTGCGTGGGACCCCTGGTACAGGCCACCGCGCAGCAGCTGCAGCAGCGTGTCGAAGGCACGCGAGGGATCGACGCGCGGCTCGTCGAAGCTGGCGCGGCGCAGCAGTCCGTCGAAGACAGCCTGGAGAAGCAGGCTGATCTCGGCGGGATCGACATCGGAGCGAAACTGGCCTGCGCGCGCACCGGCCTCGATCAGCCTCTCGAAATCGCGCTCGCGCTCGCGGTAGAAGGCCTGGCTGGCCTCGAACAGACGCCGGCGGGCTTCGGGATCTCGTGCAATCACTCCCGATGCCTGGTTGTGCAGCGAGTGCAAGCGCTGCGTAAAGCCGGGGATGCCTTCCACGATCAGCATCCGGAGCACGTGCTCCACCGCTCGGATCGGATCGTCCAGGTTCGGATCCACGGTGGTCGCGATCTGGTCCCTTAGCTCCTCCATGGATGCGATCAACGCGTGGATGAGGAGATCCTCTTTGGACTCGTAGTAGTTGTAGAGCGTCCCTTTCCCTACCCGGGCGCGACGCGCGACCTCCTCCATCCGGGCCGCATCGAATCCGTGCTCGGCAAAGACTTCCTGGGCGGCGGCCAGGATCCGCGAGCGCTTGTCATTCTCGCGGCCCGGCTCACCGGCCGCTCTCGAATCGGTTGCAGTAGCCATCTGTCTTTCCAATACTGACCAGTCAGTACTGGAAACTAGCAGAGCCAGCGGACACCGTCCGCATCCCGGTCCGATCCACCATTGACGCATTCGCCCAACATTGGTTTGGTGAGATGACGTCAGAGGCCCTACGGGCGCCTTCCCCAGGGGAACAGCGGCGACTGGGACGGAGAGAATCCATGGATCTGAGCTACAGCCCCAAGTACGAGGCCTTCCGCCGGGAGGTCCGCGACTTCCTCGAGAAGAATCGCGATCGGGCCTCCTCGGGCAGCATCGCCATGAGGCTGGGCGAGAAGGACCCCAAGACGCTCGAGTGGCAGAGGATCCTGATCGAGCACGGCTACGCGGCCCGGATCATCCCCCGTGACTACGGAGGATACGGCGCCGAGCCCGACCTGCTCGAGCGCGTGATCATCGACGAGGAGTTCCACAAGTCCGGACTCTCCCGAGGCATCGGTGGCCAGGGCCCCGAGATGCTGGTGCCGACATTGCTGGAGCACGGCAGCGAGGAGCAGAAGCGCAGCTGGGTCGGACCGACCATCCGCGGGGAGGTCGTGTGGTGCCAGGGCTACTCGGAGCCGAACGCCGGCAGTGACCTGGCCAACGTGCAGACGCGGGCGACCGACGACGGCGATGACTTCGTCATCAATGGACAGAAGATCTGGACCACCACCGCGCACCTCGCCGAGATGATGTTCGCGCTGATTCGAACCGAGCCCGACGCCTCCAAGCACGCCGGTCTCAGCTATCTGCTGATCCCGATGGACACTCCCGGAATCGAGATTCGTCCCCTCAAGACGATGACGGGCCAGTCGGAGTTCAACGAGGTCTTCTTCACCGACGTGCGGGTTCCGCAGGCCAACGTCGTCGGCCAGCGGGGCGAGGGCTGGAAGATCGCCAATACGACGCTCAAGCACGAACGCAACATGCTGGCCTCGAGCAGCCTGCTCGAGGGAGTCTTCGGCGGCCTGGCGGCGGTCATGCAGCCAGGAGACCTCGACCGGCGTGCGTCCGATCGACAGCCCGGTGTTTCGCGACCGCCTCCTGCGCCTCCAGGCCCAGGTCCTCTCGATGAAGTACCACAGTCTGCGCATGCTGACCTGCAACCTGAAGGGGGAGTCGACCGGGGTTGCAGGCCTGGTCACCAAGCTCACCGGGTGCGAGCTGAGCCATCAAATCGCCGCGCTGGCGATCGACGCGCTGGGCGAGCTGGGCGTGCTCTACGACGGGTCGAAGTACCTGCGCAATGGGGGAATGTGGCAGTTCCAGTACATGTTCTCGCTGGGTCTGATCATCGGCGGCGGCACCGCTCAGATCCAGAAGAACATCATCAGCGAGCGCGGGCTGGGCATGCCCCGCGAGCCGAGGTTGGAGAAGGGTCGAAACTGATATGGATTTCGGACTGTCGGAAGAGCAGAGGCTGCTCGAGGAGAGCGTACGGCGCTATCTCGAAGCCGAGGCGCCGATCACCCGCGTGCGCGAGATCGCGGAGACGCCAACCGGGCACGACCGCCCGCTCTGGCAGGGTTTGGCCGAGCTCGGCGTCGCGGGAATCCTGGTTCCCGAGGAGCACGGTGGCAGTGGCCTCGCGCTGCTCGACGCGGCGGTCGCCGCCGAGTCGCTCGCCTGGGGCATCGCGCCCGCTCCCTTCCTGGGCACGGCGGTCATGGCACCCATCGCCCTGGTGAGCTCGGGAACCCCGAAACAGCAGGGGGAGTGGCTGGCGAAGATCGCCTCCGGCGAAACCTGTGTGGGCGTAGCGGCGACCGAGCTTCTGTCGGTCCACGAGGGCGCCGGTGTCCGGCTGGAAGGAGGACGCCTCCACGGAAAGCTGCTCTTCGTCGTGGACGCCGGCTCCGCGGACGTCTTTCTGGTGCCGCTCCCGGGTGGGAGCCTCGCTCTGGTCGCGAGGAACGCCGCGGGGCTCTCGATCGAGCTGCTCACCACGATCGACCGCACCCGCCGCGTCGCCGAGCTCTGCTTCGATGCGGTCGCACCGGAGGACTGGATCGGAGGCGAGGGCGCTGCGGCCGAGGGTATCGCCCGAATGCTCGACGCGGGTCGGGTCGCGCTGGCGGCCGACCTGCTCGGCGCCAGCGTGCGCTGTCTCGAGAAGGCAGTCGAGTACGCCAAGCAGCGCGAGCAGTTCGGACGGCTGATCGGCTCGTTCCAGGCGGTAAAGCACATGTGCGCCGAGATGGCCGCCGAGATCGAGCCCGCGCGCTCATTGGTCTGGTATGCCGCTCACGCGTTCACGGAGCTCCCCGAGGAGGCCTCGTTGATGGCGGCCCACGCCAAGGCGCACCTGGCGGAGATCGGCACCCAGGTCGCACGCACATCCACCGAGGTTCACGGCGGGATCGGCTTTACCGACGAGCACGACCTGCATTTCTGGTTCAAGCGCGTGGGCCTCGATCGCCAGCTCCTGGGATCTCCGACTCTGCTACGCGAGCACGCCGCACGCCTTCAGGGCTGGACCACAGCCTAGCCACGGCCAGGAGCCGACTGGTCAGGAGAACGGAATTGGCAAAGAGAACCCTGAGAACAGAGCTGTGTGACCTCCTCGGAATCGAATATCCCATCTTGAGCGCAGGCATGGGGCCAAGCCTGGTGGGGGAGAAGACCGGTGCGCCGGTGGAGCTGGTCGTGGCCGTCTCGGAGGCCGGTGGGCTCGGAGTTCTGGGCGCGGCTGGCTATACCGTCGACGAGCTGCGCGAAGCGATCCGAGAGGTGCGGAAGCTGACCGACAAGCCCTTCGGAGTGGACCTGCTCCTGCCCCGGGAGATCGTCAGCGCGGGCGACCAGGAGGACGTGGGCCCTCGGACGGCGGCCCTCGCCGACCTCCTCACGAACCTGCCAAAGACCCACTACGACTGGGTGATGAAGATCAAGCAGGAGATGCAGCTTCCCGACATCGATGCCACGGTCCGCGTGGCATCCACCACCTCTCGTCCCCATGCGTCCGTGCAGGTCTGCATCGAGGAGAAGGTCCCGCTGTTCTGCGCCGGCCTCGGCAACCCGGGCTTCATGGTGGAGAAGGCCCATGCGGTCGGGATGAAGGTACTGGGCCTCGCCGGCAACACCCGGAACGTGATGCGCATCGCCCAGTCCGGCGCCGACCTGGTGGTCGCCCAGGGGCACGAGGCGGGCGGCCATACCGGACGGGTGGGCTCGATGGCTCTCTGGCCGCAGGCGATCGATGCCGCCGCCCCGACGCCGGTGCTCGCCGCCGGGGGAATCGGCGACGGCCGCGGAGTGGCTGCAGCGCTGGCCGTGGGCTGTGTGGGTGTCTGGGTCGGCACCCGCTTCCTCGCCTCCGAGGAAGGCGGCGCCCTGGACGTCCAGAAGGAGTTGATCCTGGAGGCCGGCGACGAGGATACCCGGCGAACCTACCTCTACACCGGCAAGACCTCCCGAGCCACCTACTCGCGCTTCCACGATCTCTGGGAGAAATCCGGTCTGGAGCCCCTGCCCTTCCCGATGCAGGTGCTCCTGGCATCGGCCATGGTCGAGATGTTCCGCAAGGCGGAGAAGCGCGACTACATCGGCCCCTTCGCCGGACAGGTGGTCGGGCTCATCAAGGAAATCAAGCCGGCCGCGAAGATCCTCGAAGACATGGTCGAGGAAGCGGCCGAGATCCTGACTCGAAGACTCCCCGAGCGAGTGATTGCGAAGTAGGCGACCAGAGCAGGGCCTTCGAGCTGGAAGAGGCTGATCGTTCTGGTCATCGGCGTCGCGTTGATCTCCGCGCTGGTGATCGGAGCGCGACGCGTGCTTCCGATTCTATCCGCCACTGCCGGCCTGAAGGCGGGGCACATGTGCTCAGCGGTGTTCGTCGCGGGGCGAAGCCCGGACGCCGTGCTGAAGGACGAGCTCGGAAATCTCGATCCTCGCCTGCGGTTCGTCCCGGACCCGATCGTCGATCGCCAGTCCCGCTCCGTCGCCGTACCGCTGCTCTTCGGCTCGATGACGCGGCGCGCTGTCTATCGAGCGGGTACCGGCTGCACGGTGTTGCCTCCCGGCTCCTCGCTCCGGGATGGCGCCGCCCTCCCCGCCGTGGAGGTTCCCGCCCCGGGTGGCGACCCGTCGATCATCCCCTGGCCAGACGGCGATCTGCTGTCGCAACGATCCGCTGCCTCCCGAAGTCGACGAGGAGAGGCTGGGGACGGTGGTCGAGGCGGCATTCACTGCAGAGCGGGAGCTGCCCTACAAGACCATCGGGGTGGTGGTGGTGTACCGGGGTCGAATCATCGCCGAGCGCTACGCCCCGGGCTTCGGACCGCACACCCAGTACCGCAGCTGGTCCTCGGCCAAGAGCATCACCGGCGCACTGGTGGGCATCCTCGTCGGGCAAGGTCGGATCGAGATCGGAGCCCCCGCGCCGATTCCCGAGTGGCGGGGACCGGACGACCCGCGGAGCCAGATCACCATCGCACACCTCTTGCACATGAGCAGTGGACTCCAGAGCGAAGGCGCGCGGACTCTCGAAGCGTACTGGGGTGGGATCGATACCGCGGCGGCCGTCGCCCGGACCCCCCTCGAGGCGGCGCCGGGAACGCGGTGGCAGTACTCCAACTACGACACGCTGCTGCTGGTGCGGGCGATGCGAGAGGTGATCGGTGACGACGCCGAGTACCTGACCTTTCCGCACCGCGCACTGCTTCACAAGATCGGGATGCGAGACACGGTCCCCGAGCTCGATCCCCATGGCAACTTCATCCTGAGCAGCCAGGTGTACACGACAGCCCGCGACCTGGCGCGCTTCGGGCTGCTGTACAAGAACGACGGGGTCTGGAACCGGGAGCGGATCCTGCCGGAAGGCTGGGTGGCGTACACCGTGAAGCCCGCACCGGCCACGCTGCGGCTGCCCCAGGACCACAGGGCCTACCTGGGCTACGGGGCGCAGTTCTGGCTCTACGGGCGCAAGCCCGGTCTACCACCCGACACCTACAGCACCTCCGGCGCCCGCGGACAGCACGCGACCATCGTCCCCTCCCGCGACCTCGTCGTCGCCCGGATGGGTCTCGACCCCCTCGAAGAGAGCGGCTGGGACCAGCCCGCCTTCGTCGCCGACGTCCTCTCCGCGATATCACTCGACGCCGGAGGCCCAGCCCAGGAGCAGAGGCACAGGTAGCGAGTTCTCTCCAGGCTGACCGGGCTCGGCACTCAGCGCCGGTTCACCAGAGGCCGCGTCGGGGTGGCGTCAAGCGGGGTTTCCGACCAGCGAACCGCGCCGGGATCCCGGCTTTTCCAGCAGGATCTGGCAAACGCCGTTGGCCCGCTCGCGGAAGCCGGCCTCGCAGTAGCAGAGATAGAACTCCCACATCCGCAGGAACCGGTCCGGCAGGCCGAGGTCGCGAATTCGGTGCAGGTTCTCGTACATCTTCTCGCGCCAGCGACGCAGCGTCTCCGCGTAGTGGGGCGTGATGTCCTCCAGATGGGTGATGCGCAGGTCGGTGGCGCGCGCCAGCGAGCCGCAGATGGCGCCGACGGAGACGAGCTGGCCACCCGGGAAGATGTGCCGCTTCACGAAGTCCACGCTTCGAATCGACCGTTCGAAATCGTGGTCGGCAACGGTGATGGCTTCGAGGAGCATCATCCCGGCCGACTTCAATCGATCGCTGCAGACCTGAAAGTACGCATCGAGGTGCTGGTGGCCCACCGCCTCGATCATCTCGATGGAAACGAGCTTGTCGTAGCTCCCGCGCAGGTCCCGGTAGTCCTGGAGTAGCACCTCGACGCGGTCGGTCAGGCCCGCCTCTGCGATCCGCTTGAGAGCGAACTCGTACTGCTCCCGCGAGATCGTCGTGGTCGTGACGCGACACCCGTATCTGCTGGCGGCGTGGACCGCGAATCCCCCCCAGCCTGCTCCGATCTCGAGAAGGTGATCCTCCGGGCCGAGCTGGAGCGCTCGACAGACCCGCTCGTTCTTCGCGATCGACGCCTCCTCCATGGTCGCATCCGGACGCTCGAAGACACCGCAGGAGTACGTGAGGGTCGGATCCAGGAAGAGCGCGAAGAAATCGTTGCCGAGGTCGTAGTGTGCGGTGATATTGCGCTTCGCCCCGGTCCGGCTGTTGCGGCGCAGCGAGTGCAACAACCGGAGCCCGGGGCGAAAGAAGCGCACCGCGCCTGTCTCCAGCCCCTCGAGGGCCTCTCGGTTGCGCGCGAGAATCTGAAGCAGGGGAGTGAGCGTCCGAGACGACCAGTAACCGTCCATGTAGCTTTCGGCCCCACCCAGGGCGCCCCGGAGCGCGACCGAGCGGTAGAAAGCCGGTTTCTGGACGATGATCTCCGCGCGAAGCTCCGAGTCGGGGTCACCCAGGTCCTCTCGTCTCCCGCCTTCGGCCACAACGATGCCACCGTCTCTGATCCTGCGCAGACGGTCTAGAACGGCCACTCGAGCGAAACGGTCGAGGGGTCCCCGACGCACGTCCGGCGCGGAAACCTCGACATCTCCGATGCGTTCTCTCATGGGCTCGCAACCTCCCGTCGACTCTCCAGATCGCGGGGATGTGGTTGGATGGAAGCCCGCCTTCGCCGCAGGCGGTGGACCTCCCAGTGAATCCCGGCGATCACCTGTGCTCTCATGATAGGGTAGCGGACCAGCGCGGGCGCGAGCGGCGGCGCGCGGGATCGGGCGGCCCGGCCCGGATGATTCAACGAGAGGTGGCTGCTCCCCTGCCAAAGCCGAGGGGACTCCCGATCGAGCTAGGCTTCCGCTGGAAACGGGCCACTCGCACCGTCGCGCGAGAACTCGGCGCGGTAGCGTTCCGGACGGACGAAGAGCGCCAGCGCCGCCGAAATGAGACAGCCAACCACCGCAAAGACGATCACGATCTCGTAGCTTCCGGTTCGATCGAAGATGCTCCCCGCCAGCGGAATGCCGACGACGACACCGATCGCGAACCCCAGCCCGATGATTCCGCTGATCTTGGCAAAGTGCAGCTCGCCAAAGCAGCGACTGACCAGGATGGGAACGATGATGGCGTTGGCACCGAAGCCGATTCCGTAGGGGACCGCGTACAGCCAGAGCAAGCTGACGTCGCGAAGGCCGAGCCGGACGATGAAGATCTCGAGAGCCGCCGGACCGCAAGCCATCAGGACGCCCGTGAACACCATGACCAGGTTCGGCTTCACGTGGTCGACCATCCAGCCGGCGAGAAGCCTTCCGCCCAGGCTGAATCCCACGGCCAGTCCATAGAAGAATGCAGCCTGTTGGGAAGTGAAGCCCGCTTGCTGTTCGGCGAAGGGAACGAAGTGGAAGTTCAAGGCCGAGAGACCGGTGACCTGCAACAGGAAGATGGCAATCAGCAGCCAGAAGGTCTGCGAGGCGAGGACTCGCCGCACTGGAAGGCCCGTCAACGCGGCGGTGGTCTCTTCACCACCCTCCCCTCCGGACACCGCACCATCGGGACGCAGGCCCATCTCCGAAGGCTTGGTCCGAACCAGCCCTGCCATCACCGGAACGACGAGCAGCCACAGAACGACGGTCGCGAAGACCCATGTGAGGCGCCATCCCCAGAACCTGATCAAGAACTCGTTGAAGGGGGGAAGCAGGAATCCACCGGCGCCGGGCCCCAGAAACGCCAGTGCCATGGCGCGGCCCCTGTATCGGTTGAACCAATTGGTGACGGCGGTCTGCGCCGGCAGCACTGTGATGCCTGCGATGGCGAAGCCACTCACCGTCATCACCAGGTACAACATCCCGAGGCTCTGTGTGGCCGCGTATCCAAAATTGCAGAGACCTGCCAGCAGCGCGGCAGCCAACATGGTCCTGCGGACCCCGAAACGCCCGATGAGCACGCCGGTCACCGGACCGGCGAGACCCATCACGATGGCAAAGATCGCCACCCCTGTGGATATCTGCGCCATGCTCCATCCGAACTCGGCCTGGAGCGGACCCACGAAGACGGGGAAGACGTAGAAACCCATTCCCGCGGTGTTGAACAGGATCCAGAAGAGGCCCAGTACCATCCACCAGCCGAAGAAGATCCCCGACGTTCGCCTGACGGACATGCTCCCAGCTGGCTAGGAGGACCGGGCGTCTGGTTGCAGGTGTACGTCCCGCTGCGGGTACGGGATCGAGCAGCCCGCGGCCTCGAGCTCCTCCTTGAGCTTGCGCGTCAGGTCGAAACGCAAGGCCCAGTAGTCGCCACCCGTGCACCAGGGGCGGACCACCAGGTTCACCGAGGAATCGGCGAGCTCGGCCACGGCCACGATGGGCTCCGGATCCTCGAGCACTCGCGAGTCGGCGGCGAGGACCTGGCTGATGGTCTCGATGGCCCGGGCGATATCGTCGCCGTAGGAGATCCCGATCACGAGGTCGTTGCGCCGCGTGTCGTTCGCCGTGTAGTTCTTGATCGTCTGCCCGTAGACAGCGGAGTTCGGGATCGTGACCTTCACGTTGTCCGGAGTATGGAGCGTACTCGAGAAGACCCCGACTTCCTGCACCGAGCCTGCCTCGCCGGCCACTTCGACGAAGTCGCCTACCTTGAAGGGTCGGAAGATCAGCAGCATCACCCCGGCGGCGAAGTTCGAGAGCGTGCCCTGCAGCGCCAGGCCGACCGCCAGCCCGGCCGCACCGAGGACGGCGATCAGGGAGGTCGTCTCGATTCCGAAGAGACTGAGGACCGCGATCACGACGGCGGCGAGGGTCAGGTAGTAGATGAAGTTCGCGAAGAAGGGAATCAGGACCGGTTCCAGGTTCGCCCGCTCCAGGGCGCGGCGGGTCAGGCGCCGAAGCGAACCGGCGACGACACGCCCCACCAGCAGGACCACCAGCGCCCCGATGACCTGGAGACCCCACGTCGAGACGAGCGTAACGACGGTCTGGACGAGATTTTCGGCGTTTGCATCCATTGGGAGTCCCTCCGCGCACCTTGTGATCGTCTCGGATCCGCAGTCCTTCAGCGGGGACGTTGTTGAATCTTCAAATTCCCTCGTTGGTCACGCGGATGAATACACCATACGACTCAGAAATTGAACATTCAACAACGTCCCCGCCCTTCCGCGCGCGCGCTCCAGGAGCCGCTTCATCCCCAGCTCTCTCGCGGTGGCCTCCGCGCGAGCCAACAGATCGCGGGCCCGCCCATGCTCGTCGGATGCAATCGAATCAGTTTGGAGAAGCATCCGCGCGTAGGCGTACTCCGTGCGCGCCAGGTGGGGTCTGGCGCCGATCCGCTGATTCGACCCGATCGCCGCTTCATAGTGAATCGCGGCCCGCTCCCGCTCCCCTCGCGTTTCGGCGAGGCGGCCGAGCACGTACTCCACCGACCCGAGATAGCACTCGGGTCACGACGGCGACGCAGAACGGACACCGGCTCTCCGACCAGGACGTCGCGACCGGCCGAGATCTGCTGGACGGTGCCGTCGCTGCCGCCGACGCATCGCTGGGCGAGGTTCTGGAGCTGGTGGGGAAGGAGCCGATCGTGGTAGTGGTCTCCGACCACGGGGAGCTGTTTGGCGAGCACAGCCTCTTCGGTCACAGCAACACCCTCTACGAGCCGTTGATTCGAATCCCCATGGTGATTGCGGGTGGGACGCTTCCCCGGGGATCCGTCGTCCAGGAGGCCGTCTCTCTCGTCGACATCATGCCGACACTCCTCGCCATGGCCGGGATCCGCGCACCCGCAGGCGACGGCATCGACCTCCTCCCCCTCTTCTCGGGGGGCGCGCAGCCCGCCGGGCGACAGGTGCGAGCGGAGCAGTTCAGTCCCAAGACGCTGGCCCACGGCTGGGCACGCCAGCGGCCTGCCGAGGTCGAGTATCTCTTCGCTCGCAAGCAGGCCGTGGTGAGCGGGAGCCTCAAGCGCATCGTCGCCGAGGACGGCTCCGACTCCGGATACGACCTGAGCCTGGACCCGGGAGAGGAGCGGCCGTTCCCCGGGAGCGAGACGAGCCTCAAAGCCGAGGTGCCGGAGCCGGAAGGGGCCAGAACGCCGCCCACACTGGACCCGATCCAGACCAAGATGCTCGAGGTGCTCGGCTACCTGCAGTGAGCCCGCCGAGCCCTGCCGAGCGCTCCACCATCTTTCGAGCGGACCGGTCACCAGGCCCGCAATCGAGTATCCTCGAGGTTGGCTGTATTGCACCGAGGAGACCCCCATGATCAAGCTCTATGGAGTTCCCATGTCGCGCGCTCTTCGCTCTCTCTGGGCGCTCGAAGAAATCGGCGTCGACTACGAGAACGTGGCTGTGAACTTTCTCGATGAGGCGAAGAAACCCCAGTACCTGGCGATCAACCCGAACGGGCGCATTCCCGCGCTCGTGGACGGTGATCTGACCCTCTTCGAATCGATGGCGATCAATCTCTACCTGGCCAGGAAGTACGACGGCGGCCTGCAGCCAAAGTCCCTCGAGGACGAGGCCCGCGCCGTACAGTGGAGCTTCTGGGGCATGACCGAGCTCGAGCCGCACCTGCTCGAGATGCTCCAGCACCGCGTCCTTCTGCCGGAGGACCAGCGCAACGCCTCGGAGGCCGAGGCCGGCGCGGAAGCCCTCCAGGCGCCGCTACGCGTGCTGGACGGTGCGCTCGCCGACCGTGCATTCCTGCTGGGAGACGCCTTCACCATCGCCGACCTGAACGTCGCCTCCGTGCTCTCCTGGGCGATCTTCGTCGGCCTCGACCTGACGGGCGTCCCTCGCGTGAAGGCCTGGTTCGACGCCTGCCTGGGCCGGCCGGCGGTCGCCCGCGCTCGGAGCTCGAGCAGCTGATCGTCGGCGAGGATCGAGATCCAATTGGCCCGGCTCGATCTCAGCGTCGATCCGCAGAAGGAATTCGAACGCAAGCGGATGGAGGCCCACGAGGCCGCGCGCCTCGTCGAATCGGGTGATCTCGTCTGGATGCCGAGCGCGCACCAACCGCCGGCGATCCTGGCGACGCTCGCGGCGCGGGAGGAGGAGCTTCGCGACGTCACCATCCGCAGCGTGGTGATTCCCGACATGGGCTGGTTCCGCGAGAGCGCACGAACGGCCTGGGATCTGCAGGTGCAGTACGCCCTCGCCCCGGACAATCGCCGGGCCCTCGCCAACCGCCTCGTCGACTTCCACCCGCTCCACATGATCAACCAGCACAAGGCCGCCGACACCCGGCCCGGTGAAGGGCGACCGATCGACGATCTGCTGCTGGTGGTCTCGCCCCCTGACGAGCGCGGCTGGGTCTGCGTGGGCAACTCGGTCTGGGACGCGGTGACCAGCGCGCGGCGCGCCAAGCGGGTGATCGTGGAGATTTCTCCCGGGACTCCGCGGACCTGTGGCGACAGCTGGATCCACGTCTCGCAGCTCGACGCGATCGTGGAGGGAGATCGCCCGCGTCTCGCCGCACCCGACCCGGACCCGGCAGATTTTCCGGATGTCGACCGCCGCATCGCGGAACACGTCAAGTCCCTCGTGAAGGACGGCGATACCCTCCAGCTGGGTCTGGGTACTCACACCGGCGCCCTGCCCCTGCTCGGCGCCTTCGACGACGCCAACGACCTCGGCTACTTCGGAGAGCTCACGGTCCCCGGGACGGTGGATCTGGTGCGAAGGAGCATCATCACCTGCAGGTACACCGAGCTCCATCCCGGGCAGTTCGTCTCCTCCTACGTGGGAAACAGCCCCGAAGACCTCGAGTTCGTCGAGAGCAATCCCTTCTTCCAGCTCCGCTCCTACGAGTACACCAACGACCCGACCGTCATCGCTCGACACCAACGCATGCTCACTCTCAACGGAGCGCTGATGGTGGACCTGAGCGGACAGATCGGCGTCTACGCCATCGGGCCGATGGTATACAGCGGAACCGGGGGGCAGCTGGCCTTCCACCTCGGGGCCTTCCTCTCCAAGAAGGGCCGCGCGGTGACCGTGCTGCCCTCGAGCGCAAAGGGCGGCAGCATCTCCACCATCGTTCCGCAGTTCGAGAAAGGACAGATCGTCTCCATCCCTCGGGAGCTGGCGGACACCATCGTCACCGACCAGGGAGTGGCGCGCCTGCTGGGAAAGAGCGTTCGCGAGCGCGCTGAGGAGCTGATCGCAGTGGCACACCCGGCCCACCGGGACTGGCTGCGCGACGAGGCGAAGCGGCTCTACCATCCGTGAGCCTTCGAAGAGCCGATCGGGGGATCGAGAGTGAAGCGACAGATGGCAACCGGGTCGGGCGCCGAGCGAAGAGCAACCCTGGAGGACGGCCATCTGGTCCAGGTCAGTGGCGACCCGGACTCGCCTACTCAACCGCGGCCGCCTCTGCCCCAAGGGCGCCGCCAGCCTGGAGCAGGTCTATTGACCGACGACGATCCGCCCTACGACCCGGCCATGGGCACCTACCAGCTGCGCGCTCTCCTCTGTCGCATCGAGAAAGCGGAGGCGCCGGAGGCGTGAGCGGAGAAGAGAGCTTTCGAACCGCCAACCGGCACGGGCTCCTCCTCTACGACTTCGGAGCCTCTCCCTGCGCGCGGCGCTGCCGCATCACGATGATCGAGAAGGGGCTCTGCTGGGACACCGAGACGATCGACCTCTCGCGGCTGGAGCAGCGCAACCCCGCCTATCTCGAGATCAATCCCAACGGCTTCGTCCCCACCCTCGCTCACGGCGAGCGCGTGATCTACGAATCGAATGTGATCACCGAGTACCTCGAGGACATCTTCCCGGAAGTCCCCCTCTATCCGAGCGACCCCTGGGAGCTGGCCCAGGTCAAGATGTGGCAGTCGGCCGAGGCCGCCATGGCCAAGGACTACCGCTCCCTGATGTACCAGCGGGTGATGGGTCCAATGTTGCGGCTCACTCGAAGCCTGGAGGAGGCGCTGGCCGTCGCCCGACGCTCCACCTCCGACCCGGCCGACCTCGCCTGGGAGGCGCGCGTCTGGCGCCTCGCAGTGCTCACACCGACCGAGGAGACGGAGTACCAGGATCGCCTGCTGCGCTGGCTGGACAGGCTGGAAGAGCGACTCGTAGACCGCGACTACCTGGTCGGAGACGGATTCAGCCAGGCCGAGATCTCTCTCTACCCGCGCGTGGCGATGTATCCCTACATCGGGCTCCGGATCGATCCGGGCCGCTACCCCAGCGTCTCGCGTTGGATGCAGAGCCTCCGGAAGCGCCCTTCCTTCGCAAGCACACTCTCCGAACAGGACCGCGGCCTCACCAGGCTCTCGCGAACGCCGCTCCTGCCCTGGCTCGGGCGGACCCTCCGCAAGCCCGAGGGCGAGCGCACGCCCTGGGAGGCGCTACGCCTCGCAATCCTGAAGCGGGCCGCCAGGCGCTTCCTGGCCGGCGAGAAGGCCACCTCCGACGCCGCACCGGCCTCGACGCGGCCAATCCGACCTCCCCGTACCGGCGAGATCGCACCACTCGACGCCGCGAGCCGGCTCTTCGGCAAGACCGTGGCCGGAGAGATCGACCCACAGCTCACGCTTTACGACTACCCGCACTCACCTCACGGGCGCCGGATTCGGATTCTGCTCTCGGAGAAGGGGCTGCCGTGGGAAACCGTGCGGGTCGACATGGCGCGGATGGCTCACAAGGCGACCGACTACCTCGCCATCAATCCGAACGGCGAGCTTCCAGCGCTGCGACACGGCGATCGGCTGATCTACGATTCCCAGCTGATCGCGGAGTATCTCGACGCCAGCTTCGAGGGAGCCAAGCTCTATCCGCGCGGCGCCTACCAGGTCGCACAGGTTCGGATGTGGCTCGCCCTGGAGGCTGGAACCCACAAGGAGTTTCGCCCCCTCTTCTACCTGCACATCCTGCGCCCGGAAGCGCTGGCGGCCGGAATCACCGCCGAGAACCTCGACCAGGTCGTGCCGCCGGGCGTCCACCCCTCCCACCTGGAGTGGCTTCGCGGCGCGCTCCGAGGAAAGCTTCGCTTCGACACCAGCGAGGCTCTGGCTCGCCAGATCATCCTGTCCAAGCTCGAGGTGATCGAGCGAAGGCTGGCGGAATCGGCCTATCTGGTGGGCGACACCTTCGGCATGGCCGACCTCGGCTGGTTCACACGCATCGAGACCTTCCCCGCCCTCGGTCTCGAAATCGAGGGGCAGCGCTTTCCCGGAATCCTGCGCTGGCTCGAGGCGATCCGTCGGCGTCCCGCGGTGGAGGCGAACCCGTAGCCCTCACTCGCCGGTGAAGCGCGGCTTGCGCTTCTCCGCGAAGGCGCGGGGCCCCTCCCGGGCGTCCTTCGAGGTCACCACCGCCACCGACACCTCGTTCTCGATCTCGAGGGCGCGGTCGAGGGGGAGGCCGCTGGTACGCACCACTCCCTCCTTGATCTTCTGCACCGCGAGAGGTCCGTTGGCGGCGAGCTTCTCGGCCAGCTCGAACGCCTTGTGCATCAACTCCTCGGGAGGCACCACGTAGTTGAGGAGACCCATCTCGAGCGCCTGGTGCGCATCGAAGGAGCCGCCGATCAACAGCATCTCCATGGCTTTCGCATAGGGAATCTGGCGCGGCAGGCGGCTGATCGATCCACCTCCTGGCAGCAGCCCTACCTTGGCTTCGGGCATCCCGAAGACCGCGTTCTCGGCGGCGACGCGCAGATCGCAGGCGTTGGTCAACTCGCTCCCGCCGCCCAGCGCGTTTCCGTTGACCGCGGCGATCACGGGCTTGTAGAGGTCGAAGCCGCGCAGGATTGCGTCGCTGAACTGGGTGAGATCGGAGACGAGGCGGTGGTCCCACTCATCCTCGGGCTTCCGAGCGCCGGTGATGAGAGGCATGGTCAGCTTGAGGTCGCCCCCCGCAGAAAAGTCCTCGGCGCCGGCGCCGGTGAGAATCGCCACGCGAAGGTCCTTCGAGTCTCGGAACTCGTGCCACGCCTCGGCCATCAGGACCAACATCTGCGGACTCAGGGCATTGCGCGCCACCGGGCGGTTCATGGTGAGGATCAGCACGCCGTCCCGTCTCTCGACGAGCAGGTGGCGCTCCTCCTGGGACAGTATTTCGGTCACAGCTCTCTCCTCTCGCGAGCACAGGCGACTTACCGACGTTCAAGCTGGCTGTGCGTCGAGTTCCTCCGGTGGTTTCGCGGGTCGCGCAAAGAACATGGCGATGGCCGCGCAGAAGGTGAGCAACCCCGTCACCAGGAAGCGATTCGGTAGGAACCGGTCGCATCGAAGACGGAGCCAGCGAAGATGGGACCCACGGCGCCGGCGAACATCATCACGGGGTTCATGAAGCCCTGGATCTTCCCGAGTGCAGAGAGGCCGAAGTACTCGGCGCGGATGGCCGGCATCAGCGGAACGGTTCCACCGAAACCCACGCCGAAGAGGAAGATGAACAGGTAGACCATCCCCATGGTCTTGGCATTCATCAGGACCAGAAGACCCAGTCCCGGTGAGAACGTAGGCGATCATGAAGAGATAGCGCTTGGTGACGTAGTCACCCAGGTAGCCGAATGAGAGCCTGCCGATCACGCTGACGAGGGTGAGCAGGCCGATGCTGAAGGCCGCCTTCGTCACCGGAATTCCAGCATCGGTCAGTGCCGGGACGGTGTGCACCGTGACGGTGGAGTGGGCCATTCCGAAGAAGAAGAAGGCCAGTGCCAGCGTCCAGAAGACCGGGGACTTGAGGGCCTGCTTGAGGGTGTAGTCGCCCGGCGTCGCGGGCTCCGGTGCCCCTCCCTCGAGTCTCCGATGTCGAATCGTTCTCCTGCGGCTTCTCCTCGGGCAACGGATCACCGTCGGGCGCCAGCCCCATCTCTGCCGGACTGTTCTTGACCACCAGGGCCAGCGGTATCGCGACGATCCAGATCACCACGCCCAGCACCACGAAGGCCGATCGCCACCCGTAGCGCTCGATCAGGAATGCCGACGCGGGAGCGCAGATCAGACCACCAAAGCCGGCGCCCACGGCGAGCAGCGCCATGGCCAATGAGAGGCGGCGTTTGAACCACTTGGCGATGACGGTCCACGCCGGGAGATAGAGCATCGCGCTCATTCCGGCGGACAGCAGGATTCCGTAGACGAGGTAGAAGCCCAGCAGCGAGTTGACGAGGGGCATCAGCGCGAACGCGCCCCCGGAAACGATGGCTCCCACGATGATCACGCCGCGCGATCCGTACTTGTCCACCGCCCAGCCCACGATCGGTGAAGCGATCCCTCCCTCGATGCTCCGCAGGGAGTAGGCGCCGGCCGTCATCGCCCGCGTCCAGCCGAATTCGGCCGACATCGGCTTGAAGAAGACACCGAAGCTGTAGAGCCAGGTGCCGTAGCCGACCATGCAGATGAGGTTCGTCGCCAGGACGATCCACCAGCCGTAGAAAATCTTCTTCCTCATCTCCGCTCAGCTCGAAGCCCGCGACAGCCTATCTCGGTGGCGAATCGCCCGATCTCTCGGGCGGCGTTGGCCGCAGCCGGCGCGAGCATAGCCCAGCGCAGCCCTCGAGGAGAAACGGCGGACCCGGAGATCCGAGATCGCGGTCGTGGCACGTCACAAGGGACAAGACCCCGCTCACTTACCGCCGCTCTTCTTCCTTTCTTCCGCACGACGGACAAAGCTGTCCCAGTCATCTTGCTCGATCTTGGCGATCTCCATCGAAAGCACCTATCAGGTGACCGTGGTCGCGGAGCATACGAGGTCCACCTCGTAGAGCGCGAGTGGAGATAGGACCTGGAAGTGTCCGAATGTGTACCTGTCGTATTCCAAGAGGTTCACGAGAATTTTTTTCTCCGACAGTTCATAGAGCCTAGTTCGTTGAACGTCGTCCTGGATTCCTTCGAGGTACTTCGAGGTCTTTGAGCGTTCGGCAGTATATGAACCCTTCACCGATAGCGTATATTCCGCTGGATGCGGCTGAGAGTGGGTCGCCTTCTCCGATGGAGACATCCTTCCCGGCTTATCATCAACCTGGCAGGACCTCGCACTCGGCCTGCGGATCCGACCCGTACCGCGGCCATCCACCGAGAAGGTCGAGGTCTCGAGCAGCGGCGTCGTCGCTTGCTTCTCTTGGAAGGAAGAAGCAATAGATACACCGTCGGAAAAGAGGATCATTGCCGATAGGCCTTCGTCCGCCTCGATCCTTGGATAGCTCAGAACTTCTTCCGACTTCGTCTCCGCATTCCCTCGAACAACGCCGGGGTTTGGATGGTTGGTGGCCAAGGTCCCGGAATTCGTCTCGGCGAACGTGCTGCGATGAGGTTCTCCTCGAGGTGCGAAACTGCATTCGTTACCACGTCAAGCCCGACACCTGCACCGAACGTAGCGTATCTGGGAGACAGTGAACCAGCAGCTTCTCGGTAGACTCGTCGCGTCGGGTACTGAACAAGCCGACGAAACGGAAGCCCCGCCAGCGGTAGCGGCCTTCATACCGATCAGGCCCCAGCCGATTCGCGTGCTTCTCGAGTACGAGGCTGGAGGCGTGGGTCGCGGAGCTCTTCGGAGGCAAGCTCGCCAAGTCGTACCCCACGACGGGAATCTCACCAGTTCCCACTCCCCGTGGCCTCGGGTCCTTCCGATCAGTCGGCGCTGCTCGGACCCGCCCCTGGGCTCTCCTCCTCGACGGTAACGGCGCTCTGCGATCAGCAAGGGGTTCGACTCGGAGATCGTCCTGTTCGACCCGGCGCCCGGGAGGTGCTCGCGGAGTACGGGATCCCGAGCGTCGACCGGAACTCAGAAAGGTCCGCCCCACAGCGAGTCCGAGGTATTAATGAACCTGCGGAACGGCGATGGATCCCGTGTTGGTCGCGTCCCATGAGCACCAAGACCACGGGCGCCTGGGCACGCGTTGGCGATCTCTCACTGGGCCTCGTTGCGAGATTTTCCCGCCCCTCACAGAGCTCGGCATCGCCGGGGGCGCCAACGGGGGACGGGCCGTTCTCCCCTTCGGGCGAGAGCTGGGCAACACTCTTCTGGGTAGCAGGGAGTGGGGAGGTTCGTGCGCGACCGAGCCCTCTCGAGGACCGAGACCACTGGGTGGCCCCCGCCACCAGAACCTCATGCGTCACACCCGACCTCGGGCCAGGGAAGCGACGTCGCGAAAGCAACGTACGGTGGTCGCATCGGATTGCTCTCTGCGGATAGGCGATGGCCACGACTCCAGAAGGTGCGAGCTGTCCCCGATCAAGTACCGCCTTTGCGGCGATGAGAGGTCTCATCTGCGAAATCTGGTCCTCTTGACGTATATATCTTCCTGTGGTTTAAAGACGGCCCGCTTGATCGGCAGAGTGGGCACGGGTTTCCCACGAGTCAATTGCTGGAGCCGAAGCCTGTCTTCTCTGGAGCAAGGGGGCGTTCCGTAGATGGCCGAGAAGCCGAAGGAACAGGCGCTCAAAGCCGATACCAGCACGAAACTCGCGCGCGAACTGGGCCTCCCCGCGGCCATGTCGATTGGAATCGGCACGATGATCTGCGCGGGCATCTTCGTGCTGCCGGGCATTGCCGCAGCCAAGGCGGGTCCCGTCGTGGTCTTCGCGTTCGCCCTGTGCGGACTCGTGGCGGTATTGATTGCACTCTGCATGTCCGAACTCTCCACCGGCATGCCCTTGGCCGGGGGTGGCTACCTGTTTACGGTGAGGACCTTCGGTCCGATGATGGGCACGGTCATGGGGGGATGCCTGTGGCTGAGCCTCATCTTTGCCTCGGCCTTCTATATGGTGGGCTTCGGATACTATGTGGCGGATCTCTTGGACACGTCGCATGTGTTGCTGGCTCTGATCATGACCGCTCTGCTCATAGGGCTCAACTACATCGGCGCCAAGGAGGCTGGGACGCTCCAGAACGCCATCGTGGCGGGGCTTCTCATCATTCTGGTCGCCTTCGTCTTCCGGGCGGTGTTCTCCATCGACATGGACAACGTGCGTCCGCTGGTACCGCCGGAGATCGGGATGTCCGGCTTCCTCCTGGTGACACCCGTGCTGTTCGTAACATTCATGGGGTTTGCCGAGATTGCCGCTGTCTCCGAGGAGATCAAGAACCCGGACCGCAACCTTCCGCTGGCGGTGATCGGCTCGGTTGTGGTGGTGACCGTCCTGTACTGCGTGGTCGAGTTCTGCGTCGTCGGACTGCGCCGTTACGACGACCCAAGTATGGCCAGTGAGACCGTACTCATGGAAATCGCGCGCACGCTGATGGGACAGACCGGGTACGTCTGATACTGCTGGGCGGCATTCTCGCCACCGTCTCCTCGGCAAACGCCAGCATCATGGCCGCCTCCAGGATCAGCTTTGCCATGGGTCGCGACCGCCTCCTGCCCGATTGGTTCAACGAGATCCACAGTAAATTCAGGACACCCTATCGATCCATCCTGGTGACCGGCGGAATCACCATGGTCCTGCTGGTGATTCTCGGATCACACCTGGAACTCATCGCAGAGGTCGGAGCCTTTCTGAGCCTCCTGCTCTATGCTTTCATCTGTCTATCCTGTATGGTCATGAGGCATGCAGGCCTGGAGTGGTACAGGCCCAGCTTCAAGACCCCGGCATACCCCACGGTGCCCATACTCGGGCTGCTCGGTTGCCTTTTCGTCATGGGCATCACGAGTCGACCGACGATACTCATCGGGCTCGCGATCGTCGCCGGAACCCTCATCTGGTACGTCCTCTTCTTGCGTGGAGAAACGCAGCTGGTGGGCGCCTCCAACGTATTGTGGCAGCAGAAGGTCATCGAGCCGCTGGTGGCTCGGGCTGAAGATTACAAGGCCTCCCGGCGCGAAGCGTTTCCCGTCATTCTCCTGCCGTTGTCGAATCCCGAGACCAGGGGATCACTGCTCACAGTGGGGACGGCGCTGGCCAGGGCCCGCAGGTCGAGTCTGCACATGGTTCACGTCGTCAGCGTTCCGACGCAAACTCCGCTGGAGGCGGGCCGCATGGAGTTCGAGCAGACGCGGAGAGAGCGGAGACGATCCTGGACGTTGCCTCCAGACACGCGGCCGAGCAGGGGATACGCACGCGAGCCAACGCGCTGGTCGCCCACAACGTGCCATCGGCAATACTCAGCGTTGCCGATATCGAAGAACCCGACCTGCTCCTGATGGGATGGAATGATCATGTTCGGGGTTCTCGTACACGTGGCGCCAATGTTGCGGGTGTGGTGAAGGGTGCGAACCGAAATGTACTGGTGCTCAAGGACAACGGGCTGAACGAGATCAACCGCATTCTGGTTCCCACTGCCGGCGGCCCGCATGCGAAGCTGGGCTTGAGGGTGGCTCAGGACCTGGCCACGGAATGCGGGGCCACCGTCACCGCGATGACGATTCAGGTTGCGCGGGTATTCCGCTGCCATGTCGGAGTTCGATCAGGAGAGCCTGCATTTCTTCCAGAACCTGGCCGAAGAGTATTCACGAGATGCCCTCAGAGACGCAGGCGTTACGGCTGAGACCTCCGCCGTGATCGACACCGACGTCAGCGACGCCATCGTCAAGGCCTCTGCCGACTACGATCTCGTCATCATCGGAGCGTCGAACGAATGGCGCCTGCGCCAGTGGCTCTTTGGCTCCCTCCCCACAAGGTGACCAATCACTCCCCCCGGTTTTATGGTCCCCCGGCGCTTGACCCCCCCTCCCTCTTCAAGAAATCGATCAGGACCCTTCCCTCATTTGTGATCGAATCCGATCTCGCAGACCGCGAGGTCGGCATGAAACGCCCGTCCAATAGCGACCAGGCCGATCCGCCGAAGCCGCGCGGTATCCAAGGGCGCGTCGAGCCGATGGGGCGTAAAGTCCCCAAAAGCAAGATGGATCGTCTCCCAATCCGCACCTGCGGTGAAATGAGCGCGGTAGGACTGCCAAGGACGGACATTGTCCGGAGTGCGGAGGTGGACTGAATATCTCTCTCCATTGCCGCGCACCACGAGTCTGACCCCGGTGTATCCAGACACATCGATGCTGTTGCCCGATGGGTGGAGGTCGAGCGCTGCTTGCAGGAAACCGCCGTTGTTCTCGAGACAGACGTCGCCGGTGAGGCGAAGGCACTGACGGCCATCGATGGTGTCGTGGGCGATCGAGGCTTCCGAGATCCCGCCCATGACCCGGTCGCTGACTGCACGCCATTGCGTGCCGAGCTTCGAGATGAAATCCCTGCCGCAAAAATCGTCGATCAGCACGTAACGATTCTCGCCCGGGACTCGATGGCTGGCAAGCCAATCAACATCTCCCCCACCCAATATATCCATCTCCCCATTGCTGACCGGTCTGCGGAGATGGCTTAGGACCGGGATGACCTTCCGGACCGGGACAGGGCCGCCCTCCTCGCCGAATCGGGTCGGACGGTCAGATCGCCAATCCGATGGATTCCGCGAACGCAAGCATTTCCCTGGCTGTCTCGGCCATGGCGTAGTCGACCATGTCCCCCTGATAGACGACTGCCGCGGTTCCGCTCGCCTCGGCCTCCTCCATGGCGGCAAGCATCCCCTTGTAGTAGGCGATTTCGTCCTGGGAGGGCGTGAATACTTCATTGACCACCGGTACATGGGAAGGATGGATGACCGTCTGCCCCCGAAACCCGAGTTGCCGGTTGACTCGTGCATCCCGCTCGAGGCCTTCGAGGTCGCTGACGTTCCACCACGATGTGACCATCGGAAATCGAATCCCCGCCGCCTGGGCATCCAGCACCGCCTTTGACCGGAGATAGAGGGTTTCCGTTCCTTCTTTGGACCACACATACCCGATGGCCCGATTTGCGTCTCCCCCGGGACCGGCCGCCAAGGTAAGACTGGTCACTCTCGGACAAGCCACGACGATGTCGTACGCGTTCCGCATCGCCTTGGCCGTCTCCAAACCAAGACCCGTCTTGACGCTTCCCGGCTCGATTCCTTCTCGCTCTTCGAGGCGCGTCAACAGCGCGTCCAACTGCTCCATGTCCTCGACCGTTTCCACTTTCGGAAGACCCACGCCCTTCAGTTCTGGGCACATGATGGTCTCGAGATCGTCGAGCGTCATCCCTGTTGCCAGTCCGTTGATCCGGACAGAGCAGTCCTGGCCCTGCTCGTCGAGTGCGATCAGCGCCTCCTTGACATGGAGGCGGGCCGACCTCTTGTCCGCAACAGGGACGGAATCCTCCAGATCGATGATGAGCGAGTCGACTCCCGAAGCCACGGCCTTCTCCACCCACGAAGGCTTGTTGCCAGGAACGAACAGTGCCGACCGGCAGGGTTTCATCACACGCTGTTTCATCATGCGTTCTCCTCGAGAGAGCAGGTCTTGCGAGATCACCATGCGGTGGACTTCAGGCGTCGCTCGCGGGATCGTCTCCCTGCCGGGCCGGTAGCTGCTCCGAGAACACCCGGATCGCATCCTCGAGGCTGCGGCTGCGGTCCAGACTCTCGCGGCTCTCGGCGGCGAATGGAGTTGCCGCCATGATCCGGAAGATCGCCGCCGCTCCGCGGTGGAAGTCGTCCGGCACGCCGGCGTCGCGGAAGGTCGCGGCGATCTGCTCCATCTCGCCGATCCAGCGCCCGGAGTCCGCCGGCAGGAAGGGGAGGACTCCCATGCGGGCCCAGGCCTCCGGCTGGCTCTTCTCGAACTCTCGGCCCAGCTCGTCGAAGACGCCGAGCCGCATCGCCGTCATCAGCACTGCGGCCTGAAGGGTCATGGTGCCCTTGGTGAGTGCCGCATAGGCCATCTTGATGGCCGAGGCCCTTCCGATCTCTTCGCCGAGACCGATCACCGTGATTCCCCCCTGCGCCCCGCGGCCGGCGAGTCCTTCGAGCCACTTCGATTGGGGGCCGCTCGCGTAGAAGCGAGTGTCCGGGCGCTTGGGGCCGGGAGCCGCGCCGATGATCCCTGCGTCGATGAATGGAGCACCCGCGGCGGTGATCGCTTCGGCGATCCGACTCGCGGTGGCGGGCGAGACCGCGTTGCAGTCGGCGTAGATGGGCGTCCGCCCGGTGCGCCGCATCGCCTCCGCGACCCGGCGAGCGAGGGGCTCGGCCTCCGCGGGCGGAAGAATCGCCAGGATCCCCTCCGCTGCGCTCACCACGCCGTCCAGATCACCCGCATCCTCGATCCCGGCGCGCTCGGCGCGACTGCGCGTGAGCTCGCTCCGCTCGGCAAGGGCGCTGACCAGGCGAAAGTCGCGCTCGGCGAGGAGCGCGCCCACCGCATGGCCCATGTCGCCCGGGCTCAGGATCCCCACGCAGGTCGTTGCCATCCTCCAACTCCCTTCACCATTCGCATCGCATCGGGCGCGAGGCGTCTCCGTTCACCAGGCCTGAAGGCGGGGCTTGCGCATCGGCCCCACGTAGATCGCGCCCTCCGGGCAGTCTAGCTCGCAGGCGAAGCAGGTCTGGCAGTCATCGGCGTAGGCGATGCTTGCCAGCCGCTTCTCGGGGAGAAGGCGAAAGACGTCACAGGGACAGACGTTGAAGCAGATCTCGCAGCCGTTGCACTTCTGCTCGTCGAGGGACTCGATCATGCGCTCGCCCCTGCCGACCGCGGCTGGATCGGATAGCTGTCGAGGGGAACCGGCTCGGTCTCGACCCGCATCTCCCCGCCCTCGCCCTTCCGGAGGTTGATCCAGGAGAGCCAGCGCTCGTTGTCGCGCTCCGGATGGTCGGCGCGGAAGTGGGAGCCGCGCGATTCCGTACGCGTGAGCGAGGCGCGGAGAAACATCTCGGCGACCTGAATCATGTTGCGCGTCTCGTGCAGCTTCGCGAGCTCGTGGGCATCGCGAGCGCCGAGCTCGGGGAGAGCGGCGACGCGCAGGTCCTGGATCTCCTGGAGGGCTGCGCTCAGGCTCTCACCTCGCTTCAAGATGCTCACCTTCGGATCGAAGATCAGCGCGTGCATGCGCTCGATGACCTCATCGGGGCGCGAAGCACCGACCGCCTTCCCGCTCCAGCGGCGCCGTCGCACGCGCCACCAGCGCGGCGATCGCGTCGGCATCCGGTGAAACCGGCTCGGCGCTCCGCAGGTACGCGGCCGCGCCACGGCCGCTGCGCTCTCCGGAGCCCATCGCGCGCATCGTCGACCAGCCATTGAAGAGGCCGGGATCCAGCGCCTCGGTCATTCCGGCTGCGAAGAGACCGGGCAGATCCGATTGGCCATCGGCCTCGATGCGCACGCCGCCGCGCAAGGTCTGCACTGCGGGGACCCACTCCTGTCGCTGTGCGAGGTCGATGCCCTCGGCCTCGAGCTTGGCCAGGTTGACAGGCATGAAGCCGCCGATGCCCGCGAGAGCGGGACCGATCCGCGTCTTCCAGGCGTCACCCATCTCGATGTAGAAGGGAGGACCGTGACCCTGCTCGGCTTCACGCGCCATCGCCTGGGTGAGCTCGTGGATCTCGGCGGCGTTCGCATCCGGGTGGTACTTCTCCATGAAGCTCTCGCCCTCGGCATTGAGCAGACGCCCGCCCCACTTGAGCGCCACGCCGGTTCCCTCGAAGCCGAAACTGGGCGAGCCGGTGTTGGTGCAGAGGAACTCCATGTTGGAGAGACGCACGCCCTGGTCGTAGGCGAGGCGGAAGCCATCGCCGGTGGTTCCGTCGGTGCAGACGTAATTGCCGCGGAAGCTGCAGTCTGCCGTGGCGAGCAGCACGGCCCGCGCAGCGAAGGCGATCGGCTCGGCCGTGGTGCGATCCAGGCCGACGGCGCCAGCAACGCGGCCTTCGCGCTGCAGCAGATCCGTCACGAATACCCGCGGGATGCTGACTGATGCCCGCGCGAATCGCCCGGCGCCGCAGCGCGTCGATGACCGCCGAGCCGCCGACGCGATCGCGGAAGCGGGGCATCACCATCATCTTCACCTGCTCGAGGCCCTCGCGAGGGAATGCGGAGGTAGGCGCCGTCTGGCGCTGGATAGGAGACACCCCACTCTTCGAGCTTGCGCAGCCTCTGGAAGGAGGTCTCGAGGATCTCCGCCACCAGCGGCTGGCGAGAGAGGAAGCCATTCGCCTCGACGATGGCGCGCAGCCAGGCCTCCGGGTCATCTTCCGGCAGACAGTAGATGGTGGCGCCGGCGCAGAGCCGCGACTGGCTGGACATGGCGATCGCCGCCTTGTCGACGATCGCCACGCGTCCGACGCCGGCCTCTCTCGCGCTGATCGCCGCCCAGAGACCGGCGAAGCCGCTTCCCACGATGAGGAGATCCGTCTCGATCGGCTCGATTCCCATGGAACCTTCCAGTCTTCTACCAAAACGCGGGAGCCGCGGGTGGGATTCGATTTCGCCCCGCAGCCAATATGATGAAAAAATCAAGTATGACGAAATCCTTAGAAAGTGCTAGCCTCCTCCACTGACGCGCCAGGAGGATTCCAGCGGTGGCAGCCCGAGAAAAGCGGCCCGCGGGCAGGGGGGAGCGGCGGCGACAGGAAACTCGCGCCAAGCTGATCCGCGCCGCGCACGAGCTGATGGCGGAGAAGGGAATCGGCGCCACCACCATCCAGGAGATCACCGATACGGCCGACGTGGGCTTCGGCTCCTTCTACAATCACTTCGAGTCGAAGCATGCGATCGTCCAGGCCATCTTCGAGGAGACCATCGAGAGCTACGGCGACGCACTCGACCACATCGCCGACGAGGTGGAGGATCCCGCCGAGATCCTGGCCGCTTCGGTCCGCTACGTGGTGATGCGAGGCGCCGAGGACCCCACCTGGGGCTGGTTCCTGATGCGCTCGGTCTTTCTGGCGCAGGTCCTCCGGACCGGTCTGGGCCGGCGCCTGATGCGCGACATCCACCTCGGCATCGCGGCAGGGCGCTTCCGCGCAGCCGACGTCACCTACGCGACGGTGGCGATCTCCGGCGTGACGCTGTCCGTCCTGGCCGGCCGGCTCCACGGAGAGCTCGGAGAGGATGCGCCGGAGAACGCCGCGGCCATCGCCCTCAAGCTGGTCGGACTCTCGGCCCGTCAGGCGGAGGCGATCGCCAGCCGCCCGCTCCCGGAGATCCCCTTCGGAAGCCGGAACGCCGCCGCCTGAGTGACCCCAGAGCGACCGATGCCCGGTTCCGGTGGCCGTCCTAGCGTCCCTTGTACTTTGGCTCCCGCTTCTCCGCGAACGCCATCACCGCCTCCCGGAAATCCTCCGTGGCCATGGTCCGCTCCTCGAGCTTGAGCGAAAGCGGGAAGAACCAAGTTCGAGACCATCTTGATCAGCTGATTCACTCCGACCTTGGAGGCCGAAATCGCCACGGCGGGGCCGGCCGCCAACCGGTCGGCGAGCTCCAGCGCCCGGTCCATCAGCGCATCGTCCTCGACGAGGAAATTGACCAGTCCCAGCCTCTCGGCCTCCTCGGCGGGAATGCGTTCACCGGTCATCAAGTAGTACTTGGCCCGGTTGACCCCCATCAGGAGCGGCCAGATCACCTGACCCCCGTCGCCAGCGGCGATTCCCATCCGCACATGGGTGTCGGCGAAGGTGGCGCTGCGGGCCGCGAAGACGACGTCTCCCAGGAAGGCAACGGTGGAGCCGAGCCCCATGGCATAGCCGTTCACGGCGGTGATGATCGGCTTGTAGCAGTCGAGCATGCCATCGACGACGCGGCGGGCGTCCAGCCACATCCCCTCGTCGGGCGTCAGGCCGCCGGAGAAGTCCCCGCCCGCGCAGAAGGCCCGGCCGGCGCCCGTGATCACGACGACCTTTACCTCCGGGTCCCCGTCCGCGTCGCGGGGAAGCTGGCCGAGCTCGCGGTGCATGGTGTCGTCGACGGCGTTCCGCTTCTCGGGCCGATTCAGCGTGGCGAGCACCACACCGTTCTCCCGCTTCTCGATCTGAATCGCCTGGTAGGCCTCCGGAACGAGCATGGTTTCTCCTCTTCTCGGGGCTTTTCCCCGCTCTCGGGCCGCCCGCCTGGCAACGCCGGCCGGGGCCCTCTCGAAATCCAGAATAGAGGACTTGATCTATTCTGATGATTATGTCAGATTACTCGAATCTCAGCAAATCCGGCCCCGGGAGCCAGCCGGGGCCCAGAGAGGAGATCGACCCCATGGCCAAGCAAAACGCCCCCGAGGTCCCCCATCCGGAGCTTTTCCAGCCCATCAAGATCGGGAACTGCCAGATCGACAACCGGATCGTGATGGCCCCCATGAACGTGCTGATGTCCTCGGGCAACAACGGCCTTGTGACCGATCAGAACCTGGCCTACTACGCGGCACGCGCACGCGGTGGGACCGGCCTGATCATCTCGGAGTGCGTGCTCGGCACCAAGCTCGCCTCGCGTTTCCCCTACACGTCCAATCTCCACCTCTTCAACACCACCCACCTCGCCGGACTCGAGGAGCTGACCGAGACGGTCCACGCCTTCGGCTCCAAGATCTTCATCCAGCTCTCGATCGGCTTCGGCCGTCAGGGACACAATCCGGACCACGAGTCGCCCCCGGCCCCTTCCGCGATCCCCTACCGCACCGAGCCGGCGATGCTCCCCAAGGTGGTGATCAAGAACTCCACCAAGGAGCTCTCCTGGTTCCTCCACCCCGAGACCCCCTTCGCGACCCGACCCGACATGCCCCGCGAGATGACCCGGGAGGAGATCCATTCCGAGATCGAGGAGTACGGGCGCTCCTGTCGCCTGGCGGTGGTGGCGGGCTTCGACGGGCTCGAGATCCACGCGCCCCACGGCTACCTCGAGCACCAGTTCCTGTCGCCCCGCTCCAACAAGCGGACCGACGAGTACGGCGGCTCGCTCGAGAACCGCATGCGCTTCCTGCTCGAGTGCCACGACGCCGCCCGGGCCGCGATCGGTGATGCGATACCCATCGGAGTCCGCCTCTCCGGGGACGAGCACATGCCAGAGGGGATCCACCACGACGAGCTCAAGATCGTGGTGAAGACGCTGGGGGAGCGAGGAATCGACTACGTGCACCTCTCGGACGGCTCCTACGAGGCCCTCAAGTACTTCTTCCCGGAGAAGGACGGCACCATGCTGGAGCCGGCGGAGAGCTTCAAGTCGGTGCTGCCCGACGCGTACGTGAGAATAGAGGACTTGATCTATTCTGATGATTATGTCAGATTACTCGAGTCTCAGCAAATCCGGCCCCGGGAGCCAGTCGGGGCCCAGAGAGGAGATCGACCCCATGGCCAGGCAAATCGCCCCCGAGGTCCCCCATCCGGAGCTCTTCCAGCCCATCAAGATCGGGAACTGCCAGATCGACAACCGGATCGTGATGGCCCCCATGAACGTGCTGATGTCCTCGGGCAACAACGGCCTGGTGACCGATCAGAACCTGGCCTACTACGCGGCACGCGCGCGCGGTGGGACCGGCCTGATCATCTCGGAGTGCGTGCTCGGCACCAAGCTCGCCTCGCGTTTCCCCTACACGTCCAATCTCCACCTCTTCAACACCACCCACCTCGCCGGACTCGAGGAGCTGACCGAGACGGTCCACGCCTTCGACTCCAAGATCTTCATCCAGCTCTCGATCGGCTTCGGCCGACAGGGACACAATCCGGATCACGAGTCGCCCCCGGCCCCTTCCGCGATTCCCTATCGTACCGAGCCGGCGATGCTCCCCAAGGTGGTGGTCAAGAACTCCACCAAGGAGCTCTCCTGGTTCCTCCACCCCGAGACCCCCTTCGCGACCCGACCCGACATGCCCCGCGAGATGACCCGGGAGGAGATCCATTCCGAGATCGAGGAGTACGGGCGCTCCTGTCGCCTGGCGGTGGTGGCGGGCTTCGATGGGCTCGAGATCCATGCGCCCCACGGCTACCTCGAGCACCAGTTCCTCTCGCCCCGCTCCAACAAGCGGACCGACGAGTACGGTGGCTCCCTCGAGAACCGCATGCGCTTCCTGCTCGAATGCTACGACGCCGCCCGGGACGCGATCGGTGATGCGATACCCATCGGAGTCCGCCTCTCCGGGGACGAGCACATGCCAGAGGGGATCCACCACGACGAGCTCAAGATCGTGGTCAAGACGCTGGGGGAGCGAGGCATCGACTACGTTCACCTGTCCGACGGCTCCTACGAGGCCCTCAAGTACTTCTTCCCGGAGAAGGACGGCACCATGCTGGAGCCGGCGGAGAGCTTCAAGTCGGTGCTGCCCGATGGCGTACCCGTGATCTGCGTATCCATCCACAAGCCCGCCGCCGCCGCCGAGGCGATCCGAGACGGGCCGGATCGACATGGTCTCCCTGGGGCGCCAGATGCTGGCCGATCCCGACTACGCCAACAAGGTGCGCGCCGGCGAGAAATACGACAAGTGCGCCCGCTGCAACGAGTGCCTGCTTCGCACCGCCCGCGGGCTGACGGTCCGCTGCTCGACGAATCCCAATCTCGGCCGGGAGCGCTTCATGCCCGAGTACCACCGGCCCGCGCGCGCGCGGAAGAAGCAGCGAGTGCTGAAGTCCCTCCCGGAGATTCCGGTACCGGGGATGGAGAACCTGCGGGAAATCGCGGAAGCCGCCCGGAAGACCGGCGATCTCCCGGAGTTCCCGGATGTTTCCCAGAAGACCGGAGCGACCGGCTCCTGACCTGAATCGGATCGAGGAAGGCGGAGAGAAGCCAACCGGAGCAAACCCACAGGGAGATCAATCCATGCCCTACTACGAATGGGACGAGGAGCACCTGGCGGTGGTGCGCGGCTCGATCGAGAAGTTCTGCGAGGATGAGCTCAGCCCGGAGTACGTCCGCTGGATGGACGAGAACTGCGACTTTCCGCCCGACGACCTCTGGAAGAAGCTCGCCGAGCACGGGATCTTCGATCGCAGTCTGGCCGACTCTCCCTACGAGTTCCTGATCATCCAGGAGGAGATCGCCACGGCCTCGGTGGCGGTGATGCTGGCCATCGGGGCCTCGATCGGCTTCGGACAGGGCTTCATCGCCATGCTCGGAACTCCCGAGCAGCGCGAGGAATTCCTGCCCAAGCTGGCCACCGGTGAGGTCAAGATGTGCATGGCGCTGACCGAGCCCGGGGGAGGCACCGACATCCTGGGCTCCCTCCGCACCACCGCCGTCGAAGACGGAGATCACTACGTCTTGAACGGCCAGAAGGTCTTCATCACCGCGGCTCACGTGGCGGACTACCTGATCGTGATCGCCATCACCGATCCCAAGGCGGAAGACAAGAGCCAATCGTGGTCGGTGTTCCTGGTGGATGCCAAGACCCCCGGCATCACCATCCGCAAGATTCCCAAGCTGGGGATTCACGCCTGCGCCTGCAGCGAGATCTTCCTGGAGAACGTGCGTGTCCCGAAGGAGAATCTGATCGGACCCAAGAACGCGGCCTATCGATTCCTGGTGGGCGGAGGGGGAAGCAAGAAATCCAGCAAGGCCGTCGGCGGTGCCGCCAAGGGCGATCCGAGAATGAATGCGATGCTCAACATCGAGCGGGTCAGCACCTCGATTCTCTCGCTCGGAATCGCCAAGGCCGCCTACAAGCTGGCGTTGGACTACGCCCAGGAGCGCAAGGCCTTCGGAAAGCCCATCGGGCAGTTCCAGATCATCCAGAGCTACCTGGTGGAGATGGCGATCCAGATCGAGAACGCCCGCAACCTGATCTACGGCACCGTCTCCCGCTCCCTCGCGGGTCAGTCGGCAGTGGTGCAGGCGCAGATGGCCAAGGTGGTGGCGGCACGGGCCTCGGAGTACTGCGCCATCAAGGGTATGGAGATCCTGGGCGGCTGGGGCTACGCGATGGAGTACGACATGCAGCGCCACTTCCGCGACTACAAGCAGATGGTGTTCGCACCCATCACCGACGAGATGGCGATCAACGTGATCGCCCGGATGCTGGGCCTGCCGAAGTCCTACTAGGAGCCGACCATGGCCTATTTGAGCGACATGGTGATCGAGCAGGCCGCCAAGCAGCACGACGCAGAGGCGGTGGTCTTCGAGGAGACGCGCCTCAGCTACGGCCAGCTCAACGAGAGGGTCAACCGGCTCGCGAACGGACTCGGCTCCCTGGGGCTCCGCCGTGGAGACCACGTGGCCCTGGTGCTCGAGAACTGCCATCAGTACCTGGAGGCCTACTACGCGCTCTCCAAGGCGGGCATGGTCGCGGTGCCTCTCAACTGGCGCCTCTCCGAGGAGGAGCTCAGGTACATCGTCGACCACTCGGAGTCCGCCGCCCTGATCGCGGACCAGGGGCATGCGCAGACGGCTCTTCTGCTTCGCGACAAGATCGAGAGACTCGAGCGGCTGATCGGCGTCGGAGTCACCGACTCTACCGACATGACTCCCTACGAGGAGATGCTCGCCGCAGGCAGCCCGGAGGAGCCCAGCCCGGAAGGCCTCGACGAGGACGGGCTCGCGGTGTTGATGTACACCGGTGGGACCACCGGGCTCCCCAAGGGCGTGATGCTCTCCCACCGCAATCTCCTCGCCGCCGTCCAGGCGATCGCCGGAATCGGCATGCAGGCCAGCGGCGCGCGTACGCTCTACGCCCTTCCCCTCTTCCACATCGCCAACTGGCAGGCCTTCCTGTTCCATGCCCTCGGCGGGTGCGTGATCGTCAGCAGACGCGCCGATCCCCAACAGATCGTCGAGTTGCTGCTTCGGGAGAAGCCGGTGCTGGTGAATCTGGTGCCCACCGTGTACGAGTCGATGCTGGCGCTCCCGGGCATCGAGGACCTCGATTTCTCCTTTGTCGGCCGCTTCACCGTCTCCGGCGCTCCGATGGCCCCCGAATCGATGCGGCGCTGCGAAGAGGTGTTCGGAATGCGCTTCGGCAAGGGCTACGGACTCACCGAGGCGGCTCCGGCGGTCTCGAGCCTGAATCCCGACGACTACGTCCTGGAAGGCGATCCAAAGCTCGTCGCCCAGGGTCGATCGGTCGGGAAGCCCCTGGCCAACGTCGAGGTGAGGATCTGCCGGGAGGACGGCAGCGAGTGCCGGACCCGCGAGGAGGGCGAGATCACCGTCCGGGGACCCAACGTGATGCTCGGCTACTGGAGGGATCCCGAGCGGACCGGAGAAGCGCTCCGCGATGGCTGGCTCTGGACTGGAGACCTCGGCTTCGTCGACGAGGAGGGCTTCCTCTTCCTCACCGATCGCAAGGGCGACATGATCATCTCCGGCGGCGAGAACGTCCACCCGACCGAGACCGAGAACGCGCTGCAGGAGCACCCGGCGGTTCGCGAGGTCGCCGTGATCGGCCTGCCCGACCCGAAGTGGGGAGAAGCCGTGAAGGGTGTGGTGGCGCTCGAGCCCGGCCAGTCGGCTTCAGCCGAGGAGTTGATCGCCTTCTGCAGGGAGCGGATCGCCGCCTACAAGTGCCCGAGGTCGATCGACTTCGCCGAGGAGCTGCCGAAATCGACGGTGGGGAAGATCCTCCGGAAGGATGTCAAGAAGTGGTACACGGACGACCAGGCGCGAGGAGGCTGAATGCTCGAGAGCCGATATGACGTGGTGATCGTTGGCGCGGGGCCGGCCGGGGCGGCCGCTGCACAGGCGATGCGCGGGCATGGCCTGGAGTGCGTCATCATCGAGAAGGCCAAGCTGCCGCGATACAAGATGTGCAGCGGCATCCTCTTCCCCAGCGCCCGCAAGCTGATCGCCGACGGCTTCGGCCCCATCCCGAAGGACGTGCTCTGCGAGCCGACGCGCGTGCGTGGCAATCGGGTCTTCCTCACCCTGGAGAGTCCCGTCGTCGAGGCCCCTTTCAGTGTCTTCGACGACGGTCCCGGCCTCGGCGAGGACGGCCTCAGCGCCAGTCGTTCGGTGCTGGACCACTGGCTCTGCCGGGAGAGCGGGGCTCCCATCGTCGACGAGTGCGTGTTTCGGAGCTTTCGCCGGGATGGCGACGACCTGGTCCTCGAACTCCGTCGAGGCGGAAAGGACGTCGAGGTCAGAACGCGATATCTGGTCGGCGCGGATGGTACGCGATCTTCCGTTCGCGGCGCGCTCTCGAGCGGATTCGAGCAGACACTCCGCCTGATCCCGAACTACGAGGAATGGTACCTCGGCGAGATCGATCTGGAGCCCGAGTGGCTCTACCTGTTCTTCGACAGGGAGATCACCGGGTACTTCGCCACCGTCTTCCACAAGGACGGCCACATCATCG
>CAVROS010000014.1:0-129247 GCA_963722885.1 uncultured delta proteobacterium
CTTGCGGAATCCGTTTGGCCATGACGATTCGGGCGGCGATGGCCAGTACGCTGCGGGGCAGCAGGCGAAGGCCGGCGTTGCCGCGCAGCCAGTTGTAGACGCCGGGGATCAGCGAGGGTTTCCTGCCCAGAGCATCCAGTGACTTGGCCACCACTGACTCAGCGGACTCGCCCGCGTGGGGCAGCTCTCCCGACACCGCCTGGAACTCGGTCTCCGTCGTGCCGGGCAGCACGGCCAGACAGTCGATCCCGCTGCCCTGGAGCTCGCCCCAGAGCGACTCGCCGAGAATGTTGGCGAAGGCCTTGGTGCCACTGTAGAGCGCGTGGAGGGGCAGAGGCTGGGATCCCGCGATCGAGCCGACCATGATCAGGGCTCCGCGTCCCCGATCGCACATCCCCGGAAGAAGGCCGGCGGTGAGGACAGCGGGCGCCATGCAGTTCAGCTCGACCATGGCGCGGATCCGCTCTCGATCCTGCTTCTCGAAGCGCCCGGCGTTGCCGAAGCCCGCGTTGTTGACGAGGATGCCGATCTCGAGGTCGCTCACCGCCTCGGCCAGGCGATCGGCTCCGTCGCGGACTCCGAGATCCAGCGCCACCACCCGCGTCGCCACCTGATGGCGCTTCTCCAGCTCATCCGCCAGGGAGCGCAGCCGGTCCTCCCGGCGCGCCGTCAGCACACAGGAGATCCCGTCCCGGGCGAGGGCGCGCGCGAACGCGGCCCCGATCCCGGAGGATGCGCCAGTCACCAGGGCCCACTCTCCGTAGCGCTGGCGAAGCGATTGCGGCGGCGCCTGGAAGCGGTCCCGGGCTCGCCAGAGGGCCACGGTGGGTATTGCGAACACGGCGCCGGCCGCCGCTCCGATCAGCCATCCAACCGCGTCGCCCCGCTGGAGGATGGGCCATACGGCCATCCCGAAGGCGACCTGCGCCACGTAGACCGACGCCCAGGGCCACATCCAGGATCGCATGCCCCAGAAGCCGATCATCCCGGCCGCGTATACCGCCCAGTGCGGGAAGGCGAGGAGCTTCGCGGTCCACCCCGTGAACAGGATGCCGAACCACACCTCCTGGTCCGCCGCGATGGGCTTCACGAAGATGTCCCAGGGAAGGTAGATCAGGGCCATGTACGCGCAGAAAAGGAGCAGCGCGTTCATCCAGATCGGCCTTCTAGCCATGTGGTCGCGAAGCCATCCGCCCATGTCGCCCCCTCTGACCGAACTCCGCGCCTCCATTTTGCGGCCCGATGGCCGAAGAGACCAGGACCGGGAGGCACGGGGGGAAGGTATGGGATCGCGACTCACCCGGCTCGTCAGCATCTGCTGCCTGGCGACGGCGCTCGCCTGCGGGGGCGACCCGCTGTCACCCGAGGAGCAGGTTCGGACCGTGATCGAGGCCATGGAGCAGGCGGCCGAGGAGGGAGACGTCTCGGCCTTCAAGGCGATCGTCTCCGAGAGCTACGAGGACCACTACGGCCACGACAAGAGGTCCCTCGCCGCCTACGTCACCTTCCACGTGATGCGCCACACCCACAGGCGCTTCTTCGCGCGGGTCCGCTCCATCGAGATTCGCGACGACGATCGCGCCGAGGTCGAGGTCGTCGCGGCGATCAGCGGCAGGGACGTGAGCGGCATCGAGGAGCTGGTCGGTCTGCAGGCCGACGTCTACAAGATCGACATCGACCTCGACGACGAGGGCGACGGAGATTGGCGCGTGGTCTGGGCGCAGTGGAAGAGAACCGCGCCGACCGATCTTCTCTAGCGGGCGCTAGCCGGAATCGCGCTTCGCCGGGGTGAACGGCCTGACCACTCCCATCTCTCTCAGCTGCGCGATGGACAGCACCTTGCCGGTGTAGTCGAGGGGCTGCTTGGCGAACCACAGCACGGCGTCGGACATGATGACGGCATCCTCGAACGGCGTCGGTGTGTCGTCCGGAAGCGTCGCCGCGAATCCCTCGGTCCAGACCGGAACCTCCAGCTGGATGCAGTTGACCCCAACCTTTCCCGAGAGATCGAAGGCGAGCGCTCGCGTCATCGCCTCCAGTGCGGCCTTCGTCGTCATGTAGCCGGCCCGCCCGAACTCGGGCATCTGGGAGACACCGGAGGAGATGTTGATCACCCGGCCCTCGCCCGCCTCGACCATGCGCGGCGCCAGGTAGTAGATCATGTAGAAGGGGCCGTTGACATTGACGTCGACACCGAGCCGCCAGCGTTTCGTGGAGTCCTGGAGCGCAGGCTTGGGAGGAGACAAGGCCGCGTTGTTGATGAGCAGGTCGCAGCGGTTCCACTCGGCGTAGACGCGCTCGGCGAGCTTTGCCACGGCCTCCTCGTCGCGAACGTCGAGGGCCACGGGCACGGCCCGGCGCCCCTCCGCGCTCACCAGACGCGCCGTCTCTTCGATGGTCCCGGGGAGCTTCCCGGGACTGTCCTGCGACGAGCGGGCGGTGCAGACGATGTCGTAGCCGGAGCGGGCGAGGTCGACGCAGAGGCGCTTGCCGATTCCGCGGCTGGCGCCGGTAACGAGGGCAACGGGGGCGGTCATGGGATCCTCCTGTCCCGATGGTAGACCTTACCCTCCGCCGATGGTCCCCCTGCGATCAAGCCGGCGCTCTGCGCAGAAGCTCCAGGTAGTAGCGGAAGTGAAAGCGGCGCTCGCTCGGCAGCAGACCCACGTGAAGCCGAAGGCGCTGGGGCCCGTAGAGGGGGCTGCCGTGGGCTTCGACGAATCGGTCTCGGTGCCAGCGTTCGGCGCGGAAGATCCGACCGACTTCCTGATCCTCCTCGGGACAGGCGGGCAGGGCCCCGGGCGCCACCAGCACCAGGTCTCCAGGAGTCCACTTGCGCACGCCGGGCCGATCCCGGTCGGGCTGCACGGTCACGTCGAGGACGTGGAAGTGACGGGTCCCGTGGCCTTCCGGCAGGTCCTCGCCCATCTGCGGCGCGGGCCGGACCCCGTGAAGGGTCACCGTGGCACCGGAGAGAACACCACTTCTCTCGATCAGGGGACCCAGGTAGCTGCGCCGCAGCATCCGCCTCCCCACCAGGGCGGCGCCCAGGCGCGCAGCGAACCCGAGGGCCAGGTCGAACCCCCAGCGCGGTAGCTCCGCCGTTACCGCTACCAGCTCGCCGAGAATCCGAAGCGCCGTCGGCGGCCGCGCCCAGACCGAGCCGACTGCAGCCATACGCCCTCCTCGAGCAGCTCGAAACGCCGCTCTCGGCTCTTCATCGAGCGGCAGGAGGAGGATCTTTAGGCGGAATTTCCTTTCTGTAACTAGTTGATTTCAATCGGTTAATTTCGTTTCGACGAGGAGACCCCGGCCTCCGGGTCAGCGAAGCTCCCGAAAGGCGGAGCAGCCGGTCGGCACTTCGATCCGCGTCAATCCGCAGAGGCGAGGCTCCGGAAGGCCTCGACCACCTCGCCCGGTGCCTGCACCAGCTCGATCAGCACGCCCTCGCCTCCAATGGGAAACTCCTGGCTTCCCTTCGGATGAACGAAGCAGACGTCGTGGCCGGCGGCGCCCTTGCGAATGCCACCGGGCGTGAACCGCATCCCCTGCTTCTCGAGCCAGGCGACCGCAGCGGCCAGATCGTCCACCCAGAGACCGACGTGGTTCAGGGCCGGGTCGTGGACCTTGGGCCGCTTCTCCGGGTCGATGGGCTGCATCAGATCCACCTCCACCTTGAGGGGTCCGGCGCCCGCTACAGCGATGTCCTCGTCCACGTTCTCCGACTCACTGCGAAAGCTTCCCGTGAGCTCGAGACCGAGGGTGTCCACCCAGAGCCGGCGCAGCGCCTCTTTGTCCTGCCCGCCCACTGCGATCTGCTGCACGCCGAGAATCGAGAAGGGTCGATCGGACATGGGGAACCTCCGAGAAGGGGTGGACGTGTGGGTGGGGTGCGACAATAGAACGGGTAACCTCCCGGCTCCATGCCTGCTTCCTCCCCCAAGGCAGCGGTCCATTTCCACTCCCTGGGCTGTCCCAAGAACCTCCTCGACACCGAAGTGATGCTCGGGAGCCTCGCCGTCCACGGCTACGCGATCGCGGAACGCCTGGAGGACGCCGACGTGGCGGTGGTGAATACCTGCTCGTTCATCGAGAGCGCCCGGGAGGAATCGATCCAGGCGGTGCTGGAGGTGGCCGAGCAGAAAGGGGAGGGAAGGCTCCGCGCGCTGATCGTGACCGGCTGCCTGCCGCAGCGCTTCGGCGCGGAGCTGGCCCGGGAGCTTCCGGAGGTGGATGCCTTCGTAGGGACCAGCTCCTTCCAGGAAATCGCCCGCATCCTCGACGACACACTCGCCGGGCACTCCCGGGGAGTCTACGTGGAAGCCGGCCGGACCCACCTCTACGACGACCGTTCTCCGCGAATGCTGGTGGGCCAGGGACACACGGCCTACCTCAAGATCGCCGAGGGCTGTGACCGCAGCTGCTCGTTCTGCGCCATCCCCGCGATCCGGGGCAGATTCCAGAGCCGCACCTTGCGCTCCGTGATCACCGAGGCCGAGCAGCTGGCCTCGATCGGGGTCCGGGAGCTCAACCTGGTGGCGCAGGATTCGACGGCCTGGGGCAAGGATCTCCCGACGGGAGAGACCGCCACGAGAGAACGCCCCCGGCTCGAGACGATGTTGCGGGCCCTCGACGAGGTCGACGGCCTCGACTGGATCCGGCTCCTCTACGTCTACCCGACCGCGCTCAATGACGAGCTGATCGAGGTTCTGGCGAGCTCGAAGCGGGTGCTCCCCTATGTGGACGTTCCCCTCCAGCACGCCAGCGATCGAATCCTCGCGCTGATGAAGCGCGGCTCCACCGAGGCCCGCCAGCGGCGCCTGGTCGAGCGCCTGCGCGAAGGCATCCCGGGCGTCACGCTGCGAACGACCTACATGGTGGGCTTCCCCGGCGAGGACGAGGAAGACTTCGCGCGGCTCTGCGACTTCGTACGGGAGACCCGTTTCGACCGGGTGGGCGTCTTCCGCTACTCCGACGAGGAGGGCACCGCGGCCTACCAGCTCCCGGGCAAGGTGCCCCGAGCCGTGGCGAGGGAACGCTACCACCGCCTCCTCGAGATCCAGCGAGAGATCATGCTGGAGAAGCTCGAGTCCAAGGTGGGTGAGGTGTCACCCGTGCTGGTGGACGCCGTGATCGGAGGAGGTCTGGCGCAGGCGCGGCTCCCGAGCCAGGCCCCGGAGATCGACGGTGTGGTCTGCTTGAAGGGCGACGTCCAACCCGGCGACCTGGTCGACGCGCGCATCACCGGCGTCCGCGAATTCGACCTCGAGGCGAAGCTCGTCTAGCGGGGACGTTGTTGAACTTTCAATTTCTCGGGCCTGCCCGAGAAATTGAAAGTTCAACAACGTCCCCGCTATCCACCCGGTAGTCCCTCGCCAACAGGTAGGTCTCGCTGCTTCCCTTGCGGCTGGCCTCGGGCTTGACCTTGCGCGTCTGCGAAAAGCTGCGCCGGATGCGTTTCTCGAAGGCCTGAGCCTCGGGGCAGTCGAGCAGCTTGACGAGAGCCAGACCCCCGGGCCTTAGGAGCTCCGCCAGCGCCCGCTCGACGGCTTCGAGGAGCGCCTCCTCCCGCGCCCGGTCGCTGGCGCGAACCCCCGTCAGCTTGGGCGCCGCATCGCAGAGCAGGACGTCCGCGCGGCGCCCCAGAAAATCCAGAAGTGCCGGAAAAACGGAGGGATCCGCGAGGTCTCCGGGCATCGCGAAGACGTTCTCGAGCTCCAGGGGTGGATCGATGGGTGCGAGATCCACCCCTGCGACACGCCCGTCGGGGCCTACGTTCTCCGCCGCCACCTGAAGCCACCCGCCTGGCCAACAGCCGAGGTCCACGACGCGCTGACCTCTGCGGAAGATCCGCTGGGATCTCTGGATCTCCGCCAGCTTGTAGGCCGCCCGAGAGGCGTAGCCCTCGCGCTTGGCACGCCTGTAGAAGGAATCCTTGCGCTGATAGGCCAGGAGGCTAGCCGTGAGGTGCGACGGCGTTGCGGACGCGGACCAGACCGTTGTTGTGTCCGGGGATGGCGCCGCGGATCATCAGCAGGTTTCGATCCACATCCACTCTCACCACCTCGAGGTTGCGGACCGTCACGCGGGCGTTGCCCATGCGACCGAACATGCCCATTCCCTTGATGACCTTGCCGGGGTAGGCGCCCGCTCCGATCGAGCCGGGGTGCCGGAAGGCCTCGTGGGTTCCGTGGGTCCTTCGCTTGACCGCAAAATTGTGGCGCTTCACGACGCCTGCGGTGCCGCGGCCCTTGGAGGTGCCGATCACGTCGACCTTCTGGCCAGCCTCGAAGATCTCCGTCGTGAGCGTACCTCCGACCTCGTACTGCTCGAGAGTCTCGGCATCGATCCGGCTCTCGCGGAGGTACCGCTTGGGAGACACGCTCGCTTTCTCGAACTGACCGAGTCGAGGCTTCGAGAGGGTCTTGCGGCGCCGCTCGCCAAAGCCGAGCTGGAGGGCGGCGTAGCCGTCCTTCTCCTGGGTCTTCTTCTGGATGACGGTGTTGGGCCCAGCCTCGAGCACCGTCACGGGAATGCACTCGCCCGCATCACTGAAAAGACGCGTCATGCCGATCTTGCGGCAAAGCAATTCGATGGCCAAGATCAAATCTCCGGGTTCGTCGCGGGACGGGGATCGCACCAAGCCCGCGGCTACCCGCCGGGCTCCGGGCGAAGGGGAGCAGCTCCCCGCCTGTAAGGGGCCGGAAGGATAGGAGGAACTCGGGGGAGTGTCGAGCTGCCCCACTCTTGGGTCAGACTCCTGGCCGGTGAGAAAGGAAGGCTAGACTCTGGCGCGCGATCGCCCGGCCCCCCGCCCCGCGCGGGGAGCGGGGTGTATTTGCGTTCCGGGAACGACGACGATGGTGAGAGCGGGGCAGAAGAGCCAGATCCGCAGTCTCGCGGAGCTGGCGAAGCGGGTCGCGGTGCGCAGCGGGCCGGTCCGGATCACCGGGCTTCGCGGCGCCGCCAAGGCCCTGGCGTCGGCGGAGCTGGTGCGAGCGGCTGGGGATCTCCCGGTTCTCTTTCTCACCTCGACGGCGAAGCGGACCGACGTCTTCGTCGAGGATCTCCGCGCCGCCCTGGGCCAGCCGCCCCCGGAGGAGGGAGGGCGGGTGCGTCCCTTCCCCCATCACGATACGACTCCCTACGACCGATTCTCGCCCCAGGCGTTCGTGATCGCCCAGCGGATGGACGTGCTCTACCGCTGGGCCGCATCCGAGCCCGGCACCGTGGTCGTGGCGCCTTGGGCAGCCCTGGCGCTCCGGGTCCCCCCCCGGGAGGCCGTGCGCGGGCGCACCGTCCGCCTCGAGGTGGGGCAGGAGCTAGACCGCGATGCGCTGGTCGAGACGCTGATCGGAGCGGGCTATTCGCGACAGCCCCTGGTCGAGGAGCGCGGTGAGCTGGCGGTGCGGGGGGGCATCGTCGATCTCTTCCCTCCCCAGCGTTCACACCCGGTCCGGATCGAGTTCATCGGTGACGAGGTGGAGTCGATCCGCGACTTCGACCCGGCCAGCCAACGCTCCCAGGAAAACCTGACTGGGGCGGTGGCGCCTCCCCCCGGGAGCTTCTCTTCGACCGCGAGCTGGTGGTGGAACGCTCCGATCAGATTCGCGCCCTCGCCGAGGCCCAGGAGACTCCCGCCCGCATCGTGGACCAGCTGATCGACTCCCTGCTACGCGGTCACCTCCCGCCCGGCGTCGAGGCCCTGGCGCCTCTGCTTCAGCCCGCTCTGGAGACGGTCTTCGACTTCCTTCCGGAAGACGCCCTGATCGTCCTCGACGAGCCGGCGCAAGGTCGGGATCGGCTGGGCCGCTTCATGGAAGAGGGCAGGGAGAACCACAACGCGGCCCGCTCTGCGCAGCGCCTGGTCTCCTCACCCGACGAGCTCCTGATCTCGGCCGAAACGCTCCAGCGAGCCATCGCGGAGCGGCGTCCCGTGAGTCTCGAGCAGATCTCCATCGCAGGCGGACCTACCGAGAGCGAGATCTTCCAGATCGAGACCCGAGGGCACGAGGAGCTGGCGATCCGGGTTCGCAACGCGCGCACCAGCGGCGACGCCCTGGTGCCCTTGATGGACCAGCTCTGGGAGTGGTGCCAGGAGGGTTGGCGCGTGATGCTCTCCGCCCCCGCCCTCTCCGGCGTGGAGCGGCTGCGAACCCTGCTGCGCGAGTACGGTCTCGAAACCCGTCTCGCGCGAGAGCCGAAGCCGTGCTGGGAATGGTCGGAGCCGGGTCGCGTCGAGGTCCGGGTCGCGACTCTCTCCGAGGGTTTCACGCTTCCCCTCGAAGGCCTGGCCGTGGTCACCGAGGAGGAGCTCTTCGGTCCCCGGGAAAAGCGCCGCCGTACCGAGAAGCGGCGCGAGGGTATGACCAGCGAGGCCCTGGCCCGACTCGCTCCGGGGGACCACCTGGTTCACCAGCATCACGGCATCGGGATCTACCGCGGACTCGTGATGCTCGAGCTAGGCACGGTGACCGACGAATTCCTTCGCCTCGAGTACGCGGGGGGCGACCGCCTGTTCCTGCCCGTTCACCGTCTGAACCTGGTCGAACGCTACGTGGGAGCCGATGCCGCAATTCCCCGGGTGGACCGCCTCGGTGGCACGACCTGGGAGAAGGCGAAGCGCACGGTGAAGAAATCCATGCGCAGCATGGCCCGTGAGCTTCTCGCCGTGCACGCGGCTCGCGAAGTCGCTCCGGGCTACGCCTTCCCTCCCCGCGACCGGAGCCTGGAGGAATTCGAGGCCGCCTTCCCCTTCGAGGAGACCCCGGATCAAGCCGCCGCCATCGAAGAAGTGCTGGCGGATCTCAGCCGTCAGGTTCCGATGGATCGGCTGGTCTGCGGAGACGTGGGCTACGGGAAGACGGAGGTGGCAGCCCGGGCGGCCTTCCAGGTGGTGATGGAGGGAAAGCAGGTCGCCGTCCTGGCGCCCACCACCATTCTGTGTCAACAGCACCTCGAGACCTTCGAACGGCGCTTCGAGAACTACCCGGTCCAGATCGAGTCGCTCTCGCGCTTCTGCTCCCCGAAGCAGGCGAGGCGGATCCTCGAGGGAATGACCAACGGCCAGGTCGACATCGTGATCGGAACCCACCGTCTGCTGCAGAAGAACGTGAGCTACCGGGATCTCGGTCTGCTGGTCGTGGATGAGGAGCATCGCTTCGGAGTCGCCCACAAGGAGCGGATCAAGCAGCTCAAGAAGACCGTGGACGTGATCACGCTGACGGCGACGCCCATCCCCCGAACGCTGCAGCTGGCCTTCGCCGGACTCCGCGATCTCTCGGTGATCAACACACCGCCCGCCGACCGCCTCGCGATCCGGACCCAGGTCTGCCGCTTCGACGAATCCCTGATCCGCGAGGTAACCCTGCGCGAAGTGCGCCGCGGCGGCCAGGTCTTCTTCGTCCACAACCGGGTTCGCAGCATCGGCGCGATCGCCACTCTGCTGGAACGGATCCTGCCGGAGGTGAAGGTCCTGGTGGCCCACGGACAGATGCGGGAGCGCGATCTCGAAGATCGAATGCTTTCGTTCATGCGCGGTGAGGCCGACGTCCTGCTCTGCACCACCATCGTCGAGAGCGGCCTGGACATCCCCCGGGCGAACTCGATGCTGATCAACCGCGCCGACGCCCTGGGCCTGGCGCAGCTCTACCAGCTGCGCGGCCGCGTCGGTCGCAGCCGGCGCCGCGCCTACGCCTACCTGATGATTCCCCCGGAGAGTGCGCTCACCAAGGACGCCACCCGACGGCTCGAGGCGATCCAGGATCTCTCGGCCCTCGGTAGCGGCTTTCGCCTGGCGAACATGGACCTGGAGATCCGCGGCGCCGGCAACCTGCTCGGCAGGCAGCAGTCCGGAAACCTGGGCGCCGTCGGCTACGAGACCTACATGCAGCTGCTGGAGGAAGAGATCGACAAGCTCCGCGGCGACGTTCGCGAGATTTCCGTCGATCCGGAAATCCGTCTGAGCGTGGCCGCCCGGCTTCCGGACGACTACGTCGCCGCCGTGAGCCAGCGGCTGGTGCTCTACAAGCGTCTCGCCAGCGCGGCGGACGACGAAGAGCTCGCCCGCATCCGCGACGAGATCCTGGACCGCTACGGACCGCTTCCCCTGGAGACCGAGAACCTCCTGGACGTGATCCGAGTCAAGATTGCAGCCCGCCACCTGGGCGTGGCCGCGGTGGACGTGGTGAAGGGCGATCTGGTGCTGACGGCCGCCGAGACCAGCCGGGTGGATCCGACGACCCTCCTCGATCTCATCACCCGGACCGGTTCGGCAGTCCGCGTCACTCCAGACCGAAAGATCCGCGCCCCCCTTCCAGACTCGTCACCCCGGGCGCTCTTCGCCGCAATTCACGACCTCTTCGCCCTGCTCTCCCACAAGGGCTAGCTTCGAACTCCAACCCCAGGGATGAACCATGCCTGCTGCGTCCCAGATATCCTCCGCAGAGCGCTCCTCGACGCTGGATCGGCTCGAGAGGGAGCGCTTCGACTGCGCGGTGATCGGTGGGGGCATCACCGGCGTCGGAATCGCCCGCGAGGCCACCCTGCGCGGTCTCTCGGTAGCACTGCTCGAGGCAGAGGACTTCGCGTCGGGAACCTCGAGCCGATCCTCGAAGCTGATCCACGGGGGCCTCCGCTACCTGTCCATGGGCGACATCGCCCTGGTGCGCGAAACCGCTCTCGAGCGCAAGGAGATCCACCGCCTCGCACCTCACCTGGCCGAGCCCCGCTGGGTGGTGGTGCCGACCCGCAGCCGGACAGGACTGATGAAGATGCGGGCGGGAATCACCACCTACGAGAAGCTCGGCGCGGTCGAGGACGCGGATCTGCACCGCAACTGGTCGCGGCACGAGCTCGAGACCGAGGAGCCGCTCCTGGATCGCTCGCGCTTCGCCCACGCTTGTGTCTATCGGGAATACCTGACCGAGGATGCGCGCCTGGTGCTCGCCAACCTGCGCTGCGCCGTCGCCGGCGGTGCGGTGGTCCTGAACCACGCTCCAGTCGATGCGATTTCCGGCGAGAGCGGCGGCGCCGACGGAGTGGAGGCCGAGTGCACGCTCTCCGGGCGCCGGGTGCGGGTCCGCGCCCGCTGCGTCATCAATGCCGCGGGGCCCTGGGTGGATCGCGTGCACCAGATCGAGGACCCGGGAGCTCCAGCGCGCCTCCACCTCTCCAAGGGCGTCCACGTGGTCGTACCCGAGGAGCGCTTGCCGGTTCGAAACATCGTCATCCTCACCGCCGCCGACCGGCGCTCGATCTTCGTGATCCGCCGCGGGGAGGCGGTCTTCATCGGCACCACCGACACCAGCTACGAGCACGGCTCCGAGACCTGGCCGCGCATCACCCGGGACGACGTCGAGTATCTCCTCGAACCCCTCGCCCGCGACTTGAGCGTCGAGCCGCTGGCTCCCGAGGAGGTGGTCGCCGCCTGGTCCGGACTCCGACCCCTGATCGCGGAGCCCGGCAAGAAGGCCCACGAGATCTCCCGACGCGACGAGATCTGGATCGGCCCGAAGCGCGTGGTGAGCGTCGCCGGCGGGAAGCTCACCGGCTACCGGCCGATGACCCGCACCGCCGTCGAGAAGGCGGCCGAGGTCTGCGAACTCCAGCTGGCCACGCCTTCGGAGCGCGAGGCGCCGCTCCCTGGCGGCGACTTCGACGGCGATCTCGAAGGACTCTCCGCGCGCCTGCAGCGCGAGACCGGGCTCGAGCCTGCCGCGGCAGCGCGGATGATCCGGCTCTACGGCACCGAGGCCAGCGAGGTCGTCGGGCGCGGCTCGAATCCCCTGGTGCCCGGAGCGAGCGTCCTCTCGGGCGAGGTGAGCTGGGCCATGGAGGTCGAGGGTGCGGCTCGGCTCGAGGACGTACTCTACCGGCGAACCCGCGCCGCTCTCTACCAGCCGTCGGCGCGCGAGGCGCTGGTCGAGCCGATCGCCGATCGGATGGCCGAGCACCTCGGCTGGAGCGCTGCACGACGGGAACAGGAAATCAACGCAGGGAGAGAGCGGCTGGCCCGCGATCTCGCCTTTCTGGGAGAAACTCCATGAGCGGCATCGTCGACGATCTCCGGGGCGCACTCGGCGAGAGTGTCATCACCGACCCCGGAACACTGGAGGCGCACCGCCGCGACACCTGGGTGCTGAACGAGCTTCGCGATCTGGAAGGAGAAGTCCTTCCCCAGCCCCTGGCCGTGGTCGAGGCCCGCTCCACCGAGGAGGTCTCCCGGGCGATGCGTCTGTGCCGTGAGGCCGGCGTGACCGTCGTCCCCTTCGGCGGCGGCTCCGGCGTCTGCGGCGCCATCCAGGTTCCCGAGAACGCCGTGGTGATCTCGACCGCGAAGCTCCACGGGCTGGTGTCCCTCGATACCGAGGGTCTGCTGGCGACCTTCCGAGCCGGAACCAACGGAATGGAGGCCGAGAAGCGGGTCCGCGAAGACGGACTCACCATCGGCCACTGGCCCCAGTCCATCGACGTCTCCACCGTCGGTGGCTGGGTCGCCACCCGCGCCGCCGGCCAGTTCTCCTCGGGCTATGGAAACATCGAGGACCTGGTAATGGACCTGGAGGCGGTTCTGCCCGACGGCGCCGTCCTGCGAACCCGCCGCACGCCCCGGGCGTCCAGCGGCCCCGACCTGCGCCAGCTCTTTCTGGGAAGTGAAGGCACACTCGGGATCGTCACCGAGGTGACCTTCTCCCTGCGCCCCCTTCCCGAAGCGAGCCGCGGACAGGCCTTCCACTTCGAGAGCCTGGCCGCCGGTGTCGAGTCGATCCGCCGCCTGATGCGCGCGGGCTACCGGCCACCGGTGATCCGACTCTACGACGCCAGTGAATCGATTCGTCACTTCCCCGAGACCTGCCCCGAAGAGCGGGCGATGCTGATCCTGCTCCACGAGGGTCCCGCTCTGATGGTCGCCGCCGAGGCGGAGGGAGTGGCGGAGATCTGCCAGGAGACGGGTGGGATCGAGACCGACTCCTCCGCCGTGGACCACTGGCTCGAGAAGCGCAACGACGTGCCCGGCTTCCGTGGCTTTCTCGAGAACGGAATCATCCTCGACACCATCGAGGTGGCTTCGACCTGGGAACTCGTCATGCCCCTCTACGAGCGCGTCACGAAGTCCCTGTCCGAGGTGGAGGGGATCCTGGTGGCCACCGCCCACTCGAGCCACAGCTACCGCTCCGGCACCAACCTCTACTTCACCTTTGCGGCCCGACCGGCCGAGCGAAGCCAGATGGCCGACGTCTACCTGGAGTGCTGGAAGCGCACCATGGATGCGGTCCTGGAGCTGGGCGCCGGAATCGCTCACCACCATGGCATCGGAAGGGTGCGGCGGGACGCGCTGCCCGGCGAGCTGGGCGAGAGCGGAATCGCCGTGCTCCGCGCGGTGAAACGCGCCCTGGACCCGGGGGGGCTGCTGAATCCCGGTGCGCTGCTCCCCGAGGAGGACGTCTCGTGAGCGACAAGACACCGACGCGGGATCTCGGCTTCACCTACATCTATCCGGACCTGGACGCCGGCGAGCAGCGCAAGAAGGATCAGCTGCTGCGCGAGGCCGTGCAGCCGCTGCTTCCCTCGAAGACCGGGAGAGTCGCCGACCTGGTGCGCGCAATGGCCGGTATGAGCATCCAGGCCCGCAACATCGGCCAGTGCTACCAGGTGATGCAGCAGATGTACGCCGACCAGGACCGGCCCACGGTGCTGCTCGGACTCGCGGGACCGCTGGTGGCCGGCGGCCTCCGTCAGGTGATTCGCGAGTTCGTCGCCAACGGGCTGGTGGACGTGGTGGTCTCGACGGGGGCCATCCTCTACCAGGATCTCTACCAGGCGCGCGGCTATCAGCACTTCCGCGGGACGCCCGACGCCGACGATGCCGAGCTGCGCAACCTGCTGATCGATCGCATCTACGACACCTACGTCGACGAGAAGGGGTTCGGCGAGACCGACACCTGGGTGGGCCTGGTGGCGGATCGGATGGAGCCGGGCGCGATCTCCAGCCGACAGTTCATGGATGTACTCGCCGATCAGATCGACGATCCCAACTCGATCGTGAAGACCTGCCGCGAGGCGGGGATCCCGATGTTCGTTCCCGCCCTGAACGACAGCTCGATCGGCATTGGCCTGACCGAGCACCACCACCGCTGCATCAGAGGCGACAAGGCGGGGATCAAGATCGACTCGATCCAGGACAACTACGAACTCACCCAGATCGTCGCCGCATCCGAGGCGACCGCGGCCATCTACGTGGCCGGGGGGGTGCCGAAGAACTACATCAACGACTCCATCGTGATGAGCTACATCTTCGACCGCAAGGATCAAGGACACCGCTACGCGATCCAGATGACCACCGCCGTGACGCAGGACGGCGGGCTCTCGAGCTCGACCCTGGACGAGGCCAAGAGCTGGGGAAAGGTGAAGGTGGACGCCTCCCGCGCCATGGCCTGGGTAGAGCCCACCGTGGCGCTTCCCCTGCTGGTGACTGCCGCCCTTCAGGACGGGCTCGGCACGGGGCGCGGACGGTTGGCACTCAGCTGGAACGGCGAGCTGCTCACGCACCTCGAACGAGGCTGATCCGCCTACGCGAGCTTCGAACGGCGAGCGCTCAAGCGTTTCCCGCGATGAACTCCTCGGTCCGTCGGTGGGCCTCATCGTCGGTGTACTGACGCGGCGGGTGCTTCATGAAGAAGCCCGAGGGCCCGAGTAGCGGACCGCCCTCTCCCCGCTCCAGGCCGAGCTTGCAGCAACGGATGGCGTCGATGGAGACGCCGGCCGAGTTCGGGGAATCCTCCACCGACAGGCGGAGCTCCAGGTTCATCGGCACGTCCCCGAAGAGCTTCCCCTCCATGCGCAGGAAACAGACCTTGTTGTCGTTCTGCCAGGGGACGTAGTCGCTGGGTCCAACGTGGATGTTGGCGTCGGGAATCCGCTTCGCCGCCACCGACTGGACCGCCTCTGTCTTCGACTCCTTCTTCGAGAGCAGACGATTGCGGTTCAACATGTTGAGGAAGTCGGTGTTGCCGCCGGTGTTGAGCTGATAGGTCCGCTCGAGCTGGACCCCGCGCATGCGGAAGAGATCCGTGAGAGTCCGGTGCGTGATCGTCGCACCCAGCTGGGCCTTGATATCGTCGCCCACCACCGGAAGGCCCCTCTCTGCGAAGCGCTTCGCCCACTCCGGATCGCTGGCGATGAAGACCGGAATGCAGTTGACCAGCGCCACACCCGCCTCGAGCGCGCACTCGACGTAGAATCGCGTCGCTCTCTCGGATCCGACCGGCAGGTAGTTCACCAGGATCTCGGCGCCGCTCTCCCGCAGCACGCGGACCACCTCGTGGTGGTCCGCCTCGAGGGCTTCGGAGATGACGAAGGCACGCTTCTCCTCGTAGCTACGCATGTGCTCGGAGAAGCCGTCGAGGATCCTTCCCATCCGCACCGGTACCCCCGCCTTCGGCACGTCCTCGCAGAAGACCGTGGTGCAGTTCGGCGCGGCGAAGATGGCCTCGGAGACATCGAGTCCCACCTTGCGCTGATCCACGTCGAAGGCCGCGACCACCTCGACGTCCGAGGGCAGGTAGCTGCCGAGATCCCAGTGCATCAGACCGATGGCATCCGCCTCCCGCTGCGCCTGGTAGTAGTGGATCCCTTGCACCAGCGAGCTCGCGCAATTGCCCACGCCCACGATGGCCACCCTGATCTTCGTCATCCGTCGATTCCTCTGCAGCACCGGTGAAGTCTTGGTGACAGTGTCTATATCCGCTCAGCTATTTCAAGGCCTGACGGCGCAAGTGTAGCATTTCTGCTACGGACATTGGCCTCTTCGGCGAGCTACAGCTCGCTAGGGTCGATCCACTTCTCGATTCTTGGCGGACGGTGATCCGCGAGGCGATCGAGCAGCGCGGAGGGGCAGGTCTCCACCAGCAAGAGCCCGCGGTGCTCCGCTCGGAGAAAGCGTTCCCCAACGCCGTGGTTCAAGAACGCGTTCAGGTGCGCGAAGTATCCGGCCACATCCAGGAGGCCACACGGCTTCTCGTGAAAACCGAGCTGGGCCCAGGTGAGGACCTCGAAGAGCTCCTCCAGAGTCCCCAGTCCTCCCGGCAGGGCGACGAAGCCGTCGGAGAGGTCTGCCATCAGCGCCTTGCGCTCGTGCATCGAATCGACCACGCGCAGGTCGGTCACCCCGGTGTGCGCCACCTCCATCTCGTACAGCGATCGGGGAATCACGCCCACCACCTCGCCACCGGCGTCGAGCACGGAGTTCGCGATCTCGCCCATCAGACCGCGCCGGCCACCCCCGAAGACGAGAGTCAGGCGGCGAGACGCGAGCGTCGCGCCGAGCCTCCGCGCCGCAGCGGCGTAATCCGGTCGGACACCCCGGGCCGACCCGCAGAAGACACAGATCCGCTTCATCGCACCGCTCCGCACACCCTCTGCCTCGACCGGTAGCGCCGAAGCGGCGGGCTCCCCCGCGAGTGGCGTCACCTCGCGTCGACTGGAATCATCTACAACCGTGTCGAATTGGTGCGTTTACATGCTTCGCTGTGGCGACCGCACACTCTACACGGGAATCACTTCTGATCTCGAAGGGCGGCTGGCCGCCCACCGCGATGGCACCGCCTCGAAGTATACGCGAGTCCGGCTTCCCGTCCGACTCGTCTACCAGGAGCCCCACCCGGACCGCTCCAGCGCATCGAAACGCGAAGCGGCAATCAAGAAGCTCTCGCGATCGGCGAAGTTGGCACTGATCCGTCGGCGCTGAAGAGAAATTGCTCAGGGCGGCTCTCCACCCAGCTTTGCGACGGTCGCGGCGAAGATCTCATTCGCCTGCATGGCCTCCTCGAGCGGAATCCCGCTCTCGCGAAGCCGCCGGACCGGATGATGAGAAGGAAGCGAAGTCGTCGCGATCGCGTCGGCGCGCTGCTCGAGGCGGTCCGCCGCTTCGTACTCGCCCTCGGCTCGCTTCGCATCGGAGAGCCGCAGGAGCACCACGGCGACGGTTGGATCGGTGGGCCCGGCCAGGCGCACCCACTGGTCGCGAGAGCGCTCGAGCAGCGGGCTCGCCTCGGCCGTCTGCTCCAGCCTCGGATAGCGGAGGTAGACATCGGCCAGGTAGTAGAGACTGATGGGAACACCCCAGGGACGCGCCGAATCCCGCTCCGCCTCGGATACCGCCAGGCGCAGGCGCGCCGCGGCGCCTTCGCCGTCGGTGTGGTCCGCGAGGGTGCGGCCTCGCTGGACGTCGTAGGGCCAGGTGGGACGAGTCGAGCAGGCGAGCGCGACGAGCGCCAGGATCGCAACAGCTGCAGCGAGAGCCCGCGAGGACCCGGGTTTCACCATCTCCCTCGGCGCTTCTCCACGTAGCGCTGATGGTATTCCTCCGCAGGGTAGTATGTCGAGGCCGGCGTGATCTCGGTGACGATCTCCCGCCGGTAGCGGCCACTGCGCTCGAGCTTCTCCTTGGACGCGCGGGCAGCGGCTTCCTGCTCGGGGCTGTAGAAGAAGAGCACGGATCGGTACTGGGTCCCGAAGTCCGGCCCCTGCCGGTTGAGCGTGGTCGGGTCGTGACACGCCCAGAAGATCTCGAGGAGCTCCTCGTAGGCAATCCGCGACGGATCGAACTCCACGTCCACCACCTCGGCGTGGCCGGTTCTGCCCGTGCACACCTCCTCGTAGGTCGGGTTCTCGAGGCTCCCACCCATGTACCCCACGGACGTGGAGGTGACCCCATCGACTTTTCGAAAAGTCTCCTCGGGTCCCCAGAAGCAACCCACTCCGAACGTCGCCTTCTCCACCAAACTCACTCTCCGGGGAGATTTTAGCCCGCATTTCCCAAAGAGTCGGTGCAGCCGGGGGCGAAATTCAGGCTACGTTGCCCTTGCCATGGAGCTGCACCGCTCATCGGGACGACGCTGGCTCGGATTCGCACTGGCGAGCATCACCATGCTGCTCTGGGGCATCCTGCCGCTGGCGCTCAAGATCCTGCTTCGCTCGATGGACTCGCCGACCATCGTCTGGTACCGCTTCTTCCTCTCCTCGATCCTGCTCGGAGCGTTGCTCGCCTGGCGCGGAGGACTTCCACCGGTGGCGCGCTTCAGCCGCGCGCAGTGGCTCCTGCTCGCGACCGCCACCGTCGGCCTGGCGCTCAACTACCTCGCCTACATGTTCGGACTGGAGCTCACCAGCCCCGCCAACGCCCAGGTACTGATCCAGCTGGCGCCCCTGATGCTGGCACTGGGAGGGCTGATGGTCTTCCGGGAACACTTCAGCCGGCTCCAGTGGGCGGGCTTCTGCATTCTGATCCTGGGCCTTGCGACCTTCTTCGGGAGCCAGCTCCGCGCCCTCGCATCCTCCTTGGATCGCTATCTGTTGGGAAGTGCAACGCTCGTCGGCGCCGCGCTCACCTGGGCGATCTACGGGATGGCCCAGAAACAGCTTCTGCACTGGTTCTCTTCCCAGACGGTGATGTGGTGCATCTATGCGGGATGCACCCTCTGCCTGCTGCTCGCCGCGAAGCCGGCCGCGATTCTCGGACTCGACGCAATGGAGCTCGGAGTGCTCCTCTTCTGCGCGCTCAACACCCTCGTCGCCTACGGCGCCTTCGCTGCCGCCCTGGCTCATTGGGAGGCGTCACGGGTGAGCTCGGTGCTGGCACTCACACCACTCGCCACCCTCGCATTCGCGTGGCTGATGGCGGCGTTCTGGCCGGCCCTGGTGGCGCCGGAGGCGATCTCCCCGACCAGCTTGCTCGGCGCCGCCGCCGTGGTCGGTGGATCGCTACTTACCTCGCTGGGCGGAGACTCGAAGCGCTAGCCGGGATCGTCTGCTGGCTCGCCCTCGGAGATCCCCGGATCATCGCTGATCGCCCGCTCGAGCTCCGCGGCGAGCCAGTCCATTTCAGCTCTCAGGCCGGGGTGCATCCAACCGTTCTCCTCGCTCACCAGGTCACCGAAGGCGCGAACGGTCACCATGCGATCGTCTCCCACCTGCACCAGCAGCCACGAGAAGCTCTTCGGAACCGGTCGCACCCCCACCATCACCGCATCGGTGCGCAGCGCCGCCAGTCGCAGCCATCCGGCGTCGAAGTCGACCGACTTCACGCTGTAGCCGAGCTCCTGCGCCCGGGCCATGCAGCGCGCCACGATCACGTCGGGTTCGATCCCGGCGGAAGGAAACGCCACCGGAGCAGCCGAAACCCAGGGCCCACTCGTGCACGCCAGGAGTGCGCCGACGAGGATCCCGGCCCAACAGCCGTAGCGGCGACCCGGCGAGAAACGCAGCCTAACTCTCCAGCTCCAGTGTCGCCGCCAGCACCGAGAGTGGCGGGAGGCGCAGATAGGCTTTCCCGTCGCGGACCTCGATGGCTTCGAATCTCTCCGAGCGCACCACGTCGGGGGCTTCGAAGCTGTTCGCCGCCTTCGCATCCGGTCCCGTGAGCAGCTCGGCGCTCTGCGGGGAAGCGATGGAGCGATCCGCCACCTCGACCGTCAGATCCATCTCTTCGTCCTGGCTTCGGTTGCTGGCAAACACCTGGAGCCGATCTCCTCCGAGGATTGCGCTGCAATCCAGGTAGTGCACCTCCCCGTGCCACAAGCCCTGGTAGACGGGCCCCTGGACCGCGGTCCGCAGCGCGACTCCCTCGCGCCGTTTCGAGAACATTTCGAAGACGTGGTAGATCGACTGGATCAGCACCTCATCTCCCCTGGTGAGAATCGGCGCGATCACGTTCACGATCTGGGCGATGTTCGCGATCTTCACGCAGTCGGCGTGGCGGATGAAGCTGTTCAGGAAGCCAGCTGCCACCAGCGCGTCCTCGAGATTGTAGACCTCCTCGATGAGATGGGGCGGAAACTCGCCCCCCGGGTCCATTCCCTCGCGGTTGTAGGTCTTGTACCAGACGTTCCACTCGTCGAAGCAGAGATAGGGACGCTTCTGCGCCCTGCGCTTCCCCTGCACGAAGCGGCAGACCGCGTCCATCTCCTCGATCTGCTGATCGATGCTGTTGGTCACGGCGAGGAAGTCGGCGGTGTCGTCGGCGCGGTTGTCCACGTAGCGGTGGAGGCTCACGTAGTCCGCGAGATCCCCGAGGTACTCGAGCACCACGCGGTCCCACTCCATGTAGGTGGGCATGCGCGTCGCGCAGGATCCGCAAGCGACGAGCTCGATGGAAGCGTCCAGTGCCTTGATCAGCTTCCCCGCCTGCTCGGCGCGCAGCGCGTACTGATCGGCGGGCACATGGCCGAGCTGCCAGAAGCCGTCCATCTCGTTGCCCAGACACCAGAGTTTGACGCCGTGGGGCTCACGGCTGCCGTTGGCCGCGCGCAGGTCGGCGTACTTGGTGCCGACCTCGCCGTTGCAGTACTCCACCCAGTTCCGCGCTTCCTCGGGGCTCCCGGTGCCGAGATTCACCGCGAACATCGGCGTCCAGCCCATCTTGCGGCTGAGCGAGATGAACTCGTCGGTTCCGAACTGATTCGGCTCGATGGACCGCCAGGCGAGCTCGCGCACGGTGGGGCGGTTCTGGCGGGGACCGACCCCGTCCTCCCAGTGGTATCCGGAGACGAAGTTCCCTCCCGGGTAGCGCATCACCGTCATCGACAGTGGCTGGAGCGCGGCGAGCACGTCCTTCCGGAAGCCCTCGGCGTCGGCGTGCGCGCTCTTCGGATCGTAGACGCCCTGGTAGACGGCCCGGCCCATGTGCTCCAGGAATCCGCCGAAGATACGCGGATCGACCTCGCCGATCTGGTACTGGGTGTGGAGAGTCAGTGTGGTGGGTTGCATGGTGCGCTCGAATCTACCACGTCCACCAGTCCAGGCGCGACGTCAGCCGACGATTCGCGCCAGGTGCGGAACGAAGACGAGCAAGCCGATGATGACGGCCCCGGCGGCGCTCAGGAGGACCGCCGCAGCGGCGACGTCCTTCCCCTTCTGGACCAGCGGGTGAAACTCGGGAGAGGCGACGTCGCAGAGAAATTCGAACGCGGTGTTCAGAGCTTCCGCCATCCAGACCATCACGATCGCGACTACGATCGCGATCCACTCGATCCGCGAGATTCCAATCAGCAGGCCGAGTCCGCAGGCAGAGACGGCTGCGAGCAGATGGATCCAGGCGTTGTGCTGGGAAGCCAACAGGGTCCGGACGCCGCGAAACGCGCAGCGAAAGCTCTCCAGTCTGGAGGCAACGCTGAATCGAACCTCGTTTCTGGGATTCACGGCGATCCCCACTTCTATTCGACGAAGGCCACGACGCGCGCCGGGGCGGCGCTGGCTCTCGCGATCTTGATGGGGAAGAAGCCCACCTTGAAGCCGGTTGCGGGAAGTGCGCTCAGGTTGGTCAACTGCTGGACGATGAACACCTCGCGATCGCGCCCGGCGAAGTGACCATCCCAGATTTCCGCCCGGTTTCCGGTCTCGCGAAACGCCTGGGCCATGACGCCGAAGGGACGATCCCATCCGAGTGCGTCCGTTCCCAGCACCTTGGCTCCCCGCTCGGCCAGAAACAGCGTCCCCTCTCGAGTCATCCCCGGATATTGGAATACCCGGATGTCGTCCAGGTCGAACTCTTCCTGTCCGGTGCGAAGAAGGACGGCGTCACCCGGGCGGATACCGCGTCCGGCAGCGTCGATCGCGTCGGTGAGCGCTTCGACGGCGATCCCGCCTCCGAGTTCGCACTTCCCTCGCAGGTCGAGAACCATCCCATCGCAGTAGAGCTCCTCCAGTTCGATGTCCGTGATGGTTCGCGCTGGCCGCCCCTCGCAGGTGCTGCCGTAGTGCAGGGGGGCGTCGACGTGGGTTCCGCTGTGGGAATTCATCTCCACCGTCTCTTCCCCCCAACCTTCGCCCTCCGGAAGGTCTTCCGGTGTGCAGCCGAAGATCGCGCACATCCGGTCGCGCCCCTCGGCAGCGGGTGCCAGATACTGGATCTTCGGGGCCAGAACCGACGCCATCGGTCGAACGAATTCCGGCATGCGGTCCAGGTCGGCCGGGTCGAGCGTTCGTGTCAGATCGATCAGTCGCATGGGGCCTCCTGGAAATCAAGCGCGGGGAGAATCACTCCGGTCGGGCGGATCGGCCACCGCCGCGAACACCCGATGGTGCGCCGCCAGGATGTCCCCAGGGAACCGCTCTTCGAGCAGCGCTGCGAGCTCCCGGTCGAAGGCAGCGACCTCCGGCTCGGACAGCACCCCGCCCACACCACCGCTGGCGCGGACCCGACCGCGCCATGCCTCCGGCGTGTAGGGAGCATCGAGATCGTAGGAGAAGGTCTCGATCTCCCGAAAGCCGGCCTCACCGAGATCCCGGAGCCAAGGCGCGTAGACGCCCATGCCTCCGGCGCCCGGCCAGCTCGGACTGTGGACCAGGATCAGCTTCTCAGTGGCTTCGACCAGATTTCCCGGTAACGGGATCCAGTCGAAGTGCGTGATCAGCATGCGCCCGTCCGGGCGCAGGATCCGAGCGGCCTCGCGCGCTGCCGCGGGGCGATCGAACCAGTGCCAGCACTGACCCGCGGCCACGACATCGAGAGATTCCGGAGCGAGGGAGGTCTCCTCGGCCCGCCCGATCCGGTAGTCGACTTCGACGCCGGCTTCGGCGTCGAGCTCTCGCGCCTGCGCGAGGAGGCGGGAATCGGGATCGATGCCGATCACGCGGCAGCCGCGCCGCGCGAAGCCGCGGGCCAGCGAGCCGGTGCCCGTGCCGAGATCGACGATCTCCTGACCCGGCCTGCCGATACCCAGGGGAGCGAGCCGCTCGAAGAGGGAATCGGGGAATCCGGCGCGGTGCTTCCGGTAGTCTTCCGCCGTCGCTCCGAAGTCAGGCTTCATGGCCAGGACTCCTACTCGGTGACTGGTTGGAAAGCCACGAGGGCAAGACCGCCCGGCCCGCCCGCAGCTCTCCCAGCCACCAGTCGTGAAAACCGTTTGCGAACAGCCACTCGAGCCGGTCCCCTCTCCAGATGATTCGCTCGCCCTCGTAGGGTGAGGGTCCCTCGAGGAATTTCTGGACCGCCATCCGCTTCACGTGGTCCAGGTCGTTTCGCACGATCGGCAAGGACCTCATGCGCCGGAGCCAATCGGAGAGCCTGGGATGTTTCTCGGCTTGGATGACGATTCCGAGAGGTTTGAGCGAGGAGAGATGCGGGAAGATCGCGAGATCCGCCACCGTGAGCTCACCGCAGAGAAATCCCTCGCCGCCCAGTGAGGACTCCATCCTCTCGATGAATCCCTCGAGATCGCGCCTTCCGGCCTCGATCAGACCCTGGGGAGGCTCATCTTGCCGCTGGTGCGTCGGCCACATCCAGATCGAGATGTCGTGAACCACGGAGTCGACGAACGAGTCGGAGAGCCTCTCCCAGTATCGCGCCTTCGCCCGTTCCATCGGAGCCGAGGGAAAGATCCTTGGCTCCGGGTGACGATCTTCCAGATACGCGACGATCTCCGAGGAGTTCGACACGATGAACCCGCCATCGTCCAGCACGGGAACTTCGGCTCGTGGGTTGGCGCGGACGAGGTCCCCGTGGTTCTCCTTGGCCAACGCATCGATGCTCTGGAACGGGATCTCCTTGTGACCCAGAACCATCCGCACCTTCCGCGCAAACGGACTGAACGGATTGTCGTAAAGCTTGATCATGGGCAACTCCTGGCTCCAACCGATGCCTGGTCCTGGGGCGAGCTCAAGCGGACCGATCTCTCACGCGGATCCGTCGCGGAAGCCAGCGGGGAACACTCCGGCAGTAGGCCTGGTAGCTTTCGCCGAAGCGCTGGCGAAGCTCGGGCTCCTCCACGTAGACCACCATCAGATGACCGGCGACGCTCATCACCGAGGCGTAGACCAGGATCCCGGCGCTGGCGAAGTAGACCGCCTCGCCCCAGATCACCATCAGCTCTCCGGCCATGATCGGATTTCGCACCACGCCGAAGAGACCGCTGGTCACCAGGTTCCGCGGTGCGTCGAGCGGAAGCGGCGTGCCCTTCCCGTGCCGGCTAAAGGCATCGAGACAGGGGATCCAGAGGGCGAGGCCCGCGATGAAGAGGATCACACCCAGCCAGGTCCGGACACCGGCGGGTAACGGAAGCGACGCGGGCAGAAGCTGATGCGACGCCCAGGGCAGTAGAATCATGAAGATTCCGAAGAACAGCAGGGCGTTGAGGAGGGATTTCGCCCACAGAGCCAGGGAGCTTCGCGTGGAGCTGGGCCGGATCCGCATCCAGCGGGAGGTCCCATCCGTCACGACGCGATCCCCCTACCTATCCATCCGGGACATCCAGGAGCATCGTCACCCGAGAACGCAAGATTACGCTCCGAAGGGCGAGACACCGAACAGCCAGGTGTGGGTGCCGACGAAACACGGCGTACAGCACCAGCCCCAGCGCGACGCGCCACCAGCCGATCTCGGCCAGCTCGAGCGTGTTTCGCCCCTGGGAGATCGCAAGGAACGGCACGCTCGAGGTCGATTCGGCGAACTGTCGTCCAATGCTCACCGAACATCCGCTTCCTCTTGGCGTCGATCGAGGGTGGCCCGACCAGCGCCAGCAGCAGAAGAGACCCGAAGAAGACCAGCGAGGCCAGCTCTGCCGAGACGAGGAGGTGCGCCACCGCCCAGAGAGCGACGCCCCAGAGAAACGGATGACGCGTGATGCGCAAGATGCCACTGGCAGTGACACCCTCACTGAGCGCCGCCTCGCCTCCGACCGCGGTCGGGCTTGGAGTCGCGACCCCGATCGCAACGAAGAGGAAGCAATCAAGGTCAGCAAGTGTGTGATCGGGCGGAGCCAGGCGGCCGGCTCCCAGAGCTCGGCGGGCTCCGCTGCCGCGTAGGCAACGCCGAGCCAGATCAGGCCCAGCAGCGAGACCAGAGAGAAGGCGGTCTGGTAGACCGGCTCTCCGGTCTTCTCCACGATCGCCGCGCGTAGCGAGGTTCCCGACACAAACACGTGAATGCCGACGAAGAAGAACGCCGCCAACAGCAATGAGATCATGCTCGCCCCCTTTTCAGTTCTCCCCCATCAAGCCCGCGTTATCTCACCCTAGCTCTACCGTGAGGCTAGGATAGCCATCAATCGATCGTCCGTGTCCTCCGGGTCCCGGCTCAGGCTGGGGCGGAAGTCGACCCCTGCGAACCCGCAGTCGCGAAGAAGCGACTCATACTCCGAATCGGAATACCCCTGCATCGTCGCACCGTGCTGCGTCGCGACACCCGTCTGTGCGTCGACGATGAAGTATCGCTCGGTCGTGGTCCTCTGACTCGGGTCCCAGGAGCTCTCCCGCAGGCAGAGATGGGGCCGGTCCGAGAAGAGGCCCGGATCCGCCGTGTACCAGGACGGAGCTTGCTCTCCGATCTCGCGAACCACCGACAGCGTATGCACCTCGAGCAGGAGCCTGCCCCGATCGGAGAGCGCCGCATGGGCCCGCTCCAGGATGCTCCGAGCGTCGCTGGGGGAGAAGACATTGAACTCCCCGAATATCAGTGTGACGAGATCGAAGCCCTCTCCGTACGGCGCCGTTCGGATGTCCTGCTCCAGGTAGCTGCAATCCAGCTGGTCGCGACGGGCCCGCTCCCTCGCGTATTCGATGGAGGCGGGGGAGTAGTCGATTCCGACACACTGATGGCCGAGCCGGGAGAGTCTCTCCGCGTAGAGACCCGGCCCGCAGCCGAGGTCCAGAATCCGCGACGGTCGGTGTGAGAGGATCTCCCCGTCGATCCAGCTCACCTGGCGATCGACCCGCTCCAGGCGGCGGCTGGCCAGATCGTGCTTCTGGCTCAGATGCTCCTCCAGCATCCTCCTGCTGAATCCGGGCTCGTGCCAGGGGATCTTCTCGCCCTCGCCCCACGGCTCGAGGACCTCAGCTCTGCGGACCAGCTCCAGGAGGTTCATCGACGCGCACCCTTCCCCCGAGCGAGAGCATACCTCGGGCGGCGCGTCACCCGACCGAGCCTGGGGTCGGGCTAGTCAGACGTTCCCGACATGCACTGGAAGGCGTACTTGGCGACACAAGCGTCGAGATCGCTTTCAGCCGCTTTGATGACCTGCTCACAGTAGTTCTGAGCGGCCTGCTCACAGCCATCGTAGTGACCGCCTCCCACCTGTGTATCCGACACGACCGGAGCGATCCTGCACCCGAGCGCGAGACAGCCGGCGAGGGCTGCGACGCCGCACAGATGCAGAAGCGGGTCGGAAAGCTCTTCTTCTTGTGGCGAATCTCCCACGAGTCGAGCCAGCAAATCGAGACATGGCGTCAAACTCCTCCAGCCGGCTGCAGCTCGAGTCTGCCGCGAGCCCGGTTAGCCGCAGCGTATCGCAAGGACCGTGCCACCGCAGAAGGCACTCCTGGGGCTCGAACGGCGGGATTCGGTGCAGCTTTCCGGCGTCAGTGTCGGACCGTCACTGCAGTCGAGAGGCGGGCTGCTGCAGCCGGAGCGCCACCGCATGTTCGGTGGGGAGCCGGGCGGGCAGCGCAACGCGGAGGCGCGCTCCTTCCTGGGACCACCGGAGAGGCGCATCGAAGCCGAGGAGCTCGACGCCCTCCGGCGCCACTCCCTCCAGCCCCTCGAGCACCACCTCCGATGCCGGGGTGGCATCGAAGACGATGGCGTGAAGGGCGTCTCCCTTGGCGGTGAAGCGCACCGGGTTCCCGTCGGTCGTCCGGCCCTCGGCCCGAATCCAGGGGCGCGTCCCGTAGATGGCCTCCCCCGCCCCATCGAGCCAGGTCCCCAGCGCGCGCAGGCGCTCGGCCTGGATCTCGGGAATCGAGCCGTCGGCGCGGGGTCCCACGTTGATCAGCAGGTTGCCGTTCTTGCTGACGATGTCGACGAAGGAATGGACGAGCTGCTTCGCCGAGAGGTATTCGTTCGGCCCTTCCTCGCGGTTCCAGGCGAAAGAGTTCCCGATACCGCGCACGGACTCCCATTTCTTCTCGGTGATTTCCGCGACGTTCGTGTACTCCGGCGTGCGCACGTCGTGGGGCAGGGAGGGCTCCAGACCCTTCGGACCGAGCACCATTCGCCAGCGGTCGTTCACGACGCCGTCGGGTACGCGCTCGTAGTAGTAGGCGAAGAGCTCCTCGATCTTCTCCACGGGCCCGGGGAAGGCGATGTCGTTCCACATGGAGCAAGGGGCGTGGCGGTCGATCAGCTCCTTCCAATGCCGGGTGGCGTACTCCCGATAGGCCTCGCCGGGAGGAACCGCTCGCACGAAGTCCTTGGGAACGGCGATCACCTGGTCGTGGGTGAGCCAGTCGATGCCACCCGAGTAGTAGAAGCCCATCCGAAGCCCTCTGCTGCGAACGGCGTCGGTGAGCTCTCCCACCAGGTCGCGCGAAGCGATGAAGTCGGGAGCCTTCGGGTTGCGGTGCTCGCTCGGCCAGAGCAGGAAGCCATCGTGATGCTTGGTGGTGAGGACGGCGTACCCCGCCCCGGCGCTGGCGAAGAGCTCGGCCCATGCGGCGGGCTTCCAGGCCGCGATCTCGCGATTGAATTCCTCGGCGAAGCGGCGGTAGGGAAAGTCTGCGCCGTAGGTTTCGGCGTGGTGACGCCGGGTGGGGCTGCCCTCGATCCCCAGGGTGTTCTGGTACCACTCGGCGTAGGGATTCATGGCGAATCTGGGAAGGCTCGGCCTCGTCGGGGTCCTCCGTCGAGACGGGCTTTGGCGCCCAGGCGGGAACGGAGTAGATGCCCCAGTGGACGAAGATCCCGAGCTTGGCGTCGTCGTACCAGGAGGGGATCGGGCGGTCTCGGAAGGAGGCAGTCGTGGGAACACTCATGGCGAGCATGGTGGAGGAGCCGGAAAGTTTCTTCAACGGGATGAGATTTCAGGGATAATCGGTCTTCGGCAGGGAGCGGTGGCGGTGGAGACATCGGAGCGCAGGTCGGTCGGAAACAGTGCGGTAAAGGTGAGCCAACTGGGCTTCGGCTCCGCTTGTCTCGGCAATCTCTACGCTCCCGTGAGTGATGCCGAGGCAGAGCGGACCGTGGCGGCCGCCCTCGAAGAGGGCGTGCGCTACTTCGACACCGCGCCCTACTACGGCTACGGGCTCGCGGAGCGACGCCTGGGGGAGGCGCTGCGCGGCCAGGCGCGCCAGAGCTACGCGATCTCGACCAAGGTCGGTCGGCTGCTGGAGCCCAGGGAAGGAGCCCCCCGCTCGGATCAGGGTTTCATCGACGCGCTTCCCTTCGATCCCGTCTTCGACTACTCCTACGATGCCGTGATGCGCTCGGTGGAGGAGAGCCTCGAGCGCATGGGCTGTGAGCGCTTCGACATCCTCCTCCTCCATGACCTGGGCTCGCTGACCCACGGCGCCGAGGTCCATCCGTCGGTCTTCGAGACCGCGATGGAAGGGGGATACCGGGCCCTCGATGCGCTCCGGGCAGAGGGAAGCGTGGGGGCCCTCGGTCTCGGGGTCAACGAGTGCGAGGTGTGTCTGGAGGCGATGAAGCGGGGCGACTTCGACTGCTTCCTCGTCGCCGGGCGCTACACACTCCTGGACCAGAGCGCCCTCGATCAGCTGCTCCCCGCATGCGCGAAGCGGCAGATCTCGGTGATCCTGGGAGGTCCCTACAACTCGGGCATCCTCGCCAGCGATCCCGGACCGGGCGCTCGCTACGACTACGAGAGCGCCGAGGACTCCGTGATCGCGCGGGCCCGCGCGATCCAGGAGGTCTGCGCCTCCCACGCGGTGCCCTTGCCGGCTGCGGCGCTCCAGTTCCCTCTGCTTCACTCCGCCGTGGTGAGTGTCATCCCCGGAGCGACGATCGCGGCAGGAGGTGAAGGCGAATGCCGCCCACCTGCGTCACCCCATCCCCGAAGCGCTGTGGCGGGACCTCGCAAGCGCGGGGCTGCTCGATCCCTCCGCCCCGGTGAAGGCCGCGCCGTGAGTGCTTCCGACGATCGACGCCCACCAGCACTTCTGGCGCCTCTCCCGCGGAGATTACGGCTGGCTCACACCGGACCTCGAGGTCCTCTACCGCGACTTCGAGCCGGCCGATCTCCGGCCGTTGATGGAGGGGGCAGGGGTGGAGCGCACCGTCGTCGTCCAGGCCGCGCCGAGCCTCGCCGAGACACGATTCCTTCTCGGGCTCGCGGATGCCACGGAGTGGATCGCCGGTGTGGTGGGCTGGATCGACATGGTTTCAGGCGACGCGGCCGAGACCCTGGAGGCGCTCGCAGCACACCGGGCCCTTCGCGGCATCCGGCCGATGATCCAGGACATCCCGGACCCGGACTGGATGCTGGGCGACGAGCTACCCCCGCTTTCGAGGCCGTGGAGCGGTGCGGCCTGGCCTTCGACGCGCTGGTGAAGCCGGTGCATCTGCCTCGCCTCCTCGAGCTGCTGGAACGTCACCCGGCGCTGACCGTGGTGGTGGACCACGGTGCCAAGCCCGACATCGCGGGTGGCGGCTTCGAGACCTGGTCGCGCGAGATCCGCCGGATCGCCCGGGAAACGGCGGCCTGCTGCAAGCTCTCGGGTCTCGTCACCGAGGCGGCATCCGACTGGGACGACGCCGCGCTGCGTCCCTACGTCGACCACCTTCTCGACTGCTTCGGCCCGCGAGCGGCTTCTCTGGGGAAGCGACTGGCCGGTGGTGGAGCTGGCGGGCGGCTACGCGGCGTGGCGCGAGGCGAGCCTGCGGCTCCTCGCCGACCTCACGCGCAGACGAGCGCACCGCGATTCTCGGCGGCAACGCGGCCCGCGTCTACCAGCTCGACTAGGTGAGGGAGACGATGGGCAAGAGGGACGCCATTGCGAAACGGATATCGGAGATCGACTGGCAGACCTGGAAAGCCCAAGACCCCGCCACCCTCGTGTTCGTGGTAACCGGGGGACGGATCCTCCTGATCCGGAAGAAGAGGGGCCTGGGCGCCGGGAAGATCAACGGGCCCGGCGGGCGGCTCGAGCCAGGGGAATCGCCACTGGATTGCGCGATACGAGAGGTGCAGGAAGAGCTTCGGACCACTCCCACCGGGCTCGAGATGTGCGGCGAGAATCTCTTTCAGTTCGTGGATGGCTACTCCACCCACGTCTACGTGTTCCGAGCCAGTGGATGCGACCTGGAGCCGGAAGGAAACCGAAGAGGCCACGCCGATCTGGATGCCCACAGAACGGATCCCCTACGACCAGATGTGGGAAGACGACGAGCTGTGGCTGCCACTCGTGCTTCGGGGAAGGCAGTTCTCCGGACGCTTCATCTTCGACGGTGACACCATGCTCGACTACGAGGTCGAGGAGAAGCCGTAGCCCGCGCGCCCATCCGCCTCGAAGGAGCTACGCTCCTGGCATGGCAGTCAAGAAGAGCGCGAAGAAGACCTCGGCCAAGAAGACGGCTCCCAAGAAGAAGACCGGCGGGAAGCGGACGGCGGCTTCGAAATCCGCAGAGGCGGTGGAGAAGCCCGAGGACAAAGTCTCCTCGATGAGCGTCAACCTCGGCCACGTCTTCTCGCTGCGCCCGCGGGTGAGCAAGACCTTCCGTCAGGCGGACTTCCTCACCGCCAGACAGCTCTTGCAGGACGAGGACTACGCCAGCATCGAAGAGGCCGCCCGCGCCGTTGCCGAAAAGGCCCTCGACTTGACCCACAAAGGGCCACCGAAGCGGGGCTTCAAACCCGGACGTTGATCGGGTCGGGATCTACCACGGCACCACGCCGTCCTCGTCGAAGTAGCCGCCCGTCGGGCCATCCGCGGGAAGAGTCGCGAGCTTCACCGCCGCCCTGGCTCCCTGCTCTACGGTTCGGGTGCCCCTGTGGTTGTTGAGGTCGGTGGCCACATAGCCCGGATCCGCGGAGTTCACCTTGATCGGTGTGTCGCGCAGCTCGTGCGCGAACTGAACGGTGAGAGCGTTCAACGCCGACTTGGACGAGTTGTAGGCGAGTAGCTTCGCTCCTGCGTATTGATAGCCGGGATCGCTGTTCAGGGTCAGCGAACCGAGCCCACTGGAGATGTTCACGATGCGGGCGCTGTCCGACTTCCGGAGAAGCGGCAGCATCGCCTTGGTGACGGCAAACACGCCGAAGAAGTTCGTCTCGTAGGTGCGTCGAAGCACATCCATCTCGAGCTGGCTGGGCGGCGCGTTGTCGATACCGATTCCGGCGTTGTTTACGAGAATGTCGAGCTTTCCGAAGTCTCGCTCGATTCGGCTGGCACCCTGGTCGATGCTCGACTGGTCCGTCACGTCGATTCGGATGAATCGCGCGTCGAGATGATCCGCGGCCAGATCCTCTACGGCCTTCTCGCCTGCTGCGGAATTCCGCGCTCCGATCAGGGCGGTGGCTCCCGCCGTCGCGAGCTGGCGCGCGATCTCCAGACCGATGCCCTTGTTGGCCCCGGTGATCAGGGCCACCCGTCCCGTCAAGGATCTCTCAGTCATCCGAATCCCTCTTCGAATCGCGCGGTTCGAGGCGATCACCTGTCAGCATCCGTTGCGGGGAACTCGATCCCAAGTCCCCCGGGGGAGCGGCGCGTCTGGAACCCGCGGCTGTGAGCGCTAGGCCGCGCCCGACAGAATCCGCACCGTTACGAACACCCCCAGCATCGAGAGGCCTAGGGCCAGCTTGCCCGCCGCGCCCAGGACCAGCCCGATCGTGGCACCCACTCCCGCACGCCCGGCTTCGCCGAGCCCGCGTTGCGCCGTAAGCTCGCCGATCACCGCCCCGATGAATGGCCCGAGGAGAACACCGGGGAGACCGAAGAAGAGGCCGACCACCGCACCGACGACGGCACCCAGGACGGCCCGCTTCGACGCTCCGAACCGCTTCGCACCCAGGGCGGTGGCGACGAAGTCCACCGCGTAGGTCAGGAGAGCCAGCACGGCGAGCAGGGTGAGCGTGGCGGCACCGACGTAGGCGAAATCTTCCGCCCAAGCAGCGACCAGGAAGCCCCCGAAGAGGAGCGGTGGTCCGGGAAGCACCGGAAGCAGGAGTCCGAGCAAACCCGCCAGCACCATGACGGTAGCCAGCAACCACAGGAGGATTGTCGTGTCCATGCATCCTCCGCCGGGCGAAGGCCTGACGCCAACGGCCAATTCAAAGATTACCACGAACGCCCCACCCCGGGGAACCAAGGCCGGCAGCGTGCGTCGATCGCCTCGCGGGGGCCCTCTCGGCTGGTCAGTAGGGGAGCCGCGGCCGATCCTCGGGAGCCAGCGACCGACCCGAGCCCGGTACTCGTCGTAGGAGTCCCCAAAGGTCCTGCTCAGCTGGGGCTCCTCGTAGTACACGATGAAGAGCTGGAAACAGGTTCCTACGAAGGCGGCATAGATCAGAAGCCCGAGCACCCCGGAGAGAACCGTCCAACCGAGGATGACCGTCAGTACACCCACGTACATCGGGTTCCGCGAATACCGGTACAGGCCCCGGACCACCAGCTTCTTGGGGGCATCGACGGGAGCAGGTGTTCCGCGCCCGAAGCTGGCGAAGTCCCACAGACACCAGAAGTAGATCGCTCCACCCGCGGCGAACAACAGGAGTGCGAGAGCCGTCCCGGCGCCCCATCTGAACGATTCACCTCGCGTCACCAGCCAAGGCACGTAGCCCGCAACGGTGCCAGGGACCAACACGGTGAAGAGAAGGTTCTTGAGAGCGAGCACCATTTTCCACCTTTCCGGCCCCGCAGGATTTCTCAGCGGGCGCCCTCAGCGAGAGTGGCGAGCGACTCACGGGCTGCGAGCCACTCGGATGGAAGAGCCCCGCGACCCACCGCGAGGGAGACGATCCCACCCACGATGGCGCAGGTCGTGTCGCGGTCACCGAAACCCGAGACGGTGGCCCAGAGAGCCCCCTCGAAGTCTGTCAAGTGGCGCGCAGCACACCAGAGCGCAAATGGAACGGTGTCCTGAGAGATCACCTGAGAGCCGTTTCCAAGCGCGCTCACGGCAGCTCGAACCGAGCAGCCGGGCGGGAGCCGCAACGCCTCGACGATCCCGGCGCGCGTCTCGCCCTCGGGCGTGAGGGCCGCCGCGGCCTCCAGGATCTCCCTGGGATCCGAGAAGCCCTCGGATGCCCGCGCCGCTGCGACCGCAACCCCAGCCGCACCCGCCTGGCCTTCCGAATGCGCGTGTGTCACCTCGGCAGACCGTTGCGCCTGGTGAGAGGCCGCCTCCAGGTCGTCCGAGAAATAGCCTCCAATCGGGGCCGCCCGCATGGCGCCCCCATTGCCCATGGAACCCGTTCCGCCGAATGCAGCGGGAGAAACCCGCTGCCACGGGGATCCCTCTCCGATCTCGCGCAGGATTCGATGGGCCATTCCACCGTAGCCACGGCCCGGATCCAACCGGTACTTGCGCGCGAAACGCTGGGCAAGGACCTCTTGATCGATCTCTCCGTGGATCTCGAGGGTCTCCACGATGGAGAGGGCCATGACGGTGTCATCGGTGTAGTGCCAAGGTGGGTCGGGCAGGACCCGCTGCTCGATCAGCGACTGGGCCAGCGCGGCCGGTAGAAAGAAGCGCTCCCCGAACGAATCGCCCAGGGAGAGGCCCTCGAGGCTCAACCTCGCGCGGCGGATCCGATCTGCGTGGTCCGACGGAAGCCCCACCAGCCCGCGGGATGGAATCGCTAGCCTGAGGACTTGCCGCGAAGCTTGCGGTGGCCCCACAGAATCAACAGGGCACCGCCCACTGCCAATGCCAGGCTGCCCAGGTTGAAGCCGCTGACGCTGCCCATCCCCAACGTCGTGCCGATGAAGCCACCGACGAAGGCGCCCGCAATGCCCAGCAGGATCGTGAGGAATATCCCGCCCGGATCGTCACCGGGCATGATCCACTTGGCGAGCAATCCGACGATGAGGCCCATCAGGATCCAGGAAAAGAAACCCATTTGCCTTCCTCGCGTGACCCGACGGCTGACCGCTCACCGGCCGCCTGTCTGGAGCCTACCACGGACGAGCCGGCCGGGGGAAGCCTCGCCGGCAGCGCGGATCGAACCGGACCGAGGCTTTCGAGTCTCGGCTTTGGCGCCTGTCGGTCAGTTCGGCGAGTTCCAGATGTCGCGGTGGAGCTGCCACTTGCCGTTCTCGCGTTTCCACACCACGAGGTATCGATCCTCGGTGGCCTGACCGTCCTTGGCGACGAGCCGCACCTTGCCCACCTCGTAAGCCAGGTCGCCTGCCGATTCCACCTGCACCGTCGTGAGGACGAGATCCTTCACGCCGGCATCGATCGCGCCCTTCCAGAATGCGGCGATGGCCGGGCGGCCCGCTACCGCCTCGGCGCCCGGAGGCAGGAGCTCTGCATCCACCGTGTAGAGCTCGGCGACCGCTGCCGCATCTCCTCGCAGAAAGGCCGCAGCGAAGTCTCGATTGTTGGATTCGATGGATTCCCGCGTATCGTCCGACCGGGCCGCCGCGCCGACCAGGAGAGAGATGGAGACGAGGGCAACGATCAAGGGCATCCCGCTTCGCGTCATGGCGATTCCTCCACTCGATCCGGGTGCGACCTGGAATCAGCGAGCGGCGCCGCCCACCGGATTCGAGCGCCGAGCCTACCATCGGCACCCCAGCCCTGAAACCCCTGCAGGCAGGGATCGATTGGAGAGGCGCTGGGCGATCCATCGACTCGTCAGTTGCCTTCGAGAAGCAGCTCGAACTCGATCTCGTCTTCGATCGGGGTGCCATCCGAAGCGAGCTCGGGAATCTCCGGCTTCAGACGCCGGGACGCGCGCATCGCGCCCCGATGAATTGCAGCCTGGTGCCAGCCGATGGCTCGGTAGAACGCGATGGCAGCCGCGTTGTCGTTGGTCGTAATCAGCCAGAGTCGTTTGCAGCCGTGAGACCTGGCAATCGGCTCCGCCTCTCGAAGCAAGAACCGACCCACTCCCCGTCGAGGAGGAACGGCGATCAGAACCACCACCTCGAACTGCTTCCCCGCGACGCGGTACTGGAGCAGTCCGACGGGAGCGCCCTCGCTCTCGGCAATCAATCCGGGAAGAGCGCGAGCGTCGTGAAGCACGCCCCGAGAGACGATCCTGTAGGATGCGAAGCGCTCGGAGACGAGGCGCTCAGCCCAGACACGGTCGTCGGTCGTCAGCTCTCGTGCTTTCATTTCTTCGAGAACGGCCTGGGGAGGCTAGCCACTCTGTTCCGGCGGCGGCAGCCAGAGCTCCCAGGCCTGGTCGCAGCGTTGGGAAAGGCGGTCTCGAGACACCGGCGAAAAACCCGCGCTTCGGTAGAGCTCGATCGCCTCGGTCAGCACGGAGGCAGTCTCCAGAACCACGCGGCGGTAGCCCAGGCGCCTGGCGTCGGCGATCAGGTGGCGGAGCAGAAGCCTTCCGATGCCGCGCCCGCGTGCAGCGGGAAGCAGGTACATCTTGCGGAGCTCCGCCTCAGTCGAGTTCAGCCGAAAGAGACCCGCACAGCCGACGATCGATCCCTCGGGTGAGAGCAGCGAGACGAAAGACCCCGCCACGGTTCCAGTAGTTGTCTTCGAGATCGGCGAGGTCTGCATCCGTTCCGATCCGGATCCGGAGCGAGACCGTACTCGGCCAGCACCGAATACACCACCTCTCGAATCGCAGCTTCGTCCGCATTGGAGGCGTCGCGGATGATCAGGTCGCCTGCTCCTACTCGGTTTCCGAGAGCTTTCCAGTGGCCAGGTACTCCAGCTCGGAATCCGTCAGGTCGGTATCGGCGAGCACCCATTTCGCACGGTGCACCAGAGAGGCGGGAACCAGGACGCAATGCCGTGTTTCGATTCCGGCGACCAGCTTGGAGGACTCGATTCGCGCCGGAACGCCCTCGGAGTCCAGGACGACTGCCAGGGCCTGGGCCGACCCGCGGTCGGCAAAGGTCTGGAACGGCTGCCATTCTTCCCGATTCATGTCTTCACGATTCATGTCTTCGTAGCCGGCGCCGGAGAACGCGGCATGAACTCCGGCCGCAAGCGCTCACCGGCTTGCCCGAGATGGCCGGGCTGAAGCCAGACTGTACCACAGGCTTTCGGGTCTCAGGTGAGCTCGCAGTGGCGCTTGATGGCCTGCAGGGAGGTGCGCACCGTGGTCTTCGCGAGAGGCGCGCCCGCCACGCGCTCCAGCAGGACGCCGACGACGGGTAGATTGCTGGTGAGGGTCAGCCTCGCGCTCAGCAGGGTGCTCGACGGTTCGGGAGAGGAGAGCCGATAGGTTTCATCGAAGCTGAAGGGGCCAAGCTCGATGGAGGACCGCAGCGTCGAATTGTCCAGGACCTCGGTCGGACGGTCATCGAGAATCAGCGGAAACGGACCGAGTCGATAACGCCAGCGGACATGCTGGCCTGGCTGGGGGTAATCGGACGGCGCATCGATGGGCTCGATGATGCCCGTGTCCCACTGCACGACCTCGGCTGGAACGGTCAGCGCTCGCCAGACCCGCTCTACGCTCGTGGCGATCTGGACTGTCTCGGTAAACTCGATCAACGGGCACCCGTGCTGGCGGACATCGACGCCTTCTCGCGGCTGGACCCTCATCGGCCGCCAGCAGAAAGCCTACCCCGGCCGGTGGCAAAGGACTACTTCGATCTCGACAGCCTCCGGTCGTGTGCTCCGAACCAGGTGAATCTCCGGCTGGAACCCGCTTTATTTTTGTAGAGATCGGCGGCGGCCGTCAGAAGCTCCGCGTATTGGCCCGCCTCCTCCGCATAGTCAGCCGGTGAGGAGAACAGCGGCCACCACTCAGCGAGTTCCGAGTAGAGCTTCACTTGATGCGTCCACTCATGCGAGCTCCAACGTGGCGGTTCCCGCTAGTCCCTGTGACTTCTTATCCTCACCGGTCGTAGCTCCAGCAGTCGCATCGCGGCCCCCGCCTTGCGCCAGAGCGCGAGGGTTTCCTGCCGACTGGGATCGGATAGATCCCAGTAGCGGGGCGCGAGCTCTTCGGCGAGCTCGAGACCGCCCTTCTCGTGGATCGAGACCGAGCCGTCGAAGGAGACCCATGACTCCTGCTCGCTCAGGTGATTGACCACGAGCAGCGAAGCTCGTGGGTCCGCCTGGATCCGCTTGATCTTCGGAGAGACCACGCTCGTGAACATGCGAATCGTCTCGCCGTTCCAATCGAACCAGACGGGTATCCCGATCGGCCAGCCGTCGCTCCGGATCGTGTTCAGGATTCCGTATCTCGGCTCCGCCAGAAACTGCTCCCGCTCTTCGTCATTCATCTTCCCCATCTGCACTCCTTTTCCCCGTCTCCCGGGCGGCATCCGCATCTCGGGCTCGGAGCCACGCCAGTCGTTCCTCCAGACGGATGGCCTCCGCGGAGAGCGACAGCGATCCGAGCGCCAGCCAGACCGTCACTTGAAGGGCCCTCGCCTCGACGAGCAGGTCGAGCAGCTCGTCATCCACGGCCCCATCATATGCCTCGAGCGCCTCTTCCGCCCGGCCGACTCCTTCACCCAGGACACGCGAACGAGTCACGAGGCAGGCGAGGTCCCACTCCCGCGGACCCTTGAAGCTGTCTTCCCAGTCCGTCCAGATCGGACCGCCCGGAGTATTCAGCGCATTGGACAGGTTTGCGTCACCGTGCACCGGCCTCATCCGGAGGCCCGACTCCTCGATTCGCCGGAACGACCGCTCGGAAATGCGGTGGAGCATCCCGGAATCGGCGCCCTGGGGCTTCGACCATCACTACGGATGTCTTGGCCCGGGCCGCGCGACCGCTACCTTCTGCAACGCGTCAGGCGGCTGGCCCGGGGTGGCCCCAAGGCGCGGAGTTCGGGAGGACGCAGATGATCCGCGGAAGCTGTCTCTGTGGAGGTGTGGAGTTCGAGATCGATGGCCGACTGACACCCATCCAATGCTGCCACGCGACGCGATGCCGGAAGTCGACCGGCGCCGCGTTCGCGCCCGAAATCGCGGCCAGGAGGAGCAGCTTCCGCTGGGTGCGAGGCGAGGAGTTGATCACGCGCTACGAAGCTCCGTTGCTGAGGGAGCCACCGCCCTTCCGCAAGGCGTTCTGCAGCGTGTGTGGCTCGCCGGTGCCGCTAGTCGAGCAGGACAGCGACTTCGTGGCGTTTCTCGCCGGCGTGCTCGATGGCGAACCCGAGACGACACCGTTCCGGCACGTCTTCCTGAGCCAGAAGGCGCCCTGGTACTCTGTAAGTGACGAACTGACCAAGTTCGACGAGAGACCACCCGCCGACCAGAGACTCCCGCGGAAGCAGGAAAGCTAGCCTGCCAACCGGAGGAGGTAGTCGTTCCGCGTCGCTGAGAGGCGCCTCGGCTCCTGGTGGCGTCGGCACTCGACACTCACTCCGAACCGTCGGCACATCGCCCTGAATTCCACCTCCGGGAAGTGAAGGTTGGTCGCCGGGTAGAGAACAACCCCCTCTCCGCGAAGGAAGGGCCGAAGGTAGACGTGGTAGACGAGCCTCGAGAAGGTCCGTGGGCCGTATTCTCGGAGCTTCCGCGCCATGTGCGCCAGAATCCCCCGGCTGAGTTCACTGCGGAAGGGCATCTCGCCCACAAAGACCGTCCCGCCGGACGTGCAGACGCGGACGATTTCGCCGAGCGACTTCTCGACGTCCGCAGTAGACGGCAGGCAGTGGAGGACCGAGTTGATCACGACCACGTCGAATTCGGCGTCGCCGTAGGGAAGGGCGTCCGCCGAACCGACGGCGAATTCGACGTTCGGCGCATCTCGGAAGAGCGGGTTCAGTCTTGCCACGGCATTGACGCTGGGGTCGACGCCGTGACATCGGCCCACGCGACCCGCAATGATGCGAAAGAGCGCGCCGTCCCCAGGCCCGACGTCGAGGACCCGGCTTCCTGGCTCCAGGGGAAGCTGCCGCGCGAGGTTCTCGATCTTTCGAAGAGTCGTCTTGGCGTCGCGATTGGCCATCAACGCCGGGTCGTCGAAATGGGTCGCCCACAGATCGTAGGCCTCCCGATGGTCTCTAGCGATCAGCTTCTTCCACATAACGGGTCAGCTTTACTCGGCTGGTGACACACAGCCTCGACGTTGTTTCCGTCCGGATCGAGCACGAAAGCCCCGTAGTAGTGCGGATGGTACTCGGGGCGGAGACCGGGAGGCCCATTGTCCCTCCGCCCGCGGCGAGCGCGGCCTGGTGAAACGCATCGACCGTCGCGCGGTCCGGACTCGCGAACGCTACGTGCACCGCCCCTGCCGCCTCGCCTTGGGAAATCCAGAAGTCCGGCTTCCCGGCGGCACCCAATCCCGCTACCGAGCCGCCGAATTCCATCACTACCTGGTAGCCCAGGGGCGCGAGGGCGCTCTCGAAAAAGCGCTTGCTCTCTGCATACTCCGATACGCGTAGGCCGAGATGATCGATCATCCTAGCTCCTTCGTTTGCGGTCGGGGCGGACCAGCGTGACGTGGTCGTCCATCACATCGCGCGCGAGATCCCAGGTCCGTTCGTGGAGCACGATCGCGCCATTCGAGGTCTTTCTCCCCGATCTGGGGCTGAAACCGGGCGGGAAGGCGTCCCGGTAGATCTCCAGGTAGTCCTCTCCGAAAAAGGATTCGAACCAGGCAGTTCCGCTCATGGTGGGATTCTAACCCGCTTCACTGGACCGTCAGGCATCAGACTCGTTCGTGGCCAGGATTCCCGCGTACACACCGGGTGTCGAGCCCTCGATCGGGGCGGCGTCCACCGTCTTCGCGTAGAACTCCGCCGGACCCACGCCGCCGATGATCGAATACGCGTAGCCTTGCGCCCTTTGCGCATGGAGGGTCGCCAGGAGGAGAGCGCGCCCCAATCCGCGCCCTCGTTCTTCCTCGAGAACCCCCGTCGGGCCAAAGAAGTTCTTGCAGGTTGCGTCATGGCAGGCGAAGCCAAGCAGCTCCTGATCTCGGATCGCTAGGAAACACGATACCGGCGAGCGGCAGAAGGCTGCTTCCGCCTCGGCGGTCCAGACAGGGAAGGTCGCCTGAACCCACTCGAGGACCTGGGGCTTCTCCAGACTGAGCGCTCGGCGAACCGCGACTCCCTGCCTGGCGCTGAGTTTCAGAGCCTCTTCCAGACTCGGGAGGTCGTAGAGCCTGACCAGCATGTCATGCATCGTGTGTACTCCTTGGTTCCCACTTGACACGGACTCGGGCGGACGGGGTGCTTGCCGGGGAGAGCGGAGGGAGCCTCTTCTCGCCAGATTCTCATCGACGCTTCGAGGAAGTGACGAAGTTCTCGAAGACTCTTCCGATAGAGAATTCCGCCTCGTTGTCGGAGGGAACAAGGAAGCTCTCGCCGAACTTCTCCGCGAAGTCGTCCTGGATCACGCAGGAGGTCGGCCGATCCGTCCGCGCTCCAACTCGGGCGATGTAGTGGCACAGGGTCAGGTCTTCGCCGTGCTTCTCGAGGAGAGTGGACCTCCATCGGGCCAGCTCTTCCTGCGCGTCCGGGAACAGCTGGGAGTAGGCATGGCAGTATGCCTCGAAGCCGATCGGGCGCTTCTGGGAAGGTGTCAGCTCGACCGGTCTGCGGACCACGAGTTCAGAGATCAAGTCGACCAGGAGCGGCTGCTGGCGCCTGACCAGCTGAAAGACGAGGATCAGCGCCTCACCCTGCGGCTCCAGGAATTCTTCGAGCCGCCTCAGCAGGATCTCGACGAACCGGTTCCCGTCGCTCCCGCCGTTGGAGGTGATCGTGCCCTCGATCCCATCCGGCGTCGGCACGAATGGCGGGTTGGCCAGGATCAACTCGTACCGGTGCTCCGGCTGGAAGCTTGCGATGTCCGCTTCGATCGATCGGTAGCGGCTCGCGGAGAATTGATTCAGCTCGCCGTTCTCGCGATGGAAGTCCGAGGCTCGGGGATTGATGTCGAGGAAGTCGACGTGGTGCGCGCCGACCTTCAGCGCCATGAAGCCGAGCGCTCCCGAGCCGGCAAACGGCTCGAACACGCGTTTGCCTCGGACCAGGTCCGGAAAGTGCACCATGTGGTTCATCAGGCTTCCCTGGGGACTGCCCAAGGGGAGTATTCGGAGCTTGTCCGGCTTGTTGAATACCTCGGTCTTGATGCTGAGACCGTTCGCGAATCGATAGATGACCTCTTCGCCACAGACCTCGCTGGTTCGTTCCAGAAGGTCAGGCAAGGGTTCCCGTGTCGGCATCGTCAGGCAGCCTCCAGACCGGCTCTGACCCGCTGCGCGGCTTCCGCGGGTGGGAGAGCGCCGGTATCCAGCTCGATATCCGCGCGCAAGGGCGGAAACTCGAAGGCTCCGGAATCCCGGAGCTCCCGGTATCGCTCCACGGAACGCAGCTTGCCAAAGGCGGAGCGCGAAGGCTCCGACAGGCGCCGTTCCAGCTCGGACTCGGCGCAGCGAAGGGATACGAAGAGGACCCGGCCTCCCTCGGATCGGACGGCGGATTCGGCGGCCTCCGGGAACTCGGGGCGAACCGTCCGCTCCGGTGCGAAGGTGAAGATCAGCGAGACGTCGGTCCGTGCCGCCTGGCGGAAGACGGACAACCAGAGCTGCTCCCGCAGGTCGACGAACGGTGGGCTCCCGAACTCGAAGACCGACTCGAGGAGATCGACAGCGAGATGGTTGTGGAAGAGCCGAAAGCCGGTGAGCGTCTCCAGCTCTCGGGCAACCGTCAGCTTGCCCGAGCCGGGTGGTCCGTGGAGGAACAACAACCACACGAGTCTTGCGCCTCCCCCTCTCGCGCGACTGGGGTCAACTACCCAGGAGTGCGCTCGAAGACTGCCGCGCCCTCCGGCACGTGGTGGAAGCTCTGCTTGTCGATGGTGTAGATCGCCATCTGAGGGGCGCCAAAGACGCTCGGATCGTCGAACGTACCCACCTTGAGCAGCGCTACACCGGGCAGGCTCGGCGCCTTGCTCACCAGGTGTGTACCGCATTCCGAGCAGAACTCGCGCGTCACAGGGCTCTCGAGATCGCTGCGGAGAAACGCCTTCGGGGAGCCCTTGGTGTAGGTGAAGCCCGCCTCCGGCATGCCCATCACCACGTTGGGAGCTCCGCCCGAAATGTACTGGCATTCCCGGCAATGACACTGTCCTTTGAATAGCGGGTCCCCCTGCACCTTGTAGCGAACCGCGCCGCAGTAGCATCCACCTTCGATTTCCATTGGCTCTCTCCATTTCTCGGGCCTGGATTGAGCTTACCGCGGGCGGAGCTGAGCGACCAGAAGCGCCGCGGATCGCCATCAGCCGTGGCACCCCACCCGGTCGACATCTCAGAGGTTCTCGAACGCTCGGAGGACGAATCCACGCCGGACGGATTCGCTGCATGCCCGAAAATGCTAGCGCGTCGATCTGCCCCTACGCTGAGGAGCATCGGAGATCGAACGTTCCCAGTATCGACGCGTCAGCTCGATCTGGTAGGCGAGTGCGGCGATGGTGATCAGGAGTGAGCCAAGAGCCAGCCAGCCCGGACTTCCGGAGGCGTGCAACACCAGACCGAGAACGCCGATTCCCCCGGCGGCAGCGATCGAGGGCGCGAAGTCCCGCATCGTCGCCGGCCTCACCGACTCGAAGAACTCCCGGTTGGCGGGATCTCGGCGCGCGCGGCGGAAGATGGCGTGGCTCGTCCAGGTGGAGACAGCGAAGATGAGCGCCATGACGTAGAACCAGGGGCCCAACGAATCGGGACCCATCAGATCGATCAGGGTGAATTCGAGGATCCCGATCCCGAATGGGACAACGGAATCCTGAAGGGAAGGAAGCCAGCGGAATCGCATCACGGTGCTGACGTAGAAGAGCCACACCACCAGGAACCCGAGAAGCATCGCGGCGACCTGGCTCCACCCGAGCAGCGCATCCCAGCCTCCGCTCCACAGGTAGGGGCTCTCACGCATGCGCGTCCAGAGCAGCTCCAGGGCGAGGGCCTGAATCATGCTCAGCACTGTGAGAAGAACGGACGGAAATAGATCCGTCGCGCGGTTTCGTATCATCTCCACGTCGAAATCCTCCTCGGAGATTCGGGTGGAGACTAGCCCGTATTTCTCACCCGCTCGCTGCTGCGGCCGGGACGCACCTCAACGCGCGGTCATTCGTGCTGCGGAAGATCGTCGCTGAGCTCCGTCCAGGGGGCCTTCGAACCCACGAAGATATGAGCCACCGGCTTCGCGCCCGGATCGCCGTCCAGGGTTCCGAGGCGAAGCCGGATCGAATCAGGTGACGACTCGACCCGTTTGATGATGGGCGACCCGCACTCCCCACAGAAGCATCGTCTGATGCCCGGGGAGGATTCGTACTCTCGGAGGAGCTCGGCTCCATGGGTGATGCGAAAATGATCCACCGCAACGCTCGCGTTCGTCGTGAAGGAAGACCCCGAAGCCTTGCGACACTGGGAGCAGTGGCAGTAGATCGCCGGACCGAGCGGCCCGCTCACCTGATAGCGAACCTTCCCGCAGAGACAGCTTCCTTTCAGCACGTCAAACCCTCACTCACCGTTCAACGGTGGCTCCACAGCCTCGGCCTGCTCCAATACCCGGAGTGCATTCTCACCAAGGATCTTCTGGATGTCGGTCTGGGAGTACCCGCGCTCGAGAAGACCGGCTGTGATATTGGGGAATCCCGAGACGTCGTTCGCCCCCTCGGGAAGGAGTAGCGTTCCGTCGAAATCGGAACCGAGGCCGACGTGATCGATTCCGGCGACGCGAACCACGTGGTCGATGTGGTCGAGCAACAGATCGAGCGGAACTGGTGAGGGGCCCCAGTGGAGGATCACGTCCCGGATGATTCTCCACTTGCTCGCCTTCCTCGGGTCGATGAAAGTGCCCCCGAAGTTGACCATCACGACTCCGCCGTTCTGAGCGACAGCTTCCAGCATCTCGTCGCTCAGGTTCCGGGGATTGTCGACCAGGGCTCGCGCGGACGAGTGGGTGGCCATGAGGGGAGCACTCGTCGCTTCCAGGGCGTCCCAGAACGTCTCGTCAGAGGCATGCGAGACATCTACGACCATGCCGAGGCGGTTCATTTCGCCGATCACCTCGCGCCCGAATTCTGTCAGTCCACCGTGGCGAGAATCGTCGCCCGAAGAGTCGGCCCAGCCGTTGGTGTTGTTCCAGGTCAGCGTCATGTACCGCACGCCACGATCCCGGAACTGCTGGAGGTTGACCAGGTCGTCTTCGATTGCGTGTCCGCCTTCCAGCCCCATCAGAACCGCAATCTTGTCACCGCGCGAGATCCTCCGGACGTCCTCGGCAGAAACCGCCAGCTCCAGGTCGTCGCCATGCCGCCGAATCTGTTCTTCCAGGGCATCGATCATCTGAAACGCGCGCCCTTTCGTCCCTCCGGGAGCTTTCTCGTATCGCGGATGGGCGAATATCGAGAAGAACTGCGCGTCGACTCCACCGGCCTTGAGCCGGCTGAGATCGGTGTGGGTGCGCAGCTGATCTCCTTTGGGGGTAGAAAGCAGCCAACCGAGAACCCAGTAGAGCTCTGCCCTCCGCTTGGCGGGATCGGCCCCGTTCATGCCGAGGTCGAAGCCAAAGTCGAGAATCCACGTCGTCACGTCATTGTGTCCATCGACGACGATCGCATCGCGATGGATTCTCTCGGTCACAGACACCTCCTCCCACGCGCCTCAAGCGCAGCGAATGATTCTGTCGCCCTGGAGGGAGAGCTGCGAATCCAGTCCAGCGAGGTCCTGCAGGAACGATTGCTTGTCCGATGGGGAGACCAGGATTCCGAGGCGCGATCCGCGGTACTGGATATGGAGGCGATCGAGTGAGCAGGCGGGGCTGGACATCGGATTGCGAGAGGGAGTGACTTCTTGAATGGCGCCCACCGGAACCCGATTGCGAAAAGGACCACAGCGGATCAGCAGTGCTTCTTCAGTGAGCGCGTAGGAGGTGCCGTAGAGGATCCACGGGATGAGTACCCCGGATGGAATGCAGATCAGCAGGAACAACGCCTTGAACATCGCCGGTGTCGGAGATGTGGCGACATCGATGATCGCGTACACGAGAGCCAGTGCGGCACCCCACAAGACGACCACGAGCCAGAGGTCCCGTTTCGAAGGGAAGCGACGCTGGGGAAATGCCGAGGAGTCGTGACTTGAAGCCATTGTTCTGATTCGCTCCGAGCGAGAGTTCCCCTCGGGCTGCGGCCGCTGGCCCGAAGCTACGCCGACGGGAGCCCGTCGAGCACGATCAGAGTCCCGGGGGTCGACCGGAGGCGAAGAGGGAGAATCTCCTGGTAGCCGGGGGAGTCGTACCAGGCGCGGAAGGCCTCGCGTGACTGGAACTCGAGAATCACGGTGCGCGGATGAGCCACCTCTCCTTCGACGACTTCGGGCGACTCATCGAATCCCAGAATCCGGCCGCCAGCGGATTGAATGGTGGGAATCACCTTGGCGACGTACTCATCGAGCATGTCGCGGTCTTCGATCCGACCCTGTGCGACCACGTATACGGGCATTTCGACTCTCCTCCACGGGGCGGTCGCCCGAACCGTTCATGAGCGCTCACGAACGATTCGAGCTACAGGAGCACCTCGGTGTAGGCATCTTCGTTGAAGCCGACCACCAGGGTCTTCCCCACGCGCAAGCAGGGCGCGCGGAGGTTGCCGGTGGAGCCGACCATCGCATCGATCACCGCGGCAGGAGCCTTGCCCGCCGTCTTCCACTCGTCGAGCTTCTTGCCCTTGGCGACGATCACCCTGGATGCCGCCTTTGCCAGGGCAGAGGCGTCCTTGCGGCCGAGCTTGCGGCTGGCGGGAACCGTCTCCCGCGGCTCGATTCCTTTGGCGTCCAGGAACTTGGACGCTCTCCCGCAGGACGTTCAACCCTTGCGGTGGTAGTACCAGTCGACCCGCTTCGCCATCACCGATCCTCCCAGACCGGATCTTAGCCCCGATTCTTCATGAAGCTCATGGCGAAGACGGCGCGTCCAGTGAGCCCCCGCGATATGCTCCAGGGGTGGTGACGGATCTCCCGATGCTCCTGATCGGCCTGATACTGCTCCTCGCCGGTGGCGACGCACTGGTGCGCGGGGCGACGGCCCTGGCGCGCCGGCTGGGGATCTCCCCTCTGGTGGTAGGCCTGACGGTGGTGTCCTTCGGCACCAGCGCCCCGGAGCTGGCAGTCAACCTGACCGCTGCGCTGCGCGGGAGTGGCGGGCTCTCCTTCGGAAACGTGATCGGCTCCAACCTGGCGAACATCGGACTGATCGTCGGGTTGACCGCCCTGTGGCGGCCGCTCGATGTCCAGAGCATCGTCGTCCGCCGCGAGCTTCCGATGATGCTGCTCGCCACCGCCTTCGCCTTCGTCTTCGCTCTCGACTCGGTGCTCTCGGGAGACGCCTCCTCCCGCTACGACCGTGGCGACGGCATCGCGCTGCTGCTGCTGCTGAACGTCTTCATCTACTACACGACAGCGGACGTTTTTCAGCAGAGGAAGAGCGAAACAAGCAGAACGCGGCGGACTCGCCGCGGCTGGAGCGTTCCCGTGAGTGTGGCGGTGGCAACGACCGGATTGGTGGTCCTGGTGATGGGCGCGCACTTCACCGTCGAGGGGGCGGTGGGAATCGCCCGCGCCGCCGGGATCTCCGAGGCCGTGATTGGACTCACACTGATCGCCGTCGGCACCAGCCTTCCCGAGCTCGCCGCCTCTCTGGTCGCCGTCTGGCGCGGGCAGGCGGAGATCGCCATCGGCAACGTGATCGGCTCCAACGTCCTCAACTTGCTCCTGGTGCTTGGGGCTACTGCGGCGCTTCGGCCCATCCCCGTCCCGGAAGGTGGAGTGATGGACCTCGCAGTGCTGTCCCTGCTCTCGCTGGCGCTCTGGCAGGTGTGTGCGAACGAGGATCGGCGGATCATCCGCGCCGAGGGCGCGCTCCTGCTGACGATCTACCTGGCCTACCTGAGCGTCCGCGCGCTCCTCTGAGCGCGTTGCTCTCCTCGGCAATACGCTTCCTGGTGGCGGCCCAGGAGCAGATCGGGCAGCTCGCCAGGTCGTGACCACGGGCCGGACAGTGCTCGCGGCCAAAGAAGATGATCTGCAGGTGGAGCTTGTTCCACGACTCCTCGGGAAAGATCTCCTTCAGGTCCCGCTCGGTGCGCTCCACGTTCACACCGCTGGAGAGCCCCCAGCGCGCGGCCAGGCGATGGATGTGGGTATCGACCGGGAAGGCGGAATGGCCAAAGGCCTGGGACATCACCACGCTGGCCGACTTGTGGCCGACGCCGGGGAGCGCCTCCAGGGCTTGGAAGGATTCGGGGACGGATCCGCCGTGCTCGGCGACCAGGATCTTCGAGAGCGCCGAGATGTTCTTCGCCTTCGAGGGTGCGAGCCCACAGGAGCGAATCAGCCCGCGGATTCGCGCCACCGGAAGCTTCGCCATCGCAGAGGCGGTTCGCGCCTCTGCGAAGAGCGCCGGGGTCACGCGGTTGACCCGCTCGTCGGTGCACTGAGCGGAGAGCAGCACCGCGATCAGCAGGGTGAAGGGATCCCGGTGCCGGAGTGGGATCGGGGGCAGGGGGTAGAGGCGGTCGAGGATCTTGCGGATCCGCTCGGCCTTTTCCGCGCGCCTCATGGGGTCAGCAGCACCTTGCCCAGGTTCTTTCGATCCTGGATGTAGTGGTGCGCCTCGGCCGCGCGCTCGAAAGAGAAGCTCGCCGCCACGACCGGGCGGATGGCGCCCTCCTGGTAATAGGCGAGGAGCGCCTCCATCCAGGCCTTCACCCGATCCAGCTCCGCCCACAGCTCGCCCAGGTTCACCCCGAACACACCCTTGTTGCTGCGCATCAGCGCGGCCGGCGTGAAGCGAAGCCAGGGCGTGGCGAGCATCGCCTTGAGCACCCCGGGGATGCTGCGTTTCTTGCCCGTCACCACGGCGGACATGCCAAAGATCCCCAGGCGACCGCTAGGCGCCAGGGCCCGGAAGCTCTTCTTGAAGGAGCTTCCGCCCACGGCGTCGATGGCGAGCTCTACGCCGCGACCGCGGGTGATCTGGTGCACCCTCGCCTCGAAGTCCTCGCTTCGGTAGTCGATGCAGTGCTCGACGCCGATCGACTCGAGAAAGTCGTGCTTCCCGGACGATGCGGTTCCGACGATCGTCGCCCCGATTCGGCGGGCCAGCTGGATCGCGGCGACGCCGACGCCTCCCCCCGCCGAGTGGACGAGCAGCGTCTCGCCCGCGCGCAGCCCGCCCATCACTTCGAGGAGCTGGTAGGCGGTCAGGTAGTTCACGGGAAGCGCCGCGCCATCCTCGGCGCTCATGCCCGCCGGCCGGGCGAAGACCTGCAGCTCGGGCACGCAGACCGTGTCGGAGTAGGAGCCGAAGCGGGTCAGCGCCAGCACCTCGCGACCGATCCAGTCGGACTCGACGCCGTCGCCCACCGCGTCGACGCTCCCCGCCGCCTCGTAGCCCACCACCACCGGCATCGGCGGCAGTCCGGGGTAGAGCCCCATCCGCGCCACGATGTCGGCGAAGTTCACCCCTGCCGCCGCCACGCGGATGCGCACCTCGCCCGCCGCGGGGAGCGGGTCCGCCGCCTCGCGCAGCTCGAGCACCTCCGGCTCTCCCGCCCGCGGAATCCAGATCTGCTTCACGCCGACCCCGCATCCGGGAGCTTCTCCCGCATCGTCACGAACTCCTCCGCCGCGGTCGGGTGGATGCCGATCGTCGCATCGAACTGCGCCTTGGTCGCGCCGCACTTGAGGGCGATCGCCAACCCCTGGGTGATCTCGCCGGCGTCGGGCCCGACCATGTGGCAGCCCACCACGCGGTCGCTCGCCCGCTCCACGATCAGCTTCATCATGGTGGTCTCGTCGCGTCCGGTGAGCGTGTGCTTCATCGGCCGGAAGCTGCTTCGATAGACGTCGATCGCGGCGCAGCGTTCCCGCGCCTCGGCCTCGGTGAGGCCGACGCAGCCGATCGGTGGCTGACTGAAGACGGCGGTCGCCACGTTGGTGTGATCGGGCCGGGTCGGCGTGCCGGCGAAGACGGTGTTCGCGAATGCGATGCCCTCGGCGATGGCCACGGGTGTGAGCATCAGCCGGTCGGTGCAGTCCCCGATGGCGTAGATATGGGGAACGCTGGAGCGCGAGTAGTCGTCGACGATCACCTCACCGTTCCGCCCCAGCTCGACACCCGCCTTCTCGAGGCCGAGGTTCGCAGTCTTCGGCACCCGCCCGGTGGCGTAGAGGACCTGGTCCACCTCGAGTGTGCTGCCGTCGTCCACGCTCAGGCGGAGCCCGCTACCGCTGCGCTCGATGGCGGTGGGACAGTTGTCGAAGCGCAGGTCGATGCCCTTCTTGCGCATCTGGTCGGCCAGCACCGCTCGGACGTCGTCGTCGAAGCCACGCATGAAGAGCGGACCGCGGTAGAGCTGGGTTACGGCTGCGCCCATTCCGTGGAAGATCCCCGCGAACTCGACGGCGATGTAGCCGCCGCCCACGACCACCACCCGCTCGGGAAACCGCTCCAGGTGGAAGGCATGGTCGGAGGTGATGGCGAGCTCGATGCCGGGGATGCGCGGCATCGAGGGCTGCGACCCGGTGGCCACCAGGATGGTCGCCGCCGTATGACGCTCTTCACCCACGGCCACGGTGTGCGGATCCAGAAGGGTGGCGCGGCCCTCGATGCGGTCGACTCCAGCCTCGTCCAGAAGTCGCGCGTAGACACCATTGAGCCGCTGGATCTCTTCGTCCTTGTTCTCGAGCAGCGTCTTCCAGTCGAAGCGGCGGCGCTCACCGATGCTCCAGCCGTAGGCCGCCGCGTCCTCGAAGTCCTCGCGGTAGTGAGAGGCGTAGACGAAGAGCTTCTTGGGAACGCAGCCGGCATTGACACAGGTCCCGCCCAGGTAGGTGTCCTCGGCGACAGCCACCCGGGCGCCCAGGGAGGAAGCGACCCGGCTGGCGCGCACGCCGCCGGAGCCGGCGCCGATGGTGAAGAGGTCGTAGTCGTACTGACTCATGGGGGGACTCCTCGAAGCGACGCGGGCGCTCAGGCGGGAAGTCTAACCGCCGATCCCGGTCTCGGTGGAGGCGAATTCCCGCTGCAGTCCCTGGTACTCCCGAAGCACGCGGCTGACGAAGGCGGGGTTCCGGACGTCGCCACGGGCGAGGCGCCGAGCCAGCCGAGTCGGACCGATGTTGTAGGCGGCCAGTGCGTGCTCCCGGCTCCCGAAGCGTTCCAGGAGCTCTGCGAGATAGCTGGAGCCGATGCGAACATTCGCCACGGGGTCGAAGAGGGTCTTGCGCACCGTGCCAGGGAACGCCGATTCTGCCAGCGACATCCTCGCCGACGAAGGGACGCACCTGCATCAGCCCGAGCGAGCCGCGCGGTCCCTTGGCCAGCGGGTCGAAGCGGCTCTCCCGCTCGATCAACGCCGCCAGCAGGAGCACCGAGATGCCGTGCTTCCGCTCGGCCTCCACCAGCGCCTGCGCCAGGGATTCGCGCTGCGGCTCCGCAATATGCTCGGCCCGTGCGGCCAACACCGCGCGCACCAGCGCCAGGCTCGGGTCCTCGGCAACCTCCCCGGGGGGCACGGATGGCCCCCGGGGAGTGGTCGGCGGCACCAGCGGGATGGCTTGGCGCGCGGCGGCCGTTGCCGAACTCGACGGCTCCGGCGACGGGATGAGCGGTGCCGGCGAGCGGCAGGCCCAGGCGACCAAGGCAGTCGCCAGGAGCGGCATGAGCAGGGGGAATCGCTTCAGCTGGGACACGACGACCGCCCATCCTAGCCCGTGATCGGTGCTTCCAGCCACCAGTCGATATTTCACGCCAGATCGGGACTGCGGCCGCCGACCGCACCGCGGTGGCGGCGCGCAGATCCCCACGCCCCTATCATTCGCGACCTCGAGCCGGAGGAAGTAGAGCATGGGACCGCTAGCGGGAGTCAGGATTCTCGAGATCGCGGGCATCGGACCGGGCCCCTTCGCCGCCATGATGCTGGCGGACATGGGCGCCGACCTGCTGCGCGTCGACCGGGCCGAGAGGGTGAACCCGAATCCGGGCGAGGAGCCGCCGGGGGATCTCCTCAACCGGGGTCGCCGCAGTGTCGGAATCGATCTCAAGAACCCCGACGGCGTCGCAGCGCTGCTGAAGCTGGTGGAGGGGGCGGACGCGCTCCTGGAGGGCTTTCGCCCCGGCGTGATGGAGCGCCTTGGCCTCGGGCCCGACGCCTGCCTCGAGCGCAACCCGCGCCTCGTCTACGGCCGCATGACCGGCTGGGGCCAGACCGGGCCCCTGGCCCACGCCGCCGGCCACGACATCAACTACATCGCCCTGGCCGGCACCCTGCACGGGATCGGCCGCGCCGGGGAGAAGCCCCTCCCGCCGCTCAACCTGGTGGGCGATTTCGGGGGCGGAGGCATGTTGCTGGCCTTCGGGATCGTCTCCGCGCTCTTCGAGCGCAGCGGATCCGGCAAGGGCCAGGTGGTGGACGCCGCCATGGTGGACGGAGCAGCGGTGCTGATGACGATGATGCACGGCTTTCGCCAGATCGGAATGTGGAAGGACGAACGCGGCACCAATCTGCTCGATACCGGCTCCCATTTCTATGACACCTACGAGACCGCCGACGGAAAGTACGTCTCGATCGGCTCCATCGAGCCCCAGTTCTATCAGGAGCTGCTGCGCCTCACCGGTCTCGAGGGAGAGGAGCTGCCGCGTCAGATGGAGCGGACCGCCTGGGGCCCTCTCGCCGAGCGCCTGACCGAGATCTTCAAGTCGAAGACCCGGGACGAGTGGTGCGAGATCATGGAGGGCACCGACGTCTGCTTCGCCCCGGTGCTCAGTATGGGCGAGGCCTACGAGCACCCCCACAACGTCGCCCGCGGCACCTTCGTCGAGGTGGCCGGAAAGCTCCAACCGGGGCCTGCGCCCCGCTTCAGCCGCACCCCTGCCGAGATTTCGCGCCCGCCCTCCCACGCCGGCCAGCACACGGATCAGGCCCTGGCCGAGTGGGGCTTCTCCGCAGAGGAGATCGCCCGCCTTCGCGAGAAGAAAGCGGTCGCCTAGGTCGGATAGTGGGGACGTTCGTTGAATGTTCAACGTTCTCGGCATGCCCGAGAAGTTGAACATTCAACGAACGTCCCCACTCCCACTCAGACGGCTCCGCCCTCGTGAGGCTCGGCCTCGTCGAGATGAGCGCTGCAGTTGAGGAGACGCACCCGCCACGGGTCCGGCCCCTCGAGAATCGTGACGGAGGTGTTGCGCCAGGCGAGACCGCGGAGGTCCCGGTCCACGCCCTCGGGCAAACGCGCGCGGCGCGCCACCACGGAGCGGCACACCAGGCCGTGGGTGATCACGGCGAGATTCTCCTCGCACTCCCCGGCCGCCCGCTGGATCAGCGCCCAGGCTTCGTCCATGCGCGCCTCGAAGCGCTCCCAGCTCTCCCCACCGGGCGGGTCGTAGTCGGGAGCAAAGAGATCGAAAGAGAGTTCGGCGTAGGGCGTCCCGCGGACATCGCCGAAGTTCCGCTCGTGGAGCAGGGCGTCGTAGCGAATCGGCGCTCCGGTCGACTCTACCACCGCCTCCGCGGTCATCGCCGCGCGCGAGAGGTCGCTGGCGAGGATCTGACCGATACCGTCGCCGGTCAGGCGCCGGGCCAGACGTCGCGCCTGGTCGATGCCGTTCGGGGAGAGAGGGATGTCGGGCTTCTGGACGACGCGCGCGGCGTTTCCAGCCGTCTCGCCGTGCCGGATCAGATAGATTGCCATACTGCGAGCGACAGTAGCGCGGGTGGAAGAGATGCCTACTCGGAGAGAGCTCCGTCTCCCTCTTCGGGAACCACCTCGATGGCCGGATCGTCGAGGATGCCTGCCAGGACGTGCTCGTCGGGCGCGAGGTGGACAGGCTCATCGAGATGGAGCTCGCGGCGGCCGTTGTAGCAGAGAGGACAGAGACCCGACGCGTACTTCACGAACATCCGCTCACCGCAGTTGATGCAGCGGTGGACGGCACCGCGGCGGCGCAGCGACTGGATCAGAAAGCCGCTGTGAATCATCTCCGCTCCGCGCGCCGTCCGTACCCATTTCTTCCACATACCCCTGAGTGGCCGGCAAGAGCCGGTGGGTGACGCCCGGTACCCTCACCCAGGCGCAAGGTGCGGGCGTAAGTCCCGAGATTTGAAGCCTGCTTTTCTCCCCAGCTGGCTCCCGTGCTCTACCGGAATCTCGGACAGCTTTACCCGTCCCACCCGGGCCCCTACGTTTTCCGCACCGTGGATGCGTCACTACCGTCGGATCTCGAAGCCGCACTCGCCGAAGGCCCGGAGCCGGGGAGCGCCGCGCGCCGAGCTGCGGCGCTGATCGAGGCCGTAGGCGCCGTCGATGCAGCTCGTCTGGAAGCCGCTCGCGAGAGCCGGGCCACCGAGCTTCGCCGGGTGCTCCTGGTAGTCTGCGGTGTCGCGCCCTTCCTCTCCAAGTTCTTTCAGCGTCACCCCGCGGCCTTGCTCGACCTCGTGGAGGACGACCTCCGCGCGTCGCGTTCCCTCGCCGAGTACCAGGCGGGCCTCGACGCCGCCCTCGACGCCGCGAGCGGGGAGGAAGAGGCGGATACGCTTCGACGCTTCAAGTACGCCGAGTTCGCCCGGATCACCGTGCGCGACTGCTACGACGATCTGGTCCCCGAGGCCCGGGTGGGCGAGGTCCTGGGAGAGCTCTCCAACCTGGCCGAATGCCTGCTCTCCTGCGCCCTGACCTGCGCCGCCGCACGCCTGACCGCCGACCTGGGGCCACCGTGCTGGAGGAGCGCGGATGGCAGCGAGACCCGGCTGGAGCTGACCGTCCTCGGACTCGGCAAGCTGGGAGGGGAAGAGCTCAACTACTCCTCCGATGTGGACCTGATCTACGTCTACCAGAGCCCCGGGGACGAGGCGGGGGAGCTTCGGGACGGCCCGCGGGACCTCTCCCCAGAGGAGTACTTTACGCGCCTCGTCCGCGGCTTCGGCAAGCTGGTAGGGGAGACCCGGGGCGAGGGCTTCCTCTACCGCATCGATCTCGATCTCCGACCCGAGGGCAGCCACGGCATCCTGGTTCCCTCCAGCAACGCCCTCACCTCCTACTACGATGGCTGGGCTGCCACCTGGGAGAAGGCCGCCTTCATGAAGGCGAGACCCGTCGCCGGGGATCGCGAGCTCGGCTGGCGCATCGCCCGGGCCATCGATCCGATGATCTACCAGACCTCCATGGATTTCGGCGGCGTCGACGCCATCAAGGAAATGAAGCAGAAGATCGAGCGCCAGAAGGGGCTGGCGGAGGGTGCCTTCGACGTCAAGCTCGGGCGCGGCGGAATCCGCGACGTCGAGTTCGTCGCCCAGGCGCTACAGCTCATCCACGGCGGGCGGGTGCCCCAGATCCGAGGCCGCTCGGCACCTGGCGCCCTGCGCGCCCTGGCCGAGGCTGGAATCCTCGAGCCGGGCGTCGCGGAGGAGCTGCTGGAGGCCTACCGCTTCCTCCGGCGCATCGAGAATCGCCTCCAGATGGAGGCGGAGCGTCAGACCCATCTGATACCACCTGGCGCCGAGGCGCGGGAGCGGCTGGCCCGGGCCCTGGGCTACCGGGGCGAAGACGCCAAGGAGGCCTTCGAGGCCAGACTCGAGGCCGAGCGCTCGCGGGTGCGCCGGGTCTTCGAGGGTCTCTTCCCCGAGGACGACTCCGAGCGGGTCCTGGATCTGTTCGCCAGAAGTGCCTCCCGACTCCTCGCGGTTCCCTCGGCCCGCAGCATGATGGAGGGACTCGCACGCCGCTTCGCCCGGGAGATCGGCTCGGCCGCCGATCCGGAGCGAGCCATGAACAACCTGGATCGCTTCATCCGCGGCGTGGGCACGAGGACCTTCTACTGGGGCCTGCTCCTCGACCGCCCCGAGCTGGTCACCCGCCTCGCGACCCTCTTCGGCGCCTCCCGCTACCTCTCGACGATCTTCGCCACCCACCCACAGCTGATCGAGCCGGTCTTCAGCGATCCGAGCCAGCTGCTGCTCTCCAAGAACGAGCTTCGCGAGGCCCATTCCAGCATCCTCGAGGAGCTCGGCTCACCGGAGAGCCGCGACGATACCGAGCTCTCGCTGGCGGCCCTGCGCCTGTTCCAGCGTCGTGAGCTCGTCAACGTGGGTCTCCTCGATCTGGCCGGGAAGATCAGCGCGTTCGAGGCCGAGGGAGCCCTCACCGAGGTGGCCGAGGTATGCCTCGAGGAGGCGCTCGCGCTGGCGACCCGGCAGCTGATCCGAACCATCCCGAAGGCCAGCCAGGACGTCGAGAATGGGGATTTTCTGGTCGTGGGAATGGGCAAGCTCGGGAGCCGCGAGCTCACCTACGGCAGCGATCTGGACGTGATCTTCCTCTTCGACCTGGAGGGCGCCGACGAGCACGGGGTCCTCGAGGTCCAGGAGGCCTTCGTACGGCTCTCCCAAAAGCTCGGCTGGGCTCTTCAGACTCCCACGGCCGAGGGTGTCTGCTACGAGGTCGACGCCCGCCTGCGTCCCTCGGGGCACCAGGGTCTTCTCGTCACCTCTCTGGGCTCTTTCGAGCGGCATCACGCCGAGCACGCCCAGATCTGGGAGCGCCAGGCCCTGCTGCGCTCGCGACCGGTGACAGGTAGCGAGCGGCTGGCCCGGGCCTTCATCGCACTGCGCCGCACGATCCTGCAGAGCCCTCTGGGAGAGGAGCCGACGGCCGAGATACACAGGATTCGTCAGCGCATGGAGACCGAGCTGGCCAACGAGGTCCACGGCCGCTGGGACCTGAAGACCGGACGCGGCGGGCTGCTCGACGTGGAGACGGTGGTCCAGCTGCGCCAGCTCCAGCACTGCGCGCAGCATCCGGAGCTGATGGAGCCCGAGCCGATCGCCGACCAGCTGGAGCGCATCGGCGGTCTAGGGCTTCTCTCGACCGAGCAGGTCGGCGTGCTCCTGGAGGGCTGGGAGTTCCTGAAGCGACTCTCCAGCCGGCTCCGCATCGTCGAGAATCGCTCCATCTCCGACCTGAGCGAGGAGCGAAGCGACCTCGAATCGGTCGGCCGCACCCTGGGCTACACGCCGTCTGCCCGAACCGGCAGCGTCCGGCCACCCCTGCTGGACGACTACCGCCACCACACCGAGGCGATCCGCCGGGTCTACCTGGATGTCCTCGGGTGCGCCGGTGGAGACGAGGCCGGCTAGATTTCGCTAAACAGTTCCCCCCACTCTGGCCTCGGGCCCCCCCGGCCAGACTCGAGAGCGAGGTGACCACATGGCGGAGCGAATCTTCAACTTTTCACCGGGTCCGGCGATTCTCCCCGAGCCCGTCCTCCAGCAGGCGCGAGAGGACCTCTGGAATATCGACAGCTCGGGAATCGGCATTCTCGAGCACAGCCACCGCGGCGCGACCTTCAAGCGCGTCATTGCCGAGGCGGAGGCCGACTGCCGCGAGCTGGCGGGCATCTCCGACGACTACGCGGTGCTCTTTCTACAAGGGGGCGCCTCGACCCAGTTCTATATGCTGCCGGCGAACTACCTCCCCGCCGACGGCACCGCCGACTACCTGGTCACCGGCAGCTGGTCGAAGAAGGCGGTGAAGGAGGCCAAGCACTGCGGCGAGGTCCACGTCGCCTGCACCTCCGAGGACGCCAACTTCTCCTACATCCCCGGCGAGAGCGCGACCAGCTACTCCGAGGCGCCGGCCTACGTGCACTTCACCTCCAACAACACCATCTTCGGGACCCGGTTCAGCACCGAGCCGACCCCTCCGGGCGACTCCTGGCTCGCCTGCGACGCCTCCAGCGACATCTTCTCGCGGCCGATCCGCGTGGAGCGCTACGGCCTGATCTACGCCGGGGCGCAGAAGAATCTCGGACCTTCCGGGGTGACGCTGGTGATCTTGCGCCGCGACCTTCTGGAGCGCAGGGTGCGCGAGCTTCCCTCCATGCTCGACTACGCGACCCACGTCGAGGGCGGCTCCCTCTACAACACGCCACCGGCCTTCTGCGTCTACGTGCTGGGGCGGGTGGCCCGCTGGCTGCTCGAGCAGGGCGGTCTCGCCGAGATCGAAAAGCGCAACGCCGAGAAGGCGGCTCTGATCTACGACGTCCTCGGGGAGTCGGGGTTCTACACCGCCACCGCGGCGGAGGACAGCCGATCGATGATGAACATCACCTTCGTCACACCCAGCGACGAGCTCAACGCGAAGTTCGTCGCCGAGGCCGCGCAGCAGGGGCTGGATGGACTCAAGGGCCATCGATCCGTGGGCGGCATGCGCGCCAGCATCTACAACGCCTTCCCTCGCGCCGGGTGCGAGGTCCTGGTGCAGTTCATGAAGGACTTCGCCGCCAAGAACGGGTGATCTCCCTCGAAGCTCGGGTGCCGCTGGGCGCGGCGATTCGCGATCCCGGTGCGATTCTGGATCGTTTCCTCGGCTGGGTGAGCGAAACGGGCCTGGTGCCCTACCCGGCCCAGGAGGAGGCGCTTCTCGAGCTGCTGGCCGGTCGCCACGTGGTGCTGAGCACTCCCACCGGCTCGGGCAAGTCCCTCGTCGCACTGGGCCTCCACTTCAAAGCGCGCTGCGAGGGAAGGCGCTCGTTCTACACCGCCCCCGTCAAGGCCCTGGTGAGCGAGAAGTTCTTCGCTCTCTGTGACGTCTTCGGCCCGGAAAACGTGGGGATGCTGACCGGCGACGCCAGCCTCAACTGGGCGGCGCCAATCATCTGCTGCACCGCCGAGGTGCTCGCCAACATGGCACTGCGACAGGGCGAGGCCAGCGACGCTCCCTACGTCGTGATGGACGAGTTCCACTACTACAGCGATCGCGACCGAGGGAGCGCCTGGCAGATTCCGCTCCTGACCCTGCCGAAGACGACCTTCCTGCTGATGTCCGCCACACTCGGCAACACCGCCTCCATCGAGGAGAGGTTGCAGGAGCGCAGCGGGCGCGACGTCGCCCATGTCCACTCCGACGATCGACCGGTGCCCCTGGATTTCGAGTATCAGGAGCGACCCATCCACGAGACCGTCGAGAACCTGCTCCAGTCGGAACGGGCCCCCGTCTACATCGTCAACTTCACCCAGCGCGAGTGTGCAGAGCTGGGTCAGGCGCTCACCAGCGCGAAGATCTCGAGCAGGGAAGAGAAGCGTCGCATCACCGGGGCGATCGCCGAGTTCCGCTTCGACACTCCCTACGGCAACGAGGTCCGCCGGATGATCGGACACGGGATCGGCATCCATCACGCCGGGCTGCTGCCGAAGTACCGGCTGCTGGTGGAGCAGCTCGCCCAGCGCGGTCTGCTCAAGGTGATCTGCGGGACGGATACCCTCGGCGTCGGCGTCAACATTCCCATCCGCACGGTGGTCTTCACCAAGCTCTGCAAGTACGACGGCGAGAAGGTGCGCATCCTCAGCTCCCGCGACTTCAAGCAGATTGCCGGGCGCGCCGGGCGCAAGGGTTTCGACGATCGCGGCAGCGTGGTGTGTCAGGCGCCGGAGTACGTGATCGAGAACAAGCGAATCACCGAGAAGGGCGCCCGCTCGGGCGGAAAGAAGAAGCTGGTCAAGAAGAAGGCCCCGATCCGCGGCTTCGTGAGCTGGAACCGCCAGACCTTCGATCAGCTGGTGGTGCGGCCGCCGGAGACCCTGCTCTCCCGGTTCCAGGTGAGCCACGGGATGGTGGTGGCCGTGCTGCAGGGCGATGGCTATCGCTGGCTGGGGGAGCTGATCGAACGCTGCCACGAGGACCCCAAGCGAAAGCGGCGCCTTCGACGCCAGGCCGCAGAGCGCTTCCGCTCGCTGCGGCAGGCGGGAATCGTCGAGGTGACGCGGGAGCATGAGAGTGGACGCTGCACGGTTCGCGTGAGCGAAGAGCTGCAGCGGGACTTCTCGCTCCACGAGACCTTGTCCCTCTACCTGGTCGAGGCGCTGGAGGTGCTCGGCCCCGAAGAGCCCTCCTATCCCCTCGACGTATTGAGTCTGGTCGAAGCGGTTCTCGAAGATCCCGTGCCGATCCTTCGCCAACAGGTTTCGAAGCTGAAGACAGAGTTGATGGCGCAGCTCAAATCCGAGCGGGTCCCCTACGAGGAGCGCATCGAGAAGCTCGACGAGGTGGAGCACCCGAAGCCCAACGCCGAATTCATCTACGCCAGCTTCGAGATCTTCGCCGAACGACACCCCTGGACCTCCCAGGAGAGCATCCGACCCAAGTCCGTGGCCCGGGAGATGGTGGAGAGCTACAGCCGCTTCGACAGCTACGTGCAGCTCTACGGGCTCCAGCGCAGCGAGGGCCTGTTGCTGCGCTATCTGGGACAGGTCTACCGCACCCTCTCCCGCTCGGTGCCGGACGCGGCCAAGAGCGACGAGATTCACGACATCCTGGCCTACCTGCGCACCCTGATCGAGCGGGTCGACTCGAGCCTCTTCGAGGAGTGGGAGCGGCAGCTTCACCCCGAGGTGGGGCGCCCCGGCGCAGCGGAGACACCACCGCTTCCGCAGCTCGACCTGGCCCTCACTCCCAAGGCCTTTCGGGCCCGGGTGCGAGCCGAGATGCGTGAATTGGTGCGCGCGCTCTCCGAGCGGAACTACGAAGAGGCCGCCCGCTGGGTGCAACAGGACCCGGATGACCCCTGGGACGCCGTCCGCTTCGCCGAGTCCCTGGCTCCCTTCCACGCCGAGTACGAACGGATTCTCTTCGATCCCAGCGCGCGTCAGGCCCACCGCACCGCAATCCGCCAGACCGCACCGCGCGTCTGGGAGGTCCAGCAGGTGCTGGCCGACCCGGAAGGCGACGACATCTGGTCGGTGCAGGGCGAGATCGACCTGGGCGGAGAAATCTCCCCGGATCGCCCCCTCGTCCGCGTCAGGGAGATCACGACCTGACGGGGAAGGCAACGCGTCGGGGGTGAGAAGCGCAGGCTAAAGGGGGAGTCGCGGGTTGGCCGATGCAGGGGTAGGAGGGGTGTGTGATGGGAAAGCCCCAGCATGTGCTGGCGCTCGGCTTCGGCGAGGAATTCGACTGCCCTGGCAGGCCGCCTCCTGCTGCTGAACTTCCGCGCCGTGCGCGCGGCGTCGACGAACGACGGAGTCCGCGCACTGGAGCGAGGTGGCGAGCCGATCCGCGTGGCTCTGCTCGCCGTCCCGCAAATGCTGGGCGACCTCAGCTTCGCTCTCGGCCGACTCCGAGATCACGCGCCCACCCCGCACCTGCGCTTCGCGGCGGCGGGGCAGGAGCCCGGCCGGCGTGAGCTGGAGGAGCTCCACGAGGCCGGCGTCGAATTCGCCCTCTGGAAGCCCTTCGACGATGCCGCGCTTCGCTTCGTGCTGAACGAGGCCCACCAGGATCCGAACAGCGGAGAGTCTCGCAACGTGCTGCGTGCCCCGACCGCGATGTTGGCACGGGTCTTCTCGGCCGCCGGGCAGAAGGCCGCCCTGGTCTACAACCTCTCGGAACGGGGCGCCTTCCTGGAGACCCTTCGTCCGACTTCCGCCAAGGGTCACGTCCGCGTCGAGCTTCCGCTCCCCACCGGCACCGTAACCCTCGCGGCGCGGGTGGTGACCACCAACGTCCCCGGGAACATCCAGAAGCCGAACCTGCCGATGGGCATGGGCGTCGAGTTCACCGACGTGCCGGAGGAGACGCGCCATACCCTTGCCGAGCACGTCGGGGCGATGGCCGAGCGCTACCACATCGACAAGCCCGATCTGGAGTAGCTAGCGCGGTCTCCACTGGTAGCGTCCCAGATCCACGCGGCCGCGTGGATCGAAGACGACTCCCTCGCTCTCGAGCGCCGCGCGCTGCATCCCCTCGTACCCCGGTGTCGAGCGCAGGCTCACCTCACCTTTCGCGTTGATGACCCTCTGCCAGGGCACGTCGCTTCCCCGCGGTAGCGCGTGAAGCGCATAGCCGACCTGCCGGGGCAGCCGGGGGATTCCCGCCAGCATGGCGATCTGCCCGTAGGTCGCGACTTTCCCCTTCGGAATCCGTCGCACCACGCGATAGATTCGCCGATAACCCGCCGCGGAATCGCTCACGAGCGGACGGCAGCCTCTACCCGCGCCATCAGATCGACCAGAGCCTGGCGCGACTCCACCGCGGCCGCCACCAACGACCCCGCCGTCCCAGGGATGTAGTGGAGGAAGGAGTAGACGGCCAGGTCCGCGCGGCTCACCTGGTCCGAGTAGAAGAAGGGGCGGCGGCCGAGAAAGTTGACCAGGTCGTCGAGGCGCTGGCCGAACTCCTTGCCGAGCCCCTCCTCGAAATTCAGTGTCGGAGCCTTCTTTCGCCGCGAGAGACGCGAGCGCACGCCCGTACGCGGTGGCGACGAATCCGTGTCGCCCTCCTCGTCGGCGCGCACCAGCGCGCGCAGGTAGTTGAGCCAGTAGAAGAGGAAGGCCTGCTCGGCCCAGGACTCGAGCGTTCGCTGGGAGGACGCGAGCTTGGGATCGCTGGACAGAAGCGGCGGCTCGGGAAAGCGTTCGTCCAGGAAGTCGAGAATCGCCGAGGAGTCATGGACGCGGGTGCCGTCCAGATCGAGCACCGGAAGCAGCCCGGTCTCCGGGCTCCAGCGCTTGTAATCCTCGGGGCCCTGGGGCACCTCCAGAGTGAAGTCGAGCTTCTTGAGGACGAGAGCAAGCTCGACCTTCATGACGAAGGGCACCTCGCGGGGACCGTATAGCGTGATCTGGGCCATCTCCTTCCACCCCGGGGGAGAGGGTAGCGGCCGGGTGCGGCTCGCGACACTCCGACAGGGTACCATTCGCGGTTCATGTCGCGGGTACGTACATCCGGTACCGAGAAATCCATGAGAACAGCTCTCGCTCTTCTGATCACCCTGCTCGTGATGGGCGCCGCTGGCGCAGAGGAGATCGTGGACGGCATCGCCGCCCAGGTCGGAAGCGAGATCGTCTTGATCTCGGACGTCTACCAGATCGCGGAGCCGCCCGAGAGGCGTCTGCGCGAGCAAGGAGCCACCGCGAAGGATATCGCGATGTTGCGCGCCGAAATCCTGGAGCGGATGATCGAGCGCGCCCTGATCCGGCAGGTGGTGCGGCGTGCAGAGCTCGACGCTACGGAGGCCGAAGTCGACACCGCCATCGAGAACATCGCCTCGGAGAACGGCCTCACCGTCGAGCAACTGAAGGCGAGCGTCGAAGCGCAGGGACTTCCTTTCGGAGCCTACCGCGAGCGCATCCGCGGTGAGATCGAGCACGCGAAGGTCATCAATGGATTGATCGGCTCGCGGGTGAGGATCGACGACGAGGACGTCCGGGCGCTCTACGACCAGGAGTACGGCGACCAGCCGGCGGGAGGAACGGAGGTGCATCTGCGCCACATTCTGGTTCCCTTCGACAGCGAGAATCCCGCCGCCCGCCGCCGCGCGTGTGACCAGACCCGGAAGGCTCTGCTCCGGATCCGCGGCGGGGAGCCGTTCCAGGACGTCGCTGCCGAAGTCTCCACGGCGAAACCGGAGAAGGGCGGGGACATCGGCTGGTTCCACGCCAGCTCCCTGGCGCCCTGGATGAGGGAAGCCATCGATCCCCTTTCCGACGGCGAGACCAGCGATGTGATCGAGATGCCCTTCGGCTGCAACCTCCTCCACGTCGACGAAAAGCGGCTCTACGAGCAGGTCACCTATGAGAGTGTGCAGGCGCGCCTCGCCGACTACCTGTACCAGCAGCGCCTCGCCGAGGAATACTCCAAGTTCATCGATGAAATGCGCGAGCAGACCTACATCGAGCGTAAGGGGATCTTCGCAGACGCCGCACGCCTCGGTGATGGGAGAGAAACCGGCGCGGATGACATCGATCTGGGCCTGGGGAACGACACGTTTTGACATCCCCCGCTCCGCCGGGCCACAGCCACATCGTCATCCAGGGCGCCCGGGAGCACAATCTCCGCGGCATCGACGTCCGCATTCCCCGCGATCGCCTGGTGGTGATCACCGGGCTCTCCGGATCCGGCAAGTCCTCCCTCGCCTTCGACACCATCTACGCCGAGGGGCAACGGCGCTACGTCGAGTCCCTCTCGGCCTACGCTCGGCAATTCCTCGAGCAGATGAGCAAGCCGGATGTCGAATCGATCGAGGGACTCTCTCCAGCGATCGCCATCGAGCAGCGCACCATCAGCAAGAATCCCCGCTCCACCGTCGGCACCACCACGGAGATCTACGACCACCTGCGCCTGCTGTACGCGCGGATCGGTGAGCCCTCCTGCTACGGCTGCGGAAAACCCATCTCGAGTCAGACCGTCCAGCAGATGACCGATCGGGTCCTGGCGCTGGGTGAGGGCGCGAAAGCCCAGATCCTCGGCCCCGTGGTGCGGGGACGAAAGGGCGAGTACCAGAAGGAACTCGACGACTTCCGCCGCCAGGGCTTCGTTCGGGCACGCATCGACGGGGAGATCCGCGACCTCGCCGAGGAGATTGCTCTCTCGAAGAAACACAAGCACGACATCGATCTGGTCGTGGACCGCCTGATCGTGAAGGAAGCCGCGCGGAGCCGTATCGCGGAGTCGATCGAGACCGCCCTGGCGATGGCGGATGGGCTGGTCGTGATCGACGCGGGACCTGGAGACGAGGAGTGGCTGCTCTCCGAGAGCAGCGCCTGCGTGGACTGTGGAATCTCCTTTCCGGAAATCGCGCCACGACTCTTCTCCTTCAACAGCCCGCACGGCGCCTGTCAGCGCTGCGATGGTCTCGGAACCCAGGAGAGCTTCGATCCCGCCCGCATCGTTCCCGACGACACGCGTTCACTCGCCGGCGGCGCAATCGAGCCGTGGGGCACCAGGAGAATCCCGCGCTACTACGCCCAGCTCCTGGCTTCCCTTGCCGCGCATCTCGGCATCGACACCGATACACCCTGGCGCAGCCTGCCCCGCAAGGCGCGAGACGCCATCCTGTTCGGCACCGGCACGACCCTGGTCCCATTCAGCTTGGAGCGCAACGAGGGCACCGAGCAGGTCAAGCGAACCTGGGACGGTGTGATCGGCGAGCTGGCGAGACGCTCGAAGGAGAGCGGCGAAGCCATCCGCGGCGAGCTTCGCCGCTACACCAGTCCGGGCGCCTGTCCCGAGTGCAAGGGTACGCGGCTGCGCCTCGAGGCTCGCAGCATCCGCGTGGGGGGGTTGGGCATCCACGAGCTGGCAGGCTTCTCGATCGCCCGGGCCACCGAGTTCCTCGAGGGATTGAAGCTCGCTCCGATGCAGCAGACCATCGCGGAGCGGATCCTGAAGGAGATTCGCGAGCGGCTGAGCTTCCTCTCCGACGTGGGGCTCGACTACCTGACCCTCGATCGCGCCAGCGCCACCCTCTCTGGCGGCGAGGGGCAGCGCATCCGCCTCGCCACCCAGGTTGGCTCCAGTCTGATGGGCGTGCTCTACATCCTCGACGAGCCCTCCATCGGTCTCCACTCCCGCGACAACCACCGGCTTCTCGCGAGCCTGAAGCGACTTCGAGACCTGGGCAACAGCGTGATCGTCGTGGAGCACGACGAAGCCACCATCCGCAACGCCAACTTCGTCCTGGACATGGGTCCCGGCGCCGGCATCCACGGCGGCCAGGTCGTCGCCGAGGGCACGCCGGAGGAGATCGTGGCGAATCCCGCCTCCCTCACCGGCGCCTACCTGGCGCGACGCCTCTCGATCCCGGTTCCCAAGCGCCGGCGCCGGGCAACGAACCGGGCCCTCACACTGACCGGACTGCCGCGAACACAACCTGAAGAAGCTGAAGCTGCAGATCCCCCTCGGCTTGTTCACGGTGGTGACCGGAGTCTCGGGCTCGGGCAAGTCCACCCTGGTGAACGACACGCTCCACCGCGCGCTTGCCCAACGACTCCACGGCGCCAAGACACTCCCCGGGAGCTTCAACCGCCTCCACGGCATCGAGCATGTCGACAAGGTGATCGACGTGAACCAGGCGCCCATCGGCCGCACGCCGCGCAGCAACCCGGTCACCTACACCAACGCTTTCGACGGCATTCGCCAGCTCTTCAGCCAGGTGCCCGACGCACGGGTGCGCGGCTACAGCCCGGGCCGCTTCTCCTTCAACGTGAAGGGTGGGCGCTGCGAATCCTGTCAGGGCGACGGAGTGCTGCGCATCGAGATGCACTTCCTCCCCGATCTCTTCGTGACCTGCGAGGTGTGCGGTGGACGCCGCTACAACCGCGAGACCTTGGAGATCCGCTACAAGGGTCGCACCATCGCCGACGTTCTCGACATGACCGTGGAGGAGGCGCTGAGCTTCATGGAGAACGTGGCCAACGTGCGACGTCCGCTCCAGACCCTCTACGAAGTGGGCCTCGGCTACATCCACCTGGGTCAGCCGGCCACCACGCTCTCGGGCGGGGAGGCCCAACGCATCAAGCTCGCCCGGGAGCTCTCGCGCCGGGGGACGGGGCGGACCCTCTACCTGCTGGATGAGCCGACCACCGGTCTCCACTTCGCCGACGTGGAGAAGCTTCTCGACGTGCTGAATCGACTCGTCGACCGCGGCAACTCGGTGGTCGTGATCGAGCATCATCTGGACGTGATCAAGACCGCGGACTTTGTAATCGACCTGGGTCCCGAAGGAGGAGAGAAGGGCGGCGAGATCGTCGCCTCGGGTACACCGGAGGAGGTGGCAAGCAACCCGGCGAGTCACACCGGAAAGGCCCTGGCCGCTCTCCTCAACCCGTAACCCGGCAGGAACGTCCCCGCTTTACAGCGCCAGGCGGCGGCGCACCTCCGAGAGCACCCGCTCCTGAACCTCGGCGATCTCACCCTCCGCTGAGAGGTGGGCGATGTAGTCGCGGTCGAGGCCGCGGAAGATCGCCGCCACCCGCTCCAGAAATGCTTGCTGTTCGAAGACGGGCTCCCGGGTCCCACCGCGCTCGCTCACCCTGCGCAGCCCGGTCTCGGCATCGAGCTCGAGGAGCAGGACCAGGTCCGGGATCGGGAACTCCGCCTCGCTTTCGGCCAGCAGCCTCTCGGCGTCGAGGCCTCGCGCTCCCTGATAGGCCACGGTGGAGAGGAAATAGCGGTCGCTCAGCACGATGCGACCCGCCGCCAGGGAGGGGCCGACGAGATCCCGGACGTGCACGCGACGCTGTTCGAGAAACCACTCGAGCTCCTGCTCCGGAGCCACGCCCTGGCCGGAGCGCGCCATCTCGCGGATCTTCCGACCCCACTCGCAGTCGTAGGGCTCGCCGGTCTCCACGACCTCGCGGCCGGCGGAGCGCATCGTCTCGGCGAGCAGCGCCAGCTGAGTGGACTTCCCACTTCCGTCCACTCCCTCGAAGACGATCAGAGAACCCCGTTTCACGGCCGATTCGTTTCCGCCGGATCACGGATCGATCCGGGCGGGCGCGCTGCCCGCGCGTAACTCACCGAATTGCCGGGATTCTGAGCGGAGAAGCCCACTTGCCCAGGGTGGCACGCCAGTTGCTGCTGGGAAAGGGTGACGCTGCGAGGCGTCGTCCACCGACGCCCCTCTAACGGGACCGGGGGCTTGGTGGGCCGGAGGCGCCGGGTGGGAGCTCGGGTGCGGCGCGGGATGAACAAACGGGGTGAGACTCGCGTCGCTGCTCCCGCCCGGTGTCTCTCAGCGCTCCGGCGGCGGCCAGTGCTGGCCGCCCAGCAGAACTCACCCCGAGGCGGCGGGCGCAAACCAGCCGCCCCGGGGCATTTCCTCACAGAGCGAGGTGCGGAGTCCGATCACGGAATGCTGAAAACGAGCAGCAGTCCCACGACCAGGGCGTAGATCGCGATCGACTCGATCAGCACCATCCCCAGGATGAAGTTCGTGAACATCGAGCCGGCGGCGCCGGGGTTCCGCGCGATCCCCGCCGTGGTATTGCCCGCGGTCAGACCTTGACCGATCCCGCAGCCGAGAGCGCCGAACCCGATGGCGATTCCGGCTCCTAGCGCATAGCCCCAGGAGTTGGAGTCCGCGATCACCTCCACCACCTCCTCGGCACCCGCCATCATCGGCAGGAGCAGGACGGCGAGGGTCCAAAGAGCGACCGTTCCGAGTTTGTGCATGAAGAGAGTCTCCTTGGTGTGATTGGCCGGGACCGGAAGCCCGCTAGTGGGCTTCTTCGAGCGCCAAGCCGATGTAGATCATCGAGAGCAGTGTGAACACGTAGGCCTGAAGCACGGCGACCAGCACGCCCAGGCCCATGAAGATCGCTGGCACCACCACCGGCACCAGCATCAGCCAGACACCCACCACGGTGTGATCGGCGAACATGTTCGCCAGGAGCCGGATCGCGAGTGTGAAGATCCGCGCCAGGTGACCGATCAGCTCGATCGGCGCGTAGAGGGGCGCCAGCACCCGCATGTGGACCTTCTTCCCGCCAATCTCCATGTCGAACAGGCTCGGCCCCAGGTAGTGATTGATGTAGGACCAGCCGTGCTCCTTGATGCCCACGTACTGGAAGGTGATGAAGGAGATCAACGCCCAGCCCCAGGTGGTGTTCGCGTCGCTGGTGGCGCCGCCGATCCCGGGGATCAGTCCGATCAGGTTCGAGAGCAGAATGAAAAGGAAGATGGTGCCCATCAGCGGGAAGTACTTGCGCCAGTGCTCGCCCATGGTCTGCTGCGCCAGTCCGGACAGGAACTCGACCACCATCTCGCAGAGGTTGCGCAGGCTCAGGCCCTCGTCGGGGATGATCCCCCCGCCTGCGGCAGCCAGGCGGGAGCGAACCAGGAGGCCGGTCAGCACCAGGAGCAGCCCGACGAAGAGAGAGGACCAGATCACCCACGAGACGTGGGTCGCATGCTCGAGGGTCAAGAAGATATTCACTGATCCTCCTCGTCATCCCGTTCCCGCTCACGGGCGAGCCACGGGTTCCACTCGTCCCAGCTGGGATCCTCGGGCGGAGGCGCGGGAGTGGCCGGGGCCGGCTCGGGACGCGCCATCCAGGCGGCGATGATCACTGAGGGGACGATGAGAGAAAGCCCGATCAAGAGGCCCACCGGGTGGGCCCCGAGGTAGAGCGCGAGTCCGACCGCAACCGTGAGCAGAACGAAGCGCAGGCCGAACGAGCTCGCCGCTAGCCCGCTGCCGGAGACACCGGCCTGGAAGATCGCCTGGCAGGAGCGCCGCAGCGAACGGAAGTTGGCGGTCTCCAGCGCCGCCCCAGCGGCCAGGCTCGCCGCGAATAGCGGCGACAGCAGCATCCAGGAGACCGCGACCGCTCCGGCGGAGAGGCCCAGGTTCAGCCCCTGGACCCTGTCGATGTCGAATTTCTCGCTCACTGCTCGCTCGGCGGCTCGCTGCCGTCCTCCGGCGCCTCGTCGACCAGCGCCCGAAGGCGGCTGACCCGTATGACGAAAGAGGCGAAACCCGCCGCCAGCCCTAGGAGGAGGAATACGGGCCCTGTCCCGAACTGACGGTCGGCCAAGTAGCCGAGCCCCATCCCGATCGGGATCGAGAGAACCGCCTCGAGAGCCCCCTGATAGGCCTTCATCCCCCGCTTGGTGAGGGAACGGGACTTATCCTGGGGATCCTTCTCCTGCTGGCGAATTTTCAAGGCCTGCTCACGGTGTGGCGCGTTTCGCTCACCGATCGAAAGGCGGGCGCATACTAGCCGAGGGTCCCGATCCGCTCAACGCACACGGGCGACCCGCTTCATGGCCCGGGCCGCTGCGCGGAGGGTCTGCGCGATCTCGCGAGGGCGATGGGCCAGGGAGACGAAGCCGGCCTCGAAGGGCGACGGCGCCAGGTAGACACCCTCCTCGAGCATGGTGGCGAAGAAGCGCCGGAAGCGGTCCCCGCGGGCCTTCTTGGCTTCCTCGAAGTTGCGAACCGGGCCGGGGTGAAAGAAGAAGCCGAACATCCCGCCCAGGCAAGTCGCGGTGAATTCCACACCGTTTTCCTGGGCGATCTCCGCCAGGCCCTCGGTGAGCTCCCGCCCTCGCTCCTCCAGAGACTCGTAGATCCCCGGCTCCGAGAGCCGACTCAGCGTCTCCAGGCCCGCCGCCATGGCCAGGGGGTTGCCCGAGAGGGTGCCCGCTTGATAGACCGGTCCATCGGGCGCGATCTGCTTCATCAGCGCCCGCCCGCCGCCGTAGGCCGCGGCGGGAAGCCCGCCTCCCACCACCTTGCCAAGGCAGGTCAGGTCCGGGCGGATCCGGAAGCGGCGCTGGGCACCTCCCCAGGCGACTCGAAAGCCCGTCATCACCTCGTCGAAGATCAGGAGCGCGCCGGCGCGGTCGCAGATCTCCCGGAGGCCGGCCAGGAATCCGGGAAGCGGGGGAACGCAGCCCATGTTCCCGGCCACCGGCTCGACCAGAACGCAGGCGATCTCCTCGCCGTAGCGCTGGAAGGCCGCCGTCACCGCGGCCAGATCGTTGTAGGGCGCCTGGATCGTCAGGCTGGCGAACTCCTCGGGTACGCCCGGCGATCCGGGGATCCCGAGGGTCGCGACGCCGCTTCCGGCTCCCACCAGGAGCGCGTCGGCGTGGCCGTGGTAGCAGCCCTCGAACTTGAGGATGCGCTTGCGCCCGGTGGCCGCCCGGGCCAGGCGGATCGCGCTCATGGTGGCTTCCGTCCCGGAGTTCACGAAGCGCAGGCGCTGGACGCTGGGAAGCGCCTTGCAGATCAGCTCGGCGATCTCCACCTCGGCCTGGGTGGGCGCCCCAAAGCTGGTTCCGCGGGAGGCGGCGGCGCGAACCGCCTTCACCACGGCGGGGTGGGCATGGCCGAGAATCAAGGGACCCCAGGAGCCCACGTAGTCGATGTACGCGTTGCCATCGGCGTCGATGACTCGGGGGCCCTTGCCAGAGGTGATGAAGCGGGGCACGCCGCCGACCGAGCCGAAGGCCCGCACCGGGCTGTTGACGCCTCCGGGAATCACACGTTTGGCGCGGGCGAAGAGCTCGCGGGACCGGTCAACACTCACTCGAGATCCCCTTCAGCACTCGGAGGAGGCGTCAGGGCGTCGCCGGGGCCGGCGTCGTATTCCGCCATGCGCGCCAGGGCCACCAGCACCTCACCGGGAGAGCGTTCCATGATCTTCACGCCCTGGGTGGCGCGACCCATGACCGAGATGCCCTTGACCTTGCAGCGCAGCACCTTGCCACCGTTGGTAATGAGCATCACCTCGTCGTCGCTCATCACCTGGGCGACGCCCACCACCTCGCCGTTGCGGGCGGTGGCGCGGATCGTGATGACGCCCTGGCCTCCGCGGTTCTGGACGCGGTAGTTCTCGAGCGGCGTGCACTTGCCGAAGCCGTTCTCGGTGACGGTGAGGATCGTCGCACCGGGCGAGAGGATCTCCATGCCGACCACCTCGTCGGACGCACCCAGCGTGATGCCGCGGACTCCGGCTGCCGTCCGACCCATGGGTCGCACCTGTGTCTCCGGAAAGCGGATCGACTTGCCGCGTTTGGTGGCGAGAAGCACCTCCTGGTTCCCGGTGGTTCGGCGGGCGCTGATCACCTCGTCATCGCCGTCGAGGTTGATGGCGATGATGCCGCCCCGGCGCGGATTCGAGAAGGCGCTGACGGCGGTCTTCTTGATCACGCCCCGGCGCGTGGCGATCACCACGAAGTCCCCGGCCGCCTCCTGGAAGCTGCGCACCGGCAGCAGCGCCTGTACCCGTTCTCCCCCTCCCAGCGTGAGGAGATTCACCAGAGCCTTTCCCCGCGCCGCGCGGCCGAGCTGCGGAAGCTCGTAGACCTTCTTCCAGTGGACACGTCCGCGGTTGGTGAAGAAGAGCAGCGTCGAGTGGGTCGAGGCCACGAAGAGCTGCTCGACGAAGTCCTCGTCCTTCGTCTGCATTCCCTTGAGTCCCTTGCCCCCGCGGCGCTGGGCCCGGTACTGGGTGATGGGATTCCGCTTGACGTAGCCCTGATGAGAGAGGGTGACGACCATGTCCTCTTCGACGATCAGGTCCTCGGTGCTCAGGCCCTCTACGGCCGCAGTGATCTCGGTGCGCCGCTCGTCGCCGAACTTCTCGCGGATCTCCTCGAGCTCCTCGAGGATGACCTGCAGGATCCGCTCGTCGCTGGCGAGCAGATCCCGGAGCTCGGCGATTCTGGCGCGGAGCTCCTCCAGCTCGTCCAGCACCTTCTGACGCTCCAGGGCCGTGAGTGAGCGCAGCCGCATGTCGAGAATCGCCTGAGCCTGGCGCTCGCTCAGCTCGAAGCGTCCCATCAGGGCCGCGCGGGCCGCGGGCGTGTCCTCGGCGCCGCGGATGATGGCGATCACCTCGTCCAGGTGGTCGAGGGCGGTGACGAAGCCCTCGAGGATGTGCGCCCGCGCCTCGGCCTGGGCCAGATCGTAGGCGGCCCGGCGCGCCACCACCTCGCGTCGGAACTCGATGAAGTGCTGCAGCGCGTCCCGGAGCGACAGGAGCTGGGGCCGCCCCGACACCAGCGCCAGCATGTTGACGCCGAAGGTGGTCTGGAGCGGCGTCAGCTTGTAGAGCTGGTTCAGGATCACCTCTCCCGGCGCATCCCTCTGCAGCTCGATCACCACCCGGATCCCCGACCGATCCGATTCGTCGCGGAGATCGCTGACGCCGTCGATCCTCCCCTCCCGCACCAGGCCGGCGATGCGCTCGACCAGGGTGGCCTTGTTCACCATGTAGGGGATTTCGGTGACGACGATGCGCTCGCCCCTCCTGCCCTCCTCGAAGCCCGCTCGAGCGCGGACGATGATCTGGCCGCGTCCGGTCTGATAGGCGGCGCGGATGCCCTCGGTGCCACAGATGAGCCCGCCAGTCGGGAAATCCGGCCCGGGCACCTTCTCGAGAAGATCGTCGACGCTGCACTCCGGATCGCGGGCAACCACGCCCAGCGCGTCGATCAGCTCGCACAGATTGTGGGGGGGGACGTTGGTGGCCATGCCGACGGCGATTCCCTGAGAGCCGTTGGCGAGCAGATTGGGAAACTTCGCGGGGAGCACCACCGGCTCTTCGGTGTTGCCATCGAAGTTCGGCCGGAAATCGACGGTCTCGCGGTCGATGTCCTGGAGCAGCTCCAGGGCCAGCGGTTGGAGCCGGGCCTCGGTGTAGCGATAGGCGGCGGGGGGGTCGCCGTCGATGGAGCCGAAGTTCCCCTGACCGTTCACCAGCGGGTAGCGAAGCGACCAGTCCTGGGCCATCCGCACCATGGCGTCGTAGATCGCCGCGTCGCCGTGGGGGTGGTAGTGCTTGATCACCTCGCCCACCACACCGGCGGACTTGGAGAAGGGCCGAGTGGGGAGCAGCCCCTCATCGTTCATGGCGTAGAGGATGCGCTGATGGACGGGCTTGAGGCCGTCGCGAACGTCGGGGAGCGCCCTGCTCACGATCACCGACATCGAGTAGTCGAGGAAGGAGCTTCGGACCTCGTCCTCGATGGCGACCGGCAGCGCCGCTTCGCCCGAGGGCGTATCTCCCGCGCCGTTTCCCCCGTCGGCGCCACCGCCACCCGGCGGTGTAGGGCTCTCGTCGGGCGCTTCGATGTCCGCGGATTCTTCTGCCAAGGTGGTGGTTCCGCTAAATGTCGAGGTTCTGGACGTTCAGGGCGTTCTTCTCGATGAACTCGCGCCTCGGCTCCACATCATCGCCCATCAGGGAGGTGAAGACGAGATCTGCCTCGACGGTGTCCTCGATCTTCACCTGTAGCAGCGTGCGGGACTCCGGATTCATGGTGGTCTCGGCGAGCTGATCGGGATTCATCTCTCCGAGTCCCTTGTAGCGCTGGATGGAGAGGCCCTTCTTGCCGAGCGCCACGATCTCACTGAGCAGCCGCGTCGCACTCGGAAGCTCCTCACCCGGCTCACCGTCAGCTGGGACGAGGCGATAGGGAGGCTCGCCGGCCGCGACGATCCGCCCCGCGACGGTGCGAAGCCGCTGGTAGTCCACCGAGCGGCAGAACTCCGCGTCGAAGGCGGTGCGCGTCACGGCACCTGCACGGCGAGTCACCGCCATCAGTCGATGACCTCCGTGCTCGGGGTCGGCCTCCGCACTCCAGAGCACCGGGAGGGCCTCCGGGTGGATCAGCCTCAGGCAGGCCTCGATGGCTGGCGCGACTCGCTCGCGGAGCCCCACTTCGTCGGCGAGATCCTCCTCGCCAGGTCCGCCCGCCCAGACCGCCGCGTCCACCAGGCGTTCGTCCAGGCGGCGGCGTCCGAGGCGATCGATCATCCGGTCGTACTCAGCCGCGTTCTCCAGCACCGTCCGTGTGGCCTCGGGGGAAAGCGATTGCTGCGCGGGGCCCGAGAGAACTCGAACGTTCGCCAGCGCCAGGTCGAGCAGGTAGCTCTGGAGCTCGGCCTCGTCCTTCACGTAGCGTTCGGCTCTTCCCTTCTTGACCTTGAAGAGAGGCGGCTGGGCGATGTAGACGTAGCCGCGATCGATCAGATCTCTCATCTGGCGATAGAAGAAGGTGAGCAGCAGGCTGCGAATGTGGCTTCCGTCGACATCCGCGTCGGTCATCACCACCACCTTGTGGTAGCGAGCCTTGCTGGCGTCGAAGTCGGGCCCGATCCCGCAGCCGAGGGCCGCGATCAGGGATTGGATCTCCGCGTTGGAGAGCATGCGATCCAACCGGGCCCGCTCCACGTTCAGAATCTTGCCACGTAGCGGGAGAATCGCCTGCGTCTCCCGCGAGCGGCCCTGCTTGGCCGTGCCACCCGCCGAGTTCCCCTCGACGATGTAGATCTCGCTCTTCGCGGGATCCCGCTCCTGGCAGTCCGCCAGCTTCCCCGGCAGGCTGAAATCCGAGAGAGCGCCCTTGCGGCGGGCCAGATCGCGGGCCTTGCGCGCCGCGGCGCGTGCCCTCGCCGCGTCCACCACCTTGTGCACGATCGCTTTGGCGGTGGCTGGATTCTCCTCGAGGTGCTCCATCAGCTCCTCATAGAGGAGCCCCTCCACCAGTCCGCGAACCTCACTCGTCCCGAGCTTTGTCTTCGTTTGCCCCTCGAACTCGGGTTGCGGAAGGTTGACTGAGATCACCGCGGTCAAACCCTCGCGGACGTCGTCGCCGCCGATCGACTCGGCGCTGGTCTTTCCGTTGCGCTGCTGGGTGGTGATGTGGCGGTTGAGCGCCCTCGTCAGTGCGGTGCGGAAGCCGACCAGGTGGGCTCCACCTTCTACGGTATTGATGTTGTTGGCGAAGGAGAAGACGCTCTCGTTGTAGGAATCGCTGTACTGCAGGGCCATCTCGATGGCGACGTCTGTCACCTTGCCGTGGTTGGTGAAGCTACGCGTACCCGAGATGTAGATCGGTGGCTCGTGCAGGGGCGCCTTGCTCCGGCTCAGATGCTGGACGAAGGAGACGATTCCCCCCTCGTAGCAGAAATCGTGCTCTTTATTGGAGCGCTGGTCTTCGATCTGGATACGGATGCCCGCGTTCAAGAAGGACAGCTCTCGCAGGCGCTGGGAGAGGGTGTCGAAGGAGAAGTCGATGCTCGAGAAGATCTCCAGGTCGGGCAGGAAGCTGACCTTGGTGCCGGTGCGGTCCGAGGTGCCGATCTCCTCGAAGGGAGTATCCGGCTCTCCGCGCCGATAGCGCTGCCGCCAGACCTTGCCGCCGCGCTTGACCTCCAGCTCCAGCCACTCGGAAAGCGCGTTCACCACCGAGACACCGACGCCGTGGATTCCGCCGGAAACCTGATAGCTGTCCTCGTTGAACTTCCCGCCGGCGTGGAGAGTGGTGAGTACGACCTCCGCAGCCGGCCGCTTCTCCGTAGGATGGATATCGGTGGGAATGCCGCGGCCATCGTCGGTGACCGTGACGCTGTTGTCGTCGTGGATGACGACGGCAATCTCCGTGCAGAAGCCCGCCAGGGCCTCGTCGATGGAATTGTCGACGACTTCGTAGACGAGGTGGTGAAGACCATCCAGACCCGTTGTCCCAATGTACATTGCGGGACGCTTCCGGACCGGATCGAGACCCTCCAGGACCTCGATGGAACTTGCATCGTAACTCACTAGAGATCCAACTTCGCGCGGGCTAGAAGCCCAGCTGCATCCCTCCGCAGGAGTCGGGGGGCGTACGCTATCTACACGCGGCGAGAAGAGGCTACCGAAACTCTAAGTCCGCGTAAAGGTTGCGAAAGACGATGAATTACGAGCTCCTGAGGGTAACCGGGAGGTCTTTTTCGAGACGGGTGACCCAGCAATACTGTGAATTTCACCAACCGATGCCGTCACAACCTCATTGGCATCACGACGGCGAGACTATCTGCATCGTCGGTAGGTCGTACGATCACTGGAGAGCTGGCATCGTGAAGGCTCAGCTGGATCTCCTTCGCCCCAAACGCCGAGAGGGACTCCTGCAGGTATTTGGCATTGAAGCCGATCACCAGGTCATCACCAGCATAGTCAGCATCCAGCTCCTCCTGAGCGTGTCCCAAGTCAGGATTGTTGGATGAGAGCCGTAGTACACCGCTCGCGAGCTCGAGCTTTACGGCGTGACTCCGCTCCGCTGAGAGAAGCGCCATTCGGCGCACGGCACGGACCAGTGGTTCGCTCGGCAATGTGATCTGGTGCTCGACATTCGTCGGGATCACCTGCTCGTAGTTCGGGAACTTCCCTTCGATGAGACGCATGACGAGCGTCACCGAGTTCTTGCGAGCCAAGCCGCTGTTTCCCTCGAAGCCTAGCTCGACCTGATCGGCGTCTTCCTCGTCGACGAGACGCTTGAGTTCCGCGAGTCCTTTTCGCGGGATGATCACATCGCTGGCCAGACCTCCCGCCTCGCTTCCAATCCCTCGATCCACCATGGCCAGGCGGTGTCCATCCGTGGCAACCATGCGGATCTTCTCAGTCTCTGGAAGTACCTCGAAGTAGACTCCGTTGAGGTTGTAGCGAGTCTCATCAAGTGAAGCGGCATACATCGTGCGCTCGATCATGGTGCTGAGAATCGGCGCTTGGAGAGAAACCAGCCGATCGGCGGAAAAAGCCGGAAGATTTGGATACTCCTCCGCTGCGGTACCCGCGAGAGAAAAATGAATTCGTCCGCAGCGGATCTCGAGAAACGCGTCGGCTTCTGCGACGAGCTGAATTGGCTCGTCGGGAAGCTCGCGAACGATGTCGAAGAGCTTCCGCGCAGAAACTGTCGTGCTACCGGTATCCTCGACTCGCGCCGGGTGTACGTCGCGAACGCCAACTTCCAGATCGGTAGCTACCAGCTCGAGATGACCCTTGTCCGCACTACCTCCTGCTTCGAGAAGCACGTTGGCGAGGATGGGCATCGAGTTCCGCTTTTCAACGACAGCCTGGAGTCGGGAGAGTCCGCGGTGGAGGTCGGATTTCTCGATGGTGAGCTTCATGGCTTCTCATCACTCCTTTGATAGAGAAGAGTTACCAGTAGTAGTAGTAGTCACCGACAGTCGATAGAACAATGTAAAGTCGCTGAAAGCACGGGTGTTTTACTTTGTCCGAGAACATGAGGTGCTGTCGGCGCATGGATCGGTGTGGTTCGTGGGGGTGATGTTACCACGATGCTAATGGTGATGGAGGTTGGCTTTTTGACTGGCTGGAACCGGGTCGAAATTCTGGTCGATCGGTGGAGCGCTCCGGAGGGAAGCTGATTTTCCCTGTGGGTTGACAGGGTTAGCACGCTGTAGTTACGTTGGCCGGCTCGCCAGATCGGTGTCGCAGAAGACACCAGGCGGGAGATGTTCGCGTCATGAAGAGAACCTACCAGCCGAGTCGTATCCGAAGGAAGCGAGGCCATGGCTTCCGCGTCCGGATGCGGACAGCAAGTGGCCGAGCGATCATCAAGCGCCGCCGAGCAAAAGGGCGGAAACGCTTGGCTGTCTCCGTATCTTCGAAATAGAGGTGAGGAAGGGTGCGGCGCGGCTGCGGCGTACCAACCGGCTCAGGGAGTCGCAGGGATTTTCGGCGGCTCAGCCAGCAGGGTGCCCGAGTGGCATCTCCTCACTTCGTCGCGGTTATTGGAGAGCAGAGACGTGACACGGAGGGTCCAGAGCCCGGTCCTGGGCGTCACGGTGAGCAAGAAAGTGGGTACAGCAGTGGAGAGAAACCGGGTGAAGCGCCGCATCCGAGAGTGGTTTCGTCGCAACCGCGGCGTTCTCCCGCAGAATGCCGCGGTCGTAGTCATCGCTCGTCGGGGAGCAGCGGACCTCGAGAGCGACGGAGACAGAGCGGGAGCTGGGGGATCTGCTCCGGTGATCGAGCGATGGATCTCGGTGCTCCTGCTGCTGCTGATCCGCGGATATCAGCTTTTGATCTCGCCCATCCTTGGCCCCAGCTGTCGTTATCTGCCCTCTTGCTCCGTATACGCGATGGACGCGATTCGCATCCACGGGCCGCTTAGAGGCAGCTGGCTGGCGGTGCGACGGGTTTGTCGGTGTCACCCGTTCCACTCCAGTGGCTACGACCCGGTTCCGGGAGGGGAACAGCGTGGACCGTAACTTCGCGCTGGCGCTCGGCCTCTCGTTCCTGGTCCTGATGCTGTGGACGATGTTCACCGAGAGCAAACGCCCGCCGGAGCCAGACCCTGCCTACTCCCCTGGGGGAAGTCGGTGTCGTGGAGGGTGTAGCTCCGGACGAGACCATCACCGGAGCCGGTATTCCCCGAGCCGGGGGCGCCAAGCCCGGCTCCTGCGCTCGAAGGTGCCGGCCGTAGCGGAGGTCCCGGAGGAGCAGATCATCGAGATCCAGAACGCGCTCTACGAGGCGGAGTTCACCACGCACGGGGGCGGCCTGCGTCAGCTGGAAACTCAAGGACTACGACGTCGGGGAGGAGCTCGGTGGGGGCGCTGTCGACATGGTGACCTTCGACCCCGAACAGAAACCCACGCTGGCGACCCCCTTCGACGAACTCGGCTTCGGGGATCTGAGCCGAGGTGCCTACAGACGTCGAGCAGCCCGACTCGAAGACGTTGGTGTTCACACGCGAGCAGGGTGGGATCCGCATCCGCAAGACCTATCTCTTCGAGGAGGAACGCTACCTGTTTCGGCTCCGGCTGGAGCTGGAGAACGACTCGGACCGCCAGATTCGCGCGACGTTTCGGACCCGTTGGCCGGCGGCGCTGCGCGAGGAGAGTGGCTTCAAGGACTACAGCCTGGTGGCACGCGCCGACGGCAGTCTGGAGCAAGCGCCGGTAGGGTCGGGCCCCAGCATGCTCGGGCTCTTCGGTGGCGGTCACCTCGAGGAGCTGCGGGAGTTCCCCATCGAGGTCGACTGGGCAGGTGCACAGAGCCGCTATTTCCTGGCGGCGCTGATTTCCGACGTCCCTCGCGAGGCAGGCGCGCGCTTCACCCCGCTGGAGCCGGGGGTCGAAGCCATGACCGAGCTGGCGTTTCAGGCGGTGAACATTCCTCCTGGCCAGCGCGCCGAGCGCGAGCTCCAGGTGTACCTGGGACCCAAGATCCAGTCGAGCCTCGAAGAGGTGGGCGCCCACCTCGATGAGGCGATCCTCAAGGGCTGGTTCCCGTCGCTGACCCGCTTCTTCATCTGGCTGCTGGTCGCCACCTACTCCATCGTTCCGAACTACGGAGTGGCGATCATCATCGTGACCGTCATGGTGCGGCTGCTGATGGCGCCGGTGATGGCGCGACAGATGAAGTCGATGAAGAAGATGGGCGCGCTCCAGCCGAAGATGAAGGAAGTCCAGGAGAAGTACGCGCGACGACCGCCAGAAGCAGTCGGAGGCGATGATGGCGGTCTATCGGGAGGCGGGGATGAGTCCCTTCTCGGCGATGGCGGGCTGCTTCCCGATGCTGCTTCAGCTCCCCGTCTTCATCGGTCTCTACTACGCCCTGCAAGGTGCCATCCAGCTGCGTCAGGAGCCCTTCATGCTCTGGATCACCGACCTCTCGGCGCCGGAGGCACTCTTCACGATTCCGGGGCTGGAGCTCCCGGTTCGCCTGCTCCCGCTCCTGATGGGCGGTAGCATGATTCTCCAGCAAAAGATGACACCCACCACCATGGACCCGGCTCAGGCGCGGATGATGCTAACCGTCATGCCGATCATGTTTACGCTGCTCTTCTATCAGTTCGCCTCCGGGCTGGTGCTCTACTGGCTTGTCAGCAACGTCCTTGGGATCCTGCAGCAGGTGTTGATCAACCGAAGCCCCGCAGCTGCAAAGTGAGAGAGATGAGATGTACGACATGAAATCTGAGGCAAAGGAATTCTTCGGCAGAGACAGCGGCCGACGCGCGGGCGAAGGCGGTGAACTTCTTCGGAATCGACGAGAGTGAGATCACCTTCCGCGAGCTGCCCAGCTCCGAGGTGTCGGGAACCGGCTCTCGCACCGTCGATCGTGGCGCAGCCCACGGAGATGGTGGGCAAGATCGCGGAACCCAGAGGCGGTGGGAACCGCAGCGCAGAGCGCGAAAGACCCAGCCGGGACCGAGACCGCGGTCGGGACCGAGACCGCGGACCCAGCCGGGACCGGGACCGCGGGTCCAGCCGGGACCGAGACCGCGGACCGAGCCGGGACCGAGACCGCGGACCGAGCCGGGACCGAGACCGCGGGGGGCGTAGCCGTGGGGATCGGGAGCCGCGCGAGGCGCGCACCGAGCGGAATCGGGAGCCGCGCCCGGCGCCTGCCGAGCCCTCGGTGGGGACGGCCACGGGCGATCTGGGTCCGGTCGGAGAGTTCATCCTCGGTGTGGTCGAGCGGATGGACCTCGGCCCCTTCGAGGTCAGCGAGAGTGAAGAGGGGCGCTTCGTGGTGTATCAGCTGGCGGGCGCGGCCGCCGAGGAGCTGACGGCGGCCGACGGCCGGGCGACAGAAGCCATCCAGCTGCTGGCGAACCAGGCGGCGGGGCGCCTCAGCGATGAGCCGAAGCGGGTCGTCGTGGATGCCGAGGGGGATCGGGAGAGGCGCGAGGAGTTCCTCGGCCGGATGGCGGAGCGGGCCGCCCGCCGCGCCAAGGACACGACGCGTGCGGTAGCCCTCGACCCGATGAACGCCAGGGATCGGCGCGGCATTCACATGGCATTGCGGGAGATGGAGGGCGTCGCCACGATGAGCGTTGGCGAGGGCCGATATCGCCAGGTGGTGGTCGTTCCGGAAGGCGCGGACGAGTACGAGGAGGCCTTGAACAGCTCGCGGGACTCCTCCCCGGATTCGCAGGAAGAGGAAGAGGAGTAGGCGCGATGTTCCACGTGGAACGAATCCGCGTGGAGCCCTCCTGACCTCCGCCGTAGCGAGCTGGTGAGAAATGCGGCTAGCTCTCTGGTGAGGCAAGGCCTCGAGGAGCTCGGCCTCGCGGGCCCGCGGCTCGACGCGCTTGCCCGCGCCTTGGGGCGGCTGGCGGAACTCCTGGCTCAATGGTCGGAGAGAATGAATCTGACCGCCCACGGCGATGCCGAGGCGGTGGTGCGCCGGCTGATCCTGGACGCCTTGGCGTTGGACCGACAGCTCCCCGAAGTCTCCTCGATGGCGGATCTCGGCTCGGGGGCAGGCTTTCCGGGTCTCCCGATCGCTCTGCTGCACCCGGAACGAAGAGTCACACTGGTCGAGTCGCGGGAGCGCCCTCATCACTTCCAGCGCGCCGTCGTCCGGGAGCTGGAAATCGCAAACGCCATCCTCAGACTCGGTCGGGCCGAGGAGCTGCCGCCCGAGCCGCACGCTCTGGTGACGGCGCAGGCCATGGCGACCCCGCGCCGGGCCCTGATCTGGATGCTGCCCTGGGCGGAGCCGGGGGGCATTCTCGCCCTGCCCCTCTCGGAGGCTCAGCCACCACCCGGATCGGTCGAAGGGGTCGGCGCGGAGTCGGTCTCGTCGTACACGGTGCCCCTGGGCGGACCCCGTCGAGCTGTCTGGCTCGGACGGAAGCTGACCTGAGGATTCCCGCACTTCTCCCCGCGTAGCCTCGGAGCCGGCGGCTGAGAGATGGGCCGATCGGGTTGCCGCCACTGGTTGGCTTCCTCGCCGCTGACTTCGTTCTGAACGGCTTCAGATTCTCCCCAGGGGAAGATCTGGAGCTGATTGCAGATCTGGGCGTCTATCTATTGCTCTTCGGGATCGGGCTGAAGCTCGATCTGCGCAGCCTGCTGCGGCCCCAGATCTGGGGCACCGCCTCGCTGCACATGCTGATCTCCATCGCCGTCCTCGGCACCGGCCTCCTGGGATTGGGAGCGGTCGGCTTGGAGGCGTTCGCAGGGGTGAATCTGCAGGTGGCCTTCGCGCTGAGCTTCTCGAGCACGGAGTTCGCCGTGAAGGTGCTGGAGAAAAAGGGCGAGTCCCAGGCCCTGCACGGTCGCATCGCGATCGGCATCCTGATCGTGTAGGACGTCTTCGCCATGAAGTTCATGCGCGAGCGCAGGGGTGAGACCGTCGTAGGTCTCGACCGCGATCTCGTCACGGTTCGCGAGCGCACCGAGGCGGGGAACGACGTGCTGCTCGGCGACGTGACCGACTCGGATCTCTGGGAGCGAGTGCGGCTGGGTCGGACGCGATTGGTACTGCTCGCCATGTTTAGCCATGAGGCGAACCTGCTGGCTGTAAAGCGCCTGGCGGAACGAGGCTTCGAGGGTCGCGTGGTTGCCACCGCCCAGTTCGACGACGAACTAGAGGAGTTGCAGGCCGCCGGTGCCGGCTTCGCCGAGCACGTCTGGCGGCAGGTGGAAGCCCAGGACGGCTGAGGAAATTCGGCGCGTTCCACGTGGAACGCTTGAACTTGGTGGTGGCAGTGTGTTACTAGTGGGGAAGAGAGGTTGTCCCCCGGGGGAATTCTTCTATTCACTCCTACATCGACACAGCGGAAGCGCGGCGCGGCCGGATTCTGGCCATCGTCAACCAGAAGGGCGGGGTCGGCAAGACGACGACCGCCGTCAACCTGAGCGCCTCCCTGGCGGCGGCGGAGCGAGCCACCCTGCTGGTGGACATCGATCCCCAGGCCAATGCCAGCAGCGCCTACGGGGCCATCGACCCCGAAATCCATCTCTATGACGCGCTGGTGGGAGACCGCGTCATTCTCGACGTTACCCGACCCACCGAGCTCTCTCACCTCCACCTGGCGCCCTCGGGTCCGGACCTGGTGGGGGCGGAGATCGAGCTCGTCAGCATGGAGGATCGGGAGGGACGGCTGCGGCGGGTGCTCGAGCCGGTCGCCTGCGCCTACGACTACATCGCCATCGACTGCCCTCCCTCCCTCGGCCTGCTCACCGTCAACGCGCTCACCGCGGCAGACGCGGTGATCATCCCGCTGCAGTGCGAGTACTACGCGCTGGAAGGACTGGCGCGCCTTCTCGACACTGTTGAGCGTATACGGCGGGGATTGAACCCGCGGCTCGAGGTCGAGGGCATCGTGCTCACGATGATGGACCGACGGGCGAACCTCTGCCGCCAGGTGGAGACCGAGGTCCGGGAGCACTTTGGCGATCGCGTCTTCGCCACCGCGATTCCCCGCAACGTACGCCTCAGCGAGGCTCCCAGTCACGGCAAGCCGATCCTCCTCTACGACATCCACTCCAAGGGAGCCAAGAGCTACCTGCGCCTCGCCGAGGAACTGCTGCGACGCTGCGGGGACGATCAGTCCCCGCGAAAGCCGCCCCTTCTGCCCATTCCCAGGTCGGGCAGAGAGGACGAGGGAGGGAAAGAGAATGGCCACACGCCGTAACGCGCTCGGTCGAGGACTCGGAGCCTTGATTCCCGCACCGTCGGTGGACGCCGGGGCGTCGCCTGCGGATTCCAGCCCGGAGCCGGAGCCTCGCGGACCGTATACACAGATTGAGGTAGAGCGGATCCGGCCCAACCCGCAGCAGCCCCGGCGGACCTTCGACGCCGAGGAGCTGGCCGGTCTGGCCGACTCGATCCTGCGTCACGGTCTCCTGCAACCGGTGGTGGTGCGGGAGTCCGCCGGACGGGTACGAGCTGGTGGTGGGGGAGCGGCGCTGGCGCGCGGCCGAGCTGGCCGGCCTGACGACGATCCCCGCCATGGTCAAGGACGTCGCGTCCCGCGAGCTTCTCGAGATGGCTCTGGTCGAAAACGTGCAGCGTCACGACCTGAATCCGATCGAGCTGGCCCTGGCCTTCCGCGCCCTCACCGAGGGCGGTGCCACCCAGGAACAGGTGGGCGAACGGGTCGGTCTCGACCGCTCGACGATCGCCAATCATCTGCGTCTGCTCGAGCTGCCCCGCGAGCTCCAGCAGGAGGTGGAGAGCGGCGTGCTCAGCGCCGGTCACGCCAAGGCGCTGCTTCAGATCGACAATCCGGAGCGGCGCCGCCACCTGCGCGACCGGATCGTGGCGAACCAGCTCTCGGTTCGGGCGGCGGAGGAGCTGGCCCGCTCTCTCAGCGGGACGCGGACGCCCACGCGTCGGCGCCCCCGAGCCGCCGGGGACGCGCTCGATCCCCACCTGCAGCAGCTGGTCGAGAGCCTCCGCGACCAGCTCCAGACCAAGGTCAAGATCTCCACGGCCGGAGGCCGGGGCAAGATCGAGATCGAGTTCTACGGTCCCGAGGACCTCCATCGCATCACCCGGGCGATCCTGGAGGGCGCACCGTGACCGCCGGTCAGATTCCGACCGTTCTCGGGCCCGGGACGGAGTTCGAGGGCCTTCTCTCCTTCCGTGGCGCCGCCCGGATCGACGGGAAGCTCTCTGGAGACGTGGTGGCCGAGGGATGCCTGGTGATCGGCGAAGGCGCGTGCGTCCGCGCTCGGATCGAGGTCGACGAGCTGATCGTCGGGGGCGAGCTCGAGGGGGAGATTCACGCGCGCAAGCGCGTCGAGCTGCTGCATACCGCTCGCGTGGTGGGATCACTCCGCTGCCCGCGTCTGGCCGTGGCCGAGGGGGGCATCCTCGAGGGGCGTTGCGAGGCCGCCCCAGAAGCCGAATCATCTTGATCTTCGTGCGTTTTTTGTAACTATTGGCGCCGCTCCGTCACCGGCGGATCGACCCGGTCCGCCGGTCGTCTTTGGGTTTCCCTCGAGGTTCATCCCCACCGCGAGCAGCTCTAGCTAGCAGGGAGTGGAGTTCAGGCAGAGTTCAGGCAGAGTATGAACCGGCACAGCCTTTCCTCGATCGCAGCCACAATCCCCGCCCTGGCCATCGGGCTGCTCGTTGCGCTTCCCGTCCAGGCCTCCGGGGACAGTCTCGAGATCTTTCCCGACGAGCGGATCTTCTACCTGATCGTCCTCTTCGTTCTGCTCGTCTTTCCCGTCAACAAGCTGCTCTTCCACCCGATCTTCCGCGTCCTCGACGAGCGCGACGCGCGCATCGAGGGGGCGCGCAAGCGGGCCGCCCAGATCGGCGCCGAGGCGGAAGCCACTCTCGGGCGCTACCGGAGCGCGGTGCGGAGTGCCCGCGAAGAGGCGGAGAGCGGCCGCAAGCAGGTGCTGGAGGAGGCGCGCCGCGAGCAGGCCCAGCTGACCGGAAGCGTGCGAAGCGAGGCGGAGGCGGAGATCAATCGCGCGCGCGAGGAGGTGGCCGGAGCGCTGGACGATGCTCGCTCCCAGCTGCGCGAGCAGGCCCAGGAGCTGGCGCGGGAAGCCGCCACCCGCGTACTGGGGAGGAGCTTCTGATGACCCGATACGCACTCCTTCCGGCGCTCTTGCTTCTCGTGGTGGCATCGCCCGCCGCGGCCTCGGAAGAGGGCGGGGGCCTGATGGAATTCGCCTGGGAGGCGGGGAATCTCCTGCTGCTGCTGGGCGTGCTCTTCTACCTGGGTCGAAAGCCGGTGCTCAACTACCTGAGCGAGCGGCGCCAACGCATCCAGGACAACCTGGCCAGCTCCGAGCAGCTGTTGAAGGAGGCGGAGGATCGCCTCGCCGAGTGGACGCAGCGGGCCGCGAAGCTCGACGTCGAGATCGAGGAGCTGCGCCAGATGGCCCGCGAGCGCGCGGAGCAGGAGCGGTCGCAGATTCTCGAGGATGCCCGCGCTACGGCTGAGCGCATCAAGCGCGACGCGGCGAGCGGCGTGGATCGCGAGGTCGAGCGCGCGAAGCAGGCGCTGCGCGACGAGGCGGCCGACCTCTCCGTCGAGCTGGCCGGCAAGCTGCTCCAGGAGCAGGTGACCGACGGGGATCGCGACCGCCTGGTCGACGAGTTCGTGGCGGAGATCGAAGCCGGTGGCGGGACTCCGGCGCCGGCCGGGAGCCAGGGAGGGCTGCACTGATGGCGCGCGGCAGGGTGGCGCGACGCTACGCAAAGGCCCTCTTCGAGCTCGCGAAAGAGGCGGGACAGGTCGCGGAAGTCGGGGGGGAGCTCACCAGCATGGGAGATCTCCTGGAGGGGAATCCGGAGCTCCACGACGTGCTCTTCCGACCGCTCCACCCGGTGGCCCAGCGCCGGGCAGTGCTGGATGGGGTGACCGACCGGATCGGCGCCAGCACCATGGTGCAGAGCTTCTTCTCATTGTTGATCGACCAGCGTCGGCTGATCGATTTCCCGGCCATCCGCGAGGAGTTCGAACGGCTGGCCAGCGAGGACGCCGGGCTCCGGCGTGCCGAGGTCGTCTCGGCCGGCCCGCTGCGGGACGATCAGCTGGAGCGGCTCCGACGGGCGCTTTCCACCCGCACTGGCGGCGAGGTGGAAGTCTCGGTCCGAGTCGACCCGAGTCTGCTCGGCGGCGTCATCGCCAAGGTCGGCGACCTGGTCTTCGACGGGAGTCTGCGAACGCAGCTGCGCCAGCTGCGCGCGAATCTGACGAGGTAGAAATCCGCGCGCGGCGAGCCGCAGGTGAGCAGATCCCCACCACGGGCCGCGCCCAGCCAAGCGCACGCGAACGAAGGATCGGAGAGGATCGGAGAGAATGGACATCAAGCCCGGTGAGATCACCGACATCCTGAAGCGCGAGATCAAGGAGTACGGCCGCGAGATCGACGTCGCCGAGACCGGCACCGTGCTGTCGTTCGGCGACGGCATCGCGCGCGTCTACGGTCTCGAGTCCGCCATGGCCGGAGAGCTCGTCGAGTTTCCCGGCAATGTGCAGGGAATGGTGCTGAACCTCGAGGAAGACAACGTCGGCATCGCGGTGATGGGCGAGGCCTTCCACGTCCGCGAGGGTGACCTGGTGCGGCGTACCAACCGCATCATCGAGGTTCCCGTCGGCGAGTCCATGCTGGGCCGCGTGGTGGATGCACTCGGCAATCCGATCGACGGCCAGGGCCCGGTCGATACCACCGAGACACGCCGCGTCGAGGTGAAGGCCCCCGGCATCGTCAAGCGCAAGTCCGTCTTCGAGTCCCTGCAGACCGGTATCAAGGCCATCGACGCGATGACGCCCATCGGCCGCGGCCAGCGGGAGCTGATCATCGGCGACCGCCAGACCGGAAAGACCGCCATCGCCGTGGACACCATCATCAACCAGAAAGCAGACGGACGTCTTCTGCATCTACGTGGCCACCGGCCAGAAGCAGTCGACCGTGGCCCAGGTGGTGGAGAAGCTCCGGCAGCACGGCGCGATGGACTACACGATCGTGGTGGCCGCCACCGCCAGCGAGCCGGCGCCGCTCCAGTTCATCTCGCCCTATACCGGCTGCACGATGGGCGAGTGGTTCCGGGACAACGGCAAGCACGCCGTCATCATCTACGACGATCTCTCCAAGCAGGCGGTGGCCTACCGTCAGCTCTCGCTGCTGCTGCGGCGGCCGCCGGGCCGCGAGGCCTATCCGGGCGACGTCTTCTACCTGCACTCGCGACTGCTGGAGCGCGCGGCCAAGCTCAACGACGACGAGGGTGGTGGCAGTTTGACCGCGCTTCCCATCATCGAGACCCAGGCCGGCGACGTCTCGGCCTACATCCCGACCAACGTCATCTCCATCACCGACGGCCAGATCTTCCTGGAGACGGATCTCTTCAACTCCGGGGTCCGGCCGGCAGTGAACGTGGGCATCTCGGTTTCGCGGGTGGGCGGCAACGCCCAGACCAAGGCCACCCGGAAGGTGGCCGGTACGCTGAAGCTCAACCTGGCCCAGTACCGGGAGATGGCGGCCTTCTCCCAGTTCGGAAGCGACCTCGACAAGGCGACCCAGGAGCAGCTGGCGAACGGCGAGCGGCAGACCGAGATGCTGAAGCAGGGCCAGTACAAGCCGATGCCGATGCAGGAGCAGGTGGTCTCGATCTTCTCGGCGTCGCCGCCCGAGGGACGCGACTCCTGGGTGCGAGGCTACGAGGTCTCGGATCTCGGCCGCTACGAGGAGGAGATGCTCGGCTACATCCGCAGCCGACACGCCGACATCCTCGACGAGATTCGCGACACCGCCGAGCTCCCCGATGAGCTGGCAGCCAAGCTGGCCGCCGCTCTCGACGCCTTCGCCGACGTCTTCGAACCCACCAAGAAGGCAGAGAGCGAAGCGGCTTGAAAGCAAGGAACCCGACGTGGCCACTCTGAGAGACATCCGGCGGCGCATTACCAGCGTCGAGAAGACGCAGCAGATCACCAGCGCCATGCGCATGGTGGCGGCCGCCAAGCTGCGGCGCGCCCAGGACGCGATCATCGCGGCTCGCCCCTACGCCGAGCGGATGTACGCCACCCTCGAGGAGATCGGGCGGCGCGCTCTCGAAGCGGAGCACCCGCTGCTCGAACAGCGCGAGGAACGCCGGGCGCTGGAGATGGTGATCGTCACCTCCGACCGCGGCCTCTGCGGAGCCTTCAACGCGAATGCCATGAAGCGGGCCGAGGCGATCCTGGCGGAGCGAGAGCCGCAGTTCGAGTCGGTCTCGATCGCGCTGGTGGGTCGCAAGGCGAGGGACTACTTCCGCAGACGGCGCGCCAGCCAGATCAGCCGCACCTGGACCGACATCGGGACGGTGGAGTACCGCCTCGCCGCGGAGATCGCCGACCACGTCTCGAAGCGCTTCATCGCCGGCGAGGTCGACGAAGTGGTGTTGGTCTTCAACGAGTTCGTCTCGGCGCTCAGCCAGGTGCCGCGGGACGTCACCGCCCTTCCCCTGGTGCCCGAGCGGGCGGAGGGGGAGGGGGAGGAGGCGATCCCGTTCAAGATCGAGCCCGATGCCGAGACCGTCTACTCGGTGCTCATCCCCAACGCCCTGGAATTCAACATCTACCGCGCGCTGCTGGAGAGCCAGGCAGGCGAACACGCCGCCCGCATGACGGCGATGGAGTCCGCCACCCGAAACACCGAGGAGCTCATCAGCAGCCTCACCCTCCAATTCAACCGCGCGCGCCAGGCCGCCATCACCAAGGAGCTGGTCGAGATCGTGACCGGCGCCCAGGCGCTCGAATGATCATTCCATCGGAGAAGACACCATGGCAGCGGAAGGCAAGATCACGCAGGTAACGGGTCCGGTCGTGGACGTGGAGTTCCCGCCCGGCGACCTGCCCGAGATCTACACGGCGCTTCGCACCACGAACGCCGCCATCGACGAGCGCGAGGACAATCTCGTGGTCGAGGTGGCACTGCACCTGGGCGAGAACACGGTGCGCTGCATCGCCATGGACACCACCGATGGCCTCACCCGCCATCAGAGGGTCGTCAACACCGGCGATGTGATCCGGGTGCCGGTCGGTCCCAAGACGCTGGGACGCATCATGAACGTGATCGGGGAGCCGGTGGACGAGCGCGGTCCGATCGAAAGCGAGATGACCTATCCCATCCATCGCCCGGCTCCCGAGTTCGTCGACCAGTCCACCACCATCGAGATGCTGGAGACCGGCATCAAGGTGGTGGATTTGATCGCTCCCTACCCGAAGGGCGGCAAGGTGGGCCTGTTCGGGGGCGCCGGTGTCGGCAAGACGGTGGTGCTGATGGAGCTGATCAACAACATCGCCAAGGAGCACGCCGGCTACTCGGTCTTCGGCGGCGTCGGTGAGCGCACCCGCGAGGGCAACGACCTCTGGAACGAGATGATGGACACGAAGCTCGCCGACGGGAGCAGCGTTCTCGACAAGGCGGCCCTGGTCTACGGACAGATGAACGAGCCGCCCGGAGCGCGTGCGCGGGTCGGCCTCTCCGCGCTCACCTGCGCCGAGTACTTCCGCGACGAGGAGGGCAAGGACGTGCTCCTCTTCATCGACAACATCTTCCGCTTCACCCAGGCGGGCTCCGAGGTGTCGGCGCTGCTCGGCCGCATCCCCTCCGCGGTGGGCTACCAGCCGACCCTGGGCACCGACATGGGCGAGCTGCAGGAGCGCATCACCTCCACCACCAAGGGCTCCATCACCTCGGTGCAGGCGATCTACGTCCCCGCCGACGACCTCACCGACCCTGCGCCGGCCACGGCCTTCAGCCACCTGGACGCGACCACGGTGCTCTCGCGGCGGATCTCCGAGCTGGGCATCTACCCGGCGGTGGATCCGCTCGACTCCACCAGCCGCATCCTCGACCCCCAGGTGGTGGGGGACGAGCACTACCAGGTGGCCCGGGGCGTCCAGCAGGTGCTCCAGAAGTACAAGGACCTCCAGGACATCATCGCCATCCTCGGCATGGACGAGCTCTCCGAGGAGGACAGGATCACCGTGGCCCGGGCCCGCAAGCTGGAGCGCTTCCTCTCCCAGCCCTTCCACGTGGCCGAGCAGTTCACGGGAACCGCTGGCGCCTACGTGCGGCTCGACGACAACATCCGCGCATTCAAGGAGGTGCTGGAGGGCAAGCACGACGACCTGCCCGAGCAGGCCTTCTACATGGTCGGGGGCATCGAGGACGTGATCGAGAAAGCCAAGGGGATGGTCTAGCCGTGGCCCTCGAGCTGGTCGTCGTGACCCCGGAGGGGCAGGCCTTCCGCGACACGGTCGAGAGCGTGCTCCTGCCCGGGACGGAAGGCTACTTCGGCGTCCTGGATGGGCACGAGCCGTTCCTCACCGGTCTGCAGATCGGCGTGATGGAAGTGGAGCAGGGCGACACCACCCTTCACGCCGCTGTCTCCACCGGCTACGCCAACGTGAGCGCCGATGAGGTGACGGTGATGGTCGGCTCCTGCGAGTTTGCCCACGACATCGACGTGGAGAGGGCCACCACCGCCCGGGAGCGCGCCCAGCGCCAGCTCGAGGAGATGCGCCAGACCGAGCACGGCGAGGACGTCTACGACGAGTACCAGGAAGCCTTCTCGCGGGCGGTCACCCGGATTGCGGTCTCGGAGAAGTTCAAGACCTGAGATCTCCGTAGCCTCTCCGGTCTAGCTAGCTGCGGACCGGAGAGACCTTCAGCTTGGCCTTGCCGTCCGCCACCACGACCCGGAACTTCACCTCCTGGCAGCCGAGCTTGCCGGTGAGCTGGGCCGCCTGCTTCTCCATCAGAGCGTCGAGCTTCTTCCGGGTGATTCCCGAGGTACTCTGACCACAGGCCTCTCGGGCCGCGAGGTAGCTATCGAAGACGTCCTCGCGCTCTTTCTTCTCGGAGTCGGCAGCGGGTCGGCGGGAACCGGAGGGCTCTCCTCGCTCTCGTTCGCGGAGATTCGCCCGGAACAGATGGCGCTCGTAGCGTCCCTCCTCGATCTCCCGGAGGATGCGGTCCCAGTGACGCCGGAAGGCGAAGAAGCGGGCTCGCAAGTTGTTGAATTTGAACCGGTAGCCCGTGTTCCGGATGGGGACGTTGGCGTAGTAGGCGACCATTTTCTGGACTTCGCCGCGCAGCAGGGAGGGCTCCCGCGTGCGGCTGCCCATGAAGTACTGTTCGTACTCGTTCTTGAGCATCTTCAGCTTGACGTCGAGGAGCTGGAGATCCTCGACGACCTCTACGCCGAACTGAGCCATTCCCCATCAATCGGCGCGGCGGGAAATCCGCTTGAGACCCCACCCGCGGGTATCCGCAGATCCACGGCGCCCGGTCCGCCGGCCGGAACGATCTGCTGCGCGACGGTCCCGACCGCGCGGACCTGTCCCAATGACGCGGCCCGTTCGCCGCTGCGTCAAGATTGCGTCATCTTCGGGGCCGGAGAAACGCCCTTTCTGACGCATGCGTCATAAAGGGCGGGCGTCCGGCACCTGGTCCGCCCGTTCCAGCAGCGCGTCGAGATCGATGTGCTCCTCTCCGGGGAGCTCACCGTCGCGAAGCGGCGGGATCTCGCCCACCAGCCTGGGGCCGAGCGCGTCGCGAAGCGCCTCGAGATTGGCCTGGTCTGCCTCCGAAAGCCGGCCCCCGGAGTGCGAGATCACCACGCCGGCTACCGGAAGGTTTCGCGCCTCGGCAGCCTCCAGGGTGAGAAGGGTGTGGTTGATGGTGCCCAGCGCGGCGCGGCAGACGATCAGAAGCGGCAGCTCGAGCTCCCGGCAGAGGTCCGCCATGGTGAGACCCGGAGCGGCGGGGACCAGCAGCCCGCCGGCTCCCTCGACGACCAGCCACTCGTGCCGCTGGCGGAGGCGGGCGAAGGCATCGCGAATCGCCTCCATCTCCACGTCTCGCCCCTCGCTGGCGGCGGCCACGGTCGGCGCCGCCGGGAGCGCGAAGGTCTGAGGGCAGATCTCCTCCAGGGGCTCCGCTCGCCGCCGCGGCGCTTCGCAGGGCCTGGGCGTCGAGGGGACCCTCGGCGCCGACGCCGGTCTCGATCGGCTTCATCGCGCCGGCGTCGAGACCGCGCCGTCTCATCGCCCGCAGCAGGGCGCAGGCCACCACCGTCTTTCCGACGCCGGTGTCGGTGCCGCTCACGAAGAAGCCCCGGGCTCCTCATCGGCATCCGGCGACCTCCGCGGCGACGGCGTCGGCCAGGGCGTCGATCTCTTCCTCGCGGTGGGTCGCCATCGGCGTGAGTCGAAGCCGGGCGCTGCCCTCGGGAACCGACGGATGTCGAATCCCCTGGGCGAAGAAGCCCCGCTCCAGCAGGCGTTCGCAAGTCGCCATGGTGCGCTGGTTCCCACCCAGAATCACCGGGATGATGTGAGTGGTGCTGGGGTGCGTCGAGACTCCGCGCTCGGCGAGAAGACGGCGCAGTCGCTCCCCATTGGCGCGCAATCGCTCCCGGCGCCACGACTCCTGGCCCAGCAGTCGCAGTGCGGCGCGCGCGGCCTCCACCTGGGGCGGCGCCAGCGCGCAGGAGAAGATGAAGCTTCGGGCCACGTTCACCAGCAGGTCGCGCAGCGCGGCGCTCCCGGCGACGAAGGCGCCGAAGGATCCGAGGGCCTTGCCCAGGGTGCCCACCAGGACGTCGATGCCCTGGTCCACACCGAGCTGCTCGGCGGTTCCGCCCCCCCGGGCGCCGAGGGTGCCGGTCCCGTGGGCGTCGTCCAGCAGCAGCATCGCGCCAAAGCGGCGCGCGAGCGCCACCATCTCGCCAAGCGGGGCCAGATCGCCGTCCATACTATAGATGCCGTCCACCGCCAGCAGCACTCGCCTTCCGCCCCTGGCCACCCGGCGAAGCGTCGCTTCCAGAGCTTCCAGGTCGCCGTGGGGGAAGACGCGGGTCTCGGCGCGGGAGAGCCTGCAGCCGTCGATGATCGAGGCGTGGCTCAGCGCATCGGAGACGATCACGTCGCCGCGTCCGGCAAGCGCTGGGATCACCCCGGCATTCGCCATGTAGCCGGTGCTGAAGACCAGCGCCGCCTCGGTTCCCAGCAGCTCGGCGAGCTCCTCCTCGAGACGCTCGTGGATGGGCAGATTCCCCGAGATCAGCCTGGAGCCGCCAGAGGCGCAGCCGTGATCCCGGGCCGCGCGCACCGAGGCCTCGATCACCTCCGGGTGGTGGGCGAGATCCAGGTAGTTGCTGCCGGCGAAGTGGAGCACCGGGCGGCCGTCCACCACGCGCGCGGGCCCCTGGGCTCCCTCCAGAACCCTCATGCGCCGGTAGGTGCCGCGAGAGCGGATGGCTTCCAGCGAGGCCTCCGCCAGCGGATCGAGCGGAGAGCGCACGCGGGCGCCACCGCCCACCGCTTCCTGGGCAGCACTGCTCGAGGAATGGGAGGAGGCGCTCACGAGGATTCCGAGATCTCGGGCTGGACCGCACCGCCCGCGGCGTCACAGAGCCGGAACTCACTGGACGAGGCTTCGCGCGCGGTTCGCTCCGCGTGGTAGGTCGGGTTTCCCAGCACCTCGAATCCGGCGTCCTCGATCATCCGGTAGGTCTCCTGCTCGCCTGCGCCCTGGGTGGTCAGGTAGCCCTCGACGAAGAGCGAGTTCGCCGGCCAGAGTGCCAGGGCGCCGAGCGAGCGGATGTGACCCTCGCGACCCGCCGAGATCCGTACCTCCGCCGCCGGGTTCACCAGGCGCATCAGTGCCAGCACCCGGAGGCAGCGCTCCGGGGTGAGGGAGCCGTCGCCTTGGAGCGGGTTGCCCTCGATCGGGATCAGGAAGTTCACGGGAATCGAGGCCACCTCGAGCTCCCGGAGCTGGATGGCCACCTCGACGATGTCCGCGCTCTTCTCACCCATTCCCACGATCAATCCGCTGCACGACTCGATGCCGCACTTCTTGGCGGTGGCGAGGGTGCGCAGGCGGTCGCCGTAGCTGTGGGTCGAGCAGATCTTCCGGTAGTGGGACTCGCTGGTGTTGAGATTGTGGTTCAGGCGGTCGAGACCGGCATCGGCCAGCAGGCGGGCCCGCTCCTCGTCCACCAATCCCATCGAGAGGCAGAGCTCGATCGGGTAGCGCTCCTTCATCTCGCGGATCAGGCCGGCCAGCTTCCGGGTCTGGGCGAGGCTCGGGCCGCGGCCCGAGAGGGCCATGCAGTAGCGCGAGGCCCCGGCCTTCGCGGCGGCCTCGGCCTCGGCGAAGATCTCCTCGTCGCTCTTCATCGGGTACTTGCGGATCGGCGCCGTCGAGTTCTTCGACTGGGCGCAGTAGCCGCAGTCCTCTCCGCAGTGACCGCTCTGGACGTTGTTGAGGATGTGCACCATGACCGTGCGGCCGAAGTGGTGCTCCCGGGGGACGAAGGCCGCCTGCAGCAGCGGCAGCAGCTCGACGTCCGGTCCGTCCAGAATCCACAGGGATTCCGCGTGAGTGGGTGGCTGCTGGCGAAGGGCGCGCTCGGCCAGCCGGGAGTAGGTCTCGAACAAGGGGAGCTCCTTCCGTGGAACGGGAGCGAGACTAGGAGCCCCGCGGCGGGGCTGTCAACCAGGCCGGAGGACGAGGTTGACAGTAGCTTTTCCTGGCTTCGAGCGAGCTGTGAGTGCCCCGGCGTCCGCCCCTGGGGCTCGGAGCGGGGTTACACTGCGCGGGCGAGAGGAGAGCCCCATGCTGAGACAGAGCCTGACACTGTTGGTCGCCCTTCTGCTGGCCGCCGGCTCCCAGGCCGCCGAAGAAGCCACCGCACCCGAAGACGTCGAAGGTCCCTTCGTCTGGGGCGCCGCGCCCAACGTCACGCACCTGGGCAATCTCTGGTTCGCCGCGCAGCCCGATGCCGCCGGCCTCGAGGCGGCCAAGCAGAATGGTGTCGCCCTGGTCGTCAACCTGCGCGAGCCCGATGAGATGCGCTGGGACGAGGCCGGCGCGGTGGAGGGTCTTGGCATGAGCTACTTCTCGGTGCCCGTCTCCAGGCTGCGCCCCTATTCCGCCCAGGCCTTCGACCGCATCGCGGAGATCGTCGAGGCGAATTCGGGGAAGCAGATCCTGATCCACTGCGGCAACTCGAACCGCGTGGGGGCCTGGCTCGCCACCCAGCTGGTGCAGCGGGAAGGCATGAGTGTCGACGAGGCGCTCGCCGTGGCCCGAAGGGCCGGGCTCAACCAGGAGCCCTTCGTGCAGAGAGTCCGCGACTACCTGGCCGAATCGGGGGATCGCTAGCCGCTAGGAGGGGCAACTGAAGCTTCGCCGCCCGGCTCGGCTGTTCTATGCTCTCGCCTCCACGCCGGCGCCCGGCGGGCGCGGTGCTAGATCGGAGGATTCCTCATGCTGGCTCGCGTCCTCGGCGTCCTCGCCATTCTCGTGGTCGCTGGTCTCGGCGTTCTCTACGCGCTCGGCACCGGCCTCGGTGTGGAGACCGAGCGGGCCGGCTCGCCGCAGGCCCGGGCGATCTCGCCTCGAGTCGTGGCGAAGCGCGCGCAGCGCATCGAGTCCGCGGCGCGCGAAGTGGGAGTGGCGCAGCCGAAGCAGATCCTGTTCGGGGACCTGCACGTCCACACCACCTTCTCCTTCGACGCCTTCCAGATGAGTCTTCCCATGGCCGGGGGGGATGGCGCGTATCCGGTCGCGGACGCCTGCGACTATGCGAGGCACTGCTCGGCACTCGACTTCTGGTCGATCAACGACCACGGGATCACGCTCACGCCGCGGCGCTGGACGGAGACCATCGAGTCCCTCCGGCAGTGCAACGCCGTGGCCGGAGCCGGACCGAACCCGGATCTCGTCAGCTACCTCGGATGGGAGTGGACCCAGGTCGGCACGATGCCCGAGAACCACTGGGGTCACAAGAACGTCATCGTGCGCGATCTGGACGACGGCAAGATCCCGACGCGTCCGATCAGTGCGGGCACGCCACCGGGCATGCCTTCGGTTCAGGACGGCGTGCCCTCGCCGCTGCTGCTCGGTCTGCTCGCGGTGGGAGATCGCGACGGCGGCGGTCCGGATTTCGTCAAGTACATCAACGAGACCGGGAGCGTGCCGGACTGTCCCTCCGACGTTCCCGTGCGCGAGCTCCCACTCGACTGCCGCGAGGTGGCGCCCACGCCGCAGATCCTCTTCGAGAAGCTCGACGACTGGGGCCACGACACGATGGTGATCCCGCACGGGACGACCTGGGGCTACTACACGTCACTTGGCTCGTCGTGGGACAAGCAGCTGACGCCGGAGCAGTGGGGAGGCGAGCGTCAGGCCATCGTGGAGGTCTTCTCCGGCCACGGGAACTCCGAGGAGTTCCGGCCGTTCTCGGAGGTGATCCTCGACGCCGATGGAAGCCGCACCTGCCCGGAGCCGCAGGAGAGCTACCTGCCCTCCTGCTGGCGCGCGGGCGAGATCATCGAAGCGCGATGTCTGGACGCGGGCGAGTCCGAGGAGGAGTGTGCGGAGCGCGCGGCGACGGCGCGACAGCACTTCGTCGACGCGGACTTCAACGGCGGCGGAGCGACGGTACCGGGCACCACGGTGGGAGATTGGCAGGACGCCGGGCAGTGTCGCGACTGCTTCCAGCCCGCCTTCAACTACCGCCCGAAGAGCTCGGTCCAGTACCTGATGGCACTGGGACGGCAGACCCCGGAAGGCGACCCGCTGCGCTTCCGCTTCGGCTTCATCGCCTCGAGCGACAATCACTCGGCGAGGCCGGGGACCGGCTACAAGGAGGTCGCGCGGACCGCTTTCACCGAGACCCGTTTCGGCAACTTCCTGCAGACCCCGCTCGGCCGTGGGGCGGACAAAGAGCCCCGACCCCGCTCCAAGGCGGTGGAGCTGGGGGACATCAGAGCGCCCTTCCTGGCCTTCGAGACCGAGCGCCAGGCCTCCTTCTTCCTGAACGGCGGACTGGCGGCCGTGCACGCTGCCGGGCGAGACCGGGACGCGATCTGGGAGGCGATGCAGCGCAGGGAGGTCTACGGCACCAGCGGACCGCGCATTCTGCTCTGGTTCGACCTGTTGAACGCACCGGGCGGAAGCCCCGCGTCGATGGGCAGCGAGGTGGCGATCTCGGAGAGTCCGATCTTCCAGGCGCGCGCGGTCGGATCCTTCGAGCAGAATCCGGGCTGCCCCGACGATGCCGCGGACGCCCTCACCCCGGACCAGCGGGAACGCCTGTGCCGCGGCGAGTGCTACCACCCGTCCGATCGCCGCCGCCCCATCTCGCGCATCGAGGTGGTGCGGATCCGTCCGCAGCGCGGCGCGAACGAGGCGATCGAGGGGCTGGTGGAGGATCCGTGGAAGGTGTTCGAGTGCCCGGGCGACCCTGCGGGCTGCCAGGTCGCCTTCACCGACGAGACGTTCCGAAGCGCGGGCCGTGACGCGCTCTACTACGTGCGCGCCATCGAGGCGCCGAGCCTGGCCGTCGGCGCGAACCCACTCGGCTGCAGCTACGACGAGTCGGGGCGCTGCGTCGAGGTGAAGCCCTGCTTCGGCCGGCCCGACGACGACGAGTGCCTCGCAGAAACCGAGGAGCGGGCCTGGTCGTCCCCGATCTTCGTCAACCAGTGCCGAAACTTCGCGATGATCGACCGGGTGTGAGCGAGCGGCGCGAACCCGAGGAGGAGACACCGTGGCAGGCAAGAAGAAGAAGAAGAGAAAGGGCGAAGAGAAAGCCCCCGAGGTGCAGCCGAACCCGGCGGACCGGAAGCTCTCCCGGAAAGAATTCGATCGCGAGCTGCGCAAGCTCCAGGTGGAGCTCTGTCACATGCAAGAATGGGTCAAGCGCCAGGGACTGCGGATCATCGTGGTCTTCGAGGGACGGGACGCGGCCGGCAAGGGCGGCGTGATCAAGCGGATCACCGAGCGCGTCAGCCCCCGGGTCTTCCGGGTGGTGGCGCTCCCTGCGCCGAGCGATCGCGAGAGGAGCCAGCTGTTCATCCAGCGCTACATCCAACACTTCCCCGCGGCGGGCGAGGTGATCCTCTTCGACCGCAGCTGGTACAACCGGGCGGGTGTCGAACGGGTGATGGACTTCTGCACCGATCAGGAGTACGAGCGCTTCCTCGAGATGTGCCCGGAGTTCGAGAAGGACATGGTCGAGAGCGGGCTGATCCTGGTCAAGTACTTCTTCGACGTCAGTCGAGAGGTGCAGGAGGAGCGGTTCAAGGTCCGGATGAAAGACCCACTGCGCCACTGGAAGCTCTCTCCCATGGACGTCGAGTCCTGGCAGCGCTGGTGGCACTACACCGGGGCGTACCACCGCATGCTGGAAGCGACGGACACGCCCTGGGCTCCGTGGGTCCGCGTGCCGGCGGACGACAAGCGACGCGCCCGGTTGAACTGCATCTCCCACCTGCTGAGCGTGGTGCCCTACGAGAAGCAGCGCTTCGTTCCACCGAAGGTCGGAAAGCGGCTGCGACGACCCAAGGGAGTTCCCACGGAGCTCACCTTCCGTCAGGAGGTTCCCCAGATCTACTGAGGGAGTTCACCCCAGAGCGCTCAGGAGTGGTCGGGGCGCTTCCTCTCTCCAATCTGGGCGGGGACGAAGAGCTCGATCGCGACGCCGGGAGGTCCTTTCTTGGGCTTTCCGATCCGTACCTGGGCAGGGTCGAGGCCGAGGTCATCCACCAGGACGGACCGAACTGCCTCCGCTCGGTCACCGGCCAGACGGTCTCGCGCCTCCCGGGAGACATCCGTCTCTTCCAGCCACTCTCCGATCAGCGCCGCGTCCTCGGGATCGAGCTCGTCGGGCTGGAGCCGCACCCGCCGCTCCAGCCCGCGGCGTAGCCGCCGACGCTCCAGGAGGCCCCTCTCGTCGTAGGGAGAGAAGCCCCCGGCGTCGATCCGCGCCAGCAGGGCCTGGGCGCGCAGGAAGGGATCGTCCTTCTTGCTGAACCGACCGGTCAGCACCAGCCCGATGTCGGGGCGGGCCGACAGGCTCTCGGCCACCAGACCGGCGTGATTCACTTGAGCGGGTGTGAGCTGCGCCGAGCCCGGCCCGAGCTCCACGGGATCGAGCTGCAAAGGTCCGGCGCCTTCCTGACCGCCCCCGGTGGCTACCCGAACAGCCAGGCCGAGCCCCTTGAGGGGCGCTGCGATGACCGCCGCGAGCGATTGGCGGAACGCGCTGATCAACAGGGCCGGGACTTCGATCGCCGTACCACCCTCGTCCAAGGTCAGGTTGACCGGGAGCTTGATGTTGCCTTTCGGGCCGCTCAGGAGCGAGACGGCGGCGGGGGCGGATATCCCAAAGGTTTTCTCGAAGGCCCCCTTCTCCACGTCCCGCAGAGCGATCTTCTTGAAGGTCAGGTCGGCCTTCGTCTCGTGCGTCGGCCCGGTACTCTCGATCTTTGCGTCGAGCGAGAGGCTCCCGCCCTTGAACTCGAACCCGGTGGCGTCGGCCAGGTAGGGGCTGTAGCTCGGGAGGTGGAGCTTGCGGAGCGCGACGGTCGTGGTTCCGTTGCCCTCCTGCCAATCCGCCGAGACCTGGAGCGAGACACCCTCGATGCTTCGGATGTCGGCCTCGAGCTGGCCACTGCGGGCAGGCATCCGGAGCTTCGATCCCTCGAGCCGGATCTCGCTCAGCGTGGTGGCCACGGTCGGCTCGACCGACTCGTCGATCAGCTGGAAGGTGCCCCCCTCCACTTGCAGCTTGCCGACGGCGATTCGCGGCCCACCCGACCCCGGGGCAGGGGGTGGCTCCTCGGTCTCGTCTCCTGGAGCGGATGCCCGGCGGACCAGCTTCACCGCCGGCTTCTCGATCCGGACCGAGGCGAGGGCGACCTTGGGTGGCTCCTCGCTCTGGAGCGGTATCTCGATCTCTTCTGCCACCACCTCCAAGGCCTCGCAGTCGAGCTTCAGCACTTCCTCGTGGTGTCGAAGTCCGATCTTCCTGGCGGCGGCCCTTCCCCGCAACGAAACCCGGCCGGGCTCGGCGGCGCCGGCGCTTTCCAGGGTCGACCGTCAGCTCGCCGGCAACGGAGCCCGCGTGGAGGTCCAGCGGGATCTCGGGGTTGGCAGCTGCGATCAGCCCCACGATGGGGAAGTCCTCCCAGCGCACCGTTCCGGCGAAGGCGACGGGAGCGAGTCCGAGATCGCCGGCTACCTCGAGCCAGCCGTCCTCGCGGGTCAGCCGGATCTCGATGGGAAAGCGCTCATTGCGCGCGAGCGTCCCGTCGCGGACCGAGAGGTCCAGCGCGACCTCGAACTCCCCCTCCTCGAGGAGGATGCCGAGCTGCGCGTCCTCGATGTCGAACGACGCGAGGCGGAAGCCTGGTCGGGGAGCGCCGGTTGCCGCTACCTCTCGCGGCGGGGATGCCTCCGGCCGCTCGCTCTCCGGTGCCGGGGCGCCGGCGATCTGGAGGTCGCGGCGTACCCGAAGGCGCGGGCTGCGAAGGCCCACCGGCCCGACCGAGAGCTGCCCGCCGGCGAGGACGAGATCCCCCACCGTCAGCTCCGCCAGGGAGAGCTCGATCGGTGGCCGGGTGGAGTCGGCGGCGTCGATCAGGAGGAAGGTGTGATTCTCGAGCACCAGCTGCTCGAGTCGCAGGGGCCAGCCATCCTCCTTCTCGCCCTCGTCCAGCGGCGAGACCTCGCCTGCCTCCTCCGACTCGGTTGGATTCGGAGCCTCGGAAATCGTCGCGTCGCGCCACGACCAGCGGCTCCAGACGGTGGTCGGCCTGGAGCACCAGACGCTCGCGCCCTCCCACGACCTCCACCCGCTGGATCCGCAGCTCTCCAGCGAAGAGTCCCAGCCAGCCGAAGTTCAGCAGGGCGTGGGGCCAGTGGATGAGGGCGGTCTCCGGGTCGATCGGGGCGGTGGCCGCCTCGGGATCGAGAGGTGGTCCGACGAGCAGCTCCTCCAGTGTGACATGGCCGGCCGGCAGGAAGAGATCGACGTTCTCGACCTGGACGGCTCGCCCCAGCGCGGCGCTCGCCTGTCTCTCGATGACACGCGCCAGGAGGGCGGGAAGCGCCACCCGCAGGGCGAGGAGCGCGATCGCGACTCCCAGAACGATCTTCCAGCGTCGGGTCATGGGTTCTCTGTTGTGGACGGATCAATCTCAGGTATCGGTGGCGCGAAGAGACGCGGCGGCTCGGTCACTCCGCTCGCCATTTGGCGTATCAGAACTTCGTAGCGAAAGGTGAGCCGGACGCCAGCCACGAAGGTACCGAGATCCGCGCGCTGCGCCGCCAGAGGCTAGAATCCGGCTCGTGATGGCTCCGCGCGCCGCAACGCTTCTGCTCCTCCTGACCGCCGTCTCCCTCTCCGGCTGCAGCTACTTCCTGAGCTCCGCCACGAGCGGGATGACCGACGACCTCACGGCGGCGGTCCTCGACCAGGACGACCCCGCCACCGTGCGCGACGGCGCTCCGGCCTATCTGATCGCCCTGGACGGGCTGATCGAGGGCAGATCCCAGGAACGAGAGGCTGCTGCTCGCGGGCGCCCGGCTCTACGGCGCCTACGCGGGGGCCTTCGTCGACGATCCGGAGCGGGCGAGCCGACTCACCCTGCGCGCCCGCCGCTACGGCGAGCGGGCCCTCTGCGAGCGCAATCGGCCGCTCTGCGAGGCGGCCTCGGGCAGCTACGACGACGTTCGTCGGCCTCCTGGCCGAGACCGACACCAAAGAGCTTCCGGCCCTCTACGGGCTCGGCTCCGCCTGGGCGGGCTGGGTGCAGGCGAACGCCGAGCGACTGGAACGCCATCGCGGACCTGCCCAAGCTCCAGGCCTTGATGGAGCGGATCGTCGCCCTCGACGACGCCTACGAGGACGGCGAGCGCACATCTCTACCTCGGCGTGCTCTACACCCTTCGCCCCGCCAGCCTGGGGGGAAAGCCCGAGCTGGGCCGCCAGCACTTCGAACGCACCATCGAGATCTCCCAGGGACGGAACCTGATGGCGAAGGTCCTCTTCGCCAGCCAGTACGCGCGCCTGGTGTTCGACCGTCCCCTTCACGACCGTCTCCTCGGCGAGGTCGTCGAGGCGGATCCCCACGCCCGCGGCTTCACCCTCAGCAACGTGCTCGCCCAGGAGGAGGCGGCGCTGCTGTTGGCGGGGGGAGACGACTACTTCTAGCTCTCGAGGACGCCGGAGCAGACCTCGCACCCCCAACCTTCCCCGAACCCAGGAGCCACCATGCATTTCCGCTCGCACGTCCTGCAGTGCGCAAGCCTCGCGCTGCTCCTTCTCGCGGCGACCGCCGAGGCGAAGACGATCAAGATCGCCACGGTGGTCCCCGACGGCAGCAGCTGGCTGGTGGAGATGCGCAGAGCCGGCGACGAGATCGCCGAGAAGACCCAGGGGCGGGTGAAGCTGAAGTTCTATCCCGGCGGCGTGATGGGGAACGAGAAGACGGTGCTGCGCAAGATGCGCGCGGGTCAGCTCCACGGCGGCGCCTTCACCAGCGGCGCCCTGGGGCGGATCTACCCCGATGCCGAGCTCTACAGCCTTCCCCTGCTCTTCCGCTCCTACGACGAGGTGGACCACGTGCGCGAGCGGATGGACCAGACCATCCGCGACGGCCTCGCGAAGAAGGGCTTCGAGGCTCTCGCCATCAGCGACACCGGCTTCGCCTACCTGATGTCCCAGAAGCCCCTTCGCGAGGTGGCTGACCTCGACGGCGCCAGGGTGTGGACCGTCGAGGATGACCTGATGAGCGAGGTCGCCCTCGAGGTTGCGGGGGTCTCCCCGGTCCCGCTCCCCATTGCCGACGTCTACACGGCGCTCCAGACCCACCTGATCGACACGGTCGCCTCGCCCCCGATGGCGACGATCGCCTTCCAGTGGCACACGAAGGTCGCCTACCTCACCGACGTCCCGCTCATGTATCTGTTCGGGTTCCTCGCCGTGGACCGCAAGGTCTTCGACAAGCTGAGCCCCGGCGACCAGAAGATCCTGCGCGAGACCGTGGCGGCCTCGGCCGCGCGCCTGGATGCCGAGAACCGGGCCGGAGAGCGGAACGCCAAGCAGGCCCTGCGCAATCAGGGGATCGAGTTCGTGACCGCCTCCTCGGAGGCGGAGCTGAAGCGCTGGCACGACATCAGCGCCCAGGCCCTGGTGAAGCTCCGAGGGATGGATCGCTACTCCAACACGATGATCTCCGAGATCCTCCGCCTCGATCGAGGAGGTTCGCGCCGCGCACCCGGAGCCCCGGTGAGCACTGCGGGATCCGGCAAGTGGCTCGAGGGCGCCCTCGGCCTGCTCCACCGCCTGGAGGACGGCCTCCTCGCCCTGGTCCTCGGCCTCCTGGTCCTGCTCGCGCCACTGCAGCTCTTCCTGCGCAACTTCTTCGACGCGGGCATCGGCTGGGGCGATCCCCTGCTGCGGGTGCTGGTGCTCTGGGTCGGGATGCTCGGCGCCCTGGCGGCCACCCGTGGCCGGCGCCAGATCAGCATCGACGTTCTCGCCCACGTCTCCGGCGAGCGGCTGCAGTCGGGCGTCGGCGTGGTCACGGGTCTCTTCACCGCTCTCGTCTGCGCCGTCGTCGCCTATCACTCGGCGCGCTTCGTCGCCAGCGAGATGGAGTACGCAGGCCGTCGCCTTCGCAGGCGTCCCGGCCTGGACCTGCGAGATCGTGATCCCGGTAGCCTTCGGGCTGATCGCCCTGCGCTACGCCCTCTACGCCATCGGCGACCTGCGCAAGCTGTTCGCCGGGCCTCCGCTCGAGGAGCGCTGATGGCGGGCGCGCCGCTCCTTCTCCTGCTCGCCCTGGCCGGAGCGCCTCTCTTCGCGGTGATCGCGGCGAGCGCGCTGCTCGGGTTCCACAGCGAGGAAGTGGACCTGCAGGTGGTCGCCATCGAGATCTACCGCCTGGCGGAGATGCCGGTCCTGATCGCCATTCCCCTCTTCACCTTCGCGGGATACGTGCTGGGCGAGAGCGGGGCGCCCGCGCGCCTGGTGCGCCTCACCGACGCCCTGCTGGGCTGGCTACGGGGCGGCCTGGCCATCGTCTCCCTGGTGGCCTGCGCGCTCTTCACCGCATTCACCGGCGCCTCGGGTGTCACCATCGTGGCCCTGGGCGCCCTGCTCTACCCGGCTCTGCAGCAGGCGCAGTACCGCGAGCGGTTCACACTGGGGCTCGTCACCACCTCGGGGAGCCTCGGGCTCCTCTTCGCCCCGGCGCTTCCGCTGATCCTGTACGGCGTCGTGGCGCAGCAGATGAACCTCGAGCAGCCGGTTCGCATCGACGATCTCTTCGCGGCGGGCCTGCTTCCGGGCCTGCTCATGCTCGTCATGCTCGCGAGCTACAGCATCTGGCAGAGCCGCGGTACCCGCGCGTCCCAAGCACGCTTCTCCTGGCGCGAGGCCGCTGCGGCGGTGCGGGAGGGAGCCTGGGAGATCCCGCTCCCGATCGTGGTGCTGGGCGGCATCTACAGCGGCACCTTCGCGCTCTCCGAGGCGGCGGCGGTGACGGCCCTCTACGTGCTGGTGGTCGAGGTCGTGATCCGCCGGGAGATCCCGCTGCGCAAGCTGCCCGAGGTGATGCGCGAGTCGATGGTGCTGGTGGGCGCCATCATGATCATCCTCGGGGTCTCCCTGGCCTCGACGAACTACCTGATCGACACCGAGGTGCCCATGCGCCTCTTCGAGGTGATCCGCGCCCACATCGACAGCAAGCTCACCTTCCTGGTGCTGCTGAATCTCTTCCTGCTCGCCCTCGGGATGATGCTCGACATCTTCTCCGCCCTGGTGATCGTGGTCCCGGTGATCCTCCCCATCGCGATCGGCTACGGGATCCACCCCGTCCACCTGGGCATCATCTTCCTCGCCAACATGCAGATCGGCTACATCACGCCTCCCGTGGGCATGAACCTCTTCATCGCGAGCTACCGCTTCGAGCGCCCGGTGCTCGAGGTGTACCGCGCCACGGTTCCCTTCTTCGTGATCCTGCTGGCCGCGGTGCTGATCATCACCTACTGGCCGGCCCTCAGCCTGACGCTGGTGTCGGCGCCATAGGATCACCGACACCAGCGAGCTGGTGAGAGACGCAGGCTAGGGAAGCTGCTGGACCCAGTCGCCCTGCTGTAGCCAGCGCGAGCGAAGCGCGCCCATGAGCTCGCTGGCCTCGAGTGCGCCGAGCGTGTTCTCGAGGAAGTTGAGCAGCAGCACGTCGCCCGGCGGGACCGCGACGCCGATCGGCTCGATGGTCAGCGGCCGCGCCAGTGTGGCCAGCTTCTCCTCGGGATGGCGGAACGCCGTCAGGGCGACGATCTCGTGGTCGGCGACCAGCGCCTGCACCTCATCGGCGAGGAGGAGCTTCACGGCCTCGTCGTAGTCCTTGGTGGTGACGAGCGTGGCCTTCGGAATCAGCAACTCGACGAAGCTCTGGCTGGTCGAGCCCTCCAGCGCCGCGAGCTTCAGGTCGGCCTGGTCCAGGTCCTCGGTCTCGTCCGCCTGCGCCAGGGCGGACGACCGGGTCAGGATCGACTTGCCCGAGAGGTAGTAGGGGCCCACGAAGGCGACCTTCAGGTTTCGCTCCGCGGTGATCGTCATGCCCGACATGACGAGGTCCACCTCGCCGTTCTGGAGGGCGCCGAGCAGCTCGCCGAAGGGCTTCTGGACGATCTCCAGCTTGACGCCCATCAATCCCGCGAGGGTGGTGGCCAGGTCCACCTCCAGGCCCATCAGGGTGCCGTCCTTCGCCCTGAAGTTGAGGGGCGGCTGGTTCCCGGACATCCCCACCCGGAGCGTGCCGCTGGACACGATGCGAGCGAGCGCCGGCGGATCGGTGGGCGTCGTCGGCGTGGTCGAGCAGGCCGCGAGGCAAACCGCGATCAGGGCGGCGAACAAGGATGACGATGGATCGTTTCATCGAGAGGCTTCCTTTCAATCAGTGCGATCAGTGGATTGGACGGTCGGGTTCTGTAGTCGGAGGAATGGGGCCTTCGTCCAGCCCGCTGGGCGAGACCCTGATCCTCGAGGAATCCACCAGGAAGGCTAGCCCAGCGGCAGAGTGCTGGGGCGGCGAGGATTCCCCTGATCGCCAGCCACGGGCTACTGGATCGAGTACATGTTGGAGGACGGGATCACACGGGAGTTCGCCGATGCACGGAATCCACAGCTAGTCGCGGGCCACTGACTCGAGCCGTATCGGTCTCGTGTCTCGCCGTGGTCATCGCCCTCTCTTCGGGGAACATCGCCTTCGCCCAGGAGCAGCCGGAAGGCGAGATGCGGCCGCTCCGCGTCCTCTGGTGGGAGGCCGTGCCGCTCTGCTTCGAGGTCGGGAACGTACTCACCGGCTTCGGCTGCGAGATCGTCGAGGCGGTGCTGGCGGAAGCCGAGCTGCCCTACGAGCGGATCGAGGTCGAGGGACCCGCCGCGGCGCTCGAGAAGCTGAAGAGCGGCGAGGGTGACGTGACCGGGTTTCCGGTACCCCAGCTCAGCGAGCTGGAGGAGGAGTACGACTACACCCACGGCATCTACGAGACCGGAGCGCAGATCGTCGCGTCCACCGAGCTCAGCGCGCCACGGTCGCTACGGACGATCCTGCGGGCGACCTACCTCCTGGAGCTTCTCGGCGTCGCGTTTCTGGTGCTGATCGCGGTCGCTCACGCCATCTGGCTGATCGAGCGCAAGCGGCCCGACTCCAACTTCCGTTCCGGCTACCTCCACGGCATCTACGATGCATTCTGGTGGGCGTGTGTCACCGCCACGACCGTGGGCTACGGGGACGCCGTCCCCAGAGGTGCCCTGGGGCGGGCCCTGGCACTCCTCTGGATGTTCGGGGCGCTGTTCCTGGTCACCCTGTTCATCGGCAGCATTTCGGCCGTGGTGACCGTGGGGCACCTGGAACGAGGGATTCAGACCGTCGAGGATCTGCGCGGCCACGAAGTGGGATCCCTCGCCGTGAACCCCATCCTGGAGCGCATCCGCCGTCGAGGGGTCGATCCCATCCTGTACGAGACGCCCGACGAGCTCTTCGACGCCATGACGGCCGGGAAGCTCGACGCGATCGTCCACGAGTGGGCAGCGGCGTCGTTCTACGTCGGTCACGAGGGAAAGGGCCGCGCCGTTCTCGCCGGGCCGCGCTTCACGAGAACCAAGGCCGCGCTACTGCTCCCCGAGGAGAGCCCGTACCGGGAGGTGCTCGATCGCGCCATCCTGCGGATCGTCGAGAACGGCCTCTACGATCAGATCCACGCCCGCTGGTTCCCCGAGATCACCGGAGCGTCGCAGAACTGACGCCGTGGCTGACCCATCAAGAGACACTTCGCTGCTGTTAGGCTAGGCTCGGAGCTTCAGCGGGGCCGAAACGCCGCAGGGACAGACGAGACAGACGAGAAGAGACGGCTGGCTCTCGGCAGATCGGGAAGATCGAGTTGAACGCGCCCTCAGCAGAACCGCATCGCCTGCATCGAATGCGACCTGCTGGTCCAGGTCGGGGAGCTGCGCGGAGGGCAGCGGGCCGAGTGCCCGCGCTGCGGGAACACTTCTCACCGCGCCCGCGGCCGACGGCCTGACGCGAACGCTCGCGTTCGCGCTGGCGGCGTGCGTCCTGCTCGTGGCGGCCAATGCGTTCCCCTTCCTGGCGCTCAAGGCCAAGGGCCTGGAGCAGGTGATGACCCTGCCGCGGACCGCGGTGCAGCTCTACCGCGACGGCTACGCGACCCTCGCGGTGCTGGTGCTCGGGCCCATCGTCGGCATCCCCGCCCTGATGCTCGCGACGATGTTGGCGCTGATCGTGCCGATTCGCCGCCGCGTCCCGGCGCCCTGGCTGGTTCCGGCCGGGCGGCTTCTCTTCCTGCTGAGCCCCTGGAGCATGGTCGAGGTCTTCGTGATCGGCGTTCTGGTCAGTCTGGTCAAGATCGGAGCGATGGCGACGGTGGTGCTGGGCATCTCCTTCTGGGCGTACGTGGGGTTCGCCGATCTGCCTGACCGCCAGCCTCTCCAGCCTCGACCGGCTCCAGATGTGGCGCGAGATCGAGGCTTGCGCGTCATGAGCGGCTTTCCCGCCGGAACGGCGGCCGCCGAGGGGCTCGCGTGCTGTCACGTGTGCCTGAAGGTCGCCCCGGAGGAGCTCCACCGCTGCCCGCGCTGCCGGGCGCGGTTGCACCTGCGCGAGCCGAACAGTCTCCAGCGCACTCTGGCCCTCGTGGCGACGGCCTCGCTGCTCTACATTCCCGCCAACGTGCTCCCCATCATGACGACCGAGCAGCTCGGCCGCGCCATGGACAGCACGATCCTCGGCGGAGTCGTCGTGCTGATCCACCACGGCGACTACCCGATCGCCGCGGTGATCTTCATCGCCAGCGTCCTGGTGCCGCTCAGCAAGCTCTTCGCGCTGGGCTACCTCTGCTGGAGCGTCTCGCGCGGCCAGCCGAGCTCCCATCACGAGCGGAACCGGCTCTACCGGGCCGCCGAGCTGGTCGGCAAGTGGTCCATGACGGACGTCTTCGTCGTGGCGATCCTGGTCGCGCTGATCAATCTGGGCGGCCTTCTGGTGATCACTCCCGGCGCGGCGGCGTTGGCCTTCGGCGGGGTCGTGATCGTCACCATGCTCGCCGCCCACGCCTTCGACCCACGGCTCATCTGGGACCAGCTCGGAGAAAGCGATGACTGAGGCCAAGGCCACCGTCAAAGAGCGCCGGCGCATTTCCGCCATCTGGCTGGTCCCGATCGTCGCCCTGGTTCTCGGCCTCTGGATGGTGATCCACACCCTCCAGAGCCAGGGGCCGGAGATCACCGTCGTCTTCTCCTCCGGCGCGAGCATCGAGGCCGGCAAGACCAAGATCAAGTACCGCGACGTCGAGGTGGGCCTGGTAGACAGCGTCGGGCTGGCCGACGACCACGAGAGCGTGGTCGTGACCGCGCGGCTCGACAAGGCTGCGGCGCCGCTGCTGCGCGAGGACACCCAGTTCTGGGTGGTGCGTCCTCGCATCGGGCCCGGGGGCGTGTCCGGTGTGGGCACGCTGCTCTCCGGGGGCTACCTCCAGCTCGCGCCGGGGACCGGCAAGGGGGGTCGGCGCGACTTCGTGGGCCTGGAGGAGCCGCCGGTGACGCCCGCGGGCACCCCGGGCCTGCACGTTCGGATGGTGGCCGAACACTCGGGCTCGGTGAACACCAGGGCTCCGATCCTGTACAAGGGCTTCCGCGTCGGCCGGATCGAGAGCGCCGAGTTCGACGTCGCCAGCCAGAAGATGCACTACCGCGCCTTCATCGAGTCCCCCTACGACAAGCTGGTCACCTCGGCCACCCGCTTCTGGAACGCGAGCGGAATCTCCCTCAGCGCCACGGCCGACGGGATCCAGGTGCAGACCGCGTCGGTCGAGGCGATTGCTCGTCGGTGGCGTGGTCTTTGGCCTGCCGGAGGGGGTGGATCCCGCAGGGCCCGTCGAAGACGGCGAGACCTTCAAGCTCTACGAGAACTACGCGAGCGTGAACGAGCAGCCCTACAATCAGTCGGTCCAGTACGTGGTTCGTTTCCCGCAATCGGTGAGGGGCCTCCGGCCCGGCGCGCCGGTGGAGTACCGGGGCATCCGGCTCGGATGGGTGGAGCGGGTGCTGATCAAGGAGATGGCGGCCAAGGGCTTCAGCGGAGAGGGAGATCCGATCCCGGTGCTGATCCGATTGGAGCCGGGCCGACTCGAGCTGCCGGACTCGGAGGAAGGCACGGCGGCATTGGCACGCGCGATCGACGCCGGGGTCGGAAACGGGCTCCGCGCGACCCTCTCGACGGGAAACCTGCTGACCGGCAGCCTGTACGTCTATTTCGACCGGTATCCCGACGAGCCCCCCGCCGAGATCGGCAGCTTCGCGGGCTACCCGACGATCCCCACCATCGCCAGCGGCTTCGAGGGCATCCAGGTGCGGCTCTCCGCATTGCTCGACAAGCTGAACGCCCTGCCGCTGGGAGAGCTGCTGGATCGGGTGGACCAGCTCCTCGCGGACGTCGATGCGATCGTCGCGAGCGAGGACATGCAGTCGCTTCCCGCGTCCCTGGAAGAGACCCTCGCCCAGCTGCGGGACACGCTGGACTCGGTCTCTGCCGACTCCGCCATGCAGGAGCGGCTGATGCGCACGGTCACCGAACTCGACCGCACCCTCCAGAGCCTGCGGGCTCTCCTGGATACGCTCAAGGAAAAGCCGAACGCTCTCATCTTCAGCAGCGAGCCGGGGAAAGATCCCCAGCCGCCGGCGGGATCGCCATGAGAAAAGCCGCATTCTTGTCCGTCGTGTTCCTGGTCGCGTGCGCTGGATCCTCCGCTCCGCCCACGCAGTACCTGTTGCGCGCCGAGCCGGCCGAGCAGTCGGGGCGTGTGGAAGCGCCGGTCCGCGTCGGCCTGGGGCGCGTCACCGTGGCGCCGTACCTGGACCAGTCCGGAATCGTGGTGGAGACGGAGGCGGGCCAGGTGCAAGCGGCCCGTGAGCATCAGTGGGCGGAGCCCCTGGACGCCGGCCTGCGTTCGTATCTGCGGACCGAGATGTCGGCGGCGCTGGGCTACGACGTGAGCGCGAGCCGCGCCGACCTGGCCCACTGGGACTACACGGTGGACGTCTACGTCGACCGGCTGCACGGCACCATGGCCGGCACGGCCGTGCTCGAAGCCAGCTACCGGATCACTCCGCGACCCGGTGCCGGGGACGTCGCCGCCTACCGCTTTGCCCGGTCAGCGCCCCTGCCCCGGGAGGGCTACCCCGGCCTGGTCGATGCCCAGGCCGACCTGGTGCGCCAGCTGGCCCAGGCGATTGCGGCCTCCCTCGGCGAGGTCGGTGCGGATCGCCCGGGCCCCTAAAAGTGCCTCCCAGGCGATTCCGACTACCTGCGTGGTGCGGAGCTGGTTAGACTGGAGCGCAAGATGACAGCGCTCCCGATACTGCAGATCCGGCGGCTCACCATCCTTTGCCTGACTTGTCTGCTGGCGATCGGAGGCTGCGCAGTCGGCCCCGACTACCAGGAGCCGGCGATCGAGACGCCCGACGCCTGGCACCAGGAGCTGGTGCGCGGCCTCTCGGCGGGTGACGCGGGTCTCGACACCTGGTGGACCGTGCTCGAGGATCCGGTGCTGGTGGGGCTGATCGAGCGCGCCGGGCAGGGCAGCCTGGAGCTCCGCCAGGCCTTCGAACGCATCGCCGAGGCGATGGCCCGGCGAGGAATCGCCGTGGGCGAGTGGTTCCCGAGCGTCGACAGCGACACCCTCTACGAGCGTTCCCAGCTCTCGGAGGAGGTGTTGGGCCCGCTCGGCGGCACTCCCAGGGACCTCTACAGCACCGGGCTCGGCACCACCTGGGAGGTGGACCTCTTCGGGCGCATTCGCCGCTCGGTCGAGTCCGCCGACGCGGAGCTGGCGGCGTCGGTCGAGGACTACCGGGACATGCTGGTGGTGCTCTACGCGGAGGTCGCCGCCAACTACATCGACGTTCGCACCCTCCAGCATCGGATCCTCTCGGCCGAGCGAAACGTCGCGGCGCAGAACGACACCCTGGAGCTGGTTCGCGTCCGCAACCGCGTGGGGCTGGTGGGAGAGCTCGACCTGCGCCAGGCGGAGCTCAACGTCTCGCGCACCGCGTCGTTCATTCCCAGCCTTGCGCGAGGCCCTGGCCGCCGCGGTGAATCGGACCGCCGTCCTGCTGGGCGAGTACCCGAGCCAGCTTCACGCCGAGCTGCGCGAGCCGGCGCCGATTCCGCTCCCCGAAGCCGAGGTGGCCGTGGGCCTTCCGGCCAATCTGCTCCGTCAGCGGCCCGACCTGCGCGCCGCCGAGCGTCAGCTGGCGGCGCAGAGCGCGCGCATCGGCGTGGCCACGGCCGATCTCTACCCGCGGCTCGCCCTGCTGGGCAGCTTCTCCTTCGATGCCATTTCCACCGCCAGCTGGTTCACCAGTGGCGCCCAGGCCTGGAACATCGGCCCGCAGCTGCGCTGGAACATCTTCGACGGGGGCCGGATCCGCAGCAACGTCCGCGCCCAGGAAGCGCTCACGCGCCAGGCGCTGGCGAGCTACGAGCAGACCGTGCTGCTGGCCGTGGAGGAGGTCGAGAACTCCCTGGCCGGGTACGCGGAGGAACGGGCGCGCGCCGAGGAGCTGCGGCGCGGCGTCCGTGCGGCGGAGCAGACCGTCGAGCTGGTCCAGGTTCTCTACAAGACCGGCCTGGTCGACTTCCTGAACGTCCTCGACGCGGAGCGGTCCCTCTTCGAAGCCGCAGGACCAGCTCCTGGAGAGCGAGGGCCGCGTCGCCAGGAACCTGGTTCGCGTCTACCGCGCCCTGGGCGGCGGCTGGACGCCGTAGCAGAAGAGAGTCACATCGACGCCGCATTCGCGTGGGGAGGATCCATGATTCGCATCGCCCTGGCCCTCGGCATCCTCCTTCTCTCGTCGCCGGCGCTCTCGGTCGAGCCCACGGGCTCCGGAGACGACCTCGAGCGCGTCGCCCGCCCGCCCGGGGTCGCGCGCAGCGCCTACGACGCGGTGGTGCTCCGGCCCCTCGGCTTCCTCCAGGTCGTGGTGGGCGCCGTGGTGCTGGTGCCCTCCTACCCGGTGGCGCTGCTGGTGGATGGAGACGAGGACGTCTGGCGGGCCTGCATCGCCGACCCCGTCGAGCGGACTTTCCGGAGGCCGCTTGGGAAGGCTGTGATGATGCGCTCCACCCCAGCGGCTAGGTGGAGGGGGCGAGATGAAGCCGCCGGCTGGGGCGGGCGCTCGCCACCGGATCAGGCGGCTCGCCACCACAGATGCGGGCCTGAGCTTTCTCCTGATCAGTCTCTTCGTCCTCCTCTTCGTGCTCTATCCGTTCTCCAGGCCCCACTCGATCACCCACTATCTGATCGACGCTTTCGCAGTGCTGGTGATGATCTCGGGCGTGTACGCCGTCTCCGACCGTCGCCGCGCATTGTTCTGGTGTGTGATCGGTTTCGCCCTGTTCAACTTCGTCCTGCAGCTACTGCCCTATGCCTACCTCAACCGAACCGTCCTGCTGCTGAACAACCTTTCGACGATGCTCTTCCTGATCGTGGTCACCGGGGCCGTGCTGTACCGGGTGCTTCGCAAGGGCCCCATCACGAGTCACCGCGTCCAGGGCGCCGTCGCGGTCTACCTGATGCTGGGCCTGATCTGGGCCATGGCCTACTCGCTGGTCTTCATCTTGGATCCGTCATCCTTCGATCTCCGCCGCTCCGTCGAGGGCGTGGACGATCTGCTGGGGATTCACACCAAAGGGATGGGCCGGCTCATCTACTTCAGCTTCGTGACCATGACCACGCTGGGGTACGGCGACATCGCGCCGCAGAGCAAGATCGCCGAGGACCTGGCGATCCTGCAGGCGCTGACTGGACAGATCTACCTGGTGGTGATCATTGGCCCGCCTGGTCGCCGTCGCCGTCAGCACGACGCGACCGGGAGTGAGCGCCGACTTCGGCGAGGGTCGGTCAGGGAATCAGGCTCTCCTTCCGCAGGCGCTTGGCCACCGCCTTGGTGACCGAGTCGATGATGTCGGTGAGGGAGCTCGGGTTGAAGGTCTCGGACTGCCCCGACCAGACCAGCTCGCCGGTTCCGACGTCGTAGAGATTGGTCTCGAGCCGCACGATGGTGTGGGTCTGGTAGTACCCCGGCTCGTGGACGACGTCCCAGCTGGATCCGTAGTAGCCGTAGTATCCACCGTAGTGCCGCGGGACGGTGTAGGTGCGCGGGGGGACGTACTCCGTCTTCTCCTCGACGCCGAGCAGCCGGGTGACGACGACGCCGTCGAAGCTGCCACCCTGGATCGCCCCGCGGATCTGCGCCTCGGTGAGCCGCTCGCTGTGCGGAAGCGCCCCGTAGCTGGGCGATGCGACGCCTCCCTTGCCGGAGAGGGCCGCGGCGAACCGGTCCTCGAAGAGCCGCCGGTTGGTGTCGTTCTCGCCGACACCGATCACGAAGATCTTCTGGTAGGGAGCGCCCTCGTGGGCTGGATTGCGCCACGCGTTCGGGATCTTCGTCGTCGTCCCGCAGGCGGCGAGCAGCGCGGCAGCGAGAAGAGCAGCGCTGACACAGAGGATCGGGGTGGGTCGAGTCGTCACGATGCAGTCCTCAATGTTTCTAGGGGTGGGTTCTCAACGCGCCGAGAGGCTGGTGCCGGTGCTGCGCAGGTCGGCGCAGGCCCGCACCACCCGTTCCTTCATGCCGGCCGTCGCCTTCTTCAGATAGGAGCGGGGGTCGTACGCCTTCTTCTCCCCCACCTCGCCGTCGATCTTGAGCACGCCGTCGTAGCTCCGGAGCACGTGGTCCACGATGGGCCGCGTGAAGGCGTACTGGGTGTCGGTGTCGATGTTCATCTTGATGACGCCGTACTCGAGCGACTCGTGGATCTCCTCCAGTGTCGAGCCCGAGCCCCCGTGGAAGACCAGGTCGAGGGGGTTCTCGCCGGTGCCGTGCTTCGCCTGCACCGCCTGCTGGCCGTCGCGCAGGATCTTGGGCTGGAGCACCACGTTGCCCGGCTTGTAGACCCCGTGCACGTTGCCGAAGGTCGCGGCGAGGAGGAAGCGCCCGATCGGGATGCAGCGTCTCGTGGGCGGAGACCATCTCCTCCGGCGTGGTGTAGAGCTTGTCGGCTCCCACCCCCGAGGTGTCGTGGCCGTCTTCCTCGCCGCCCACCACGCCGGTCTCGATCTCGAGGATCATGTCGATGGGGGCGAGGCGCTCCAGGTACCGCTTCGAGATCGCCAGATTCTCGTCGAGCGAGAGCTCCGAGCCGTCGAACATGTGGCTGTTGAAGAGCGGCCGTTCGCCGCGCGCCACCCGCGCCTCGCTGACCTCGATCAGCGGATCGACGAAGGGCTCGAGGTTCTTCGGGTGGCAGTGGTCGGTGTGCAGCGCGATCAGGACGTCGTGGCGCTCCGCCAGGCGGTGGGCCGCCTCGGCGAGCACCTGGGCGCCGAGCGCCATGTCGGCCACGGCGGGACCCGTGGCGTGTGCGCCGCCGCCGCTCGAGACCTGCACGATCCCGTCGCTGCGCGCCTCGGCGAAGCCCTCCAGGGTCGCGTTCAGTCCCTCGAGCCCGGCGATGTTGATGGCCGGATAGGCGAAGCGCCCCCGCTTGGCGTTGTCCAGCATGGCGCAGTACTGGTCGAAGGTGGCAATCGGCATGGCCGGCTCTCCTTCCAATGCAGGCTGCGCGCCTGTGGCGTCGCGAGCGCCCGGATATCACATCGAAGAGTAGCCGGTGCTGGGCCACCGTCACTCCAGCCGCGGAGCCGGCCGGCGCTGCGTCCGCCTCTTCCACCCAGCGGGATCGTGATATGCTCCCCGCGGAGGTTCCCCCGGATGAGACGAATGCAAGCGACCCTCGCCGCAGCCGCCGCGCTGGGCATGGCCGCGGGCGCGCTGGGGTGCGCCGAGGAGCCGCCGCCGGCCGAGCCCGTGGTGCGGCCCGTCAAGATGCTGACCATCGGCGGCGGCCTCGCCGGCACCCGCGAGTACCCGGGTCGCATCAAGGCCGTGCAGCAGGTCGACATGGCCTTCGAGGTGGCCGGCCGGGTCACCGAGTTCGTCTACAAGGAGGGTCAGCGCGCCGAAGCGGGCGCCGTGCTCGCGAGGCTCGACCCGCGCGACTACCAGAACAAGCTCGAGCAGGCGAGGGCCATCGAGAGGAACCGCCGCACCTACCTGGCGCGGATCGCCGAGGCGCACAAGGAGAAGGCGGTGTCCGACCAGGATCTCGCCGACGCCCAGGCCCAGGTGGACGTGGCTGCGGCCGATGTCAGGATCCAGCGGAAGGCCCTCGACGACGCCATCCTCCGCGCCCCCTTCGACGGCATCATGTCCCGCAAGCTGGTGGAGGACTTCGCCAACGTGCAGGCCAAGGAGGCGGTGCTGATCTTCGAGGACGACTCGCTGCTCGAGATCAAGGTGTCGGTGCCGGAGCGGGACATGGCCGGAAGGCGGCCGTCGCGGGAGGATATGGACGAGGTGAACGAGCGTCTGCAGCCGAAGGTGGTGGTGACCGCCCTGCCGGACGATCCCTTCCCGGCCCGCTTGAAGGAGCTGGCCACCACGGCGGACCCGACCACGCGCACCTTCGAGGCCACCTTCCAGTTCCAGCAGCCCGAGGACATCGTGGTGCTGCCGGGCATGACTGCCAAGGTGAGCATCCAGATCGGCGATTTCGCGAGCGTGTCGGACGTGTCGCTCCCCGCGCGCGCAGTCGTGGACGACGGGAAGAGCCAGCCCATGGTCTGGATCGTGGCTCCCGAGACGGGCGTGGTGGAGAGCCGGCCGGTGACACTGGGCGAGCTCGGGGGCGACCAGGTACTCGTCACCGATGGCCTGCAGGACGGGGACACGGTGGTCATCTCGGGGATGGCGCAGATGCGCCCTGGAATGAAGGTCCGGCGCTGGGAGCGCTAGGGAGTAGAGCCGCAAGATGAACCTGGCCGCCTGGGCGCTCAACAACCGGGTCACCGTCCTGGTCCTGACCGTCGTCATGCTCGTCGGCGGGATCCAGGCCTACGGCGGCCTGGCCCGCCTCGAGGATCCCGAGTTCACCATCAAGGACGGCCTGGTGAACACGCCCTACCCGGGCGCCACCGCCGCCGAGGTGGAGGAGGAGGTCAGCGACAAGATCGAGAAGGCCGTCCAGCAGCTGGGCCAGCTCGACTGGATCGAGTCCACCTCCTACTGGGGGGCATCCCAGATCAAGGCCCACATCAAGGACGAGTACGACAAGTTCGCCCTGCCCCAGGTGTGGGACGAGCTGCGGCGCAAGGTGGGCGACGTCCAGGGCCAGCTCCCGCCCGGTGCCGGCCCCTCGGTGGTGAACGACGACTTCGGCGACGTGTGGGGCGTCTTCATCGCCATCTACGGCGACGACTACACCGACGCCGAGCTGCGCGACGTGGCCAAGCTCTACCAGAAGGAGCTCCTGCTGGTGCAGGACGTGGCCAAGATCGACTTCTGGGGCGAGCGCAATGAGGCGATCTACGTCGAGCCCGACCGGGATCGCCTCTCCCAGCTCGGGCTCAAGCCCGCCACCATCGAGCAGGCCCTGCAACAGAAGAACGTGGCCGCGGACTCGGGGCGCGTGGAGGTCGGCCCCGAGTTCATCTCGATCCAGCCGAGCGGCGAGATCGAGACCGTCGAGGACTTCGAGAACCTGCTGTTGAGCGAAGAGGGCGCGGACCAGCAGATCTACCTGCGCGACGTGGCCAGCGTACGGCGCGGCTACGTGGAGCCGCCCAGCACGCTGCTCCGCTACGACGGCCACCGCGCCATCGGCCTCGGCATCTCGACCCTGAAGGGCGGCAACGTGGTCGAGATGGGCGAGGCGGTGGAGGCCCGCGCCCGGGAGCTGCTGGACGAGGTCCCCCTGGGCGTCGAGGCCGGCATCATCTCCCTCCAGTCCCAGGCCACCACCGTGGCCATCAACGCCTTCCTGGTGAACCTGATCGAGGCGGTGGTGATCGTGGTGGGCGTGCTGGTCCTCTTCATGGGCCTCCGCAGCAGCCTGATCATCGGCTTCGTGCTGGCGCTCACCATCTGCGGGACCTTCATCTTCATGGGCCCCTGGGACGTGGCCCTGGAGCGCATCTCCCTCGGCGCCCTGGTCATCGCCCTCGGCATGCTGGTGGACAACGCCATCGTGGTGGTGGACGGCATCATGGTGCGCCAGCAGAAGGGCATGCGGGCCGAGGAGGCCGCCGTCGAGGTGGTGGGCCAGACGTCGATGCCGCTCCTCGGCGCCACCGTCGTGGCGGTGATGGCCTTCGGCGCCATCGGGCTCTCCAACGACGGCACCGGCGAGTACTGCCGCTCTCTCTTCAAGGTGGTCCTGATCTCGCTCTCCCTCTCCTGGGTCACGGCGGTCACCGTCACGCCCGTGCTCGGGGTGATGTTCCTGAAGCCGCCGAAGCAGACGGAGGGCGAGGCGGACGATCCCTACGGCGGTGGCTTCTACGAGCGCTATCGCGGCCTCCTGCGCACCTGCATCCGCAACCGCTGGGTCACCGTCGGGGTCGTGCTGGCGGTCTTCGCCAGCGCCGTCTACGGCTTCCGCTACGTGGACAACAGCTTCTTCCCCGACTCGACGCGTCCGCAGTTCATGCTGGACATGTGGATGCCCCAGGGCATCCACATCCAGGAGAGCGCCAGCGAGGCGGCGGAGGTGGAGGAGTACCTGCTGGGGCTCGAGGGCGTGACCCACGTCAGCTCGCTGGTGGGCGCCGGCGGCATGCGCTTCCTGCTCACCTACGACCCGGAGAAGCCCAACACCTCCTACATCCAGTTCCTGGTGGACGTGGAGGACTACACGCTCATCGCGGGATTGGTGGACCAGGTGGAGGGGCACCTGGAGGAGGCCCACCCCGACGCCATGAGCTACGTGCGGCTCTTCCGGCTGGGACCCGGGGGCGGCGGGCGCATCCAGGCCAAGTTCATGGGCACGGACCGCGACGTCCTGCGCGAGGCCGCGACCCTGGCCCGGGACATCCTGAGGGACGACGGCGGCGCCAAGGGCATTCGCATGGACTGGCGGCAGCGGGTGAAGGTGGTGACGCCCGTCATCGCCGACGAGGAGGCCAACATCGCGGGCGTCACGCGACCGGCCATCGCCGAGACGCTGCGGAGCGCCTTCCAGGGGAGCCAGGTCGGCGTCTACCGGGAGGCAGACGAGCTGCTGCCCATCACCATCCGCCAGCCGGAGCCCGACCGGGGCGACGTGGCCAACATCCAGAACCTGCCCATCTGGAGCCCGGCCGCCAGCCAGTACATCCCGCTGCGCCAGGTGGTGTCGGACTTCGAGACGGGCTTCGACGACGACATCATCTACCGCATGAACCGCAAGCGCGCGCTCACCGTGCACGCCGACCCCAAGAGCGGCCCGCCGAGCGTGCTCCTCGGCCGGGTGAAGCCGAAGATCGATGCGATCCCGCTGCCGCCGGGCCACACACTCGAGTGGTGGGGCGAGTACCGGGACTCCGCCCGCGCCCAGCGGGCCATCGCCGGGAGCATTCCCCTCTTCCTGGCTGCCATGGTCCTGATCGTGGTCGCGCTCTTCAACGACCTGCGCCAGCCGGCGGTCATCTGGGCCACGGTGCCGCTGGCCCTGATCGGCATCACCCTCGGCCTGCTGCTGACCCGCCAGCCCTTCGGCTTCATGGCGCTGCTCGGCGCCTTGAGTCTCTCGGGCATGATGATCAAGAACGCCATCGTGCTGATCGACGAGATGGAGCTGCAGAAGAAGCAGGGAAGCGAGCCCCTCGACGCCATCATCGAATCGGGGGTGAGCCGGCTGCGGCCGGTGGCGATGGCGGCGCTGACCACGGCGCTCGGCATGCTCCCGCTGCTCCAGGACGCCTTCTTCATCGCCATGGCCGTGACCATCGTCTTCGGCCTGATGATCGCCACCATACTGACCATGGTGTTCGTGCCCGTCCTCTACGCCATCCTCTTCCGCGTCGAGAGCCCGTCCTAGCGCTCAGGCCGCCAGTTGCGCTGGCCGGTGGTGGCCAGCACTGCGGCCGCCGAGAGCTGGTTCAACTGACGGAAGCGGCATGGCAGCGAAGCGGTGGCTTCGAGGTGACCGACCTTCACACAGCTGTTACACCTTCTCTCTGAGTCCGGGGGCTGACCATGGTGCTTGCGACGATTGTGGTGCTGGCCATCTTCCTGGCGTTGGGCATCGCCGCCAACGCGTGGGTGCGGCCGTTTGCGAAGACCGAAGTGCAGGGCGTGAAGCTGGAGCTCCTCGTCTCGCCGCTCCTCACGCTGACCGCCCTCCTGCTCGCCTTCTTCCTGGTCCAGGTCTTCTCCTCGTACCAACGCGCTCGGCTGAGTGCGGGAGACGAGGCCGGACGGGTGATCGCCGAGTACAGGCTCTTCGGATACCTGCCCGACCAGTACGCACTGCGCGGCCAGGCGGCCCTGCTCTGCTACGCACGCGCCGTGGCGGAGCTCGAGTGGCCAGCTCTCCGGGACGAGCTGAAGGTAGCGCCCGAGCCCTCCTACTGGGTCGACCGGCTCGGCGAGGTCCTGCGGGAGCTGGCCGAGGTTCGCAACGGACAGCCGTACGGCACCCTCGTGGCGACCGATCGGGATCGGGTGGACGCCCGGCGCAGGCGCGTCCTCGAGAACCGCCCGGCTCTGCCGAAACCCCTGTTCTGGCTGATGCTGGGGGTCAGCGCCGTCGCCGTGTTGTCCATCGCCACCTTCACGCTTCCCTACGTGCGGCGACGCGTCCAGATCGGGGCGCTCACGCTTCTCACGCTGGTGTTCGCCGCGGTGCAGATCGCCATCCTCGAGATCGACGGCAAGTTCGACGGCGTGATCCGGCTCGAGCCCGAGGAGATGCGTCTCGCCGCGCGACTGATGGAAGAGAAGCTGCACGGGCTGGCACCCCCTTGCGACGCGGAGGGCCGACCCCTGTAAGTGCTCGTGCCGGCCGCAACACAGCGCTCCGCGAGCCTCTGGGCTAGCTTCGAGCGCCTCACTCGAGAAGACCTGAAGGAGGGAATCGGGGATGAAGGCCATCGGGACGATCCTGATCGTGAGTCTGTGCCTCGCCTGCGCGGCGACCCGGGGGCGCGCGACGTGAAGAAGGCCAAGGCGGGCTTCCTGGGCGACTACTCCGCCCTGGAGGAGAACCCCGGGCCGGGAGCGCGGCTCCGCTACCTCCGCAAGGGGGTGGACTGGAAGCGCTACGACAAGATGCTGCTCGACCCGGTGCAGTTCTGGAGGGGCGCGGACGTGGAGGCGGGCCTGGACGAGGCGGAGAAGCAGGGCCTGGCCAACTACTTCCACTCGGCCTTCTACGAGCGGATGTCCGTGGACTACGAGATGGTGAGTCTCCCCCAGCCGGACACGATGCGGGTCGCCATCGCCTTCACCCGCCTTGGCGACCGCAACGTGACGCTGGACACCATCTCCACCTACGTGCCCCAGATGCTGCTCCTGTCGGAGCTCAAGACCGTCTTCACGGGCAAGCCCTCGTTCGTAGGCGAGGCGTCCTTCGAGGGCAAGATCGCCGACGCCCACACCGGAGAGCTGCTGGCGGCCGCGGTGGACACGCGCGTGGGCGGCAAGACCATCAAGAACATGGACGACTGGGCGGACGTGAAGCACGCCATCGACTACTGGGTCGAGAGCATCGCGTACAACGCCTGCACCTTGCGCGAGGGCACCGACTGCAAGGCCCCGTGAGCGGATAGACCGCACGAGCAGCACCTCGTGCGGTCTGGTCCGGAGCTCGAGGGCCCGCCCGGTGCGGGTTGCGGGTCACTCCCCTACGCTTCCTCTCCATGGAGATCGAGCTCAAAAGCCTTCTGATGGAGAACCCAATCCTGCTGACCTTCGTGGTCATCGGGTTCGGCTACCTGCTCGGCAAGCTGCGCATCGTCGGCGTGGACCTGGGCGCCACGGCGGGCGTCCTGGTGGTGGGTCTGGTGCTCGGCCACCTGGGCTTTCCGGACCGACCCGAGGCCGCGACCTTTGGCTTCGCGCTCTTCATCTTTTCCGTCGGGGTGCAGGCGGGGCCGAGCTTCTTCGGCGCGCTCCGCGAGGACGGCAGGCGCTACGTCCTGCTCGCCCTGGTCGTGGCCGGGACGGCGGCGATCCTTGCCGTCGTGCTGTCGCGGGTGCTGGGTCTCGAGCACGGCCTCGGCGCGGGGCTCCTCGCCGGTGCGCTCACCAGCACCCCGACCCTCGCCGGCGCCCAGGACGCGGTGAGGACCGGGCTCGCGCGGCTTCCCGAGGGCATGGACGCCGTGCGCGCCACCACCAACGTGAGCGTCGGCTATGCGATCACCTACCTCTTCGGAACCGTCGGCCTGATTACCTGCGTGCGCTTCCTTCCTCGCGTCCTGGGGATCGACCTGCCCGCGGAGGCCCGCAGGGTCGCCCAGGAGCGTGGGCTCGGTGTCCGCAGGCGAGTCGTTGGCTCGGCCGCGGCGTTGCCCATCGTCCGAGCCTACCGCGTGTCGGCGGAAGCCGTGGGCAAGACGATCGAGCAGCGCCGCATCGCGCTGAACCGCAAGCTGCTGCCGCTCCGCGTGCGCCGAGGGAGGGAGATCCTCGATGCGGACCCGTCCCTCGAGATCGAGGAGGGCGACGTCTTCTCCATGGTCGCGACCGTCGTTGAGCACCGGCAGGCCCGCGAGAAGCTGGGCGAGGAGATCCTCGACCCCGAGCTGATCGACTTTGCGATCGTCACCCGGGAGATCGTGGTCAGCCAGGCCGCCGCCACCGGCAAGCCGCTCTCCGAGCTCGGGCTGCCCGAGGAATACGGCTGCCTCCCCGTGCGGCTCACCCGGGCCACGATCGATCTCGCCGTCGAGCCCGGTACCGTCCTGCAACGCGGGGACCAGCTCCAGGTGACGGGCGAGGAGTCCCGGGTGGAGAAGCTGGCCGAGGAGCTCGGCTACCTCGAGGGCGCGGTGGAGGACACCGACCTCCTGACCTTCGCCTTCGGGATGGTAGCCGGCATCCTGCTCGGGCTGGTCGTGGTGAAGCTCGGAGGAATTTCGATAGGCCTCGGCACCGCGGGGGGACTCCTGCTGGTCGGCATCCTGGTGGGCTTCCTCGGCTCCGTCAATCCGACCTTCGGACTGATGCCCGCACCCACGCGCTCCTTCCTGATGGACTTTGGTCTGGTGTTGTTCATGGCAGAGGTGGGTCTCAAGGCGGGCGCGGGCGTGGTCGAGGCCCTGACCTCGGTCGGGCCCGCGATGATTGCGGCGGGCGTCCTGGTGACCCTGGCCCCGGTGGGCGTGGGCTTCGCCGTGGGCCGCTACGCCTTCGGAATGAACCCCGCCCTCCTGCTCGGTTCGATCACGGGTGCCATGACCAGCACACCATCGCTCAAAGTCCTGACCGAACTCTCCCGCAGCTCGGTGCCCGCCCTCGGCTACGCGGGGACCTACACTTTCGCGAACGTGCTCCTCACCTTCGCGGGCACCCTGCTGATGATGCTGTAGCGCCGCGGACCGGCTCGATCTCACTCGCCTTGGCCCGGGTGTCGATTCGACGACCCTCAGGTGAGTCCCCGAGGCGGGTGTGGAGCAGATCGAGTCGCGGTCGAGAAGGAGGTAGCGAGGAGTAGAGGCGCCGGGGAACGCCTCCCGAAGCTTCTGGATCACCCAACGGGCACTGGGATTCGTCGTCACATTGAAGTGGATCAGCCTTCGGCGTCGGTGATCGATGAGGAACCAGACGTACAACAGCTGGAAGCTGACCGTGGGGACGATGCAGAAGTCCATGGCCGCGATGGTGCTGTATCATGAGTGGCGTGACTCAGCAGTGCGGCCAGCGACACGATGGCGAGCACAGAAAGCACGAAGAAGAGCGTGTGCACTTCGGGCTAGCGATGCTCGACTCCGAACACCACCGGCACGAAGACCAGCAGCCAGAGCATCGGGTTGTGTCGGACTGTCCTGAGCAGAAGCATCATGTTGACGGCACTCTCTCGAGATCTTCGCGAAACGCCGCCGCGGCGTGTCGGTTGGTCGGGTAGAAACGGCTCTGGTCGATCAGCTCCATCAGCTCGTATTTCTCCAGCCATGAGCGGAAGGACCGATCGGCGCGGCTGACGGCGAAGGTGACGTCGCGTTCGGCCAGCAGGGTGATCGCCTGCCGCAGGACTTCCGCGCCGGTGGTGTCGACGTCGACCATCGCTTCCGCATCCAGCACGAACCAGCGGACAGGGGTGGGCGCCTGGGCGAGCAGCTGCTCGACCTCGTCGAGAAACAGGGTCGCGTTGGCAAAGTAGAGCGGGGCGCCGAAGCGATAGACGACCAGGCCCGAAGAGCTGACGGCGTCGCCGACGCCCGCGGGAGCGAAATGGCTGCCGTCAGGGGCTTCCAGCAGCGCCGATGTGTCCGGACGGGACGCCCGCCGGATGACGTCGATGGTGGACAGGAGGAAGGCGATGAGGACGGCGCGCAGCGGACCCAGGGCCAGCACGCTGAGCAGGCAGACGGCGGCGATCCAGAAGTCCGAACGGCGCATCCGCCACAGCTCGCGGAGCTCGTGGACCTCGATCAGCGACAGCACCGCATTGGCGACGATCCCGGCCAGGGCCGCATTGGGCAGGAACGCCAGCACGTCGGTGAAGAAGAGCATCACCACCGCGATCGTCCCGGCCGCCACCAGGCTGGGCAGCTGGCTGCGCGCGCCCGAGGCATCCATCGCCGCCGAGCGGGAGGGGCTGTTGCCGGTGACCAGCGAGCCGGTGAAGCCGGCCGCGAGGTTGGCCGCGCCGTAGGCGAACAGCATCTGATCGCCGTCCGCCTTGTATCCGTACTTGCTGCTGTAGCTGCGGACCACGAGCAGACCTTCGCAGAGGAGAATGGCCACGATCGCCAGGGCGCTGGGCAGCAGCCGCAGGTAGTCGGCCACAGGGATGGCGGGCAGGGTCAACGTCGGGGGGCCCGAGGGCATCGCACCGAGCACGCCGACCCCCTTGGCAGCGAGGTCGAAGACCGCGACGATGACCGTCAGCAGCACCAGGGCCACCAACGCCCCGGGGATCTTGGGCGCATACCGTTTCATCAGCCGGACGATCAGGAAGGCGCTGACTCCGATCGCCACCGACCACAGGTTGGCACGGGGAATGGAGTCGAACAGGGCCACCAGCTCCACGAAGTAGCCCTCGGTCTCGACGGAGCTCGCCATGGCCTCCTTGATCCGTTCCGCCGCCGCCAGCACGCCCGACCCGCGTCGGCCACGTGGGGCGCGGCGAGGATCTTCCGCACCTGGTTGGTGAACACCTCGATGCCGAGGCCGGTGATGAAGCCCGCCATCACGGCGCGCGACAGGAAGTTGGCGAGGAACGCCAGCCGGAAGAACCAGAAGACGAAGAACAGCAACCCGCAGATCACGGCCAGGGCCAGGGCGTACTGCAGACGCAGCGGGTCCCCGGGCGCGGCAAAGGCGACGAGGGCGGCGCCGACCAGCCCGGCCATGGAGGCATCGGGGCTGGTCACCAGGTGGCGCGAGCTCGTGAGCAGGGCGAAGACCGCCAGCGGAATGATGGCCGCATAGAGGCCGGCCACGGGGGGCAGGCCGGCCACCTGCGCGTAGCCGATGTTGAGCGGGATCATCAGGGCGGCCAGGGTGATGCCCGCCGAGACCTCCCGGGGGACGTCGGCCAGCTTGACACCTCGCAGTCCCGCGAACGGGCGGGGCCAGCGGATCTTGGCGAGCACGCTGGAAGCGTCCTCACTCATGACCTCACTCCTTCTTCTCGCGGCCCCCAGCATCCGGTTTCGTTGTGGCCACCGTCGGGTCAGCAGCGCCGCGCCTGCGCTGCAGGGCGTACACGAGGCGCGTGACCGGGCCGCGGATCAGGAAGTACGGGACGATGGCGCACGCCACGGCCACGATCAGCATCTGCACCGGGTAGAACGCCCGCAAGACCAGGATCTGGTACGTGGTGTCGAGCACGCACGCGACGACGAAGACTCTGCCGAAGTCCTTGAGCCCGGAGCGGAGAAGCCGTCGCCGCTCGGTCGGGTTGGTGAGGAAGGCCCCCAGGAGATCGGCTTCCCTCCCGCACATCCCTCAGGTGGGCTCGGATCGCGAGGACGGTGACCACGGTCGGCATGATCACGAGCCGAAAGTGCAGGGGGCCGCTCGCCCGACCGAGGAGCTGCTCGACGCCACGGGAGAGCATGTCCAGAATCGTGTCCATGGTTCACCTGATCCCTACTATCTTCACGAACTGAGTGTTGAACCCGACGAAGATCTGCAGCTCCGGCTCTGGTGCCTTCATCCTCCGCCTCCCGCGCCGGTGATCATCGCCCGCGCCAGCGTGCCGCCGGAGAGGTTGCGGGCCTCGAATCCGTTCTGCAGCAGGATGCGCGTCGCGTAGTAGGCGCGCTGGGCGGAGCGGCAGATGATCAGGATCTCGCGGTCCTTCGGCAGCTCGCCGAGGCGCGCGCGGAGCTGCGGCAGCGGGATGTTGACCGCGCCCGGCACGCACTCGACGACCAGCTCCACCGGCTGGCGCACGTCGAGCAGGAAGGCGCCGTCGAGGGCGTCCCAGTGGGCGAGCGGCATGTCGCCGCGGAGGACGTCGGCGGCGACCATCCCGGCGTAGTTGACGGCGTCCTTGGCGCTGCCGAACTGGGGCGCGTAGCAGAGCTCGGCCTCCTCGAGGTCGTAGATCGTCGCGCCCATCTGAAGGGCCACGGCCAGCGCGCTGATGCGCTTGTCCACCGCCGGTCCGTCGTGGCCGAGCGCTTGCGCCCCGAGGAGACGGCCGTCGGACTTGCGGAAGATGACCTTCATCCCGATCATCTTGGCGCCCGGGTAGTAGCCGGCGTGGGAGTTCGGGAAGATGTAGACCTTCTCGTAGTCGTCATCGCCGAGCCGCTCGAGCGTCTTTTCGTTGACTCCCGTCCAGGCGGCGGCGCCGCCGAAGAGTCCGATGATCGCGGTGCCCTGGGTGCCGCGGTAGCGGGAGTCGCGCCCGGCGATCACGTCGGCCGCGATCCGGCCCTGCCGGTTCGCCGGCCCGGCCAGCGCCACCAGGCTCCACTCGCCGGTGACGACAGTCCTTGACCTCGATGGCGTCGCCGACGGCGAAGATGTCCGGGTCGCTGGTGCGCATGTGCTCGTCGACGCGGATCCCGCCGCGCTCGCCGATCTCGAGGCCGGCCGCCTTGGCCAGGGTGGTGTCCGGCCGCACGCCGATGGCGAGGATCACGATGTCCGCCGGGTACGTCTTCCCGGACAGGGTCTTGACCTCGATCGCCCCGCCGTCCAGCTGGGCGAACTCCGCCGCGCCGTCGTTGAGGACGACGCGGACGCCATTCCTCTTCACATGTTCCTCGACGAGGCGCGCGACCTCCGGGTCCAGCGGGCCCAGGACCTGAGGCAGCTTCTGGATGAGGGTCACCTCGAACCCGAGGTGGACCAGGTTCTCCGCCGTCTCGAGGCCGATGAACCCGCCGCCGACGACGACGGCGCGCGTCGTCGGCTTCACGAACTGGATCCCCGAGTACTTGTACATCCCCGCCAGGAACTCGGTGCCCTGCTCGACCCACTCGCGGATCGCCCGCGCGTCCGGCACGGTCCTCACATGGAAGATCCCGGGCAGGTCGATGCCGGGCAGGGGCGGACGGACCGAAGGCGCCCCGGGCGAGAGTACGAGCTTGTCGTACGACTCCGTCGTCACCTCGCCGGTCGTGACGTTCTTCAGGTCGACGGTCTTCTTCTTCCGGTCGATGGCGACCGCCTCGCAGTTCGTCCGCACGTCGATGCCGTAGAGGCCGCGGAACACCTGCTCGTTGGCGACGAGAAGGCTCGACTCCTGCGGGATCACTCCCCCGACGTGGTACGGCAGCCCGCAGTTGGCGTACGACACGTACGGCCCGCGCTCCACCATCAGGATCTCGGCCTTCTCATCCAGCCTGCGCAGACGCGCCGCACACGACGCCCCGCCGGCCACTCCGCCCACGATGATGACTTTCATGCTTCGTCTCCTCTTCCGCTATGGCCGGTCGATCGCGCTGCCCGAATGGCCGTGTTGATCGGACTATTGTGTTGGCTTGGATGCGCCTTCTTCAAGGATGATCTTCTCGGGATCAAAGCCGTAAACCCAGGGTGCCGAGTTCTTCCAGCCGTTCCTCATCCTTTTCCCGACAAAGACGCTTCCGGGATCCTCCACTTTGTCCCCTTCCACTCCATCGATGATGCTGTAGGCGTTTGTGAACCCGGCTGCCGCGAGCTCGTTGACTGCCATGGCACTGCGGTCACCCGACCGGCACGTGACCAGCAGGATGTCGGTCGGCCCGGCCATCCCTTTGACCTCGGCGACAAAGTCCGGATTCATCTTCACGTCGTATTCGGTTTTGCCATCCTTTCTCTGATAGGTCACAAAGGCCAAGGGTATGTTCCAGGCCATCTCCGGGTGGCCGACGAAGGCGTACTCCTCCGGCGTGCGCACGTCGATGACCTTCACCTTGTCCGGTGCGGCTTTCCACATTTCGTAGGCCTGCGCGGCGGTCACATAGAGACCAAGGGTGGTTTGTTTCCCTTTGGGAAGCTGCATGTCCTCGGCCACGGAAGCGGACTTCCCGGTATCCGCTCCAACAAAGCTCGCAGTAACCCCGCAGAGCATCGCGACCATCACGGTGCAAAGGAAAATTCGACGCAACATCGTTGGTCTCCCTTCGTTCTGTCGCACACCACCGGGCCCGCGGTGACGGTGAGCCCCCCTGCGTGCCAGGTTCGGCTGCCCCAGTGACCTAACCTTTGTGTCGCCAGGACAGCCGATCGATCTCCTGCCGCCGGGTGACGCTTCGCGGGTCGCACGGTTCACGCCGCCGCCGCCTCGCTTCGTTCTTTCCAGGTCCCCGATGGCGCAGCTGGGCGCATCGCCCCGTGTTCGCTGTTCGCTCCGCAAGCGTGCCTTCCTCCGTCCGGTCGGTCTCGTGCATCAGAAGTCCGGGTCCTGAAACGTCGGCTCCCGGTCCTCGTTGAAAGCCCGAATTCCCTCGACGCGGTCGGGATGGACGACCGAGCGCCAGTGCGCCTCCATCATGATCGCGGCTGCCTGCTCTATGGGCTCGCCCTCTCCCATGAGAACGGCGCGCTTGACGGCCTGTACGGCCGTCGGTGAGTTGCTCGCGATCTTCTCAGCGATGCGCAGCGCCGCACCCATGAGCTCGGCCCTGGGGTGAAGCTCGTTGACCATTCCAAGCCGGTGAGCTTCCTGTGCGGTGATTGGGTCCCCGGTCATCAGCATCTGCATGGCCTTCGCCAGGGGGGAGCACGCGGGGGAGCAGGACCGGTGATCCGCCGCCGGCGGAAAGGCCGACCATCGCCTCAGGCTGACCGAAGACGGCGTCGTCGGACGCGATGATGAAATCGGTGCTTATCGCGATCTCGCAGCCACCGCCGTAGGCCATTCCGTGGACCGCGGCGAAGATCGGCCTGCGCAGCTGGCGCAGCGTGTAGAGAACGCGATCGAAGACCTGGCGCTGACGCAGCCAATCCTCCTTGGTCATGCTCTTGCGCTGACGCAGGTCGCCGCCCACGGAGAAGGCTCTGTCACCGGCGCCGGTGATGATGGCGACCCGCACGGTGACGCGGGCCGCGATGGTCTCGAGGATCTCGATCAGGAGCGCTGCCAGCTCCGTCGTGATGGCGTTATCGGCATGCGGCCGGTTAAGGGTGATGAGCGCCACGGTTCCGCCGGAGAGGTACTCGACGAGCACCGGCTGATCGGGCTCCGCGACATCGGCCGGCGGGCGGTAGCCGAGTCGCTTCATGCGCGTGTCGTTGTTGTCGGTCATGCCGTTCTCCCCTGCATTTCCCTCACGCGGTCCGCTCGAGCCGAGCGACGCTCATAGCCATGTCACGTCCACGGGCTTCGCACCGGGATCCGCAGGTACCTCTCGGCCGGGTACCCGATCACGAACGTCCCGTGCGGGACATGTCCCTCCGGCAGCCCGAACATTTCGACCAGGGGCGGGTAGGACTGACCGGCCGTGTTGATGCTGCCGGTGAAGGTGGTCCCAAGGCCGAGAGCGGGCGCCGCGAGCTGAATCTGGTGGATCGCAATCATGGCTGCCGGGGGCGCCGTCCTCTCGTCCTTCGGCGCATAGGCCACGATCACGCATGGCGCCCCCCTGGAGATGCGGTCCTGTCCCAGCTCCCACGGTTCGACGAATAGCTCGAGCTTGGCCTCCTGGTAGAGCGCAGGGTTCTTCTCCCTGACGATCTTCATCCAGTCGATCGTCATCTCGGCAATCCGGTGCACCTTCGCCGGGTCGTTGATCACGAGCCAGCGCACCACCTGGCGGTTCGCCCCGTTCGGAGCCTAGCGGGCGACATCAAGCAGCTCGAGGATCTTCTCTCTTTCGATGGGCTTGTTGATGTAGCCGCGAATCGAACGCCTCGAGATCAGGTACTGCCTGACCCGATCCCATCTGGGGATCAGGTGGATGTCGATCGGCTGGCAGTCCTCGGGCCCCATCGAGCGCTGGTGCATGGCCTCGGTGGGACAGATGGCCACGCAGTGGCCGCAGTGGATGCAGAGGCCCCACCCGTTGTCGATGGGAACGGGGAAGTCCTGCTTGGTGATCAGGCCGCCCGGGCAGGCCCGGATGCAGCTGCCGCAGCCGATGCACAGGCTCTCGTCGACCCTGATCATGGTGTCGAGCTTGTAGGAGACGGCCATACCTTCCTCCGTGGCCCGTCTTCATGTTGCCGGCGGCATTCCCCGGCGTGCCGCACGGGCACGCCGGGGAATTCGCTCCGAGCCGTCTTTTGCGCTGTCTCCCACAGACTAGCCGAGACGTGTACCTT
>CAVROS010000015.1:0-286737 GCA_963722885.1 uncultured delta proteobacterium
ACTGATGCGCGCGGCCTACGAGCACGCGCTCGAGCACTGCAAGTCGAGGGTCCAGTGGGGCAAGCCGATCTTCGAGCACCAGCTGATCGCCAAGAAGCTCTTCGAGTGCTGGCAGGCGATCGAGGCCTGCCGCGCCTTTCTCTACAAGGGCAGCTGGCTCTCGAAACAGAGCTTCCCCGGCGACCTGAAGACCAGCCTGGGCGCCAAGATCTTCGCCACCGAGATGGCGGTGACGCACACGGCCGAGATGGTGCAGGTGCTCGGCGGCTACGGGATCTCGATGGAGTACCCGGTCGAGAAGTACGCCCGTGACGCCAAGCTGCTGAAGATCATGGACGGCACCAACGAGATCCTGATGACCAAGGCCGCCAAGCACTTGTGATGGGCCAGCCGTTGGCGACCACGTCCGCGTAAACCAGACTGCGAGAGCCTGGATGGATTCTCAGCGGATACCGATGGCCACGGAGATCTTGGGGCCCCCGGCAGGCTTCTGGGCGGCCACTCCGTAGTTTCCTCCGCGAGTCCAACGCCGCCATTGTCGAAGATCGCGACCCACCGATTCATGTATAGGGTGCCGCTGTCCGTTCCGGTGAAGGTGTGGAGCTCGGGGCCGTTGATCGACACGTCGACGTTGCCGGTGGAGCTGCGGAAAGTGCCGCTGACCAGCAGCGTTCCGTCCCCCAGCACCGATATGTCGCTCACGCCCCAGACGGTGTCCAGGGTCATGGCGCCGTCCGAGCCCGTCCAGCCGCCTGTGTTCTCGTTGAACCAGATGGCGTTGGGCTGGGCGGGAGTGCCGCGCTGGACCGTCGTGAGGGCGACGTTCGCGCTCTTCTCGAGCACCGTGCGCGTCGACTTCAGCTTCTTGGAGACGGCGGCGATCGCCTTGTGCTGCGCGGCGAAGACCTTGTCGAGCATCGTGTCCATGGGACCCCCCGTGCCGTAGTAGAAGTCCTTGGGAAACTGGCCCATCAGCGCAGCACCATTCGCGAAGTTGGTGAGGATGGGCGTCGCCACGAGGCCTGCGTCATTGCCCGACTGGCGCATACTCCGGTGACCGGGCTGCGAAATCCTGGTAGTCGAGGAAGAGATCCCCGAGAAGGTTGAACGAGTACCCCCCTCCCTTCACGATGCTCTGGAATTCCTTGAGGGTACGAGGAATTCCTTCTGCGCGTCCTTGATATTCGCCAGGTCGCGCTTCATCTCGGCCGTGACGCCATTCTTGAGCTGCTTGTTCGCCTCGCTCTCGCTGATCTGGGCTTCTGCGGTTGCGGCGGAGAGCAGGATGGCGGCGACGAGAAGAATACAGCGAGTCATGACGGCCTCCTTGGCATGGGCAAGGGACGCAAAGCCCCGAGCGGTGTAGCTGTTACGGTTGTCCCCGGCTGTTCAGTATCCGCAAGTGATGGTCCGCCAGTAGTCCGCCCAGGGCGCCCGCGGGAATCATCAGCGTGAACCCCACCAGGTCGAACCAGAGGGGCGGGTGGGGGCCTTGTTGGCCGGCGACGACGTAGGAGAAGAGCGCACAGAAGGCGGAGCCGATCGCGATCCAGACGCCGTGCCGGACGAAGAAGCGCGCGGCTCGCTTGGCGCCCACATAGGCTGCGAAGACCGTGCAGAGGAGGCCGACGGCCAGGCTCGCCAGCAGGAACTCGGGCGAGGCCAGGAGAGGCTCGAGCGCGCGCTCGGGCAGCTCGCCACCTTGATCGTCGGCGAGTCCGGCGGCGAAAAGGCCGATCAGGATGGAGCTCGCGACGAAGGTGGCCAGGTTGTCGACGACGACGCCGATCAGGATGGCCCCGGGGCGAAGGCCATCGAAGACCCCGGTGGGCTCTATCGGCGGGGGACGATCCCATTCGCTCACGATGCGCTCTCCCGCGGCCTCAAATCCTGACTGTTCAGCAGCCGCCGCGGGTGATGTTAGCCCGATCGCGCGTCTCTTCGCTTCCGCCGGTGCAGGTTATCCTTTGCCTTCGGGCAAACTCCCCCTCTGTCCTGAACGACAGGTCCAGGACTCGTTGTGAGACTATGGTCGCTGGCCGGCGTCCCGCTTCGCTCAGGGCGCCGCCAGGTCGGCGGCCGGCACAGACCCCCAGGTCTTGACGTTACGACCCAGAGAGGCGCCGAGAGACTTCGCGGCCGGGCGCGCGGCTTCGAGGCAGGCGGCCCAGTCGGCGTTCCCCATCAGGGAATCCATCCAAGTCTCCATCTCCGCCTCGCTGGCATAGCCGATGGATACCAGATGGCTGATCGGGCTGATGCCTCCGGCCAGGACGCCGCTGAGATGCACCTGGCCCGGGAACTTCTTGCCGGTTGCGGAGGCCATGAACTTGTCGATCGCGGCAACGAAGGCAGCCGGATTCTCCACGGCGAAGGCAGAACCGACCCAAACCTGGTCGGTGTCCACGACCTCTCCCCAGCTCTTCAGGGTCCGGAACATCACCTGAGACACCGGCTGTGCGATCCGGGCCATGGTCGACTGGTAATCGGTCCAGGCGGGGTTGCCCTGAAGCTTTTGCACGTAGGCCTCGCGATCCGCCCCCGACTTGAACAGCGGAACGAAGCTGTGCGTGGCCGGATTGGTCCCATTGGCGACGCTCGCCTGGAGCAAGAGCCGCCCCGGGAACTCCTTTCCGATCGCCGAGTTCATGAACTTGTCGGTAGCGGCCACCACCTGCGGTGCGTTCTGCGGAGTCGTCGTCAGCCCGAGCATGGACCAGGTCGACGATGCAGCGGCGCTCTGACTGAGGAAGAGAAGCCCCATCAAAGTAAGTCCGATCCACTTCATGGCAGATTGCCCTCCATTCCACCCCCGGTAGAAGCATCCCACGCGAGGTCACGCAGGGGAAGCACTTTCTCGTGTCGCGTGTGTGGATTGAGGAAACCCGCCACACCCATATGGGTTACATGGAAGTGTGACTCTCTTCGTCTGAACGACGTTCACCGGGATCGAATGTGCTTGTATCGACGCTCCGTAGGCATAGAATGGTGTCAGAAGGCTTCCGCACCTCAGCAACCCACTTTCGGGTTCGAAGGGAGGGAACCATGAAGCGAAGCCAGCTTACTCGTAGGGAGTTCTTGTCTACAGGCAAGGACGTCGCGCTCGGCGCCGTAGCCGGTTCGATTGGGCTCAACGCCATCGCGTGCGACTCCATCAGCGGAAGGCCCGTAGTCAGCGTTGCCAGGGTTGTGAATGACAGGATCGATGTCGCAGTCGAGAGAGCGATCGATCTTCTGGGGGGCATGGGAACGATCACCCGGGGCAAAGAGAGGATCATGCTCAAGCCGAATCTGGTCAATGCCCAAAGCGAAGACACGACCAATCCCGAGGTGGTGAAGACCCTGGCCGTGCTCATGAAGAAGTCGGGAAAGGACGTTCTGATCGGCGAAGGCTCCGCCGCGGCTACCCGCTTCAACGTCAGGGATGGGGTCAGCTGCCGTACCAAGAAGAGGGAAATTCTCGATCCGATGCAGCAGTTCGTCTTCGACGAGCTCGGCTACACGGAGCTTGGGAAATCCCTGGATGTTCCACTGGTGAACCTGCATACGGGCGATATTGCAGAAGTGGACGTTCCAGGCGCGTTCGCATTCCCCAAGATGGCGCTCCACCAGTCCTTGACGGAGATCGATCTTCTCTGCTCGGTTCCGATGATGAAGACTCACGGCCTGGCGTCGGTGACACTGGGCATGAAGAACCTGGTCGGTGTGTTCCCGGGGACCGCCTACTATTCGGTGCGGTGGGGGATGCACGAGACCGCATCCGTGGTCGATCCCTCGGGCACCTCGGCAGCCATCGTGGACATGGTGCGGGCGAATCGGCTCGGATTGGTCGTCATCGACGGCTCGGTGGCGATGGAAGGACAGGGCCCCACGGTTGGTTACGGTGGAAAGCTGGTGAAGATGGACGTGATCGTTGCCGGAACGAATCCGCTGGCGACCGACATGGTCGGCGCTCACCTGATGGGCTTCGAGCCCGAGGAGATCTCCACCTTCGTCTGGGCTCAGAAAGCCGGAATGACGCCGAGGAAGCTGGAGGAGATCGAAATCAGATCGGATGCGCCCGTCGTCCGGCAGGCGTTCGCCAGACCGGAGATCAGCACCTGGGCCAGCATCCGAGACACCTTCGGCGCAAGGGTGCTCTGAGGGACCGATCGAGCTGACTCGTCTCGAGGCGAGAGGGAGCCGGCCAGGGTCTTCAGCTCCCGGGCGGTGATCCGGGTTCGCCTCCGGCACCGCCGCGGGGAGCCAGCTCGAAGAACCACACGCCCGTCGACTCGGGCGTGGAGAGCTCATCCGGCAGGGATTCGTCCTCCCCGGGGAGGTATTTCTCCAGAACTGCTCTGGCGAGCGACCAGAACAGCTCGGGGTCGGTCACGCGGATGGCCTCGCGCTCGTATCGCTTGCCAGCGATGCGGACCACCGCACGGCCATCCTTCATCGCATCGACGGGCCACTTCTTGTAGAGACGTCCCCACCAGGAGTCCATGTAGCCGCAGGGCACGTAGAGCTTGCCCTCGTGTACGACGAGCCAGGTATTCCGTGAGCCGGCGGGATCGACGAGCTGCAGCTCCAACAGCTCGATGTCGCGGGCAAAGCTCCAGTCGGGCTCGGCCCCTTCGACGAGCTCTCCCGAACGCAGCGGACCGCCTGGAAACACCGCGAGTGGGTAGCCGCCGAGCGGGCCGTCGGAGGAGCGGGCGACGATCGCGATCGCCACCAGACCGAGTATGAACACCGCCAGCGCGATGCCGATCCAGCGAAGGAAACGCATGGGATCTCTCTACTCCTCGATGCGAAACTCACGCATCTTCTTCAGGGATCGTCTGACGAGCAGGTTCACCAGCCAGGGGGCGTACCGATACAAGCGCCACAATACCTTGGCGGATGTGGTGGGGGCGATGGTCGCCTTGTTTCGCTCGACGCCGCGCAGGATCTCCCGGGCGCACTGGTCGGCGGGCATGGCCTTGGGGATCTGAGCCTGGAGCTTGTCGGGATCGAGCTTCACCACCTTGAGGGTATGGAGAATCGGCGTCTCGATGAAGCCCGGGCAGACCACACTCACCTTCACCCCCAGGTCGGCGGCCTCCGATCGCAAGGCATGAGAGAGGCCCACGATGCCGTACTTGGCCGCCGTGTAGGAGATCTCACCGGCCGCCGGAATCAATCCGGCGAGAGAAGCGGTGTTGACGATGTGACCGGAACCCTGCTTCAGCATGATGGGGTAGGCGGCGAGGACACCGTGGACGACGCCGTAGAGACTGGTATCGATCACGGCGCGCCAGTCTTCGAGCGGGACATCTCTCGCTTCCCCCCCGACGACGATACCCGCGTTGTTGAAGAGGTAGTCGATCCGGCCGTGCTCTCGAACGGTTTCTTCGACGAGCGCCTTGACCGCTTCGAAATCCGTGACATCCACGATGGCGGTGTCCACCTGGCAGCCGGAAGTTCCTGAGCGGCTCCGCCGTGCTGGAGAGCAGCTCGGCGTTGACGTCGGCGAGCACCAGCTTCGCACCCGCGCTGCAGAGCTCCTCTCCTAGCGCCCGGCCGATTCCGGAAGCGCCGCCGGTGATGATGACTGTCTTGCCCGTGAAGGCCTGCATGCCGACTCCTTCTGGGTTAGCGGGGACGTTGTTGAATATTCAATTGTGCCTGTCCGGCCAGCTCGGCCTGTGACTGGGTGAGGCACAATTGAATATTCAACAACGTCCCCGTTCGCGTTCGTCCTGGACTAGGCGCGGGCGGTCTCGAGGCGCAGGCCGCCGTCGCCGGCGCGCGCCAGCCCGATCCGGTACTGGGGGCGGAAGCCGAGCTCGCGCTCGGCGCGGCTCGTGTCCAGTGTGAATCCGTAGCGAAGGTGCGGTCCGTCGAGGCTGTCGCGATGCGGGTCGCGCAGGAATCGCCCCACGCCGGCTCCGGCGGCGCGCAGGAGCGGTCCGGGCACGGGCAGGAAGGGGCGGCGCGTCCAGCGCCCGAGCACCGAGAGCGGCAGCGCTTCGCGGCCGGCCAGGTTGAAGGCCCCTGCGGCGTCGCTGTGGACGGCCGCCTGCACCGCGCGGGCTGCGTCCTTGTCGGTGATCACGGCACAGAGAGGGTCGAAGCCGAGGGGGCGAAGCCGCGGGACGGCTCGCCCCGACAGTCCCGGATGCAGGTAGACGTAGCCGCCCGATGCGACGACGGTGGGCAGGCGCAGCAGCGCAACGCGCAGCCGGGGGCTTCCGATTTCGCCGTGGAAGAGCATGTCGCAGTCGATCCAGGGGCGGAGCCCCGGTGCCGGGTTGGGGTCGAGGTCGAGCTCGCTCGACTCGCTCAGGTGGTTGGCGTTTCCCGGGGCCAGCCGGTAGACGAAGGCGCTCCCCACGGCGACGAGCGAGCGAATCGAACGCGTTGCGAGGGTGTGCTGCAGCACCAGGCGCGCTTCGGCGGCGCGGGAGGAGACCTTTCCCGCCAGCGGAGGTCCTTCCGATGTGACGCCGTGCTGCGGGACGTGCACCACCGTGTCGATCCCGAGCTCGCGGAATCGCTTCGAGTGAAAGAAGTCCGACATCGGGCGGTGCCGGGCCAGGTCGATGGGCGCGTAGCCGAACCGCGGCGGTACGCCCGCCTGGAAGGTGTCGAAGGCTCGCGGCGCAGCACCCGAGCCGAGGGCGAAGATCCTCCCGATCCGGTCGTCGTGCCACAGCAGCTTGACGATGCGGCGTCCGAGCGGCTCGTCGGAATGTGTGACGAGGACGTTCGGCATCAGCGGCTCCGGTCGACCAGGCGCTGCACCGTACGCCGCACCTGGGCTGAGAGCTCACGAACCAGACGCGCGTCATCGGCGGCATCGGGTCCGAATCGCTCGTATAGCCGCATTGGCTCGCCGTAGACGATTCGATAGCCCACCGGATAGGGCAGAAGACCGAGCGGTCCGAACCAGGGGAAGGTGGGCGTGATGGGAGCGACGGGAAGACCGAGCCAGCGCGCGAGAGGCTTCACGTCGTAGAGGATCGGCGCCTGGTCGTCGCTTCCCAGGACCGCGAAGGGAACGATCGGCGCCTGGGCTCGCAGCGCGTGCTCGACGAACCCCACGTGAAAGTGCTGGAGCTGATAGCGCTGGTTGATCGGCTTGCGGATCCCGTCGATTCCCTCTGGAAAGGTCAGCACCAGCTTGCCGCGATCGAGCAGAGCCGTGAAGTTCTCGCGCGTCCCGATCACCTGGCCCACGCGGGCGAAGAAGACGTTGACGAAGGGAAGGGTGCCGGCCCAGCGGTCGACGATGGCGCGCGCCAGGCGAGGCGGATCGGTGTGGAGAAAGATGTCCACGGCCGCCATCGCCCCGTCGAAGGGCAGAAGCCCTCCGTGGTTCGCGACCAGCACTGCTGCGCCGTCGGCAGGGATGTGCTGGTGCCCCTCGCTGCGCACGCGGAAGTAGAGCTTGTAGAGGGTGTAGAGGAACGGGAAACGCGCTTCGGATCGCCCCTGCGGAGAGACCGAAGTGGTCGTAGCCGCCCTCTGCGGGGAGGGCCTCGGCGAGCGCTTCGAGCCGTCGCCTGGCGTCCTCGTCGAGCATCCGCTCCAGGACTCCCGCCGGAGGCGGCAGCTCCACCTCCGAGAGGGCCGGCCCCGGATCGAATCCGACCTCCGGGCGGGTGGGAGGAAGCTCCTGGGCCGAGGCGTGGGCGTCGGAGGAGACGGGCTCCTGCGCGGCGCCCGAGGCCGGCCTTCCCCTTCAGCAACTTCTCAGCAGCGTCGAGCCACTCCTCGAGGGGCTCGGCGTCCTGCATCGCCTCGAAGGGATCCGACCCGAGCGCGGACCCCGGCGTGGAGGGCTCGGTCTCCGGCTCGTCCTTGCCACCCGGTGAGCGACCGAAGCGATCGTCGGATTTGCTCACTCCGGTTCTCCTTCCGCTACCGGGCGGCGCGCCTCGAGCTCTTCGGCGAGGGCCGCGAGCGCGTGGGCTCCGCGGTTGCTCGGGGCGTATTCGAACACCGAGAGGCCGCGCGACTGGGCCTCGTCGATCTTGACGTGGAAGCCGACCACCGTCTGGGCGATCTCCTTGGGAAAGTGCGACTTGAGCTGCTCGAGCACCTCGTCGGCCAGGCGCGTACGCCGGTAGAAGGTGGGGACCACCATGGTGATCCGAAGGTTCGCGTGGTCGTACCGCGTGCGCACGGTCTGGATCGTCTGCATCAGCTGGGCGCACCCGTCGAGCGCCAGGAAGGTGAGCGGGACGGGGATGACGATCTCGTCCACGGCCCGCAGCACGGTCAGCGTGAGCGCGCTGAAGGAGGGTGGGGAGTCCAACAGCACGAAGTCGTAGCGGCGCATCTCGGGGGCGCTCGCGAATCGGCGCTCGAGCCTCCCCGTCGGATCCGGATCATCCCCGGCGAAGGTCGGCGCCAGGCCGAGGGACTTGTTGGCGAGGATCAAGTCCAGGTTCGCGATCCGAGACGCGACGACGGGCAGCTCCGCTCGAGGCGCGAGCGGTTCCGACTCCGCCGCCACCGCCTCTGCATCGACGGGCCCCTCCTCGAGGATGGCGTCGAGAAGAAGATCCAGCGCCGAACGTCGCAGGGAGTGGGGCTTTGCCCCCAGAACCTTCCCGAGCTGTCCCTGGGGATCCATGTCGATGGCGAGCACACGATATCCCCGCCGGAGCGCAAGGTAAGCCCCGAGGTTTGCGGTCAGCGTCGTCTTGGCACTGCCGCCCTTCTCGTTTAGGAAAGCGATCCGGCGCGGAATGAAGCGTCCCTCAAGGGTGCGAGGGCCCATTGATCCAACCTGAAGGGGTCCCCAGTCTTCCCCTTCATTTCCCTACAGGTGGGGCGCGACCGTGTCAACAAAGAGTCACGTCGATCGGGCTGTTTCTCGCCGATCGGGTTCTTTGCCGAGATTCGGGCCGAGAGGCCGGACTCGAGCGAGCAGGTCTCAGGACTTGGTGGTCAGCTCGCCTTCGTGCGCCTTCAGGAAGGCGCGGATCTCGGGCTCCATGTCGAGGATGCGGTTCCATTCCTCGACGTAGAAGGTGACGGGGAACCTGCGGATGCCGTAGAGCGAGGCGCCGCCCTTCTCGCTGACCTTCAGGTAGACGGCCCTGGTCTGCTTGGCCTTCTCGGCCGCGAGCTGGGCCTCGGCCTCCTCTTTTTGCCTCTTCATCTCTTCGAGCTGTCTTCTGAGTTCCTCTTCGTTCTCAGACATCGGGTCGAATCCTCCCACTCGATGTGATGTCCCGGCCACAGGGTGTTCGGCCGGTCGGTGTAGGATGCCTCATTGACCCGCGGGGGTCCACAACTAAAGGTTCCCTTCCCTGGAAAGCTACCCTATAGCTGTGCGTCCGCGATTCCTCAGCCCATGCTGCAAGCCTGCCTGTGGCGCCAGTTCCGCGCCTAGGCCGGAAAGTGCCTGGCGAGGAAGTCGCCGACGATCTGGTTGAAGCGGACGGCGTCCTCGAAGTAGGTCGAGTGGCCGATTCCCGGGAAGTCGACGACCTCCGCGCCGGGGATGCGCGCCGCCACGTCGCGGAGGACTTCCGGCGGGAAGAGCTGGTCCAGCTCTCCGCAGAGCATGAGGGTGGGGACGGCGAAGCCGGCGAGCGTCGCTTCCTGCAGCTGCGCCTCGGGATCTCCGAACTTCGCCAGGGCGGCGAGCTCCAGCCCCGGATTCAGCCCGTTGATCTGGTCGTAGAGGAACCCCATCTCCGGTTCGTGTTCGGCGTAGTCGGGTGCGAGAGCCGCGTTGCCGCGGGGAGGGCCGTCCCCGAGCTGCTCGACGATGCGTTGGCGCGCCTCGGCGACCTTCGGGGTGGCGAGCCCCCCGGGCGTATCGCAGAGCACCAGTGCGGCGACCCGCTCGGGAGCGCGGACCCCGGCGGGGAGGCCGGTCCACCCACCCATCGACTGGCAGACCAGCGCGGCCCGCTCCGCTCCGAGATCGCCCAGGATCGCGAAGAGATCGTCGGGGAAGTGCAGGGGATGGAAGCTCTCCGGTGGGCAGGTGGAGCGCCCGAAGCCCCGGTGATCGAAGGTCACCACCCGGTAGCCGCGGCCCACGAACTCGGGGACCTGCTGCCACCAGCTCAGGTGGTTGCCTCCCATGCCGTGGGCAAAGACCAGCACGGGACCTTCGCCGTGCACCTCGTAGTAGATCTCGGCTCCCCGGCTGGTGACGAAGGGCATCGGTGTTCCTCCTCAGGCGGCCTGACGGGTGGCGGATGGGCAGATTGGTTCAGAGGGCGGGGCTGGTCCGGAATACTTCCGTGCTCTCGCACGTGAACACTTCCGCCATGGAGGCGCCGGCGGCAGCCGCCACGGGCGACGTGTACCACCACTTCCAGGCCTTCCCGTAGCGTTCGAAGTCGGGCGACGAGCCTTCGATCCAGAAGGCGCCTTGCCCGCGCGTCGGCGGCCGCGTGCGGGATCAGCAGGCGGACCCTGTAGTCCCCGAAGCCTTCCTCTGTGAAGAGCTTGCGCCACTCGACGAACACGGCCTCCACGGAGGCAAAGGTCTTGCCGGGATTCAGGTTGCACTTGGACCGCAGGATCACCTCGGCGCTGGCGGGGAGCGGCAGCAGTATCGCAATCACCGCGAGGCAGATGTGTCTTCTCATTTCGGTGTCTCCCGGATTCGAAGGCTGAAATCGCGTCGGCGGATCAGGTGACCCTCTGACCGAGGATCTCCTCGTAGAGATCGATGTACTGATCGACGGTTCGCGCGATGGTGAACCGCTGGGCGCTATCGATCATGACCCGTCGCAGAATCTTGGCGCGGGTCCGGAGAGGTTTCGCGTAGAAGTCGAGCGCCTCGCGGATTCCCTTGACCAGACCCGCGACCTGGTACTCCCGGAAGACGAAGCCGTTTCCCTTCGATGCAGTCAGGGGTTCGACGGTGTCCGCCAGCCCACCGGTCTTGCGCACGATCGGGAGCGTCCCGTAGCGGGGTCCCTCGACCTGGGGAATGCCGCACGGCTCGTAGAGGGAGGGAGAGAGGATGAAGTCCGCTCCCGCCTTGCCGAGCTGACTCAGCTCGCGGGAGAAGGAGTGGTAGGCCACCCGTCCCGGGAAGGCGTTCATCAGCCGCTGGCAGGCGTACACGTGGTCCAGCTGTCCGTTCGCGACGATGGCGAACTGGGCCGTGGGGCTCTCCGTCATGATGAAGGGGATGGCGGCCAGCATCAGCTCGACCCCCTTCTGGGGAGAGACGAGCCGGTGCGGCCAGAAGAAGAGCGGCGCCTTCGGGTCGGAGCGGAGCTTGAGCTGGTCCTGGAAGCGCAGCTTGTTGAGCTGCTTGCCGCGCACCATGTGGCGGACGTCGTACTTGCGGTGGATCAGCGGATCGACCCGTGGATCGGCGGTCGGCATCGGCGCGTTCAGGATGCCGCTGGCCGCGCCCTCCTCGAACCGGTCGGCGATCACCTGGCGAACCGGCTCGGGGATCAGGTCGTAGCCCGAGAAGGTGTCTTCGGCGATCTCGCGAAGGAAGGTCGGGCTCACCGTGTTGATGCGGCTCGCGGCAAAGAGGCCCGACGTCAGGAAATCCACGCGGTTCCGGCGGTAGTGCATCTCGGCAGTCAGGAACGTGTCGGGGTGTCGCTCGAAGTAGAGGTGCTCCATGAATGGACCGACCTCGATCCCCCGCTCGTGCAGGGCGTGGGGTGTCTCGAGGGCGGTGAAGATGTTGTGGCAGGTGATCAGGCTGGGGATTCCCCTGCTCCGCACGGCGGAGGGGAGCAGGCCGGTCATCCAGTCGTTGCAGTGCACCAGGATCTTGTCGTTCCGGCTCCTGAGCGTCGGCAGCAGGCTGTAGAGGATCCCCTGCTGGAAGGCGATGGCTCGCAGCACCATCAAGCGATCCAGCTGGCTCCGCTCCTCGTAGACCTGCTGGGCTCCGTCGAAGAGCCCGTAGTCGATGAAGTGGATGCGCTGGATCTCCTGGACACCCCGGATCATCGCCCGGTACTCCTCGTCGCTGATCTTTCCGAGCCTCGCGAAGAGATTCCGGTAGTGCGGAAGGGTGACGTGGACGTTGACCCCCCGCTGATAGAGCTCGGTGACCACGGCGGCGGAGATGTCCGCCAGGCCCCCGCCGTCGCCGGTCCCGATGAAGTTCGAGAGGTTCCCCATGTGCTCGGGCAGCGAGACGATCTCGGGCGTCGCGACCAGAATCATCGGGAGCTCGAGCTGCCGGGAGATTCCCGGGGGAGAGCGCTCCTCGAGGATCTCGTCGAGACCCGAGCGGAGCTTCTTCCAGTCGGCCAGGAGGTCGGGGCGTCCGGGTGAGACCGTCTCGAGCGACTTCTCGAATCGCTCCACCGCGCTCTGGACGGCGGGCACCTTTGACTTCTCTCGTGAGTTCGGCATTTCCTCGCACCTGACCGTGGCTTGCCCCGGGTTGAAGAAGCGGGCGGCCCAGGAGGCCGACCCGCTTCTCGATCGAGACTCTGCCCAGGGGGATTATAGTCGTGGTTGGCCGATCCCTCTCGAAAGCGCGCGGATTTTGACCGCCGCTACGTGCATCCCCGCGGGCTCGTCGTACCTTGTCGAGACCGCCGGCGTCCTGGCTCCCTCTCCCCCCATCTGGGCCGTGCGCGGAATCCCGTCCTCCGAGGACGTTCGCGATGCCGCTGCTCGCACCCTACGCCGGGGGCCACCCGCTCGGCGACGTGGTTCACCGGGAGATCGCCCGGCGCCGGCGGGGAAAAGCGGTCGAGCCGGGGGCTACCCACCTGGAGGGGCTCTTCCTCCGCTTCGAAGGCGCATCCGTCCTCGGAGCCCGACCGTGGGGACCCGAGGGCGGCGCGTGGATCCTCTTCCTGCGCCGGCGGATCTCCAGGGACAATTGGCGCAGGGTCGAGCCGTGGCTCGATCTTCGCGGCCTGAACCTCGCCGCACCGCGGCCGGTGGCGCCCGGCCCGCCACGGCCTCCGGATCGGCGCGCCTCCTACCGCCAGCTCCGTCTCGCCTTTCCCGGCGACGAGCTGGCGCGCGCCTGGAACGAGCGGGCCGCGGCCCTGCCGGACGCCCTGCTTCCGGTGCCGGACTGGGCGATCGACCAGGCGGCTCGGCTGCCCCCGGATCGCCAGTGGCGGATCCTCCAGTTCCTGAATGCGACACGCGAGCCGGGGCGCGACCTCTGCCACAGCAACCTTCCGCTGGCCTTCCTGCTGGCGTCTCAGAAGGAGGAGGTGGGCATCCCGGTCGTCGAGGCGGTCTCCTGGAAGCAGCGCCGGATCCTCGGAGCCCTGGGGTTCCCCGAGCAGCAGGCGGCCGTGCGGGTGCTCCGCCGCGTCGACGACCGGTTGCTGGGCTCTCCGCTCCTCGGCCACCTGCAGGCGTGGATGAGCGATTCCGTCTGCCTGCGCCGGCTGGCCCACGTCCCGCGGCTCGGAGCGGCCGGAATCGCGCTGCGCACCGCCCGGGAGCTCGCCTGGTTCGACGATCGCGCCCTTCCGGAGGTCCTCGGCGCCGACGATCCCGAGCTGCTGCGCAGCCTCGACGAGTTCGCGACGCTCAGCCGGCGGCTGCGGCAGCTCGGCTACGGCCCCCAGAGCCCGCTCTCCTCCGCGGCGCAGATCCGCGAGCGGACCGCGACCATGCGCCGCCAGCTGGGGGAGCTGGGGGATCTCCCGGCGGACGGGGCGCTTCCGGATCCGCCGATTCCGGGCATCCCCGGGGCGATCGAGCCACTCCGCACCGTCCGCGACGTCAACCTGGAGGCCGAGCGCATGCGCCACTGCGTGCGCAGCTACGTGAGCGCGTCCTCCGGGGGCGTGTCGCGCTCTACCGCGTCTTGCGGCCGCAGCGTGCGACACTGAGCCTGGTGAAGAAGGGCCGCCGCTGGCGCTTCGACCAGCTGTGGCTCTTCGCGAACCGACAGCCCTCCTGGGAGTGCTTTGCTGCTGTCAAGCACTGGCTTCGCACCCATACCCCCCCGGCGCCGCAGCCTCGAAGTGCCCAGCCGCGACTCTTCCCCGAATAGCGGTCGGTGTCCCGTGCGTTTCGCCGCGCCGAGGAGCATCGTGAGGGGCACTTGCCGCGCACCCCCCGGACCCCGCAGAATGGATGCCGGAGCTTCGCCGAAGTTTCCGGAGATACGGAATCAGGTCTGGAAGGGGAGGGGGACGAGTGCGTTCGAGTCGACCGATTGGTGCGATTGCGGGTCTGCTGATCCTGGGGTCGCTCGCGGCCGCCGCGCTGGCCGAGCAGACACCCACCGAGCAGCGGAATCTGGAGCTGTATCAACGCCTGATCGACGCCGAGAACACGGGCGACTACGACCAGATGGATCGCCTCTTCTCTCCCGAGTTTCAGAGTGTCGTGAATGGGCGGCCCGCCGAAGGCAAAGGCTCCTCGGTCGAAGTGGAGGTGATCCGCGCGACCCGGGAGGCGTTCCCCGATTACGTCGCAAACGTGGATCGCCTGGTTGCGGACGGCGATCACCTGGCAGCCGGCTGGCGCATCGCGGGCACGCATACCGGGCGCCATCCGCAGATTCCCCTGCCGCCAACCAATCGCCCCGTATCGTTCTCCGGCTGCACGATTCTGGAGATCCAGGACGGCCAGATCATCGGCGCCCTCAACTACATCGATGCCTCGGCGATCATGAGCCAGCTCGGCGTGACCGGTGTCATCGGCATGGTCGCCTACCTGGTCGGCGGGGTGATCGCGGTGCTCCTCGCCGCCGTTGCGCTACTGACATACCGCCGGATTGCGCGGTCGAGGAGCGAAGGGTCCGCGAGGCTGATCCTCGGCCTGGCGCTGGGCGCGGTTGCCGCGCTCGCCTTTCTCGCGCTGTCGATCGGTCTGCGAGACATTCTCAACGCAGCTGGCTGAGCTAGCGGGAGGAACCAGTCCACGGGAACCGCAGCTTGAGTCGTCGGCGAAGCAGAAAAATCCGAAGAGGTACCTGGAAGCGGCGCTTCGGGTGGTTGCTCCTCAATCTGGTGGTCCTGATGGTCCTGCTCGGTGTGGTGCTGGTGCTCCCGTGGCGCTGGATCGCACCGCCGACCACGGCGTTCATCGCGCGCGCGCAGATCGATGCGGACGCAGGCGGGGGGTGCGAGGGTCTACCAGCGGTGGCTCTCCTGGAAGGAGATCTCGCCCCACCTCGCCATCGCGGTGGTCGCGGCGGAGGACCAGAAGTTCCCCTCGCACCACGGCTTCGATTTCGAGTCGATCTCGAAGGCCGTCCGGGACCGCTTCAGCCGCCCGCGCGGAGCCAGCACGATCTCCCAACAGGTGGCAAAGAACCTGTTCCTCTGGCGCGAACGCAGCTTCTTCCGCAAGGGGCTGGAGGCCTACCTGACCGTGCTGATCGAGGGCCTCTGGCCAAAACGGCGGATCCTGGAGGTCTACCTGAACGTCGCCGAGTTCGGGCCCGGCGTCTTCGGTGCGGGCGCGGCCAGTGAGGTGCTCCTGGACAAGAGGGCCGTGAACCTCACCCCCGAGGACGCGGCGCTGCTGGCAGCCGTGCTGCCGAGTCCCGGGCGGATGTCTCCGAACCGCCCCTCCGACTATGTGCGGAAGCGAGCCGGCGAGATCCAGGAGGAGGTGCGCAGCCTGGGTGGGACGCGTTACCTGAGCGGTCTCTGAGCGGCTTCCGCGGCGGGACCTTTCCCGCGGCTCATCGCGACGATCGGACGGAAGAGGCGTTTGAAGCCGGCGTGCCGCGTGGATTACCTTTGGATCGGATCGGAGGTCTCGTGGTGACGGTGTCGACCGCCGCAAGGACGGGCTCACGGCCCGAGGTCTCCGGTCCACCTTCTCCGAGCCAGGCGGAAGGCAAGGGGCCATGAAGGAAGGAAACCAGATCCAGCTTCCCGTCTGGTCGCCACGCGTGAGCAAGCCGAAGATCGCGCGGCTCTACGCGAGCATCGGAAAGGGAATCATGGACGAGGAGTTGATCGACGAGGTGGGCTTCTCGCTACTCGCGCGTTGCGAGAGCGTCCTCAGGGCGACCGATACCAGCCAGGGACGCGGCGCGCGCTGTCCGAGCTGCGATTCCCTGGTGGAGTTCACGACCTGGGGCGACGAGGAACTCGAGTGCAGGAATTGCGGGTGGAGATGCCCGAAGCAGGCCTACAAGAAGACGATCAAGTACAAGCATCTCCATGCCGGAGGGATGAAGCCCTTTCTCGAGGAGTACGCGCGAGAGTTCCCGCGCGCACGGACCCCTTCGGACCGGTTCATACGGATCGATACCCTGATTCACCGGTATCACTGGGAGTACGTGGGAAAGCCCAGCCGTCCGGGCGCCTGCTGTCTGATCGAGGGAAAGCTCAAGGACATCATGCCGTTCCTGGACGCATTGAGCTACGGAGAGAACGTCCCTGAGGATGTGCAGGCCACTCGCGAGGAGTGGCGCAAGATCTGGCGCGACTCACGCTGGAATCGTTCGAGGTCCTGAGGCGTCAGCCCTCACTCTTCCCCGGCTCGCTACTGCGGCGACCGAAGGGCCTCCAGGCCAGGATCAGCTTCGGCAACAGCGTCAGGGCGCCGAGCAGGGCGATCAGCATGGCGAGTCCCGTCAGGGACCCGAAGTAGATGGTGGGGAAGAAGTTCGAGAGCATCAGGATCGAGAAGCCGAAGATGATGGTCGACGAGGTGTAGAAGATCGCTCTTCCGATGTTCGCGTGACAGATCCGCAGGGTCTCCCCGTAGTCGCCACTCTCGCGAAATTCCTCTCGGAACCGGTAGATGTAGTGGATGCCATTGTCCACCGCGATCCCGATCGTGATGGCCGCGATCATGATCGTCATCACGTCCAGGGGAATTCCCAGCAGGCCCATCAGGCCGAGGACGATGGCGGCCGCCAGGAGATTGGGGACGATCCCGATGATGGCGAGGGTGGGGGAGCGAAACAGGATGAGGAACATCAGGAAGATCGCCACCATCACCGTCCCGACACTCTTTATCTGGGAGGTGTACAGGCTCTGGAGGGTGTTGTTGTACATGACCAGCGTCCCGGCCAGCTGAACGTCGTGCTCGGTGAGCTCCAGCTGGTCGTGGAGGCCGGCCCGGATCTTCTCCAAGAGATGCTTCCTGCGCAGCCCCTCGGTCGAGTCGAGAATCCGCAGCAGGATCCGGGATTCGTTGTACTCGAATGAGAAGTAGGGATCGATCAGGGGCCCCTTGACCTCTTCCGGCAGCTTCTTGTAGAGAAGCCCCATCTCCTGGGTGTCGAACTCCTCGCCGTCGTTGAGCTCCTCTGCGACGCGGATCAGCGACGCGAGCGACAGGACCTTGCCGACCTCCGGCAGGCCGTCCAGATAGTCGTGGACATCCTTGATCCGGTTCACCTTGAAGGGGGTGAACCAGTAGGAGGGATCGTTGGCGACATCGAGCTCCCACTCGTCCAGGAAGTCCTCGTCGTCGTAGTCCTCGCCCTCGTAGACGGCCTCTTCATCTGCCTCGGCGGGATCCGCGTCGAAATCCAGCAGGATCTGCAGTGGCGTGGTGCCTCCCAGCTTGTCATCGATCAGCTTCATTCCCCGATAGATTTCCGTGTCCTTCCGGAAGTAGTCGATGAAGCTGTTCTCGACGGTGAGCCGCGAGATCCCCACCCCGCTCCCGATGGCCAGCAGCACCGCGATCACCAGGATCGCGCTGCCGTGTCGCTCGGTCAGGCGGGCGAGCGCCGCCGTCAGCGGAACTTGCCTTCGGCTCGGGCGATCGGCCTTGGGCTTCTCGAGCAGCATCAGAACGGCCGGGAACAGCAAGAAGGAGGTGAGGAAGGCGACGGACAGGCCGATGCTCATCATCCAGCCGAAGTCTCTCACCGGCTTGATGTTGCTCAGCACCAGCGAGCTGAAGCCGATGATGGTGGTGAGGGCCGTGTACAGACACGGCCAGACCATCCTCCTGAGCGTGGTCGAGACCAGTCCGACCTGACTTTCATCGGGCATGTCCCGGAGCAGCTGGGTGTACCTCACCGCCAGGTGAATGTTCATGGAGATCGTGATGATCAACATCAGCGCCAGGAAGTTCGACGAGATCACGGTGACGTCCCAGCCGATCAGGCCGAGGATCCCCAGCATCACGACGCTCGCGTAGAAGCAGCTCAGCAGCGGGAGCAGCACCCAGCGAACCCTTCGAAAGATCACGGTCAGAACGAATACCAGGAACGCGAACACACTGGCGCCGAATACGATCAGATCATTCCTGACGAAGGTGATCATGTCGTCGCCGATCATCGGCATTCCGCCCAGATGCACGGTGGCGTACTGCCTGTATGGGTCGATGATCGACCGGACCTCCCGGATGATCCTGTGGTAGCGATCGCCCTGCGCGTCGCGAGCCCTCTCGTATGGGGCGGAGATCGCCGCCAGCTGGCGGCGTCCTTCGGCGTCGAGCTCGCCCGCCCCCTTCTTGATCAGAAGCTCGTTCCGCGCCCGTTGCAGATCCGAGTACTTCGGGTCCGATTTCAGGTTGACCAGCACGGCGGCGGTCTGACGGTCGCGGCTGATGATCAGGTCCTGATAGATGGGGCTTTCGGTCAGCTCTTCGATGGCGCGCTCGCGGTCGGCCGTCGGGGACTCCAAGGTCTGAACCTTGTCCGCCATCTCCTGAAGCGGAACGTCCGAGCTCTTCACCAGCGGGGCGTCGAGAATACTGAGGACGGAGTCGACCTCGTCGAGTGAGCGCAGCTCGTCTCGCAGGCGCGCCAGGTGCGAGAGGGACTCGTCCGAGAACAGGTCACCGGAGGGCGTGTAGGTGACGATCAGGAGAGAGAGGGACGGGTAGCGAGTATCGAGCTGGCGATACAGCTGGAGATCCTTGTCGTCCTCCAGCATCAGGGAGTCGGCCGAGGCGTCGAGCCCGAAGTCCTTGGCGTGGTACGAGAAGAAGGCGAGCAGCGCCAGGAGGACGGCCAGCGTGCTCCGCGGCCGAGTCAGGATCAAGCGGTGATAGGCATCGTACAGCCGTGCGGCGAGCGGGAGCATTGACGCATTCTACCCGGGGGAAGATTTGCGGCAAAGGGCGCGGGGAGATCCGAGGCTCGCGTGGCCCAGGCGAGGCGGGCTGCGGCTTCACGGCCCGGTGAGACGGGGTCTACGGCGTGTACCAGATTGGTGAGGTGTAGGCCCGCTCCTGGATGGTCGGGGGATTTCCGGTCTCGGCGGGATCGATGCCGAGCGCGATGGCGTCGAACAAGGTGTGCCGCGGGGTGGGGATCTGTATCACGCGCGCGTAGTAGAAAGCGCCATTCGACGGATCGAACGTCGGATCCGTCCATACCGCCACCAGCTGTCCGTCGCCGATCGAGTTCGCGTAGCGACCGGTTTCGAGGTCGACGGTGTTCCCGACCGGCGGCAGCCCGCCGTCGGCGGCCGGTGTCCGCCGTCGGACCAGACCACGTCGAACACCCTTTCATTCGGCAGTCCCTCGTCTACCCAGCCCTTCACGATCTGGATGCGGTCGAGGTTTGCGCCGACCGGGTCCTTGAGGGCGGTGATCAAGAAGGTCGGCGCCCCGCCCTCCGGTGCCGCGGTCAGGTCTCCGCCCATGGGCACGCCCTTCTCGTATCCGATTCGGGCGACCTCGGCTTCCAGTTCGTCTCCCTGCTGGAAGGCCCAGCCGCCGAAGAAGCGCAGCTGGATCCGCGGACCCGTGGTGGCGTATACCTCCTTTCGCTGCATCGCGTCGAAGAGCGAAGCCGGGTGTTCTCCTCGGCCCAGACCCCCACCAGCCCGGCGGCGCCCATGTCCCAGCCGGGTGTCCCGGGGATGATTTCCGCGGACTTGCTCTCCGGCGTCGAGTCGAGCGCCATCTTTCCGTGGAAGTTGTCCTCCTCGGCCGAAGACATGGCGGTGTGTGAATCGGTGGAGCCGATCATCCCGAACTTGTACGGATTCGCGCCGATCGCGGCTTCGACGACCAGCCCGCGAATCAAGGCTGCGCGCGCGTAGTCACCCGCCTTTGCCACCCGCTCCATGTTCGAATCCAGGTACTCGCGCTGCTCTGAGGTCAGCTCGCCGAGAAAGCCGTCGCTGAAGACGAACTGGCTCTCGGCGCCCTCGACCGCGATCAGGTGGTCGTAGGTTTCGTAGTCGGCGAACTCGTCGGTCGGTGAGAGCTGGGGGTGGGTTTCGGAATCCCCCTTGATCTGCGTCATCTCGACGACCGGCTCCCACTTCATCCGCTGCTCCGCGTACTCCGTCGTCAGCACGTTTCCGAAGCTGTCCTGCAACGGGAACATCAAGCCCTGGCTGATATTGGAGTTGTGAGGGATCGCCAGCAGGTGCGCACCCGTGCCTGGCTGGTGGCCTCGAGCCACTTCCAGAGGTCTTCGGGCTTGTTGCTGTCGAGACTGGAGTAGGGAATGAACCGATCGCCCGTTTCGCGGCCCTCGCGCATCACGATCACGCGATGCAGATTGGCGCCGTTGGGAGTGGAGCTCCACTCCCAGCCCATCAAGGCGGTGAAGCTGCCCGGATCGTCGTGGCGGTCGGCCGCGTCCATGATCTCGCCCCAGACGGTGCGGCTCACCTCGGGCGAATTGAGATCGGGGTTTACCGGGATGATTCCGTTGACCTGGGCGATGAGCTCACCGAAGACCTCGATTTCCCTGCCGGCGGCCGCCATCTCCTGGTAGCGCTTGCCGGTGGGGGTGCCGGTCACCAGCGGATCCCCCTGGAGGATCTTCGGCACCACGCCCATGAACTCCGCGTGGTCGGAGACGACGAGAAAGTCGAGCGGTGTTCCGATCTGGATGCGGGCGCGGTGGTAGGGATGGACGACCGGGAGACCCTTGGCGAAGCGATAGGCCGTATCGGGGTCCGCCGTCCGGTTCTGCATCAGAAAGGCGTCCGGCGAGTAGGAGGTGTGGAGGTGCGTATCGCCCCAGTAGAGGTTGCGATCCGGGAGGGGCTGTGGCGGGGCGGCCTCGGCAGCGTCCTGCGGGTCGGGCTGCGGGGGCGTGGGGGCCTCCACCTTCGGCTCCGCGACCTCAGGGGGAGCTTCTCGCTGAACGGCTGAGTCGTCGCAGGCGGCGAGCAGGAGTCCGATGGCCGCGATGGCCAGCAGGGTGCCGGGTCGGATGCGCATGAGAACCTCCTTCTGCGCGTGACGAATCGCTGACTCGATACTACAGCCGGTTGCGTTGGCAACCAAGCGATGGGAACGGGTCGCGCAACGCCCGGAGGAGTTCGCTCCTAACCCCGAATCAGGATCAGCAGCATCTTGAAGGGCTCGATCGCCTTGACGGCGTGGGGAACGTCGGCGGGCATCAGCACCGTCTCGCCGGCCTGCGGCAAGACGGATTCACCGCCGATCACCAGCTCCGCGCGGCCCTCGAGCACCTGAACGTGGGCGTCGAAGGGCGTCGTGTGCTCGCTCAGCTCCTCGCCCTGGTCGAATGCGAAGACGGTGAGGGTGCCGGCCTTGGACTTGACCAGCGTCCGACTCACCACCGCGCCCGGGGCGTAGTCGAGCAGCTCGGCCAGGCGGGTGGGCGTGGCCGGCTCCAGGGCACCTTTCGATCGCTCACGACTGGGTTCACTCATGCGGCCTCCTTCTCCTTTACACCGTCAGGATACACGAGGTCTCCCTGGGCTAGCATCGTGGACCATGCAGCATCCTTCCCCGGGTGAGCTCGATCGAGTGGTCGTGGTGGGAACGAGCTGCAGTGGGAAGACCACGTTCGCTCGACAGCTCTCCCAGCTCCTCCAGACCGGTCATATCGAGCTCGATGCACTCCACTGGAAGGAAGACTGGGAGCCGCGCGCCCCGGCGGAGCTTCGTCGCCTGGTCGAGGAGGCGGTTTCCCAGGAGCGCTGGATCGTGGACGGGAACTACGGAATCGTCCGCGAGGTGATCTGGCCGCGCGCGACGGCGGTGGCGTGGCTGAACTATCCGTTCTGGCTGGTCTTCTCTCGTGCGCTCTGGCGCACCGTGCGGCGGGTCTCGACCCGGGAGGAGCTGTACTCCGGCAACCGGGAAACCTTTCGCCGGGCCTTCCTGTCGCGTGACTCCATTCTGGTCTGGGTCATCTCGTCCCATTGGCGCCGTCGGCGAGAGCTCCGGCGGCTCGAGGAGACGAGGTGTTATCCTCAGGTGAAATTTTTCGAGTTCCGCAGGCCCGCACAGGCGTCCCTTTTTCTTTCGCAGCTCGGGGCGGGCGCTCGGCGGCAAGAGGAGGCTGGTGATGGCGGAGACTACGGTTCTGTGTGAGGTGAAGGACGGCGTCGCGGAGCTCACGCTCAATCGACCCGAGCGAATGAACGCCTTCTCCCCGCAGATGGGGGTGGAGCTGATCCAGGCCTTCCGGCGGCTGGGCGAGGACGACTCGGTGCGGGTCATCGTGGTGACCGGGGCCGGGCGCGCCTTCTGCGCCGGCGCCGATCTCGGGGGTGGTGATGAGACGTTTGCGGGTCGCGAGACGGACGGGGATGCCGACGAGGTGCTGCCTCGCGACGCCCGGGCCCGCAACATCCAGCCGTGGAAGCTCCCCAAGCCAGTCATCGCGGCGATCAATGGCCACGCCATCGGCGTCGGACTGACACTGCCCCTGCAGTTCGACATCCGCATCGCAGCCGAGGATGCGAAGCTCTCCTTCGCCTTCGTGCAGCGAGGGATCATGCCCGAGATGGCCAGCACCTACATCCTGCCGCGCCTGATCGGGATCGCGCGCGCCTCGGACCTGCTGCTGACGGGGCGGATCTTTCTCGGGGAGGAGGCGGCGCGGCTCGGGGTCGTCAATGAGGCGTTGGAGAGCGAGCAGGTGCTGCCCCGCGCCCGCGAGATCGCTCGCTACATCGTCGAGAAATGCGCGCCCGCGAGCGTCGCCCTGACCAAGCGCATGATCTGGGAGCACCTGAATGCGGACGACCCGCTTGCGGTCTCCGAGCGCGAGGCGCGAGGCATGGCTCGGCTGGGGCGTCTGCCCGACGCCGCCGAGGGGGTGCTTTCCTTCGTCCAGAAGCGCAGGCCGGAGTGGAAGCTCAAGCCGAGCGAAGCGCCGGACGCCGACTGAGGGGTCCGATTCCCGAGGGACGGTGAGGGCGCCACTCGTCCGTGTGCAAGAAGTTCCCCAACCACCCGACGCACCGAGGTTTGGGTGCGGTGTGCGGAAATTCCTACAGCGGAGGCCCGGGATGGCCGAACCGTCGTAGGATGAGTTCTGCACCCTCAGTGCTTGTTCTCGACGACGGGGAGCTCGACCACGTCCACCGCATGCTCAAGCGGCTCGGCGTCGACTACGTTCGCCTCCAGAACCGGCAGATCCGGGGCGTGATCGAGAAGCCGCGCGATGTGTTGATCTCATCCTGCGAACGAACCCTGGAGATGCCGCAGCTGGAGTCGAGCGAAGACGACCCACTCGACCCCGTCTGGGTGTGCGTGCACGGCCAGGATTTCCTGCCGCTGCGCCAGCGCCTGCGGGAGCTCGGGGTCCACTACCTCGTCCACGCGGCCCTCGACCAGGAGTCCCTGCGTCTCTTCCTGCTCCAGCTTCTGTACCGCGGTCCGAATCGGCGAAAGCAGCTGCGGCTTCCTCTCGGCGATCGGATCCAATGCGCTGCGTTCGATGCCGAGCTCGAGCAGGGAAAGCTGGTCGAGCTCACCTCCGGCACCTGCCGCATCTTCGCCCCTCGCGAGGTTGCGCCGGGTACGCTCATGCAGATCGTCCTCCCCGAGTCACTCGGTGGAAAGGAGAAGCTCGAGCTCCAGGGTCCGGTGGTGCGCTGTGCGGAGGGCGAGGCCCCCCCGGGCCAGCCCGCCTTCTCCATCCTGATTCGATTCGACGACCTCGACACCGAGGCGCGGGAGCAGGTCGACAGGCTCGTGAGCGGAGAGCAGATCGGCACTCGCGTCACGCCGCTGGCCGAGCGACCGCCGGGGGATCCCGCTGCGTCGGCCGGAGCCCAGGAGTCGCCGGCTCAGGCGGAGGCCGCCCCGGGAGCGGCTCCCCAGCGTCGTCCGCGCTGGGAGTATCCGCGGCGGGTCGACGTCCTGGATTTCGACGACATGGACGCCACCCAGACTGCACTGGGGCGCGACCTCTCGATCGGGGGCGTTCGCATCGTCGGACACTCCGAGCTGGAACTGGGTTCGGAGGTCACCCTCGCCCTCTACGCCGGCCAGCGCGACGAGCCCGTGGTCATCGAGGCGACGGTCGCGCGCGACGACGGCGAGAACGGCATGGCACTGATCTTCAACTCCGTCTCGGAGAGCCAGGAGCGCGCGCTGGAGAAGCTCTGCTCCGGCCTCTCGCCTCTCGAATCCCTGCAAGACGGTGACAGCGAGCCCGACCGGGTGGTCGTCGCGAAGGTGACTCCCACGCAGCGCTAGCTCGCATCTCTCGCCAGCTCGCCGCCGCGGACGCCGGCGGCTGCCAGATTTCCGGTGACTTCGGGACCCCCGATCGGGGATACTGGCTCGATCCTACCGGAGGAGAGCCAGCGATGCAGATGCACTTCGCGACGGTCTGGGAAGCGGCCGCGGACATGGTTCCCGATCGGCTCGCTGTCGTCCACGGTGAGCTGCGGAGGACCTGGCGCGAGTTCGACGATCGGGCGGCGCGCCTGGCCCGGGCGCTCCAGCAGCGCGGCGTCGGCCCCGACACGAAGGTGGCGCAGTACCTCTACAACGGAAACGAGTATCTGGAGGGATGCTTCGCGGCCTTCAAGCTCGGCGCGGTTCCGATCAACACCAGCTACCGATACCTCGAGGAGGAGCTGGTCTACCTGCTCGACAACGCGGACGCCGAGGTGCTCTTCTTCCACGGCGCGCTGGGCGAGCGGGTGGCCAAGGTGGTGGACCGGCTCCCGACGCTGCGGGAGATCGTCCAGGTCGACGACGGCTCGCCTCACGTCGACGGCGCGCTCCGCTACGAGGATCTGATTTCCAGGAACGAGCCGGCAGAGCGCATCCTGCGAGCCGAGGACGGACTCTACATGCTCTACACCGGCGGCACGACGGGCATGCCGAAAGGGGTGATGTACGACGTCAGTGCCTTCACCTCGGGCTTGATGCTGGGGCATGCCTTTCGCGGCGTGCCGGTTCCCACCACCGCCGAGAGCGCGTTGGCGAACATCCGCAAGATCCACGAGATGGGCAGCGCTCCCGTGACGCTCACCGCCTGTCCCCTGATGCACGGGACGGGACTCTGGCTGGGCGGCTTCGTGACCTTCAACATGGGAGGTACGCACGTCAGCATGGAGGGCTCCTCGTTCGATGCGCACCGGCTCTGGCAGACCACCGAGCGCGAGAGGGTGACCGACATCGTGATCGTGGGGGATGCTTTCGCCAAGCCGATGCTGCGCGCACTCGAGGAGGCGGAAGCGCGCGGAGAGCCCTACGACATCTCTTCGGTGAAGCTGATCATCTCCTCCGGCGTGATGTGGACCTCAGCGGTCAAGCAGGCGTTGCTGGAGCGGAACGAGATGCTGCTGGTCGACATCATGGGCTCTTCCGAGGGGGCCATGGGCCAGAACATCACCACGCGCGAGCTCGCGCCGGATACGGCGAAGTTCCAGCTCGGCGAGACCGGCAAGGTCTTCACCGAGGACGACCGCGAGGTGGAGCCGGGATCTGGAGAGGTGGGCATGTTGGCGCACACCGGGGTCGTTCCACTCGGCTACTACAAGGATCCCGAGAAGAGCGCCCGCACCTTCCGGACCGTGAAGGGTGTGCGCTACGCGTTCCCCGGCGACTTCGCGACGGTCGAGGCGGATGGATCGATCACGCTGCTGGGGCGCGGCTCGGCCTGCATCAACTCGGGTGGCGAGAAGATCTTCCCGGAGGAGGTCGAAGAGGCCGTCAAGCTGCATCCCGCGGTCTACGACTGCCTGGTGGTCGGGGTGCCCGACGAGAAGTTCGGAGAGGCGGTCACCGCCGTGGCGTCGTTGCGGACCGGCGAATCGGCGGCGGAAGCCGAGATTCTCGCCAACTCCCGCGGCCACCTGGCGAGCTACAAGCTCCCCAAGCGGATCCTGCTCGTCGACGTGGTTCGCCGCGCCCCCAACGGAAAGGCCGACTACGGGGAGCTCGACCAGGTCCACCGCATGCTCAAGCGGATCGGCGTCGGACTACGATCGACTCCAGAACCGGCAGATCCGGGGCGTGCATCGAGAAGCCGCGCGATCTACTGATCTCATCGTGCGAGCGAACCCTGGACATGCCGCAGCTGGAGTCGAGCGAAGACGTCCCTCTCGACCCCGTCTGGGTGTGCGTGCACAACCAGGACTTCCTGCCGCTGCGCCAGCGCCTGCGGGAGCTCGGGGTCCACTTCCTCGTCCACGCGGCCCTCGACCAGGAGTCGCTGCGTCTCTTCCTGCTCCAGCTTCTGCACCGCGGTCCGGATCGGCGAGAGCAGCTGCGGCTTCCTCTCGGCGATCGGATCCAGTGCGGAGCGGTCGACGCCGAGCTCGAGCCGGCGAAGCTGGTCGACCTCTCCTCCGACATGTGCCGCATCTTCTCCGCTCGCGCGGCGGAGCCGGAGACGGCCATGCAGGATCGTCCTCCCGGAGGCACTGGGCGGAGAGGAGAAGCTCGAGCTCCAGGGCCAGGTGGTCCGCTGCGCGGAGTGCGAGGCCCCGCTCGGGCGAGCGCGCCTTCTCCATCCTGGTGCGGCTCGACGACCTCGACCCCGAGGCGCGGGCCCAGGTCGAGAGGCTGGTGCGCGGAGAGCAGATCGGCACTCGCGTCACGCCGCTGGCCGAGCGAACGCGGGGGATCCCGGTCGCCCACTGCCGAGCCCAGCCGGAGCCCAGGAGACGCCGGCTCAGGCGGAGGCCGCTCCGGGAGCGACGCACCAGCGTCGTCCGCGCTGGGAGTACGCCGCGGCGGGTCGACGTCCTGGATTTCGACGATTTGGACGCCTCCCAGACTGCACTGGGGCGCGACCTCTCCGTCGGGGCGTTCGCATCGTCGGACACTCCGGACTGGAAGTGGGCTCGGAGGTCACCCTCGCCCTCTACGGCGGCCGGCGCGAGGAGCCCGTGGTCGTCGAGGCGACGGTCGTGCGCGACGACGGCGAGAACGGCATGGCGCTGATCTTCAAGTCGGTCTCGGACAGCCAGAAGCGCGCGCTCGAGAAGCTCTGCGCCGGCCTCTCGCCCCTCGAATCCCTGCGCGACGGTGACGCGAGCCCGACGGGGTGGTCGTCGCGCAGGTGACCCCCGCGCAGCGCTAGCCCGCATCTCTCGCCAGCTCGCGCACCGCGGGCGCCCGAGACCGCCAGATTTCCGGTGACTTCGGGGCCGCCGATCGGGGATACTGGCTCGATCCTACGGGAGGAGAGCCAGCGATGCAGATGCACTTCGCGACGGTCTGGGAAGCGATCGCGGACATGATTCCCGATCGGACCGCGCTCGTCCACGGCGAGCTGCGGCGGACCTGGCGCGAGTTCGACGATCGGGCGGCGCGCCTGGCCCGGGCGCTCCAGCAGCGCGGTGTCGGGCCCGACTCGAAGGTGGCGCAGTACCTCTACAACGGCAACGAGTACCTGGAGAGCTGCTTCGCGGCCTTCAAGCTCGGCGCGGTTCCGATCAACACCAGCTACCGATACCTCGAGGAGGAGCTGGTCTACCTGCTCGACAATGCGGACACCGAGGTGCTCTTCTTCCACGGCGCGCTGGGCGAGCGGGTGGCCAAGGTGGTGGACCGGCTCCCCAAGCTGCGGGCGATCGTCCAGGTCGACGACGGCTCGCCGCAGGTCGATGGGCGCTCGGCTACGAGGAGCTGATCTCCAGCAACGAGCCGGCCGAGCGCATCCCGCGAGCCGAGGACGGGCTCTACATGCTCTACACCGGCGGCACGACGGGCATGCCGAAGGGGGTGATGTACGACGTCAGCGCCTTCACCGCGGCCTTGATGCTGGGGCATCCCTTTCGTGGCGTGCCCTTCCCGAGACGGCCGAGAGCGTGCTGGCGAACATCCGCAAGATCCACGAGATGGGCAACGCTCCCGTGACCCTCACCGCCTGTCCCCTGATGCACGGGACGGGTCTCTGGCTGGGCGGCTTCGTGACCTTCAACATGGGGGGCACGCACGTCAGCATGGAGGGCACCTCGTTCGATGCGCACCGGCTCTGGCAGACCATCCAGCGCGAGGGGGTGACCGACATCGTGATCGTGGGGGATGCCTTCGCCAAGCCGATGCTGCGCGCGCTCGAGGAGGCGGAAGCGCGGGGAGAGCCCTACGACCTCTCGTCGGTGAAGCTGATCATCTCCTCCGGCGTGATGTGGACCTCATCGGTCAAGCAGGCGTTGCTGGAGCGGAACGAGATGCTGCTGATCGACATCATGGGCTCTTCCGAGGGCGCCATGGGCCAGAACATCACCACGCGCGAGCTCGCGCCGGGGACGGCGAAGTTTCAGCTCAGCGAGGCCGGCAAGGTCTTCACCGAGGACGACCGCGAGGTCGAGCCGGGATCCGGAGAGGTGGGCATGCTGGCGCACACCGGGGTCGTTCCACTCGGCTACTACAAGGATCCCGAGAAGAGCGCCCGCACCTTCCGGACCGTGAACGGGAGTGCGCTACGCCTTCCCCGGCGACTTCGCGACGGTCGAGGCGGATGGCTCGATCACGCTGCTCGGGCGCGGCTCGGCCTGCATCAACTCGGGCGGCGAGAAGATCTTCCCGGAGGAGGTCGAAGAGGCCGTCAAGCTCCATCCCGCCGTCTACGACTGCCTGGTGGTCGGGGTGCCCGACGAGAAGTTCGGAGAGGCGGTCACCGCCGTGGCGTCGTTGCGGACCGGCGAATCGGCGGAGGAAGCCGAGATCCTCGCCAACTCCCGCGGTCACCTGGCGAGCTACAAGCTCCCCAAGCGGATCCTGCTCGTCGACGTGGTTCGCCGCGCCCCCAACGGAAAGGCCGACTACGCGTGGGCAAGGAGCACGCCCGGGCGTCGCTCGGTCTCGACTGATCCATCTGCCGAGTCAGGATCTCGTCTCGAGCTCAGAGATCGAGGAGCGCGATCCGGTCTATCGCCCGGTCGCCGAGTTCGAGAAGATGGGCTACCCAGTCGCGATCTATCCCGGCATCTGACTCTTCGAGGCGGTGAAGATCAAATCGTGGCTGGATGCCAAGTCGAGATTTCGACAAGGAGAGGGAGGTTCCGATGGTTTGGTACGCATACCTGGCATACTTTGGTGCGGGCGCTCTCCTGGCCAATGCGGTGCCTCATTTCGTGGCCGGCATTTCGGGGAGCAGGTTTCAGAGTCCCTTCGCCTCACCACCCGGTGTGGGAGAATCGTCACCCCTCGTGAACGTCCTCTGGGGGATGACGAATCTCCTGGTGGGCTGGGTCCTTCTCTTCGGAGTGGGAGAGGTGGCGATTGGGATCACCCGTGACTGCCTCACGGTCTTCCTGGGAGCTCTCGCCGCCGCCGTGGGTCTGGCCATCCACTTCGGAAGCGTTCGCGGAAGCTCCTAGAGACCGATCAGGTGCTCAGCGCCCGCGTGCCGTCGTCGCCTCCCTGGGATCCGACCCCGCGATCAGGCTGTCGGAGGCATGCATCACGGCTCCCACCGCGCCGAAATAGTTGTCCCAATCCGGCCAGCGCCTCACCTGATAGCCGAGGTCTTCGAGGTCTCCCGCGATCTCGTCATACAGTGTCGCCTCGAGTTCGACGACCCCCGGCTCGGAGTGGTGGGGAGAGAATGAGTCTGGCCAGGTGAGGCAGCGAAAGCGCGGCGCGTCGATCGCCTGCTGGATTTCCATATCGAAGACGAGGTGGTTCAGCAGCACCTGTACGGAGGCCTGAGTCTGCATCTCGCCTCCGGGCGTGCCGAGGCTCATGAGGTGCCTCTTGTTTCGGAAGAGCATCAATGCGTGGGGCGTCACGCGTGGCCGCTTGCCCGGCGCGAGGGCGGTGGGGCTCGCGGGGTCCAGCCGAAACTGCGTCATGCGAATTCCGAGGGTGAGACCCGTGCCCGGCACCATCGGCGACTGCGGGAAGTCACTCGGCGTGAGAGAGACACTGTTGCCCTCCTGGTCGATCACCGCGAGGTAGCTGGTGTCGCGCCCAAAGGATGGTGTCGAGGCCAGGTGCGCGTCGTTGGCGGGTATGGCCCGCCAACCCGTCCCGCGACGACCCGGAACCGAGCCCGGTGCGGGAAGCGCACCGAACGCGCGATCCGTCGTATGTCTACGACGGCTCGCCGCGAAGCTGGGATCGAGGAGCGTTTCGGTGGGCACATCCACGAAATCGGGGTCGCCTACGTAGGCCTCTCGGTCCGCCATCGACAGCTCCAGCGCCTGGACGACTGTGTGTACATAGGCGGCGCTGTTGTGACCGAGTTCCGCGAGATCCAGAGGATCGAGGATCTGCAGCGCCATGGGGACGACGATCCCCTGGGTCCAGGTTCCGTTGGTGAGGACCTCGTGGTTTCGGAACCGACCGCGCAAGGGCGACTCCCAGCGCCCGCTGTACTCGCCCAGATCCGCGGCGTCCATGAAGCCGTCTTCCGACTCCTGCAGAGCCACGATCGCCTCTGCGATGGGTCCGCGATAGAAGTAGTCGCGCACCGCGGCGAGGCACTCGACCCGGCCGCCTCCGTCTCGCTGGCAGTCCTGTTCGACTCTTGCGAGCCGTCGCAGGGTCTTGGCAAGGTCGGGGCGCCTGAATCGATCGCCAATGCGAATCGGACGCCACCACTGGCCCTGCGTATAGACCTCGGCGTTGTACGGCATCAGGAAACGAAATCCGAATCGCTCCAGCAGGTTCAGATCCAGATTTCGAGCCATCGTACGGTGGATCGGGAAGCCCTCTTCGGCAAGATGGATTGCGGGTGTCACGAGCTCGGCGAACCCCCGGGTGCCGAGCGCAGTGAGCAGCTCGACGATGACGTCGGGCGAGGCTGGCACGAGCTGTGCGATGGCGTCGTACTTCGGCACGACCTCGTGACCGCGAGAGGCGAAGGCCTCGATGGTCGCTCGTTCTGGCGCCTTGCCGACCCCGATGTAGCTCAGCGCCTTGCCCGCCCTGGCATCCCACACGAGCAACGGGGCGATCCCGGGGAAGCTCGCCGCGTCGCCGAAGGTGACGTTGAGAACCAGCAATCCCGCGATGGCTGCGTCGATGGCGTTGCCCCCCTCGGCGAGCACCTTTCCCATCGTCTCGGCTGCCCAGGGTGTGCCTGCCACGGCGACGAAGTCCCGCGCCTCGAGTGCACTTCGTGGTCGACCGGTGGGATCTTCGAAGGGCATCGGATTGCGTGGCCCGGTCTGAAGGAGGAGGACGCCGACGACCAGGACCACGACTGGGGTAAGAGGGATGATGACTCGATTCACCAGTGCCCGGTTCCATCCTGATGCCATCTGCTCATCCTGCTCGTCGATCTGGTTCGCCGCGTCTCCAACGGGAAGGTGGACTACGGATGGGCGAGGGAGCAAGCCCGGCCGTCGCTCGGTCTCGACGGATCCATCTGCCGAGTCAGGATCTCGTCTCGAGCCCAGAGATCGAGGAGCGCGGCGAAGCGCTGGGCGAGCTGCGTCTCCGGCGCGTCCGGGGGCTCCGCCCCGGCCAGGATCTCGCCGAGCTCCGCGAGAGAGGCGCCTCCCGACGCCAGCGCCTCCAGGCAGCGCTCTTCGTCGGGCTGCATCGAGCGGTGGAAGATCGCGAAGCCCTTGCGCCAGACGCGAACCGCGCTGGTCTCGCCGCGGGGGTCAGCGGCCGAGGCGGCCTCTTCAGCCGCGTCCTCACCCGCGTCGAGCCGCTTCCAGAGCGGCAGCACCGAGGCGTCGAGGCGCAGCAGGCGCGCGGCGGGGATGAGTGTCAGACCGGATTCCTCCGGCTCCGCTGCGCCCAGCTCGAGCATCTCCTCTCGCGAGAGGGGCGCCGCATCCGCGTCGTCGAAGACGTCGGCTCGCGCCCACTCGAGCCGCGCCAGATCGGCGAGCGCCGGGAAGCTCGCGCTCCAGTGCGTGGCCGTCGAGAAAGCCGGGCAGAGCTCTCCCGAGCTCGCGCAGCGAGAAGTGGGTGGACGGGTGTGCCAGGAGGTAGTCGGTCACCAGGTTGTGGAAGCGCGCGTCACCCAGGCGTGCCACCAGCACCGGGAAATCCTCCGCCAGGCAGTCGCGCAGGCGGTGGAAGTACATGTCGGCGTAGATGTCGAGCTGCTCCGCCGAGCCCAGCCTGTCATTGGGAGGCACCAGGAAGGAGAGGTCCTCGCTCTCCAGGGCTCCCTCGCGGTGCAGCTCGGCCGCTCCCCGCACCACGCCCTCTGGCGCCGTGATCAGCTTCCAGAAGAGCTCCTCCACCCCTCGGAGATCCGGGAAGCGCTGCACCGTCACGCCGCTCCTGCGGCGAGAGCCTCGCGCTGCGCGGCGCGCGCTCGTCCGCTCTCGGCCTCGAGGGTGTCCCAGTCGGGGATGTCCTCGTCCCACTCGACGAGGCTCGCCACCGCGCCGATCCGCCGGCTGGCGAAGCGGTAGAGATCCCAGACCTCGTCGCAGACCCGAGCGCTGTGGGTGTCGAGCAGGTGGCTTCCGCAGTCGGTGTGGCCGGCGAGATGGATCTCCCAGACCCGCTCCGGCGGAATCGCGGCCAGGTACTTCTCCGGATCGAAGCCGTGGTTCACGGCGCTCACGTAGACGTTGTTGACGTCGAGCAGGATTCCACAGTCGGCGCGGTGGGCCACCTCGCCCAGGAACTCCCACTCGGGAATCGACGAGCCCGCGAAGCGGAGGTAGGTGGAGGCGTTCTCGAGTGCGATCCGCCGACCGAGGTGGTCCTGCACTTCGCCGAGACGCGAGACGACATGCTCGAGTGTCTCCTCCGTGTAGGGAAGCGGCAGCAGGTCGTGCGAGTTGTGTCCGCCGATGGACGTCCAGCAGAGGTGATCCGACACCCAGGCGGGCTCGATCCGCGCGGCGAGATCGCGCAGGCGGTCCAGGTAGCCGCGGTCGAGAGGATCGGTGCTGCCGATCGAGAGACTCACCCCGTGCAGCACCAGCGGGTAGTCGCGACGCACCCGTTCCAGGATGTGGAGCGGGCGCCCGCCCTTCACCAGGTAGTTCTCGGAGATCACCTCGAACCAGTCGACACGGGTCCGATCGGAGAGCACCCGGTCGAAATGCTCTCGCCGGAGTCCCACGCCGTGTCCGAGGTCGGGAACGGTTACCATGGAGTCCGCCATCCGGCGGCCTCGAGGGCGAGGCCCGCAGCGCGCGAGCCTCGCCCCTGGAGGCGCAGCCGCTTGGAGTTGCGCTACTCGAGGACGGTGCCGCCCTTCTCGGTGCACTCCTCGGCCGAGTCGACCTCGATCCAGCCCTTGCCCTTGCAGCTGTTCTTGCCGCCGCAGTCGTGGCTGCCGTCCGCCGCCCCGCACGCGCCCTTGCCCGCGCAGCTGTTGATGCCCTCACACTTGACCTTGCCGCCGTCTCCTTCTGCTGAAAAGACCACCGGAGCCGCCGCCAGCAGGGTGAGGGCCGCGCTCGCCACCAGGATTCCTCGGAGCTTCATCGATTTCCCCTTTTTTCGAGGTAGGCACGCGCCGCGCCGGCCAACTGCCGCACGCTGCCGAGTGCTCCTCTGCCGCCTGAGTTTTTCAAGGCGACTATTGAAATATACCCGCGGACGGCAGTACGGCGGGGTCACGGCGGTGCGTGGTTCATCGCAGAGGAAGGTGGAGACCGAGGTCTCCCCCCGGGGGCCGGGTTCGCTCAGGCGGGCTTCGCTGTGGTCCGGCGCCGGACGAACCAGGCCCGGGCGGAGGCGGCGGTCCGGTTGAACCGGCCACCGCCGCCGCGGATGGTCTGGGCCCCGAACCGCCGGGATCGGACGTCGACCTGCTTTGCCGGTCTCGAGCGTCATCGCCAGCTCGCAGATCGCCCTCACAGAGGACGGCCTGTGCGTCGAGCAGGGCCTGGCCTCCCAGGCGGCCGGTCTCGTCCACGGCGTAGACGGCGCCGCACGAGCAGCGTTCGGTGAGGCATCCGTCGGGCGTGAAGACCGTCATCACCCGGCGCGGTGTCGGCACCTTCCCCTTGCAGAACGGGCAGAGGATCTGCCTCGCTTTGCGCATTCTCCGGGCGAATTGATTCGTCTTCGGCATTCGATGGTCGGTCTCTAGATTCTCAGCGGATCGCCCTGGAAGAACTCGTGGAACTCGGGGGGGAGATCGTGATAGTCGAGTTCCTGGGCTTCCTTGGAGTGATCGATCGAGTTGTAGGTATGCCAGTATAGTATCGTGTCATCGGCGCGGCCGGGCTCCTCGACGAAGTCCAGCAGCGCGGCGCAGGTCTTTCCGGTGTAGACGGGATCCAGGACGATGCCCTCTCGCTCCCGGAAGATCTCGAGAGCCCGATTGCCTGCGGGGCTCGGGTATCCGTAGCCGTCTCCGCTGTAGCCCTCCAGGAGGACCGGCCTCTCGAACCTGGCATCGGGTATGGAGGGCGAGTGTCTCGCCAGCAGCCGGTGCACCGATTTCATTGCCCGGGTGACGGTCCCGGGTGTGTTGAGCGGGAGCGGGCCCACGTTCTTCATGGAGACCCTGACCCCGATCACCCGCGTCTGGAGTCCTGCCAGCATGAATCCCAGGCTCAGGCCGGCCATGGTGCCGTTGGAGGCGGTCGGGCAGATCACGTAGTCCGGGGTGGGGCAGAGGCCCTGTTCGATCTGCCCGGCGAGCTCGAGCGCGCCGCTTACCGCGCCGAGCGTTCCTAGCGGAGAGCTGCCGCCCGCGTAGAGAAAACGGGCACTCCGGTACTTGAGCCGCGAGCTGAGATAGAAATCCACCCCCATCCGGATGACGCCCTTCGAATAGACGAGATCCGCTCCGTACTTGTGGGCGAGGAGCAGATTGCGCCGCACGTAGGACGTCACCGGCTGGTCGAAGAGCAGGAGGGTGCAGTCGAGTCCGATCCGGCGGCAGAAGATCGCAGTGGCCAGACCGTGATTGGTGCCGAGGGCTCCCATCGTCACCACGCGGTCCTTGCGCTTCGCGATCGCGTCCGCGAGAACGAACTCGAGCTTCCTGACCTTGTTCCCGCCGTAGACGGTCGAGAGGATGTCGTCCCTCTTGATCCACAGGCTGCCGTGTCCGAGGTGCTCGAGACGCTGGACCGGGGAAGGGGAGGTCTCGAGCCTCACCCAGTCGATCTTTCCGCTCAGCTCGGGGAAGCGTTCGAACAGGGCGGGTCTCATCCCATCCGCTCCGGTCATCGCTGGCCTCCCGATCGTCCGGTTCGCTGCGGCGACTCCAAAGTAGCCGTTTGCCGTCGGATCGCTGCGTCCTTCCGACGGTCGCCGGAGTGGCGTCGCCGCGGGGGTCTCGTGTCCGCGCCGGATCGAGTAGAATCGCCGGTCGCAGAGGAGGACTCGATGACTGTATCAGGCGAGGCGCTGATGGCGGAGGCGGGCGAGCTGCTGCCCGATGCCGTGGCTTTGCGAAGGAAGATCCACGCGAATCCCGAGCTGGGACTCGACCTGCCGGAGACCGCGGCTGCCGTGCTGGAGTCGCTCGAGGGGATCGATCTCGAGATCGCGCGCAGCGAGAAGAGCTCCGGCTTTCTGGCGACGCTTCGCGGGGCCAGGCCGGGCCCATCGATCCTGTTGCGCGCCGACATGGATGCGTTGCCGATGCAGGAGGATACCGACCTCGAATTCAAGTCCCGCATCGAGGGCCGGATGCACGCCTGCGGGCACGATGCCCACACCGCCATGCTCTCGCTCGCCGCGCGGCTCCTGGACCGGCACCGCGACGAGCTGGCCGGCAACGTGGTGTTGATGTTCCAGCCGGGGGAGGAGGGCTACTTCGGCGCCAAGGTGATGATCGACGAGGGTCTCCTCGACGGCGTTCCCGATCTCGGCGCCGCCTTCGCCATCCACATCAATCCCCAGCACCCGCCGGGTGTGGTCGCGTCGCGTCCCGGGCCGATCATGGCTGCGGCAGACATCTTCCAGGTTCTGCTGAAGGGGAAGGGGGGCCACGCCTCCATGCCGCACGACGCCATCGACCCGATTCCGGTCGCCTGCGAGATCGTGCAGGCGCTCCAGACGCTGGTCACCCGGCGCATCGACGTGTTCGATCCGGTGGTGCTGACGGTGAGCCAGATCAGCGCCGGGACCACGACCAACGTGATCCCCGAGTCGGCCCGGCTGCTCGGGACGCTTCGCTCCACCTCCGAGCAGGCGCGCGAGCGGGCCCAGGAGGGCATCCGCCGGGTGGCGACGCAGGTCGCAGCCGCCCACCAGGTCGAGGCGGACGTCGTGGTGGTGAACGGCTATCCGGTGACCGTCAATGATGCGGAGTTCTCCTCCTTCGCCCGCAACGTGGCGAAGGATCTGCTCGGAGCAGATGCCTACCTCGACATGCCTTCGCCGCTGATGGGCGCCGAGGATTTCTCCTGCGTGCTGCAGAAGGTGCCGGGCGCCATGGTCGTGCTCGGGGTTCGGCCGGCCGGCGAGGGGCCTCGGGCGCCGGTTCACTCGAACCGCATGATGCTGAACGAAGAGGGCATGCAGGCGGGGATCGCCCTCCACGCGGCGGTCGCCCTGCGCTACCTGGCGTAGCCGCGGCTCTCGGACCCGATTCCAGGAGGAGGAGTCTTGATGGTGCAGATGAAGGATGTCGAGCACGTCTTCGTCTACAAGGACCCGGAGCTGGCCCACGCCTGCAATCAGGTGAGTATCGTCGCGCTGCAAAACGGCGAAGTCCTGATGGGGTTCAACGAGGAGAGATACCCGATCCACGCCGACAGCGGTCAGTCCTGCCTGATCAAATCCAAAGACGGGGGGAAGAGCTGGGATCCGTCCACCAAGCAGGTGATCTGGCCCTACACCGCTTTCATGGGCAACTGGGACTGTGCCTTCGCCCAGGTGTCCGATGGAACCATCTTGATGCACACCCGGGTGTGCAGCTTCATCGCGCCCACGGGCATCAAGTCGGAAGGAGATCAGATGCTCGGTCTCCCTCCTCCGGGCATGCCCGAACGTCTCAAGAGACAGACGGGGTACGCTCTCCTCAAGTCCACCGATGACGGCAGCACCTGGAGCGAGCCGATCGAGGTCAACACCAGTCCCGTCCACAGCTCGGTCCTGGGACCCTACGGCTGTGGAGGGTCCGGAGCGGGGCACATCATCGAGCTTCCCGACGGCGGGCTGTTGATGCCGCTTCAAGGCAATCTGGGGACGGCGGGGTTGGGCGAAGCTGCTGCGGAGACGGAGCGGTGCTTCCTCTTGAGATCGGATGACGGAGGGGACAACTGGGAGTACTGGTCCACCGCGGCCTATGACCCGGCCAGCATCATCGAGTTCATGGAGCCCGGGATGACACGGCTCCAGGACGGCAGACTGGTGTGCCTGATGAGGACCAGCCACAAGCCGAATGCGGCAGGACAACATGTGGCTGGTTCACTCGGAGGACGATGGGGTTACCTGGAGTCCACCGAAGCGGACCCCCCTCTGGGGCTACCCGGCCGACATCGCGCAGCTCGCGGACGGGCGAGTCCTGGCGGTCTATGGCTACAGGAAGGAGCCGTGGGGTGTCCGCGGCTGTGTCTCGGAAGACGGCGTGAGCTGGGACGTCGGCAGCGAGTTCACCATCCGGGAAGGAGGCGTGCCGAGACCTTCCGGGGGTATGGGCGCCCGCACGCTTCAGGACACCTTGATCTATGCCCAGTACTGGCATATCGGGTACCCCACGGTGACCCAGCTGAAGGACGGGACCATCATCGCCGCGTATCACGAGTACAGCGATGACGAGCGGCCCATCCAGTACCTGATGTGCACCCGCTTCAGACTGTAGGTGCGCGGGGGCCACGCCTCGTGTGGCGCCCTCAGCGATTTCCCTGCAAGCGCTGTCCTCAGTCGTCGAAGACGATCTTGGCGCGGTGTTTCTCGACGCGCGCCATCGCCGCCTGGAAGCTCGGCCCGGGTTGGAAGTCCGGGTCGGTGTAGAAGGACGGATCCGACGCGTTGGCCGGATCCATCGCCGCCTTGATCGCGCGCTGCCAGCGGTCGTAGTTCATGCACACCGGGTCGAAGGCGATGTGGTTCGGCGGGACCGATTGCGTTGATCGGCATTCCCAGACGATGATCGATGCAGGCCTGATTGGTCTCGATGATGAAGTCGGAGAGATGCTCGCGACAGTAGGGGTCGCGGGGGTCGTACATGGCGAGCTCCTCCAGGTGCGCGAAGCACCCGCCCTCGTAGACGCCGCCCCAGGCGTTGTCGCAGCCGTCGTCGAAGATCGTTCCCCTCTCGATGAAGCTCTTCTTGATCTGCTCGCCGGCGATGGCTCCCCGAACCGCACAATCCAGCGATGTCAGCGAGCCCATCGAGGTGTGGAAGCTGCCGCCGTAGCGGAAGGCGGCCTTCATGTTGTCGCCGGAGCGGATGGCGGCTCCGTACATGGTGTGGCTGACACGGTCGAGGCCTCTCGCGAGTCCGTGCTTCTTCACCTCTTTCGCGAGCACGTGGCGCCAGACGGCCGGCAATGACCCGAGCACGGCCTTCCAGCCCGCCTTGTGCGCCAGCGCGCGCAGCGCGCGCAGTGCCCAGTAGAGCTTGTCGCGTCCGTTGCCGCTCAGCAGCAGGCCGCCGCCCGCCTCCTTGGCAATCTTCTTGAGCGTCTTGAGCTTGTAGCGCAGGTCCTCCTCGTCCTGGCCGGCGATGATGAAGGTCAGCGCGTAGTACATCTCGTGCAGGAGCGGGATCTCGTAGAGCTCCGCAAACTCGTTGTTGTCGACGGTGAGCAGTGCCGAGACGAGGGCGGGAGCATTCCTCCCCAGCAGATCCAGGATCTCCGCCTCGCAGAGGCGGTAGCCGACTTCGGCCATCTCCTGCCAGCCGTCGACGACGATCAGTCCGGCCGCATGGTGCTCGGGAATCTCGACCATGTAGTCGGGAGAGGTGCCCGAGACCTCGAGCTTGGCGGGGCCGTGCCATGGATAGAGCTTCAGTGCGCAGCGCGTGAAGACCCCGAGGCCGCCGAAGGCGCCCGCGTGGCCTCGCATCGCTCCGCGAAGGGAGAACCCGGGACCGTCGCCGCTCCAAGGCCTGGCGTCGTCCTCGAAGGAGCCGAGCCGCGCGATCTCGCCGGTGGGAGTCACCCATTCGACACCGAGAAGGTTGCGGCCCGAGTAGCCGGTCGAGATTCCGTCCCAGCTGTTGCCCATCACCGAGGTGGCCGAGGCGAGCACCGAGCACTGGCCGCCGGCGCCGACGATGTGGGTGTTGAGGCCGACCTTCATCGCCTCGGTCTGAAGCTGATTGCCGCTCACGTAGGGCTCGACCACGGCGTACATGTTCCTGGCATCGATCTCGACGATGCGGTCCATGCGGCGGAGGTCGATCTGCACCATCTGGTGGGGCCGGGTCGCTCCGTTCCAGGGGCCGAAGCCGGTGCTGAAGGCCTTGTACTGGCAGCCGAGGCGGTTGCACGCCTTGACGATCGCGGCGACTTCCGCGGTGGTGGCCGGGAGCACCACCGCCAGCGGCCGCTCCATGTAGTTGGAGCCGGAGGCCATCTCGGCCAGGTACTGCCAGGCGTAGGTATCCAGGATCAGGGGGTCCATGGTGACCCAGCGCTCACCGACCGCCTCCCGAAGCGCGGCGAGCAGATCCGCCTGGAGCCGCGCGACCTCCTCCGGGCTTCTCTGGATCGCTTCTGCGTACTCGAAGATCGGCATGATGGCCTCCGTCAGGCGCCGAGCGACTCGGCGAGCAGATCGATGACGTTGCGGACGGGAATCGAGTGCCCGCTGGATGCGGCGGTGAGATTCGACTCGCAGCGGGGGCAGGCCGTGGCGACCAGCTCCGCGCCCACCGCCTGGGCCTCCTCCATGCGATGGGCCGCCGTGTTCGCGACGAGGTCGCCGAATCCAGCCCGCTTCGACGGCGTCACCGCCACCGCAGCAGAAGGCCCCCTCGCGGCGGCGGTGGAACTCCACGAGTTCCAGCCCCGGGATGGTTCGAAGCAGCGTTCTCGGGGGCTCGTAGCAGCCTTCCGCGCCCCGGTTCACCGGACGCGGCGGATCGTAGATGACCAGCTGTCCCTTCAGCTTCTTGAGCTCGCCGCTCCATGGCTTGAACGGCTCGGAGAGGCGCCCGAGCCTGCAGGGGTCGTGGTAGGCCACGCGCTTGCGAAGCGGCTTGCTCAGTCGCAGCCTGCCCGCGCTCGCGAGCTCGTCCAGGAACTCGACGGCGTGCACGAAGCGGATGCCGTCGAGAGCGGCGACCTTGGGGATGTGGGCGCGGAAGGCACCCAGATCGTGCGGATCGATGCAGATCACCGTCTTGGCACCGCTCCCCTGCACCGCATCGGCCGCGGCCTGGGCGTGCCTGTCGAAGCGCTCCAGGTCTCCGATGTCGAGTGCCACGCGAGCCGTGCTCGGCTCGTCGTCGCCGAGAGCGCCGAAGCCGACGCCGGCAGCTTCGAGGAGATGCACCAGGTTCTCGAGCGATTCCCTCGCATCGGGGCGTAGTGCGTAGAGGTCACCGACGTAGAGAAGTACGTCTCGGCCTTTGGCGCCCGCCTCGCGCCCCATCTCGCGCAGCCAGTCTCCCTTCTTGCCGCTCTCGGGCCGGGGATGGCCCACCTCGTCGAGTCGCTCGAGGATCCGTTGGTGGCCCGGCAGCGGACCCACCCGCCGGAACGACTCGGCGCGGAGCGCGTAGAGCATCTCGAGGATCTCGATGTCGGAGGAGTACTTGCAGGCGATGTCGCAGGCCCCACAGAGTGTGCACTGGAAGAACGCCTCGCGCGCTTCGTCGCTGATTTCGGCGCGGCCCTCCGCCAGAGAGAGCGCCATCACCACCCGTCCGCCCCCGGAGTGACTGTGGAGCTTGTACTCGTGATAGCTGGGGCAGGCGCTGGAGAACTGCGCCGACTCCACCGTCACCAGGGGAGGGAACTTGCAGAGCGAGCAGCGCACGCACTTCGAGTTGATCGGACGCAGATCTTCGATGCTCTTGTGATCAGGCGGCACGGCTTCCTCCCAGCGTGAGTCGACCGGGCGCGAGGATGTGGTCCGGGTCGAAGATGTCCTTCATCTTCCGGTAGATCCAAAGTGACGACTGGGCGTGCTCCATGGCCGGCTGCGACCAGGCCCCATGGGGTCTGGAGAAGAACGCTCCGGCCTCGATGAGCGGTCGAGCTGCCTGCGCGCAGAACGCATCGACCTTCTCGAGATCGGCCGCATCGGCGGGGTCCGCAGCGACGACGAACTCCAGGTGGCAGGCGCGGCCTCCGATCAGCGGCTGGAGGTATCGGAGAACGCGCCCGCCATCGATGCCAGACTGCTGGGCGAGCCCATCGAAGACGGGGTCGAAGCGGCCGGCCTCGTCCATGGTGGTCAGGAAGTAGACGGAGCGATGTGCGCCGCGCGCCCGGTCCTTCCAGTGGACGGAGCCGTCGGGGTGCAGGAGCGCTTCGAGCAGCTCGGCTTCGGAGACCAGCGGTGGACCCACGAGCCGGGCTCCCTGTGCCTGCACCTCCTTCTCCGCCTCCCGCGCCAGATAGGCTTCGCGTTCTTCGGGGAAGTACTCGATCCCCGAGACCGAGTAGACCAGGTTCCAGGGACTGGCCGTTGCGGCGGCGCGCTCGAGGTCGTCGGGTGTCCTCGCCACCAGGCTCGCCAGCGCCCTGCGATCGAGGAGGAAGTGAATGTCGGTGAGCTTGCGATGGAGCTGGCGGTAGCTCGCTTCGACGAGTGGCTCGATCCGGTCCGCGCCCGCGACGAAGAGCCTTTCCCTGCGCGGAAGCACCTCGCACTTGGCCGAGCACCAGGTGGCGATGCCGATTCCTCCCTGGGCACCCTGCACGAGCTTGACCCAGTCGCCCTGGCCGGGACCGAGCGGGTTCTTCTGGAACTCCTTGGAGCGCCACTGCTCTTCGATGGTTCCGGGACCGGCCGCCGACCCGGTGCGGAACAGGTCGCCGGTTCCATAGACCACCTCGATGCAGAGCAGGGGATCGGCAAAGTCCCACTGGTATTTCGGGTAGATGGTCGGCTCCCGGTCCAGGTAGGAGGCGAGCATCGACTTCCCGCTCCTCGGCATCAGCGGAAGCAGCGGTCGCAGCCCGTTCTCGTGCGCGATCGGCACCAGCTCTTCGAAGCTGACTCCGGCTTCGACCAGCGTCACCCGGTTGCGGCGGTTGGCCTGGATGACTCTCTTCATGCCGGAGAGATCCACCATCACCGCATCGTCCGGTGCGCCGAGACAGGCGTCGCGGTGGGGCGCAGAGGAGCTCACCGGCAGGAGCGGCGTCTTGTGCTCGCGCGCCCACTGCACGGTGCGAACCAGCGCGTCCGAATCGTGAATTCTCACCACGCCCGCGGGCGCTGAGCCCCCGGTCGGCTGGTACTCCCGCATCGCGGCTTCCTCGCAGCTCACGCTTGCGGCGCCGAGATCGTCTTGCAGAATCTGCAATGCCTTGTGATCCGCCATTGGATTTCCTCACCGGCCGGCGCGGCTGGAGCCGCGGCCGGTCTTGCGACGGCGAGCCGTTCTCGCGTAGCGTCTACTGTACCACCAATAGCTGCCCATCTGAGTCACATTGGCCCGCCACGGTGGCGGTTCGATGGAGAAGTCGCTTCATCAGCTTCCGGAGCGGGCAGCCGGCACCGCTGGAATGGGAAGCCCCATCGCCATGAGAGACTGCGATCTCCTCGTCACACACGGCCTGGTGGTGGATGCGCACGACGGCGTTCGGGAAGACTTCGCGTTGGCCGTCGAGGGGAATCGACTGATCGCGGTCGGTCCCTCGAAGGAGCTGGCGCCGCAATTTCGCGCGGAGCGCACGCTGGACGCCAGCGACAAGGCGATCCTCCCCGGGCTCATCAACGCGCACACCCACGCCTCCGCCACCCTGTTTCGCGGCTACGCCGCGGACGTCGCGGGGAAGGGCTTCTTCGATCGGATGTGGCGGATCGAAGCTCTCCTCACCGATGAGGACGTGTACGTCGGTGCCCTGGCCGGCTGCCTCGAGATGATCAAGAACGGCGTCACCGGGTTCGCCAATCACTTCTCGCACATGGATCAGGTCGCCCGCGCCGTCCAGGAGACCGGGATCCGAGCGGGGCTCTCGCGGACCATGCTGGACCGGGGGGAGGCGGGCGACGCCAAGCGCGAGGTGGAGGAAGGCGTGCGCTTTGCCGAGCGCTGGGCGGGCCGGTGCTCCCGAATCCAGCCCATGCTGGGGCCTCACGCCGCCTACACCTGCTCCGACGAGCTGCTCCGGCTGGCGGCCGAAGAGGCGCGGCGCACCGGCCTGATGCTGCACATCCACGTGGCCGAGAGTCCGCACGAGCAAGAGTTGATCCAGCCGGCGGACCGGCACGACCACCGTGCAGCACCTCGAGCAGCTGGACTTCTTCACGCGAAAATCGGGTGCTCGGAGCCCATGCGCTGCTGCTGGACGACGAGGACCTCGCAGTGCTCTCCGATAGCGACTTCCACGCGGTGATCTGCGCCACGGGAAAGATGAACCGGGGGCAGGGCATCGCCGATCTGCCCCGGATGCTCGGCGCCGGGATCAACATCTGCCTCGGCACCGACGGCAGCGCCAGCGACAATCTCGACCTGCTGATGGCGATGAAGGTGACGTACATCGCGCAGAACCATCTCCACCAGCAGGTGCAAGCATTGCCTCCAGAGACGATTCTCGAGATGGCGACGGCCAACGCCGCGAGTGCGCTCGGCTGGGAGATGGGACGGATCGCGCCGGGTCAGCTGGCGGACTTCATCCTGGTCGATACCCGGCGGCCCCAGCTGCGTCCGCTGATCACCAGGCCGAGATCCAACGTGGTCTTCAACCTCGTCTACTACGCGACCGGCGCCGACGTGGACGCAGTGGTCATCGACGGGAAGCTGGTGATGGAGGATCGCCAGGTGTCGACGGTGGACGAGGACCGGGTCCTGGACGACCTCCAGGAGCGCGCCCAGCGACTCTGGGAGCAGGCGGGGCTCTGAGGGTCGGAAGGTCAGGCCTGTTCAGCGGTCTTGTGCGGCTTTGCCAGGAGGATGATGAATCCTCCGGCGATCGTCAGCAGTCCGACGGTCAGGAATGCGCTGTCGTAGGAGCCCGTGGTATCGAAGAGATATCCGGCGGATACCGGCCCGGTGGCGCCCGCCACCATGGTCACCGGAGACATGAATCCCTGGATCTTTCCGAGGGCGGCCCGCCCGAAGTAATCCGCGCGGATCGATGCCAGGAGCGGAACGGTGGCGCCGAAGCCGACCCCGAACACGACGACGAACAGGTATACCATCGTCATGTCCCGGGCGATCATCAGCAGCAGGACGCCGGATCCCTGCAGGATGTAGGCGAACAGGAACAGGTAGCGCTTGTCCAGAAAGTCACCCATGAATCCGAACGAGAGCCTTCCGGCGATGCTGACTACGGTCAAGAGGCCGACGCTGAAGGCGGCCATCTCCGCGGTGATTCCGGCGTCGGTGAGGGCGGGGATCGCGTGCACGAAGACGACGGAGTGGGACAGGCTCGAGAAGAAGAAGGTGACGGCGATGATCCAGAATGCCGAGGAAGCGAGCGCCTGCTTGAGCGTGTAATCGGAAGAGTCATCGGGGATCGAGACCCCCTCTCCTGTCCCGAGGCCCGGATCCTCGTCGGGCGGATCGCCGTCCGGACGGAGTCCCATGTCTTCGGGCCGTTCCCTCACCACCATCGCCAGGGGAATCACCAACACCCAGATCAGGACGCCCATCCCCAGGAAGGCGGCCCGCCACCCGAACTGATTGATCGCCACCGCCGCCAGGGGGGCGCAGATGAGTCCCCCCAGCCCGGCGCCGAGCGAGAGCACGCCAGGGCCCGTGAGAGCCTGCGCCTGAACCACTTGGCGATCACGGTGAAGGCCGGGAGATAGAGCATCGCGCTCATCCCGATCGAGACGACGATTCCGTAGGCCAGGTAGAACCCCAACAGCGAGTTGACGAAGGGCATCATGGCGAAGCCGAGCCCCGAGACGAACCCACCGAACATGATCACGCGACGTGCCCCGTACTTGTCGACGGCCCAGCCGACGACGGGTCCCGCGACGCCGCCCTCGATGCTGCGCAGGGATGCTGCCCCCGAGGTCATGGCGCGGGTCCAGCCGAACTCGTTCATCATCGGCTTGAAGAAGACGCCGAAGCTGTAGAGCCAGGTCCCGAAGCCGATCAGGCAGATAGCGTTCGTCGCGAGAACGATCCACCAGCCGTAGAAGATCTTCTGCTTCATCTGCGCTTCTTCGTCTCAGCTTCTGCGGGCGATTCTGGAGCTTCGCGCGAGCGGGTCTACAACTCGAGATTCAACCGGTTGCGACGATGCTGGCTTCGATCTCGCTCGAGGGCCTCATGAAATTGCCGCGTTTGGGTGGCGCCGCGATGCCGTCTTCCTGCCGCTGCTCGAGGCTGAGCGCCTGTTCCGGGCAGCTGCTCACGCAGAGGCCACATCCGATGCAGCGCTGCAGCTCGATCAGAGCCACCCCCTCGGGCTCCATGGAAATGGCATCCATGGGACATCGGTCCACGCAGATCTCGCAGGTGTTGCAGGCCTGGGCATCGACCCGCGAGTAGTAATTGTGTGGAAGCACCAATCCCGGGAACGGGAGCCTCTTCAGTCCTCTGAGGGTTCCACAGCAGTTCGGACAGCAATTGCAGAGGGCCTCGGGATCTTCGCTGTTCGAGAACTGGGCGACCAGCCCGGCTTCCTGGGCTTCATCCATTCGGGAGAGCACTTCATCCTGGGAAATCCATCGGCCGAACCCCAGATCGACGTAGTACTCGCCGTAGAAGTCGAAGAGGATGCAGACCTCGCGGGGCTGGTCACACCTCTCTCCCCGGGCTCTCTGCCAGGTGTTGCACACACAGTCGGAGATGGCGATCCGATCCTTCCTTCGAAGGACCTCCTTGACGTCATCGTACGGAGCGACGGTCAGGCTCTCGTCCAGCCGCTGCATCGACCGGAATGGTTCTGAGACCGAGCGGGCCTCGGGTGATCGGGACCCGCTCGAAAATGCTCTTCGAGCATCTCTGCCAGCTCTCTGTCCATTCGCTTCAGCTGGTTTTCCAGGATGCCGTGGACGTAGGGGGCGGCGGCGAAATAGAACGGCTCTCCTTCCCGCTTGGGGAATCTGGGGAAGGTGAGTCCCTTCTCGGTCATCTGCAGCAGCAGGCGAAGGGTCTTCTCGGGATCCAGGCTCGCCTGCTTCGCCACGTCCGCGGCGGTCTGGAGATCTTCGCTGAGATGCAGATACATCTCGGCTTCTTCTTCGGTGAAGAACTTCTGCAGAATCCTGAGCTCGACACCGGACTCTGTCGTGGAGAAGCCGACGGAGTACTGATCCAGGCGCTCCCGCAACCTGCCGTAGATGGAACTCGTCACGATTCTCTCCCGCCCGAGGCTGTTCTCGGGGGTGATGACTGCTCATGGAGTCTCGGATTTCGAACACGGGAAATCAACCGTTGTGCTATGGAAACCTTCTCAAAGGAGGAAGCCGATGGCCATGGTCCAGGTGAAGGAGCTCCAGATCGCCTACCAGCATCGACGGTCGAGGCGAGCCCGTGCTCCTGATCGGCGGATTCACCATGGTCAAGGAGTCGTGGGAGCTCCAGGTCGCCGAGCTGGCGAAGCACTTCCGCGTCGATCACTTTCGACAATCGAGGAGTGGGCGAGACCACGGTTCCGGGTGAGCGCTTCAGCATCGCGGAGATGGCCGCCGACACGGTGGGCCTGATGGACGCCCTGGGCATCGACTCCGCCCACGTCTTCGGCGTCTCCATGGGGGGGCTGATCGCCCAGGTCCTCGCCCTCGACCACCCGGATCGCGTCGAGAAGGTCGTCCTCGGCTGCACCACCCACGGGGGGAGGCACGCGGTGCAGCCGCAGAAGGAGGTGATGCAGCTCCTCGGCCAAGGCTTCCGATCCGTCCGTCCCGGTGGAAGAAGCCGTGCGAATCAGATTGCCCACCATCCTTGCGGAGCGGTTCATTCGGGAAGAGCCGGAGAGGCTGGAGGAGTTCGTTCGGACCTCCGTGCAGTACTGGCCGACTCCGGAGGGCGCCGCAGGGCAGATGGGCGCTCTCAGCGTCTTCAACGTCAAGAAGCGGCTCGGGGAGATCCGCTGTCCGGTTCTCGTGATCACGGGAGCGGAGGACCGGATGATGCCGGCCGAGAACTCGCGCCTGCTCGCCGAGGGGATCGAGGGAGCCGAGCAGTACCTGGTGGAGGGGGCGGGACACAGCTTCTTCTTCGAGAAGCCCGATGAGGTCAACAGGGTCCTGATCGATTTCCTGTCGAAGTAGATCAGCCTGGAGGCGAACGCCGGCGCCGGTATCGTCGGAAAGGCGGGCTATGCAGTCTGGAGCACGAAGTGCCGCAGCGCCTCCGCGTCGACGAAGGTGCACGCCACCCGGCCCAGGTGCACGTCGTCGCCCGGCTTGAGCTCCGAGGGCGGTCCGCTGGCCGCGGGCGAGGACCGAGACGCCGTTGACCGTCGTGCCGTTCGAGGAGCCGGCGTCCCGCATCAGGAAGACGCCGTCTTCGCCTCGCTTGACCAGCGCGTGGCTCCGGGAGACGCTGGGGTCGGGAATCACGACGTCGTTGCCCGCCGCGCGCCCTACGGTCACGATATGAACCGCCGAACGCAACGGGAAGACGAGAGTGAAGAGGCTCCCGGTGTGAGCGGAGCCATCCTCTTCTTCGATGAGCAGCTGCACGTCGGTGGAATAGCCGTCCCTCGGGGTGTTGATCCTGGTGGCCGTGAGCAGCAGGAAGCCGCTGCCGTGGCGCGCTTCGAACTCATCCGGCGAGAGGCCCTGGGCGTCCTCGAGAAACGCCTCCAGGGGCAGCGCCGAGCCGTACTGTCCTCTCTGCTCGCTTCCTTGATCTCCCTGTCCCATCGGTGGATCCTCCCATGCCTTCGCTGTCGAGCCCGATATCTAGGTCGCGGTGCGCTCCGCGATCCAGCGCCGCCAGGCCGCCGGCGGCAGGAACGCCAGGTGCAGTGAGCCCGCCCCCACCAGGCCCAGCGCGTTGGCCGCGAACATTCCCGTCGACCAGTCGCTGCACCGATGCGTGGCCCAGGTGCGGCGCCAGCGCCCAGAACACCAGCATCAGCGGAGATGGCGGCAGCCGCCACGCCCCAGAGCCGGATCTGGGCGGCCACCACCGGGTCACCCAGCCCCAGGCGCGCCTGCCGTCGCATCATGCCCGCGTAGCGCAGGCTCTCGAGCCCCGCCCACAGGAACGCGGCGACCCGCACCCACATGTAGACGTGGTTCTCCGGGACGAAGCGCCCAGTGCGGCACCACATCGCCACGCAGGATCTGCACCGCGATGGCCGCCAACAATGCCAGCGATGCCGCCGCCCACGCCGAGGCCGCCCAGAAGCGGCCGGGCCGGAAGACCCGCCAGGTGAGCAAGCAGATCGCCGACCCCGCCACGCCGTTGACCACACTGGAAGTGATGGCGGTGGCGAAGACCGCCCCCTCCGGCCAGCTGTCGGCGAAGTAGAGAATCGGGCAGAGGAATACGCCCCCGAGCGCCGTGGTGAGACACGCCGTCCCGATGGCCAACTCCGGTAGCTTGCGGGTGCGCCGGGCCAGGAGCAGCAGGCGGGACCCCACTGTGGTCCCCACCACCAGCAACGCCAGGAAGCTGACGAGCGAGAAGAGCTGCAAGACCTACCCTCCGAAGGTCTAATCGGCCGTCTCGCGCGGGGTCTGTAGGGGCAGGACGCCGGGAGCTCTATGGGTATGGGAGGAGGCCCGCGCGTGGTAGTCTCGCCCCGGGTCGGCCGGCCAGTCGGCGTCGCAGACCTCGAGATCGGGCACGGATCCAGCAGAGTTCTCAGTCCGGAAAAGGAGCGAAGAGATGGCAGCAAGAACCTATCCCGAGTTCAGCACCAACTACCCGCTGCTTCTGACCACCTTCATGAAGCGGCCGGCGAATCTGTACCCGAACGAGACGGGCGTCGTCTACCGCAACCCCAACACCGGCGAGTACTTCCGCTTCACCTGGCTGGAGTGGTACCAGCGCACCTGCCGCCTGGCCCGGGCGCTGCGGGGCCCTCTCGGCGTCGAGCCGGGAAGACCCGGCGAGCCGGGCGACCGGATCGCCACCATGGCCCTCAATCACCACCGGCACCTGGAGCTCTACTACGCCGTGCCCTGCACGGGAGCGGTGCTGCATCCGATCAACGTCCGACTTTCTCCGGATCACATCGTCCATACCATCCAGCACGCCGGGGACAAGATCCTCTTCGTCGACGACCTGGTCCTGCCGCTCCTGGAGAGCATCTACGACCGGATCAAGGGCACCGTCGAGCAGTTCGTCTACATGTCGGACAAGCCCGGGCTGCCCGACACGAAGATCGAGCCCATCTGCGAATACGAGAAGCTGCTCGAAGGGCAGTCTCCCGAGTTCGAGTGGCCGCTTCTCTACGAAGACAACTTCGCCACCCTCTGCTACACGACGGGAACCACCGGCCTGCCCAAGGGGGCGATGTTCACCCACCGGCAGCTCTACCTGCACACCGTACACGTCATGCTCAACGCCAGCCTGAGTACCGACCCGGCGCAGGTGCGTCTCGGCGAGGCCGACGTTCCCCTGGTCATCACCCCGCTGTTTCACGCCCACGCCTGGGGAGCGCCCTTTGCCCACGCCTTCGCCGCCCACAAGATGGTGCTGCCGGGCATGTTCACCGTGGACGGCTTCTGCGAGCTGATCCAGACCGAGAAGGTGACCAGCACCGCCGTCGTTCCCACCATCCTGGCCATGATCATCGAGTTCGAAGACCTCCACAAGTACGATCTCAGCAGCCTCCGCACCCTCGGTGTCGGCGGCGGCGCCCTGCCGCTGGGACTGAAGAAGAAGGCCGAGAAGATGATCCCCGGCTTCTCCGCCACCTCCGGATACGGCATGACCGAGACCGCACCCGTGGTGATCACCGCCTTCTCCAAGAAGTTCATGACCGACTGGTCGCAGGATCAGCTCGACGAAGTCCGGGTCAAGACGGGCCTGCCGGTACCGGGAATCGAAGTGCAGGTGGTCGATGAGAAGATGAATCCGGTGCCCCGCGACAACGAGAGCCGTCGGGGAGATCGTGCTCCGGGGCCCCTGGATCACCGGTGGATACTACAACGAGCCCGAGAAGACCGCCGAGGTGTGGCGTGACGGCTGGTTCCACACCGGGGACGCCGCCAAGATCGACGACGAGGGCTACATCACCATCGCCGATCGGATCAAGGACGTGATCCGGAGCGGCGCGGAGATGGTGCCGACCGTCCTGCTCGAGAACCTGACGGCCACCGCCGAGTTCGTTCTCGAAGCGACCTACGTCGGAGTTCCGGATGAGAAATGGGGTGAACGGCCGGCGGCCATCATGACCTTGGTGCCAGGTGCGACGGAGAACGAAGAAGACGTGATGAAGTACCTGGAGACCGAAGGCGTGGAGAAGGGCAGGATCACCAAATGGATGCTGCCGGACTACATCCTGATCACCGACCAGATTCCCAAGACCAGCGTCGGGAAATTCGACAAGATCGCGATCCGAAAGAACCTGGACGATCTCCTGGCCAGGGCCAAGAAGACGGGCGCCCGGCCGAAGTAGCGAGCTAGCTGAGAGCTGCGCGCTAGCTCTTCTTGGGTAGACGGATCGTGACGGTTCCCTGCGCCACGCAGACCAGGCGTCCTTCGTTGCTGGCCTCGATCAGCACGACCGCCGTGCTGCGCGTCATCGAGACGATCTTCGCGTCCGCGGTGATCACGCCGCCACTGACCGGCGCCAGCAGATTCAGCTTGAACTCGGTGGTCGCCGCCCACGCCCCGCGCTCCATCAGCGGATAGCAGACGCAGCCGAGCACGTGGTCGCAGATCACGGCGAGCACGCCGCCGTGAATGCTGCCGAAGGGCGTCTGGAGCTCCTTTCTCACCTCCATCTCTGCTCGAAGCGTGCCCGGACCGACGTCGACGATCTCGATCCCCAGATACTTCGGCAGACCGGTCAGCAGTGCCCCCGGTGTCTTCAGAAATTGCTCGGCGATCTCGGCGTCGTATCTCGCCAGCGTCTTGGGGTCGAGGGTCGACATGGATTCCTCCTCAGTCCTGGGGCTCGATCCAGATCGGTGAGGTCCACGCCCGTTCCTGGACTGTCTTCGGGATGCGGGGGTCGCTGCAGCCGTCGGGTCGCTCGGCTTCCGGCAGGGCCAGACAGCGGCGGGCGGACCAGCGACAGCTCGGGTTCTCGACGACCCGGGCGTAGTAGACGGCGGCGCGCCCGGGGTCGAAGCCGGGGTCGCGCCAGACCGCGCAGAGTTGATCGGCGCCGGGCCCCACGGGCTGGCAGGTCTGCGGATCGACGCCGGCGCCGTTCTCGGGATCCCCCGCCACATCGAAGACGGCCTGATGGAAGCTGCCGTCGTCGCCGACCCAGCCCTTCACGATCTGGATCCGCTGCAGCAGGCCTTCCCCGCCGTCGGCGCGGCCGAGGTCGCGGTGGGCCCAGGCGGCGAAGACCGGTGAGCGGCTCGGCTGGGGACTTTCTGCTTCGCCCGCCTGGGTCGACAGCTCTCCCCCCATCGGGACGCCCCCGGCGTAGCCGGCGGAGACCCGTTCACTCGACCGGGCGCTGGCAGAGATTCTCGGGAAGATCCCAGCCGCCGAAGAAGCGCGGCGAGATGCGCACCCCACTGGTGGCGAAGGCCTCGCGGCGCTTCATGGCGTCGAAGAGCGCATCGCGGGTGTTCTCCTCGGCCCAGAGACCCGCCAGGCCGCCCGGATTCTGGTAGACCGTCGCGCGTCGCCGGTCCTCGGCCCGCAGGATCTCCAGAGGGTCGGAGTAGAATGTGGCGGGCTTCTCCCATTCCTCGGTGTAGCCGGGAGTGCCGTAGTGCGTGTCGGTGCTGCCGATGAAGCCGATCTTGTAGGGGTTGACGTCGATCCGCTCGCCCTCGCGGAGACCCTCGATCAAGCACGTAGCGCGCGTAGTCGAGCCGCGAGATGCAGCCCCGTGCGGCCTGGGCCCCGGATCCGCTTCCCTCCCCGCAATCTTCGAACTCGAACCCCGGCATGTCGCGGACCTTCTCGAAGTTGCAGAGCTCGTCGGGTCCCCCGACGACGCCGTAGAGCCCGTTGCGGCACTCCGACTCGCCCTTGATCTGCATCATCTCGACCAGGGGCTCTATCTCTGCGCGCAGCCGGGCTTGCCTTCTGCTGCTCTTCGAGCGGGAGGTCCCGGTACCAGATCGAGAAGAGCTGCCCGTTGGAGAGATTGGGATTGTGCGGAATCGTGAGCGCCTCGCAGTCGGAGTCGGTCTCGTTGCAGAACTCGCGAAGCTTGCGCCAGAGGTCGTGCTCGGTCGGTGAGTCGAGCCAGGAGAAGGGCAGCTCCGGCGAGATCTCGTTGCGCAGGATCACGTTGCGGTGGACCTTCGTCGAGGCGGGCGAGCGGCTGTACTCCCAGGCGTGGAAGGTGGTGAAGCTGCAGGCCGGGCTGCGGTCGTACCAGCGCTCGGCGGCGCCCTGGATCTCGGACCACGCCGTTGCCAGGGCCCCGCGGCAGCGCTTCGAGTCCTCGCCGCAGACTTCCCCGTTTCGCCCGGTGAAGCTGATCAGGCCCGACGAGCTTGGCGCGGAATCCCTTGACCCCGACAAGGCGAGCCAGCAGCGACTCGGCCTCGCCGCGAAAGATTCGACACGATTTCGTCTCGTAGACCGGTGAGCCGGGCGTCGTGCAGAGACTTACCTCTCCGAGCCACTCCGCGTGATCCGTGACCGCGGCAAAGTCGAGCGGCCGATCGATCTGGACGGGGTTCGAGATCCTGTCTTCGTCGTCGAAGAAGACCAGCGTCGACCTGCCGCCCGCTGGCGAAACGATAGGCGTCGTCGGGTGTGAACCTCGTGCCACGCGCCCAGGCGTCCATCGAGTAGTGGGTGTGCACGTGGAGGTCGCCGTAGAAGGGCTTCCGCAGCGGGTCCCGGTCGCTGCACGCCTGGCGCGAGAGAAGCTCGGCAGCGGGCGCGGCGGCGGGGGGCGGCGTCCACTCCTCCTTGCCGGGATCGGGTCGACAAGCTGCACTGATTGCGATCATCACTACCAGCAGCCAACGGCGAAGGGGCGCGGTCATCGAGTGATCTCCTTGACGAGTGGGATGGAGCGGGATATCGATCGCCTCGAGGATCTGGAGCCAGATGGGTCCCCGCTCGGGGTCTCGGGTCGTCTCGCGGTGACGGGACGATTCTGCCCGAGGCAGCCGAGGGAAGCCAGAGAAAGGTGATTCATGAAGTACTGGATTTCGCTGGTCACCACGATGGAGGTGGACCAGTACGTGGAAATCGCCAGATTCGCCGAGCAGGTGGGCTTCGAAGGCGTGACCGTCCCCGATCATCTGGTGGTCCCCACCGTGGTGGAGACGCCCTATCCCTACACTCCCGACGGCACCATGTGGTGGCCTGTGGAGACGCCGTGGCCCGATCCCTGGGTGACGCTCGCAGCCATGGGAGCCGCCACCTCGCGCATCAAGCTGGCCTCCAACATCTATCTCGCCGCGCTGCGCGATCCCTTCACCGCGGCCCGGGCGATCGGAACGGCCGCGGTGCTGACCGGCGGCCGCATCGTCTGCGGGGTGGCCGCCGGCTGGATGCCGGAGGAGTACGATCTCCTCGGCATCGACTTCGCGACTCGCGGCAAGCGCCTGGACGAGATGATCGAAGTCTGGCGCAAGCTCTGGACGGGTGAGGAGGTCGACCACCACGGCGAGATCTTCGACTTCGAGCACGCGCTGATGCTCCCAGCGCCGGCGCAGCAGATCCCCGTCTGGATCGGCGGGGCGAGTCGGGCCGCCCTGCGGCGAGCGGCGAGAAACGACGGCTGGCTGGGCGTGCCGATGTTCAACAAGCAGCTGCTGGCCACGACGAAGGCGCTCTACGCCATGCGCGAGGAGCTCGGCAAGGCCGGAGAGCCCTTCGACGTCATGCTGTGTCCGCTCGAGCCGATGACGTCCGACGCGCAAGCCGAGTTCGAAGCCGCGGGCGCCCACCACGTGATGGCGCTGCCCTGGACGCCTTCACCCTGGGGACGGGCGCCGTGGGTGAAGGATGGCGAGGACCACACGCGCCTTTCGGTGAAGTGCCAGGCGATGGAGCGCTTTGCGGATCAGTTTGGGCTCTAGGTACAGTCGAGAGAAGAGGAGCAGAAGATGAAGGTGGTCGCAATCAACTCCAGTCCGAGAAAAGAGAGCAACACGGCGCAGCTGATCAACTACGTCTTCGAAGAGCTGGAGCAGGAGGGCATCGAGACGGAGCTGATCAAGATCGGAGGCAAGAACATCTGGGGTTGCCGCGCCTGCTACAAGTGCTTTCAGAATCGCGATCGTCACTGCAGCATCAAGAAGGACGTCGTCAACGAGTGCATCGACAAGATGGCGGAGGCGGACGGGATCCTTCTGGGATCACCGACCTATTTCTCGAACGTCAATGCGGAAATGAAGGCCTTGATCGACCGGTCCGGGCTCGTCTCCAGCGCCAACGGGGGAATGTACCAACACAAGGTCGGAGCCGCGGTGACCGCCGTTCGCAGGGCGGGGGCACTCCCTGCGTTCGACGCGATGAACCACTTCTTCCTCTACAACCAGATGTTCGTGGCGGGATCGAGCTACTGGAACCTGGGCATCGGCCTGAACCCGGGAGAGGTGGCCAACGACGAAGAGGGGGTGAACACGATGCGAAATCTGGGTCGAAACATGGCCTGGCTCTTGAAGAAGATCCATGCGTGATTCGAAAGCAGATTCATCGAGCTGAACCGGGTCATTTGGAAGGAGGGTGAGAGATGATCATCGACGCCCACAGCCACATCTGGGAAGCGAAGCTGATGTCGCCCGACATGGAGAAGATCATCAGCGACGTCATCGAGCGGTTTCACGTCAGCGATCCCGAGCAGCTCCGAAACGGAACCATCGACCGTCTGATCGGCGAGATGGACGAGGCCGGCATCGACAAGACCGTTCTGCTCGCATTGGATGCGGGCATCGCCTTCCGTGCTGGCGCCACGATGCGGGAGTACAACGACTACGTGGCGGCGATCGTGAAGGCGCATCCCGATCGGATCGTCGGTTTCTGCGGGATCGATCCCCGCCGGGGCAAGGAGGCGCTGGGGGAGCTCGAACGGTGCGCCGGGATGGGGCTCCGGGGACTCAAGCTCTGGACGCTGACGGGATTCTATCCGGACGACGAGAGCTACTACCCGCTCTACGAGAGGACCATCGAGCTGGGATTCCCGATGCTCTTCCATACCGGGAGTGGGCCGCCGCGCACCTACCTGAAGTTCAACCGGCCGGTGTACGTGGACAAGGTGGCGGTGGACTTTCCCGAAGCCACGCATCATCATGGCGCATATCGGCCAGCCGTGGGTCGAGGAGGCCGCGGCGGTGGTGACCAAGAACCCGAACGTGTACGTGGACATCTCGGCCTGGGAGCCGACCTTCAAGGCGGCGCCGTTCGTTCTCTGCCAGGCCCTCGCACAGATCAAGGGCGCCACCGGTAGCCTGCGACAGGTGCTCTTCGGGAGCGACTGGCCGCTCTTCACGCCGGTCCTCTCCCTGAAGGAATGGGTCGATGGGATCCGGGACCTGGCCATCCCGCCGCCGATGCAGATGATGGGCTTCAAGGATTTCACGGAAGAAGACAAGCGGATGATTCTGGGTGAGAACGCGGCGGGTATCTTTGGCCTGTAGGCTCGCGAACGCCCGGGCGCTCTTGTGGCGAGGTACGACGGAGAGGGAGTTCGATGCGTGAAAGAGCCGGATGGTTCGCGGGCGCCGCGGCGGCGCTACTGATCGCAGTGGCGTCGAGTGCGCAGGCGCCCGAAGCGCTGGACGAGTACCGCACACCGCCCGCGCCGGTGGCGCGCCTGCTGTCCGCGCCGCGCCCGCCGGAGGTCCTGCTGCACGGCAGGTCCGCGCGGGTGGCGCTGCTGACCCGCCAGCCCCTCGTCTCGTTGGAGCGGCTCTCGCGGCCCACCCTCGGGCTCGCGGGCTATCGACTCGATCTCGTCAGCGGGACCTCGGAGCGCGGCGCGCTGATCGAGCGCGTCGAGGTGCTCAGCGTCTCGGGCGCGTCGAATCTCCCCGCCATCGTCTGGCAGCCTTCAGGCGGTGCGCTGCTCGACCACGTCGAGTTCTCGCCGGACGGATCCTACCTCTCGGCCACGCGGATTTCCGACGGCGCCGCCCGGCTGGTCGTGTTCGACATCGGGGCGGGCAAGGAGCGTGTGCTCGAGACGCCCATCCAGGCGGCGTGGGGTCGTCCGTGCTGGTGGACGAAGGCCGACGGCCTTCTCTGCCGGGTGATCCCGTCGGAGCGCGGCGAGCCCCATCCGGTCTCGCCCGGTCCGCGTGTTCTCGAGGTCCGAAGCGGAGGGATCCCCACGCGCACCTACAGCAATCTGCTGGAAGACCGGCGCGACGAGGCGCTCTTCGCCCACTACTTCGACAGCGAGCTCGCGCGGGTCGACCTCACCGGTGCTGCGCACCGAGTGCCCGGATCCCGCGGGTTGCTGGCGAGGGTGCGCCCTTCGCCGAACGGCGAGCTGGCCGTCGTGACCCGCCTGGTCCCGCCTTTCTTTCACCTGGTTCCCGCGCGGCGCTTCCTGCAAGTCGACGAGGTCTGGGACCTCGCGGCCGAACGCAAGCTCCGCACCCTCCGAGCTCCCGAAACGCACGAGCCGGCGCCGATGACTCCCGTCGCGTACCGCTGGAATCCGGCGAACGCCGGGATGCTGGGCTGGACCGAAAAGGCCGAGGAAGCAGGTGGAGCACGCGTCCATCGCTGGCTCGCGCTGAAAGCCCCGTTCTCCGGCGAGCCCCGGGAGATCGCGCGCAGCCAGCGCGACATCGTGGACTTCGACTGGACGACTGCCGGTTCCGCCTATTTCATGAACAAGACCGAGCGCGGGACGCGGGTCCACGTCTACCTGGTTACGAAGGACGGGCCGCGCGAGATCTGGAGCGGTGCGGCCGAGGACGAATACGGAAACCCCGGCCGCGCGCTCGGCGCCAACGGCGACCGTGGGCCGGCGCTGGAGCTCGACGGCAAGCTCCTCCTCGCCGGTGACGGTCTCGGCCCGAACGGCCCCGAGCCCTTCCTCGACGCCTTCGACCTCGCCACTCTCGAAACCGAGCAGCTCTTCGCCAGCCCAAAGGGCGCCTACGAGCCGGTGCTGGGAATTCTCGACATCGACCCGCCGGCGCTGGTGACTTCGCGAGAGAGCGAGACCGAGCCCCCCCAGCTGTACGTCATCCAGGGCTCCGACCGCCGCCTGATACACGCCCAGCCCAACCCGTTCCCCGAGCTCGACGGCGTCGAGCGGCGGCTGGTCGACTATCGGCGCAAGGACGGCACCGCCCTTCAGGCGACTCTTTACCTTCCCGCAAACCGTAGGGAGGGCGTTCCCGTCCCTACGCTGGTCTGGATCTACCCCTACGAGTACTCGGATCGCGCCTTCGCAGAGCAGCGCGAGGTCCGCCGCTTCCGCTTCCACAAGGTGAAGGGGCCCTCGCCGCTGATCGCGCCACTCGCTGGCTATGCCTTGCTGTTGAGCCCGACCATGCCGATCATCGGCGAGCCGGGAAAGGTCAACGACGAGTACGTCCCGCAACTGGTGGCCAATGCCGAGGCCGCCGTCTCCTTCCTCGTCGAGAGCGGCATCGCCGACCCGGAGCGCATCGCGATCGGGGGGCGCAGCTACGGGGCGTTCTCCGCCGCCAACCTGCTCGTGCACACCCGCCTGTTCCGATCGGGCATCGCCATGAGCGGCGCCTACAACCGGACCCTCACCCCCTTCGGCTTCCAGCGCGAACGCCGCTCCTTCTGGGAGGAGACCGTCCTCTACGCGGAGATTTCCCCGTTCTTCTTCGCGGATCGGATCGAGGCTCCTCTCCTGCTGGTCCACGGCGGGGAAGATCCCAACGCCGGCACCCCCCGAGAGCAGGCGCGCCGCTTCTTTCACGCCCTGGTCGGAAACGGCGTCCCGGTGCGCTACGTCGAGCTTCCCCACGAAGGACATCACTACCAGGCCCGGGAGAGCGTCTTTCATGTTGCGAGCGAAATGCTCGACTGGCTGGAGCGGACCCTCGGCTCGCCGGCCGCCACCTCGAGCGAGTCGGTGGCGCCGAGCGGGCGGATTCCTCGCGACTGAGGGTGTGGGGAAACCTCGACAGCTAGCCGGCCGAGAGAATCACGACGCGGATCTTCGCGAGGTCGATGGGGCCGGGGCGCCGTGGCCGCTCGGGGGAGTCCCCGTGCAGGTTTCCCGAAAAGCTGTAAATTCCTCGGCACGGGCTTCGTTTTCGGAGTGGCCGTGAGGAGGGGTTTGGCAATGGCTCAGGTTGGCAGGTTGAGGATCGTCTGTGTGCTGGTCGCGGTGGCGCTCGCCCTCACGGCGTGTGCGAACGGGCGGCCCAAGCCGGCGGCGTGTGCGGCGGTTGGTGCGATCACAGGAGCCGGTGTTGGCGGCACGATCGGGCACGAAGGGCCGCCCAATTACGACTACTTCGAGTGGAGGAATGTCGGGTACGCTGCCGGAGGCGCTGTAGTCCTGGGCGCCGCGGGCTACTTCATCTGCAAGGCTCTGGCGAAAGACGAGACACCGCCGCCTCCGCCGCCGCCCCCCGCACCGTCTGCGGAGCCCGCGCCTGCGCCGGCGGCGCCTCAGGTCGCGGAGAAGATCATCCTGCGCGGGGTGAACTTCGACTTCGACAAGGATGAAATCCGTTCGGACGGCGCGGTCATCCTGGACGAGGCCGCCGGGATGTTGACGGGTGCCCACACGGGTGCTCGCGTCCGGATCGAAGGCCACACGGACGCGACCGGCCCCGACGCCTACAACCAGGGTCTCTCCGAGCGCCGCGCGAACTCCGTCCGAAGCTATCTCGTCTCCCACGGGGTCGATGCTTCGAGGCTCACGACCGTCGGCTATGGCGAGAGCAGCCCGATCGCGGACAACGGGACGCGTGAGGGACGGGCCCTCAACCGACGCGTCGAGCTGCAGGTGGAGGAGTAGGCCACACGAAGTCGCCATGGTCACCATCGGCATGAACTACCGCGTCCTCGAGGGCCAGGAAGAGGTCTTCGAGGGCGCTTGCCGCAAGGTGCTGGAGGTGATGTGCGAGGCCGACGGCCACGACGAATCGCAGATCTACCGCCGCGTGGACGATGGCGAGAACGCCCAGTACCTGATCGTGTCGCGCTGGAGTGACGAGGACGCCTTCAACCGCTTCGTCGCATCCGACACGTTCAAGAAGGTGACGAGCTGGGGGCTCAGCAACGTACTGGCGGGCCGGCCCAGCCACACCACCTACCGCGAATGACGAGCGGCTCGAGCTAGAGCGGCCGGGCGAAGGCCAGCACCGGGCATTGGCCCAGCAAGAAGGCGGGTCTGCCCGACTGGCGGAAGACCAGCGTGGCGGCTCCGGATTCGGCCACCGGCCGGCAGATGTCGTCGTTCCCCACCATCGCGACGACGTCGTGAGTGCCGGCCACGCCGATCCTGCTCGCCAGTTCGAAGCGGCCGCGCAGGAGGAACACGTCTCTGTCCCGGTGCAAGACCTGCCAGCGCGCCGGGCTGGAAGGGCGCCCCTCGCCCTCCACGCGCGAGCGGCGCCACCTCTCCAGATTGCTGATCCCCGCGGGTTCGCAGACATCGCCACCGGGGCTGTGAAAACGACCCCACATCCCACCCGGGTGGTAGACGACCGGCGCCTCCGGCCTGAGAACCGCGGCACAGCTCGGGCTCGCAGGGAAGAGAAAGCGCCACACGCCGGACGAGGTGGCGAAGCTGGCGTCGAGGTAGTTCCCACGCTGAGCTACCTGCGCAACGGAGCTCTCCTTCGAGGTGGCACAGCCGCCGGCCAGCGCCAGTGCCAGGCCGAGAACGAACGCGCGTCGCATGGGGTCTCCTCCTTTGGCCGTCCCGGATGGACCTCCGAGGACGGATTCGTCAAACGGGCCGCCGAGGTGCAGTGAGCGGCTCTCACTCGGAGGGCATTCTACCGAATACACGGCATCGAGTGGTCGGCCGCTTCGACGCCTGGATCCCCTGGGACTATTCTGAAAGCACGGCTCGTCCACATCTCCGTGACGGTTGGAGGAAACCATGCGAGTTGCCATCGCCGTCGCGCTGCTCGGCGCCGTGCTCTTGCTCTTTCAGGCATGTGCCGGAGGCTCGGCCGAACCCGTGAGAACTCCGGTGACCAGCCGGGCCGAGCCGGATTTCTCGGCGCTTCCGAGGGACGAGGAATCGCTGAGCGATCTGAACTTCCGGCAGCGCCGCATGGTTCGTCGAGCGCAGACCCGCTGCGCAGCCGAGGGCGGAAGCGCCACCCGCGGGCCCTGCGTGAGGGGCGTGGTGGACCGGGAGGTCGCGCGGGAGAACGATCCGGCGCTGACGGCATTTCACTACGCCCTCCCGGTGCAGCACCGCTACGACTCGGAGCGCGCCAGCTACGTCTGGAAGCGCGTCCGCGACTACGTGCCGAAGCCCGCCGTGGAGTGAACGGGCGGCGGCTTCGCGCGGCTCACCAGCACCGCGCAGATCCCGTTCACCAACGTCAGCCCGACGAACACTCCGAGGTACGAGTCCGTCGCATCGAATATCCTGGCCGCACCCATCTGTCCCACGGCGGCGCCGAGCGTCAGGGGGATGCCCATGATCCCCAGAATCTTGCTGAACGACCTGAGTCCGAAGTTCTCGGCTACCACGAGTGGATAGATGACGGAGCCGCCGTTGCCGAGGCCATAGAGCAGCACGAACAGGTAGAGGGCGAGCGGATTCTCGAGAGCAAAGAGTATCCCCGCGGCGAGAATCATGAACCCGAATTGAACGGCCAGGACCAGGCGCTTTGGCAGCCGTTCAGCCGCGTAGCCGCCCAGGACCTTGCCCGCAATGCTCACGATCAAGAAGTCCCTGATGGCGCGAGAACCCATCAGCATCGCAGCCTCGAGTCCTTCGCGGCTGCCCAGCTCCGACGCGACGACGATGGGAACGATGTGAGCGGCGATGGTCGCGGTTCCCATCACCATGAAGAACCGGACGAAGAACAAACACCAGAACGAAGCTGTCCGCATCGACGCGGCAGCGCTCAGCCCTGCGGACTCTTCAGCCTCGTGTCCGCCCGTACCCGATCGCGAGTTCGCGTCGCCTTCGAGATCTCCATCCGGCCGCATCCCGATCGACTCGGGGGAGCGGCGAACCACGAAGATGGCGAGAGGGACGACGACGAGGGGAATCGCCACTCCGAAGACGACGTAGGCGGTGCGCCAGCCGAACGCCTCGATCAGATCATGCGTGAGGGGAGCGCACACGATACCGCCCAGCGCCGTACCGACCATGACGATCCCCATGGCGGTACCCCGTCTCCTCACGAACCAATGCGAGACGAGGGTCTGAACCGGAACGATGGTGGTGGCCGCCAGCCCGGCACCCAGCAGGGCTCCAAACAGATAGAGATGCCACAGCGACGTCGCCATGCTCATCAGCAGGAAGGCGCCACCGGTCAGGACGGCGCCCGATCCGATCACTCCTCTGGGCCCCCAGGAATGGATGAGCATCCCCACGAGCGGCGTGGCAAAGCCGGCGACGAGTGCCGTGATCGAGCTGACGGCGGTGATGGCGGTTCGAGAAGCCTGGAACGAATTCTCCAGGGGTATCATGAAGACCGAGAAGGTGAAGAAGCCGACTCCGGTGGTAAGGAAGAGCGTGACGAAGCACGCGAGCACAACGTACCAGCCGAAGAAGAGGCCCTTCCTAGACTGCACTGGTCACCGGCTCAGAGCCCGAGTGGCGCAAGCGTTCAGGATCGTTCCTCCAGGGGGTAGGACCCGTGCCTCTGCGCCGCTTTCAACATCGCGTGCATGTTCTCGTGGGGCATGTCCTTCGGAATCTCGCATCCTCCCGAGAGGATGAAGCCTCCCCCCGGTGCGGCCGCTTGAATCGCTTTTCGGCAGGCTTTCTCGACCTCCTCCGGCGAGCCCAGCTGGAGGACGCTGCTCGTGTCGATGTTCCCCATCAGAGTGATGCGATCGCCAATCTGGCTCTTGGCCTTGGCGAGGTTGACCTGGTGGTCGAAATGGATCGCGCCTCCGGGATTCACCTCGGGCGCGAACTGGATGCACTGGGGGACGTAGCCGCAGCAGTGGACGATGACGGGGGCTCCGAGCGCGGCAATCCTCGCGTAGGTCTTCTTCTCGGGATCGTAGACGAACCTCTTGAAGGTCTCGGGCGACATGAAGTAGCCGCTCGATTCTCCGGCCCCGATCAGATCCGCACCGGCCTCGACCATCGCCTTTGAATACTCGAACTGGAAGTCCCCGAACCAATCGATGATCTCCACCAGAAGGTCCGGGTCGTTGTCCATCAGGAGGAAGACGCGGGGGTTGGTGGCAAAGAGCGCCATGACTCCCTGGAAGGGGCCCTGTGTCCATCCCACCACCGCCATCTCATCCCCGACTTCGGCCTTGATGAGCCGGGTCGCCTCGATCATCATGCCGATCCGGCCCTTCTCGAGGTAGTACGCCGGCGGGTTCTGGCGGAGCTTCTCGAAATCCTCCGCCACGCGGTCGAGCCCGATGGCGGGACCGGTGATCCGCGACAGCCCGTCCTTGCCCAGTGTCACCTCCGCGCCGAAGGCGCCGCAGCTGCTCGCGACGTCGTTGGAAACGATCGCCGCGTCCCACCCGAACGCGCGTGCGGTCTTGACCTCGGCTTCGGCGAGCGCCTCGGCCTCGGTGAGATAGGCGGCATAGGGAGTGCCGGCGTATTTCGCCGAGAAGGCCATGGACAGAGGCAGGAGCGGCACCCGGTCCGGCTCTTCGAGTCTCAGCGCCGCCTTGATTCGATGGAGCGGGGCCATTTGCGAGCGGAGCTCCTGGCAGAACTTCGAGGACGCGGTGACCACGTCCAGCGCATCCTTTGCATAGGCGTCGGCTCCCATCTCCAATGCCAGCTTCTTCGTCGCGCAAGGCCCGCTGATGACGACGCGGACCTTGTGTCGAATCCCCAGCCTGACGAGCTCTTCTTCGAGCTCGGCTGCCGACTGTGCCGCGCGGTGCGCGAGATAGAGACCGACGCCGACGATCTCAGCCTTCGTCTCGGCGGCCTTCTTCGCGATGTCCCGTGGATCGACGTCCGAGCCGGCATCGATGACCTCGAAGTCGTAGGCGCTCATGACCGCCGAGACGATGCTCTTCCCGATCGTCCAGGGACCGTCGGGCACCCCGAGGACGATCCGGCCCACGGGAGCTCGCTTCTCCTTTTCGAGGTGGGGCTGCAGAGAAGCCACCCCGATCTGGAAGGTCGCGGCCGACCGGATGATGGAATCGAGGTACATCCCCTTGCTCCGGTAGCGCCGCGCCGTCTCGACCATTCCCTTCGAGAGCCCTCGGGTGATGATCTCCCTGGCTTCGATTCCCGCACTGTGGGCCTTCCCGCAGAGGTCGACCGCCTCCCCGTAGTTGCCCTCGACTACAGCCCTTACCACGTCGTCGATGGGACTCGATTTCATCTCTCAGGTCTCCCTAGCTGCGGCTCGTCGCGGAGAATCCGCTTCGCCCGATCATGTAGACGTAGGTGGTCGCCCAGTTGGACAGCGCGACGACGACTACGAAGAGGATGTTGCCGACACTCATCAGAGCCACCCCGCTCATGATGTTGCCCACCACGCAACCCGTTGCCAGAGCGGCTCCAGAGCCGACCAGCAGGCCTGCCGAGAAAGGCGACGATGGTCTCGTCGGGCGGCTTCGGGAGGAGGCGGAAGCTCCCTCGGAGCCGCGCCGATACATGGGATCCCGCCACCAGGAAGATGACCAGGCCCACCAGCCACCAGACGACCTTCTTTTCGGGTGGAGGCTTCGGGGCTCCTGCCTGCGGCGCCAGCTCCGCCGCAGGCGGCGGTCGGCTCGGGCTTGTTCGCCCAGACGTGCCGGACCGGGTGATCGGTGGCGAGGAGCTCGACCTGGAGGACTCCATGGGTGACGCCGAGCGGGTAGTTCCGCCCGCTCGCCGCCGACGAGGCGTAGGCCGCCAGTGCCAGAAGGCCGATCGCCACCCCCGACTGCCACGGCTTCCAGGGTCGGGTCAGAATCCGCTGCGCAAGAGACGAATCGCCGGTCTCCCTCACGGCGGGTTTCGGAGCGGCCCTGCGCTGCCGCAAGAAGAGAACCACGGCGAGTGTCAGCGCGGCGAAGAGGACAGCCAGCGCGGCGTAGGAAAGCCCCGTGAGGGAGGCCAGTGTCACGGCACCGCCTTCGCTGTTGGGGATCACGCTGCCCTTGAGATACCGGAGCAGACCCTGTGGTGGACCGTATTCCACGGCCGCGACTCCGATCGGAATGCCCAGCAACGCCGCCATGGAGTTGAGGTTCCCCTGACCGGCCTTGAAGAGGGTTCCGCTGACGCAGCCACCGGCCAGCACCATCCCGATGCCGAAGAGGACGCCTCCGACGAGGTAGTTGGCCCAGATCAAGGGCTTCGGGTTGAGCGAGATCCAGCCCAGGCTCGAGCCTGCGGCAAATGCCAGCATGCTCACGGCGATCAGGATCCAGATTCCCCCGAGCTTCCGGGCATCCCTCATCAGGACGACCTCGCTGAACGCGGACGCGCCGCAGAGATCCGCTCGCTCGAGGAAGAACCCGAAGAGAAACCCGATCGGGATGGCAGTGAGCACCCAGAGCCCGCTCGCGAACGCCGCGATCGTGACGATCGCCAGGAAGATCGAGGACAGGAGCGACAGCTTCTGCCAGCTCATCCGAGGTCCGCCTCTTCTCTCGATCAAGCTCTCAGCCAGGATTCGATGACAGAGGCCTTGGGCACCTTTCCCTCGATCTTCTTCTTCCCGTCGACGAAGACCGCCGGTGTCACCATCACGCCTCGATCCACGATCTGGCTCATTTCGGTCACGTGCTCGACCGTCGCATCGACGCCGAGCTGCATCACCACCTTCTCGATCTCCCGGGTGGTCTTCTCGCACTTCGCACAACCGGTTCCGAATATCTCGATTTTCATCTTCTCGAAGCTTTCCTGTTCTCTTAGGTTTGGAGAGCGCCGTAAGCCAATCCACAAAGGGTGGCCATGATCACCACCAGCACGCTGTAGACGATCGTCTTCTGCGTTCCGATCACGCTTCGGATCACGATCAGGCTCGGCAGACTCAGGGCGGGACCCGCGAGCAGGAGAGCCAGTGCCGGACCGCGCCCCATCCCGCTTCCGAGCAGACCCTCGAGGATCGGAACTTCGGTGCAGGTGGCGAAGTACATGAAGGCGCCCGCGACCGAGGCGACGAGATTCGCCCAGATGGAGTTGCCGCCCACGAGTCCCGCCACATAGCTCGCCGGGATGAGACCGCTGTCACTGCCGGGTCGTCCCATCAACAGCCCGGCCGCGAGGACGCCCGCGAAGAGCAGAGGAACGATCTGCTTGACGAAATCCCACGAGGCGTCGACCCACTCATCCAGCTCTTCCCTCGTGAACCAGCGCCATAGCATCAGGGCGAGGATCGCCAGCAGCGCGATCGCCACCGGCCACTTGACCCGGTAGACGGCATCCCAGAACCCCGTGGGCTCGGCGGGCTTGCCCCAGGCGGCAAAGACCAGGATCAGAACCATCGTCAGGAAGTAGAGAGCCGTCTGGGCGAGCGGCCGCCCATCGTCGGGCTCCTCGTCCAGATCGGCTGACAGCTCGGCCTCGCCTTCCTCTCTGCGGTAGAGGCTGGCCATGATCAGCCCGATGACGATCGCGAAGACGATCGCCCCGACGGCTCGCGCGACCCCGAGCTCCCAGCCGAGCACTCGCGCCGTCAGGATGATGGCGAGGACATTGATGGCGGGGCCGGAATAGAGGAACGCGATCGCCGGACCGAGCCCGGCTCCCCGCGAACGGATTCCGGCGAAGAGCGGCAACACCGTGCAGGAGCAGACGGCGAGGATGCTGCCCGACACCGAAGCGACACCGTAGGCCAGCACCTTGTTCGCCCGGGCGCCGAAGTACTTCGTGACCGCCGCCTGTGAAATGAAGCAGGCGATGGCGCCGGCGATGAAGAAGGCGGGGACCAGGCAGAACAGCACGTGCTGCCGCGCGTACTCCCTCGTCATGTAGAAGGCTTCGACGAGAGCACCTTGAAATCGGGGATTCGCGACCGGGAGGAAGTACGCGACCCCGAAAGCCGCTACCAGCAGGATGAGCTTGGTTCTCTCTTTCACGTCGGTGTCGTCTTCCGTTCGGGAGCTCGCGGGGAATCGCAAGTCAAGCGAAAGAGGGGACTGCTAGGACGCGAGCAGCTCTCGCTGCTCCTTCAGGTTTTCCTTCATCACCTGCTCGATGCAGCGTGAAGAAATCCATCACGCAGGGCCGCGCCAGGCGGTACATCGAGTTCTTGCCGTCCCGGCGGAGATCGATGATCCCGGACTGCTTCAGGATGCTCAGATGCTTCGATACCGTCGATTGGTCGCTGCCGACGACCTTCTCGAGCTCGCAGACACAGAGCTCACCGCGCTCATGCAAGACATCGACCATCAAGAGGCGGCTCGGGTGCGCCAGCGCTTTCAGGATCTCCGCGCGCCTTTGGTAAAGCTTCTTGTTGCGAAACGTTTTCATAGATGAACATATTCCCATATCGCCATATGTATGTCAAGTCGGGATCCGGCCGGAGGCCGTTCGCGCCGGAACCGCTCTACTCCCGCACTTTCTCGGGCAGCGTGACCTTCTCGCCGCTTCCGGTCTTGTCGGATTCGATCCGCATCCGGGAGTAGTAGGGTCCCTTGGAGAGGTATGCGGCCGCGAGCGGGTTGTGGCCGAGTACCCGGTCCTTCACCGCGAGTACGGTACAGGGCGGACGGATGTACTTGAGGAACAGGGTGTCGTGGCCCACGCACAGGCCGAGCAGGATCGCGAGGTCCACCTGCTCGGCATTGAGCACCTCGGCCTGGGCGATGGGGTTGCACATGGTCTCCATCATGGCGGCGGGCGCGATCTTCTCCTCTGGATCGAGGCCGATGGACTCCTTGGGTACGCCGCCCACCTTGCAGTTGACCGAGACCATCTCGAATCCCTTTGCAGAGAAGATGTCCGTCAGCATGCGCGCCTCCTGCTTGAGGCCCACGCAAAAGGCCATGCCGATCTTGCGGTAGTTGCACTTGCCCGCGAACTGGATGGTCTCCTCCAGCCGCGGGAACCTGGTGCGTATGCCGTCGGCCGTGAGTTCGTAACACTGCGCTTCCTGCACCGAGGCCAGGCGGGCGAACTCCCGCACATCGGCGCGCTCGTATTCCGACGCGACCCCTTCCATGACCTCGGGCAGGCGCCGCATCGGACAGTAGGAGGGCGCCTCTTCCAGGGGGGGCATGGGATCGTTCACCCCCATGGTGGGAGCGCAGGTGGTGCCGGGACACTTGACGCATGCGCTGGCAGACGGCTTCTTCGAATCACTCATCAGGATCTACCTCTTCTGTGCTCGAGCGGACGTTGTTGAAGTCAACTTTTCGGCAGGGCCGAAAAGTTGAACGTTCAACAACGTCCCCGCTCCTGGGCTGGTCTCAGGCGGCCAACGTGCGCAGGATCGCCTCTTCGATCTTCTCCTTGGAGGGTAGCACGGCCGTCTCGAGAACCGGGCTGTAGGGGACGGGCAGGTTGGGGTTTCCGACGCGCTCCGGGGCGGCTTTCAATGACTGAAAGGCCCGCTCCATCACCTGCATGGCGATCTCCGCTCCCACTCCACACCGATCGGTGTCTTCGTCTACTACCACCAGCCGCCCCGTCTTGCGCACCGACTCCAGGATCCGATCGATGTCCAGGGGCTCGATCGTGAGGGGGTCGATCACCTCGACGTCGACTCCCCGCTCCTCCAGGCCGGACGCCGCCTGCAGCGCCAGATGCACCATGTAGGAAGTCGCCACCACGGTGACGTCGCTTCCCTCGCGCGCGATCTTGGCGACGCCGAAGGGCACGCGGTACTCCTCTTCCGGCACCGGCCCCTTGCTTCCGCCCAGCAGCTTGTGCTGGAAGAAGGCCACCGGGTTGTCGTCCCGAATCGCGGTCTTGAGGAGTCCCTTCGCGTCGTAGGGCGTGGTGGGCGCGGCGATCTTCAAGCCCGGCGCGTGTGCGTAGAGGGCCAGCGGCGCCTGGGAGTGCTCCGACGCGGAGCGGGTGTAGCCCCCCATGGCCTGGAGGAAGACCAGGGGCACGCTCATCCCCCCCTCGGCGCCGTGGGTGTAGCGCCACTTTCCCGCCTTGCCGAGGATCTCGTCCAGGGCGCACATGACGAAGTCGGCGAGGGAGAAGTATGCGATCGGACGCATTCCCGCCAGAGCCGCTCCGACGCACGCGCCGGCGATGGCGGGCTCGGAGATGGGTATGCTGCGGACGCGCTGCTCGCCGAACTCTTCGAGCAGACCAGCCGTCATGCTCGGCGCCTTGCTGGTCATGTGGAGCCCGAGACCCAGGATGAAGACCGAGGAGTCCCTCCGCATCTCCTCCAGCAACGCCTCGTTCATCGCCTCTGTGAAACTGATGGTGCGCATGGGCTTCTCTCCTTCGCTCTCTCAGGCGTAAAGATCGGTGAAGGCGTCTTCCGCCGCCGGAAACTCGCTCTCTTCGGCGAACTTCTCCGCCGCGCGCATCTCCGTCTCCGCCTCTCGCGCGATCTCCTGCACCCGCTCGTCGGTCAGCACCCCACGGTCCAGCAACTGGGTGCGGAAGCGGTCGATCGGATCCCGCCGCTGCCAGGCCTCGATCTCCAGGGGATCGCGAAACCCGGTCGGGAAGGGCCCGGCTTCGGCGAACTCCCGGATGCGGTAGGTCTTGAGCTCGATCAGCGACGGTCCGTTTCCCGCCCGGGCGTGCGCCACCGCCTCGTCTGTCGTCTGGTAGACCGCGAGCACGTCGTTGCCGTCGACGGATCTCCCCGGGATCGAGTAGGAGCCCGCCAGGTCCGCGATGTCGGTCACGGCGGTGCCCAGCGAGACCGGCGTGGTGCCGGCCCAGGCGTTGTTCTCGCAGACCCAGACCAGGGGGAGCTTCCACAACGCGGAGAGGTTCATCGATTCATGGGTGGTCCCGCGATTGCTGGCTCCGTCTCCGAAGAACGACATCACCACCGCATCGTCTCCCCGGATCTGTGCCGCGGTGGCCATCCCCACCGCGAGCGGCGCGTGACCGCCAATGGTTCCGCTCTTTCCGAACAGCTTGTGCGCCGTATCTGCGATGTGGCGCCCGCCCTTGCCCCCACAGTATCCGGTGCGCTTTCCGTACAGCTCGGCGAGGAGCTTCCCGGGGTCCGACCCTCGGGCGATGAAGTAGTAGGCCCCGCGGTGGGTATAGGTGACGTAGTCGCCCTCGAGCAGCGTGCTCAAGGCGCCGACGATTCCCTCCTGGCCGATCCCGCTCATCCAGGAGGCGGGGATCTTCCACTGGGGCATCAGCTCGATCACCAGCTCTTCGAATACCCTCGACCGGACCATGTTCCGGTAGATCTCCAGCAGCTGTTCTTCACTGAGTTCCATGGCTCTCCTCCCTGGCTCGCCGGTTCCGGAAACCCGGAGCCGCAATCATACTCGAACCGGGCCCGGCCCGCGGATCGGCGGTATACTGCGATTTACCTGTAACGTGGGCCTCCCCCCAACGGGAGCCCTCCATCCGCCATCCAAGAGGAGGACGACATGTCGGAAGTGACCCGAGGCAGCTGCCACTGCGGGGCGATCCAGTACCAGGTCAATGGAACACTCACCGGGGTGATCCACTGCCACTGCGGCGACTGCCGCCGCTGGCACGGGAACTACGCGGCCTATGCGGTCGCCAGCCTGGCCGATTTCGAGATCACCCAGGGGGCCGACAAGCTCAAGTGGTACGAGTCGTCCGACAAAGCCCGGCGGGGATTCTGCCCGGACTGCGGCTCCTCTATCTTCAAGGACAACAAGGACGGCGAGAAGATCGTGCTCTCCGTCGGTGCACTCGATTCCCCCACCAAACTCGGCTTCCTGAAGAACATCTTCGAGGACAGCAAGGGCGACTACTACACGATGCCGGGAGCCTGAGCTGGGCGCGTAGAACATGAGCGAGAAGAGCGCGCGACTTCCGCCGCCACGGGGGCGATCATCCGATAGGCGCGAGGTGGTTCGGGAACCGGAACAGGAGGTGGATGTCGATGGCCGAACAGAGCAACGCCGTGGTCCATCACCAAGATGACAACGTCGCCATCGCGGTCCGTCCCGTCGGGGTGGGTGAGGCGGTCGTGGTGAAAGCCGAGGAGCGGGTGAAGGCCGCTGAAGACGTCGACGTCGGTCACAAGATCGCACTTTGCTCGATTGCCAGCGGAGGAATCGTGTACCGCTACGGTGAACCGATCATCGAGGCGACCGAGGCGATCGAGGCCGGTGCCTGGGTGCACGTGCACAACACGCGGCCGATCCCGGGCGACGTCGAGGTGTAGTGATCTGCCAGCGAGGTCCGAGCTCGGTGGCGGGAACGCGTCGGAGCAATCAGCGGTACCACAAGCGTGGGAGGCGGGCCGAATGAAATTTCAGGGATATCAGCGCGAGAACGGAACGGTGGGGGTTCGCAATCAGCTCCTGGTGCTCGCCTCCGTCTCCTGTGCCAACGGCGTGGTCGAGGCCATCGGGCGCGAGCTGCCCGAGGTGGTGGCGGTGTCGCAGGGTTACGGCTGCGGCTACGGGCCCGAGGATTTCCGCGTCAGCCTACCTGACACTCACGGGGCTGGTGAATCATCCGAACGTCGGCGCGGCGTTGATCATCGGCCTGGGCTGCGAGATGCTGAAAGCCGAGCTCCTGGCGTCTGCGGGCGAGGGAAAGCCGGTGGAGTCGTTGGTCATCCAGGAATCCGGCGGGAGCCAGGCCACCACCGAGAAGGGGCTGGCCATCGCCCGGAAGCTGCTCCAGCAGCTCGAGTCGGTGGAGCGGACGCCGGTGCCCGTGAGCGAGCTCGTCGTGGGTCTCCAGTGCGGCGGGTCGGACGCCCTCTCGGGGGTCACCGCGAACCCCGCCGTCGGCTCCGCTGCCGACCGCTTCGTCGGCGCGGGGGCGACCGTGGTCCTGGCCGAGACCACCGAGATGATCGGCACCGCCCACATCCTGAAGCGCCGCGGCGCCACGCCCGAGATCGGAGAACAGGTCGAGCGTCTGGTGAACGAGCACCACGCCCACGTTCGCGAGCAGCTGGGGGAGCTTGCCGGGATGGTGATCGCTCCCGGAAACATCGAGGGTGGCCTGTCGTCCATCACCGAGAAGTCCCTGGGGGCCATCACCAAGGGTGGCACCACGCCCCTCCAGGAGGTGATCGAGTACGGCACCCGTCCCTCGAAGCGAGGCTTCGTGATCATGGACACCCCCGGCTACGACATCGATTCGATGGCGGGGCTCGCGGCGGGTGGAGCGCAGATCATGCTCTTCACCACCGGCCGCGGCTCGGTGGCCGGCTTTCCGACGGCGCCGGTCGTCAAGATCTCCAGCAACTCGAGGACCTACCAGAACATGCCTGGCGACATGGACCTGAACGCCGGCGCGGTCGTCGAGGAGGGGAAGACCATCGACGAGGTCGGTCAGGAGATTTTCGACCTGGCGCTCGAGGTCGCCGCCGGGAAGCGCACCTGCGCCGAGAGCAACCGGTCTGTGCCGTTCAACTACCTGAAGCAGGGTCCGTCCTTCTGAGCGGGCCGGGAGGCGGAGAACGGCGGGAAGCTGGGTAGCGAACCGATCTGAATTTCACCGTGCGAGAGAGGAAAGGGAGTCCGATGATCGAGCTCGAGGGCATTTTCGTGGTCACGCTGTCACCGTTTCGGGACGGACGGGTGGACGAGCCCTGTGTCCGACACATGGTGGACCACTTCGTCGACGCGGGCGTGCAGGGACTGGTCGTGCTGGGAAGCAACGGCGAGAATCCCTATCTGACCGACGGGGAGAAGCGCGAGCTCATCGACATCACCGTCGACCAGACGGGCGGCCGCGTACCCGTGATCGCCGGTACCGGCTGCACGGGCACCGACGCGACGATCGCGCTCACCAGCCATGCGCGCGATGCCGGAGCTGCCGCCGCCCTGGTGGCGCTGCCGCAGTACTTCCGGGTCGGCTTTGACGACGTGAAGCGCCACTTCTCGCGCCTGGTCCAGGAAGTCGGTCTCCCCATTCTCTACTACAACTTTCCCAAGGTGACCGGACTCGAGCTCACTCCCGCCGAGATCGCCGAGCTGGCGGAGATTCCGGGGATGGTGGGTGTGAAGCAGACCATCTTCGACCTCGAGGCAATCGCCGAGCTGGCCAAGCTGACCGAGGATTCGCCCTTCACGGTGCTCTCTGGAACCACCCTCAATCTGCCCGCGCTGGTTCCCCGGGGCATTCGCGGCGCCATCGGAGTGCTCCCCAACCTGATGCCGCGGGAGTCGGTGGCGCTCTACGCGGCGCTTCGGGACGGTGACGAGACGACGGCGTCGGCGCTGATGGCGTCCATCAGCAAGCTGACCAAGATCCTGGCCGCCAATCCCATCGCGCACGCCATGCTGAAGGAAGCCATGCGCCAGATGGGGCATCCGATCGAGGCGACGGTCAAGGACCCGCTCCCGCCGCTCACCGCGGAGCAGGGGAAGCTGGTCGCGGAGGTCCTGGCGGACGCCAAGCTCATCGCTTGAGCTCTCCCACACCCCCTCCCACACCCTCTGCCATAGCACCGTAAGGACGCCATGGGAAATCGGGACATCGAGGCGATTCTCGAGTACCACGAAGCGACGAAGCACAGCGAGTCGAGCCTCCGCAGCAGTCACCACACTCTCGACTGGGAGAACCAGCCGCTCCCTTTCAAGGTCTACCGCGAGCTCGAGCCGATCGCGTTGGCGCAGGACTTTCCCGCGCGGGATCTTCCGGCGCTCGCCGCGATCGGGTTGGGCGCCGAGGCGCCGGCCCCGGGCGCCGCCGAGCGGATCCCCGATCTCGCCACGCTGTCGCGCGTCCTCTTCCTCTCGGCGGGCATCACCAAGCGCAGGCCTCATCCCGGTGGTGCGACCTACTTCCGCGCCTATCCCAACACCGGGGCGCTCTATCACATCGACCTCTACCTGGTGGTCGGGGACCTTCCCGACCTGCCCGCCGGCGTCTACCACTTCGCGCCTCACGACTTCGCGCTCCGGCGGCTGCGGGAGGGCGACTGGCGGGGGGTCCTGCTGGCGGCCTCGGGGGAGAACCCCGACCTCGCGCGCGCCCCGGTGGTGATCGCCAGCGCCTCCACCTACTGGCGCAACAGCTGGAAGTACCAGGCGCGCGCCTGGCGCCATTGCTTCTGGGATACGGGCACGCTGCACGCCAACCTGATTGCGGCGGCTGCCACCGAGGCGCTCGAGCCGCGGGTGGTCCTGGGCTGGGCGGATCGTCCGGTGGAGCGGCTGCTGGGTCTCGACCCAGGGCGCGAGGGTGCGCTCACGCTGGTTCCGCTCGGTCGGACTCATCGCCCGCCTCCGCCGGCGCCCGAGATGCCCGAGATCCGGTTCGAGACCGAGCCGCTCTCGCGAACCGAGGTGGACTATCCGGCGGTCCGCGCGGCGCAGCTCGCGTCGTCGCTCGGCGATGGCGCCGAAGCGGCCGCCTGGCGCGGTGCGCCGCCGCCCCGCGAGGAGCCCGAGCCCGCCGGCCGGTTGGTTCCGCTCCGTCCCTCCGCCGACGGGGGGCTTCCCGACGAATCGCTCGACCGCGTGATCCGCCGACGCGGCTCGACGCGCGCCTTCGACGGGGAACGCCCGCTCTCCTTCGAGGCGCTCTCGAACGCTCTCGACCGCGCCACCCGCGGCGTACCGGCGGACTTCCTCGACGCGCCCGGCGCGACGCTCTGCGATCTGTACCTGATCGTGAACGCCGTCGAGGGGCTGGCGCCGGGGACCTACCACTACCGCCGCCGGGAGGCATCGCTCGAGCTGCTGCGGGAGGGCTCGTTTCGCGAGCCGGCCGGCCGGTTGGGTCTCGGCCAGCAGCTTCCGGCCGATGCGGCGGTCAACGTCTACTGGCTCGCCGATCTTCCGCGCGCCCTGGAGCGCTTCGGCAACCGCGGCTACCGTGCGGCGCAGCTCGAGGCCGCCGTTGCGGGAGGTCGCATGTACCTGGCCGCCTACGCCCAGCGCTTCGGGGGCTCCGGCTTCACCTTCTTCGACGACGAGGTGACCGAGTTCTTCTCGCCGCACGCCGCTGGAAAGAGCGTGATGTTTCTGGTCGCCCTCGGATATCCCGATCGCGTGGCGCTGGGGCTCGCGTCGTGAGTGCGGCGGCGGCCGACCTCTGGCGGCGCAATCGCGATCTGGCCGACGCCTGCCTCGAGCACCCCTTCGTCCAGGGCATCGCGTCGGGCGAGCTTCCGCTCGAGCGCTTCCGGGTCTACGTGGCGCAGGACGCCTACTTCCTCGAGGCCTTCGCGCGGGGCTACGCCCTGGCGCTGGCGCGCTGCCCGGATCGCGAAGGGATCGGGGTGCTGAAGGATCTGCTGGTGGGTGTCTTCGAGGAGCTCCAGCTGCACCAGGGCTACGCGGAGCGCTGGGGGATCTCGCTCTCGCCCGAGCCGCTTCCCGCGACCAGCGCCTACTGCGACTTTCTTCTCAGCACCGCCTCTCTCGAGCCCTCCGGTCACACGGTGGCGGCGATGACGCCCTGCATGCGACTCTACGCGTTCCTCGGGCAGCAGCTCTCCTCGAAGCTCGACCCGGAGAGTCCGTACCGCGAGTGGGTGGAGACGTACTCGGGCGCCGAGGTGGAGGCCCTGGCCTCGCGCCTCGAGGAACTCCTCGGTCGTTACGGCGGCGACCCCGAGCGGCTGGCGTGGCTCTACCGCCGCGCCATGGAGCTCGAGCTGGCCTTCTTCCAGGCGGCGTGGGAGGCGGCGTGAAGACGCGGGACCCGATCGCGGACGATGGATGAACCCCCGTCGGTGTATGTCGCACTCACCATTGCCGGATCCGACTCCGGAGGCGGCGCCGGGATCCAGGCCGACCTCAAGACCTTCCAGCGTTTCGGTGTCTACGGGACCAGCGCCCTCACCCTCGTCACCGCCCAGAACACCGTCGGTGTCCGCGCGGTGGAGCTCCTCTCGACCCAGCTCATCACCCAGCAGATCGCCGCCGTCGCGGAGGACTTCGAGGTGCGCGCCGCCAAGACCGGCGCGCTGGGGTCGAGCGAGATCATCGAGGCGGTGGCCGCGGCCCTCGAGGAGCACGCGATTCCGAGCCCTGTGGTCGATCCGGTGATGATCTCGAAGCACGGGGATTCCCTGCTCGATGCAGGAGCGGTCGAGACTCTGAAGGCCCGACTCTTCCCGAAGGCCGCGTTGGTCACGCCAAACCTCCACGAGGCGGCAGCCCTGCTCGGCCGAGTCGTCGAGAGCGAGGAGGCGATGCGGGAGGCGGCGCGCGCGGTCTGCGACCTGGGCGCAGCGGCCGCTCTGGTGAAGGGCGGGCATCTGCCGGGAAGGGAGGCGGTCGATCTCTTCTACGATGGCTCCGATTTCGTGCGTCTCGCCGCTCCGCGGATCGAGACCCCGCACACCCACGGCACCGGCTGCACCTACTCAGCGGCCATCACGGCGCTGCTGGCCCGTGGCAAGACGCTGGTGGAGGCGGTCCGCGAGGCCAAGGACTACATCTCCCGAGCCATCGCCGGCGCACCGGGCATCGGCCACGGCCACGGCCCGGTCGATCATCTCGCTTGAATGCCTGGATCCGTCGCGCAGCCCGGGTCGGCCTCAGAAGACCGGTTCCCTGGGCGGGAGACCGTCTCCCTTTACGTAGTAGCCGCGCATCTCCACAGTGACGGCGCTCGTGCTAGAGGTCGTATTCCTGGCGGTGGGGGTCGAGCCGCTTGGTATGACCAGGCCTGCTGAGAACGAGTGGTAGAAGCCGCCGCCGCCCGTGAAGCGAGCCACGAAGGTGCGGTAGCCGATTTCATCGAGCTGCATCACGACCAGGAAATTCTCGGTCGGTGCGAACGATCCCTGGGGCGTCACGCTGATGTCGGTGACCACGAACGAGTAGTTCTCGGGCACCGAAAAGGACGGCCCGGTGTCGTCGTATTGGAACAGGTGGCCACCGCTGTTGTCATTCGGAATGCCTTGGGTGACCAGGTTGAGAATCTGGTCAGAACTCCCACCCAGATGGGTCTTCTTGCCTCCGGCCGATGCGCTCGTCGAAGCCAGCAAGGCCACGACGCCGAGCAACACTGCAAACTGGAAACATCGCTTCATTGAGATCTCCTTCTCGAATCCGGCTCAGACTTCCGGGGAAGCCTGAGCAGCGGGCCGATTCTCTGACGAAGGTAACGGCCCAACAGCGTCTTTCCATCAAAAAGACAGACGCAGGACGGTAATGGCGATCATGGGGAAGACGCTCAGGAAGTTGGCGCAGCCGTGGTAGAAGCATTGCGGGATCAATCTCCCGCTCCTGTGCAGGACCCACATCCAGATGGTGCCGCTGATCCAGGTGGTGAGAATGGTGGCGGCCCAGGCCGCGATCCAGGTCTCATCGAAAGGGAAGATGTGGATCACGAACGCCGTATGCCAGAGAGCGAACATGATCGGCGCCAGGAGCAGCCTCTTCTTCTGCGAGACCCCGGCGGCCCGTCCGGCATCTTCCAGGCAGGCCCGCCAGTAGATCTCTTCGGACGGTCCGTTGATCGCGGCGCCGAGGAGCATGACCAGTGTCATGTTGACGGTCAGATGGGGAAGGTAGCTGTGGGCCCAGATGGGTATCGCCAAGAGCAGGGGACCGTAGACCAGGAGGTACTGGAGCCATGCGTGCTCGCCCTTGAGCTTGAAGGTGAGCCTGAAGCGCTCTGCCTCGAAGACACCTCCGCGTTTGCGCCGGTAATAGAGCGTCAGGCTCCAGATGGTTCCCCAGTAGATGAAGAGCAGTGGAATCCAGATCCAGGTGCGCCCGACGCCGAGGAACAGAGACGTCAGGGAAGCCACGATGACCGGAACCGTCCACGGAATCACGTAGAAATACAGCTTGGAGAATCGGTCTTCGGAGTTCTCGCTCACGCGGATTCCGTGCGCACCAGCTCCAGTTTCCGATAGATTCCCAGGACCTCGATGCTGCCTTCTCCGAATCGCGACTGCTCTACCAGGGAAGGCACCAGGGATTCCCACTCCGAGGGGGTGAAGCCGTGGGTGCGCAGAATCGTCCGTTGGAGCGCCAGAGCGGGCCGGGTCTTGAGCAAAGCGGGGGATCCTGAAAACCACTCCTTCTGATCCGCTTCGCCAAAGTCGTCGCGTCCGTCGAAGATCCAGGCCCTTCCGCCCGGTCGCAGCACCCGATGAAACTCGTCGAGCACCGCAACCGGTTGGCGCCAGTGGTGCATCGATTCAGAGGAGACGATGATGTCGGCCGACCCGTCCTCTACGGAGAGCTGTGACGCATTCTCCTGGCGAAACTCGAGGTTGGAGAGCGCTCCGGCGTTCTTGCGGGCGATGCGGACCATGGTCCCGGAGAGATCCACTCCCAGAACGCGGAGCCCGGGTCTGCGCCGGGCGATGCCGATCGAGAGGCTCCCGGGTCCGCTTCCGATATCGATCACCATCCGCGCATCTTCCGGAAGGAACTCATCCACCATCGTGGCGAGACGGTCCTGGGCACTTCGGAAGATGCGACCCGGCACATTGCTGTAGAACCAGGCCCCGGGCCTGGGATGCCTTCCGGAAGGATCTGGCTGAGCCGGATCCTTCTCACCCGACTTTCTCGAGGTCGACCCGCACCGCCCGGTCGGCCGGGATCGGCTGCCAGGAGAAGATCCGGTACTTGAGGTGCCCGTAGCCGGAGGCGAAGCCCAGGTGCTTGACGTGGCCGGGCTCGAGATCCGACTGGCTGTACCAGTTCTCGTGCTGGTAGGGCTCGAAGCCGTTGTAGAGGATCACCTGGCCGGGCCGCACCGAGGGCGAGATCTTGGCCGCGAGCAGCGTGTCCCCCACGTCACTCACCAGCTTCACCTTCTCGCCGTTCCCGATATCGAGCTTGGCGGCGTCCTTGTCGTTGATGAAGACGAAGGGCTCACCTCGATGGGTGTTCTGGATGATGTTGTTGGTCATGTTCATCGAGTGGATGCTCCAGCGGTTGTGGCCGCTGGTCATCTCGAAGCGGCGATTCCGTCCTCCGTGTCCGGGCGGCGGCTCCTTGTGGGTCGGCAGCTCCTCGCCGGCCTCCAGGAACCACTCGTGGTCGATGTAGAACTGCGCCCGGCGCACCAGCGTGTCGTAGGGCAGCTTGTCCTCGGTGTGCCAGCGCAGCGGGGTGTGGATCTCACCGGGCTTGATGGTCGAGGCCTGCGACTGCCCGTGGGCCATCACTCCCCAGTTGGTGAAGCGCACGTGGCCCTTCTCGCGCAGGGTCGCGAGGTCGGTGCCCTCGGGAAGGATCCCCATGGCGGCGGTGTCCTTGAGAGCCTCGTCCCAGTACTCGTCCTCGCCCTGGATCGCTCCCTTGAGGGTCAGCCGGGCGCCGATTCCCTCGAGACTGTGGGCGATCCCCCTGGAGTCCTGAAACTCCTTGAGCCCCCGCGACGCGGCCCGGCGCTCGATCGCCTCCATCAGCCGGACCGAGATCTGGAGGTCCGGCAGGGCCTCACCCTGGGGCGGCGTGGCGTGGTCGGTGAGGACCCAGTGCAGGTGGTGCACCGAGAGCATGGAGTGACCGATCTTCTCGTAGTGCTGTGCGGCAGGCAGGATGTAGTCGGAGTAGAGCCCGGTGGTGGTGATGCGGTAGTCGACCGACACGACCAGGTCGAGCTTGGGCCAGAGATGCTCGAGCAAGAGCTTCTGGCCGCCGCGATTGCGCCGCAGCATGTTGCCGCCGGCCTCGTAGAGCACCCGCGGCTCGATGGTCTGGTAGGCCTTCGAGTAGTGCGCACCCCACCAACCCTTCTCGATCGCCTCGGTGACGTACTCGTCGTAGCTCCGCTTCATGGTGGGGTCGGTGTTCTCGGGATCGTTCCAGCGCTCCTTGTATCCCATCTGGTAGTACCAGAGGAAGGCGGGCGGCACTGGCATACCCATCGGGCTGACTTGCGGAGCCATCTCCAGCATGCGGTTCTGCAGCATCCCCTTGGTCAGGGTCGGGTCCGAAGAGCCCAGGAGCCGCCGCATCGCCATCATCATCGCGACCAGGCGCAGCGCCGCTTCCTGCCCCGGCCCCTCCTTCGCGGGGAGCATCATCTCGCCGTCCGCACCGAAGATGGCCCAGGAGCGGGTGCCGGTGCCCTTCTTGCCCCAGTTGCCGGTGAGACCCAGCAGGAGCGCCATCGACCGCTCCATCAGGTCGCCGTGGTAGTACTTGCCCGAGTTCCAGCCGATGAAGATCTTGGTTTTCCGCGTCGCCACCTTGCGCGCCAGCTTGCGGATGTTGTCCGGGTGGAGCTGGCAGATCTCACCCGCCTTCTCCGGCGTGTAATCCTCCAGGTGGCGCCGCAGCCGGGCGAAGACCGGCTCCACCTCCACCGTGCTCCAGTCCGCCAGCACCACCGAGAAGCTGCCTTCCAGAGCCGGCTCGACGTCCGCCGAAGCCAGCGTGTGCCGCGGCGCCGACGTCAGCGTGTTGGAGGAGGTGTCCCACCAGAAGAACTGGTCCTCGCGCTCCCCCTGGTAGACCTCGTTGCCGCGCAGGAAGCGCCCGGTGTCCTTGCGCACCAGCAGCGGGAGATCGGTCTGCTCCTGCACGAACTGCTTGTTGTAGAGGTCGGCATCGATGATCACCTTGCACATCGCCAGCGCGAGGGCCGCGTCGGTGCCGATCCGCACCGGCAGGTGGTAGTCGGCGTGCATCGCCGAGGGGCTGTAGTCCGGCGCAATCGTCACCACCTCGCCGCCGTTGTAACGGGACTCGGCGATGTAGTGATACCAGTGGATGTTGGTGTAGACCGGGTTGGCGTGCCAGATCAGCGTGAGATCGGCCAGGAACCAGTCGTCCATGGTGGAGACCGGGTTGTACATGCCCCAGGTCAGGTGGTATCCGGGGCTGAAGTCCTGGAACTCGGCGTTGCCATCCATCATGGGTATGCCGAGGAAGGAGGAGAACATCCGGGCGCCCTGGGCGGCCACCTCCGGCGTGAGCGGGACGACGATCGACTCGGGACCCTGCTCCTGAATGGCGTCGAGGATCTTGTCGGCGATGTCGTCGAGGGCCTCGTCCCAGGAGACCTCCTCGAACTTGCCCTCACCGCGCTCGCCGACCCGCTTCAGGGGCTTGGTGACCCGGTCCGGCGAGTAGTGGCAGTGGCTCCAGCAGGCCCCCTTCTGGCAGCCCATCGGGTTCATGTCCGGAACGCCCTCTTCGATCGGATGGTGGGTGCCGGACTGCTCCTCGCGGACGATCTTCCCGTTCTTGGTGTAGACCCGGAACGGGCAGCCCCCGGGGTAGCAGTCCACCGAGTGGGTCCCCCAGGTCACCGAGTCCCAGCTCCACTTCTCGCGGTACCTGTCCGCCCAGTCGCTGTTTCCTTGCGCCATGCCCGCCATCTCCTCGTCACTGTCCCCGGGCTTCCGGGGATTCCTTCCCTTCGAATTCGAACCCATCCCGCGCTCGGGCGGGTATGAGCCTTGTCATACGGGGTTCCTAAAAGTGCGTCCGCCCCACCCGTCCGGCGATGTCGTCCACGATGGCGTAGAGGCCGGGAACCAGCAGCAGAGTCAGGAAGGTGGAGAAGGTCAGGCCCCAGACGATCGCTACTGCGATGGGAGTCAGGAAGGGGCTGAGACCGAACAGGCCCAGGGCCAGCGGAAGAAGCCCGAAGATGGTGGTCACTGAGGTCAGGATGACGGGGCGAAGCCGCAGCCGGCACGCCCGCAGCGTGGCATCTCGCCGCTCCAGGCCCGCTTCGCGCCCCTTGTCGATGAAGTCCACCAGAATCAGCGAATCGTTCACGACGATGCCCGCCAGCCCGATGATTCCGATGATGGCCATCAATCCGAGGGGTTCGCCCATCACGAAGAAGCCCACCACCACGCCGATGAAGGAGAACGGCACGGCGAGCATCACGACCAGGGGCGTGGCGAAGGACTTGAACAGGGAGCCGAGGATCGCGTAGATCAGGAGGATGGCCACACCGAAGGCCTTGGCCAGCGCGATCACCTGCTCCTGCGTTTCTTCGTATTCGCCCGAGAACCTCATGGCGTATCCCGGGTAGCTCTCGCCCAGATCCGCGTAGCGGTCCCTCAGGAGGCGATTGATCTCCACCGACGTGATCACGTTCTCATCCACGTTGGAGCTCACAGTGATGGCTCTCTTGCTGTCGCGGCGATTGATGTTCGTGTAGCCCGGCTTTCGCTCGATGCGCCCGAAGTTCCCGAAGGGAACCAGCGCTCCGTCGCGATTCCGGAATCGCATCTCCTCGATGTCCTCCAGGTCGCGGCGTGACTCTTCTCGGAGGATCACGCGAAGATCGATCTCCTCACCCCGGTCATGGATCGAGGAAGCGATGCCACCGTCGACCGCATACCTGATCGGTGGATCCGATCGTCGCCATGTCCAGGCCCATCAGATAGGCCTTCTCTTCGTCGACGATGATGCGGGCTTCGCGCTTGCCCGGCTCGAAGTCGTCGGTGATGTCCCTGGTACCCTCGATACTGGAGAGGTAGGCCCTGATGTCGTCTGCGATGGCGCGCAGGACTTCGAACTCGTCGCCGCGGAGGTGAATCTCCACGGCGGGCTCCACGGGAGGGCCTTCGCGCCACTCGAGGAAGTTGACCTCGGCGGGGCCGGGGATCCCCACGATGGCCTCGCGATACTCGTTGACGATTTCCAGCCCAGAACGCTGGCGGTCGAAGCGGTCGGTCAGGTCGAGGACGACCTGGCCGATATGCGTGCCGGTCTGGAAATCGTAGTTGGCGCGCTGGCCGGTTCCCACCCTGCCGATCACCGCGTACACCTCGTCCTCGGGCAGCTCGAGGGCGGTACGCTCCAGCTGCGCCACCACGCGGCCAGTCTCCTCCAGCTTGGTTCCCACGGGCATCTTGATGGTGACTCCGAATTCCTCGACGTCGCGCGCGGGAAAGAGCACGAAAGGCATGAAGGCGTAGGCAAAGGCGATACAGCCCGCCGCAACGGCGATCACGGCCGACACGCACAAATAACGCCGGTCGAGCGTGAAGTTCAGCAGGCGGAGGTATCCGGGAGTCAGCCGCTGCAGCCAGCCATCTGCCATCCTCTGGCTCCGGCGAGCTGGGATCGGCTTGGCGAAATCGGCGATGTGTGAGGGCAGTATGAAAAGGGCTTCCACGAGTGAAGCGACCAGGGCAAAGGTCACGGCCTTGGGGATGACTCCGAAGAACTTGCCGAGCGTTCCAGTCATGAGCAGTAGTGGCATGAAGGCTGCCGCGCTCGTGCTGACCGCCGCAATCACCGGCCAGGTGACTTCCTTGGTCCCGATGACGGCTGCCTCTGGGGGGCTCCGGCCCTCCTCGATGTGACGGCAGGAGTTCTCACAGATGATGATCGCGTCGTCCACGACGATGCCGAGAACCAGGATCAGACCGAAGAGCGAGAGCATGTTGATGGTGATCCCGAAATACTGCATCAGAAGGATGGCGATGGAATAGGCCACCGGCAGGCCCACAGCCGTCAATACCGCCGGCCGCAAGCCGACGAACAGACACAGAACGATCAATACCAGGACCAGGCCCACGGCTCCGTTTCCATACAGGGCATTGAGATTGCTCGCTATGTCAACGGAGGCGTCATTCGTCAGCGTGAGAGTTACGCCGTCCGGCAGCCTCCCGTTTTCGTAGTCCCTCTTGAGCGCCTTCACCGCTCTGACGATTCGGACGGTATCGCCGGTCCTGCTCTTCATGACCATCAGATTGATGGTCTTTTCCCCGTTCAACCGGCCCTCGGTGGTGGCCTCCTCGAAGGTATCGATCACCTTCGCCACGTCGCGCACGTAGACGTGGCCTCCCTCGGTGGTCGATCGGATGATCACGCGCTCGATCTGTTCGAGTGTCTCGGCCTCGCCCATCGTGCGCACCAGGAATTCCTGCCTTCCGGAGCCGAGCGTGCCTCCCGGGATGTCGAGGTTCTTGTTCCGCAGACTCAGGATCACGTCCGCCAGCGAGAGCTGGTAGCCCTCCAGCCGGGAGGGATCGACTTCGACCCAGATCTCGCGGTCACGGCGTCCGATCGCCGTGACCGCGTCGACGCCGGAAATGTCCAGAAGATCATCCTCGAGATCGTCGGAGAGCCGTTTGAGTGTGTCTTCAGGAATCTCCCCGCTCAAAGAGGCGACCACCGCAATCGTGGTCCATTCCTCCTCCTCCACCTCCGGGGTCTCCGCATCCTCCGGCAGGTCTTCCACCCTGTTGACCCGGTTCTGGACCTCCTGGATCTTGCGCGGGAAGTCCTCGACGCCCGCTTCGAAGTCGATCTCGATCTGCGAGTAGCCCTCGGAGGAGACCGAGGTGATGTCTTCGATTCCGTCGATACCCGCCACCTCGTCCTCGATGGGGATGGTGATGAGCCTCTCGATCTCCTCCGGAGAGACGCCGGGATAGGAGGTGTACACCCACACTTCATCGAGCGAGATGTCCGGGAACTTCTCCTTCGTCATGTACGAGTAGGTGACGAACGCCGAGACCAGCAGGAGGATCACCAGGAGATTCACGAGGACGGGCTGCCTGACCGAGAATTCCGAGATGTGCACTGGCAGATCCTTCAGCGAGGCTGAATCTCGTCACCGTCGTGTAGGGATTGCTGGCCGGTGAAGACCACCCGGTCTCCCGGATTGAGTCCCTTGGTGATGAGTACTCTTCCTCGATCCGAGAATCCGGTCTCGACGACCCTCGCCGACGCGGTGTCGCCGGTGGCGACGAAGACCACCGGACGTCCATCACGCTGGACGACGACCTCCTCGGGGAGGGAGATGGCGTTTTCGAAGGTGCGCCCGCGGATTCGCGCGCGGCCGATGAACCCGGGAAGCAGCTTCTCTACCCGGTCGTTGACGACCAGGATCTCGACGGGAAAGGCGCGGGTCTGGGAGTCCGCCTCGGCGCTGACCGTGTTCACGATGCCCCGGAAGACGACGCCGGGGTGCCCGTCCACGCTGATCTCCGCCTCCTGGCCCTTTCGAAGCGAAGAGATCTCGAGCTCCGAGACGTGGACGACGACCTTCACGCGGTCGATCTTCGCGATATCGAAGAGCGGGGTCCCGGCTTCGATGAGTTCACCCACCTCCACGTGTTTCCGGGTGATCTCGCCATCTACCGGACTGACGATGCTCGCATCTCTGAGGTCTCTCTCGGCCACAGCGAGCCTGGCCTGGGTGACCTTCACCTGCCCCGCGTCGATCTTTGCCTTCAGCTCGGCCTGCTCGTGGGAATACGCAGAGGTGACTCGACCCTCGTAGAGGCTCGCCTGTCGTTGGGCATCGCGTCTCGATTTCTCGAGGTTGGCCCTGGCCATCTCGACCTCGGCTCGCGCCAGGTCCCTGGCGATGCGGAGTCGCTCGTCGTCGAGGCGTGCCAGAAGATCTCCCTCCTCGACGAGCTCGCCCACCTCCACCTCGATCTCCGCCAGTCTTCCCCCTACCTCTGCGCTCAGGTTGACTCGCTGATCCGCGTGGATCGAACCGATGGCCCGAATCCATTCCACCACTTCTTTCTCGCTTACCTGTGCGAGCTCGACTGGGTGGGCGCTCTTGCCCCGCTCCAGGGTGCTCAATTGAACCGCGCGTCCTTCCGGGCGAGAGCGATCCGAGCACGCGGTGAGAAGCAGAAGAACCGTGATCAAGGAGGCTGCGGATGCGCGCATCACCATCCTTAAGATTTCCTGAGGGCGCGGAGACGGCGTCGAGCGGAGAATTTCTATTCTTCCACACTGTTGCCGCGATGGAAAGCCACCCCAGGGAATCGGACCGCTGCACCAGTCGATGTACCCCGGGGTGGGGCTCGCGTGGTAGCTTCAACGGCGGGGACCCGTGAGCGACCGGCGGATGGACCGCTTCCGGCCGATCGGGGAAGGATGGGCGACGTAGCAGCCATGGAGCTCTCTCCGAACTCGGCCGCAGCCGATCTGCTCATCATCGGCACGGGCGCCCTCGGACGCCGTGTCGGGCGGCTGTGGCTCGCGGATCATCCCCGAGGCACGCGTCCTCGCCGAGACCCGATCCGACCGTCTTCATCCCACCCTCCGCGAAGACGGGATGATCCCGCGTCTTCGCAGCGACCCCGATCCGCCGGCGATGCCGTACGTCCTGTTCTCGGTGCCCCCATCGTCCCAGGACGACTACGCCGCCGAGGCGGCGCGCGCGGCGAGTCTATGGTTGGGAGACGGGCGCCTGGTCATCACCTCCAGCACCGCGGTGTACGCCGAAGCGGACGGGGGACGTTGCGTGGAGGGATCGGCTCTGGCGGACTCTCCCAGGGCCAGGAGGCTTCGTGACGCGGAGGAGCGTCTGCTCGCCGCCGGGGCCGTGGTCGTCCGGCTGGCAGGCCTCTACGACCACGATCGAGGTCCGCATCGCGCCTACCTGCGCACTGGAACCTCCCCCCGTCGGCCCGATGGACTGATCTCACTGATCCACTACGACGACGCCGCAGAGCTCTGCGTTCGGGCCTCGAACCTTGGTCACGCCGGTGCGATCTACCTCGGATGCGACGACCAGCCCATCACCCGCCAGGAGCTGGTCCGGGCGGTCGTGCGCTCGCGACGTTACCGGGCCGCGACCGGACCGCCCCAGGCCTGTCAGTTCACGGGTGCCGAGGGGCCCCTCGGGCGTCGATGCGACAGCACATGGACGCGCCAGGCGCTGGGCTGGGAGCCGACCCATCGCCGCTTCCTGGACTGGATCGACGAGGTCGAGCCGAGACTTTCCAGGCCTCCTCTCATTGCAGCACGATCTCGCGCGTCAGCTGTCTCGGTCCGCGCCAGCCAGCGCTTGCGGCGGATCTCCATCTCGATCCTGTCGCCGGGTGACTTGTCCCACATGACCAGCTTCAGATCGGCCATGCTCGTGATGGGTTGGCCGTCGAGCGCCAGGATCTGATCGCCGGACTTCAAACCCGCCTTCTCGCAGGCGCTGCCGGAAGTACAGGAAGAGACCTCGAGTCTGCCGTCGTCTTCGTCGAGGAACGCGCCGATCCTGCCAGCGGCGGGCAGATCGCGCTCCTGCGGCAACAACAGGTAGTCGCCGAGCCCTGTTCCGAGCTCTCCTCTCCAACCGACCAGCACGACGGCGGCGCTCACCGGGATCCGACGCGCCAGGCGCTGCGGGATGCCGCTCCCGTAGGCGATATGGCCGCTTCCGGCGAGGATCACCATCCGGTACTCGGGATGGGACTCGAGATAGCCGGCAGCTCGTTCCGCCATGCCTTCGTCCCACAGCAGCTGCACCTCCAGGAAGTGATCGAAGCTCCGGCCCTCGACTGTGGGGGTGCCCTTCGAAGATCTCCTCGAGACGCCCTTCGTACTCGGCGTCCGAACGGTCGATCTCCTCGGGAATCTCTGCTCGCTCCTCGTCGCTGAGAGCCTCGATGCCTTCCTTCCCGACCTTTCGGGTGATCTCGACCGGAAGATTGAGGGCGATGAGTGGCAGCCCGTGCTCTCGCGCAAAGCGGAGAATCGGCGCGTAGAGGCGGAAATCGAATCTCCAACGCTCGTAGTACTCGGACTCGCGCAAGAGCTCTCGCTCGCTCAGCTTTCCTGCAACGTAGTCGTCGAGATGGCGCTGGAAGGGTTGCTGAAAGGCTTCCATGCCAATCGCAATCTGTGGATGAATCGCATGAAGACCGCGAAGGATCTCCAGCTGAACCAGATGGTGCTCGAGACGATCATGGGTCTCGCCGATCAGAACCACCCGCCTGTCGGCGAGTGCGGGAATCAGCGTCTCCAGCTCCGAAAGGGTGCTGAGGTCCACAACGGGCGTGGTGGCAATCGGGCGCTCCTTTCCTTCGGGAACGGCGTGCTTCTTCATGGGATGCACCGGATGATGTCCGGGCTGCGGAGGGGAAGCGCAGGCGATCGTGACCAGCAGCGTCACCAGTGCCCCGAGGCCAACCCATCGCCTCGCGCGCGTCATCCCCTGGCGAATCGATGATCCGTTCATGCCGGAAGTGTAACTCGCCTCCGGGACTTCCGTACTTTCGCGGGACTGGGCTACAATTGCCTCTGGCCGTTCGGATTCGAGGTTCGGACGCCGCCCTTCCGGGAGTTCGCGAACCATCACCTTCCACGGAGTGCAATGGTGAAGGAAAAGGCAACGAAGACTGCGCCTTACCCGGGCATCCACACGGTGACGGACGGAACCGGAGCCGCCGTCTGGGTGGAGAAGCACGGGTCCCAGGGGGCCTGCGCCTATCCCATCACGCCCTCGACCAACATGGGGGTCGAGTACGCCGCCGCGGTCGGCGATGGCTTCGAGAACCTCTGGGGCGAGCCCATCGTCTTTCTGGAGCCGGAGTCGGAGCATTCCTCCGCCAGCGCGGCCGAGGGCTTCGCCGCCGCCGGCGGCAGGGTGACGAATTTCACCTCGGGACAGGGCCTGGTGCTGATGAAGGAGGTGCTCTTCACCATCAGCGGCAAACGTCTGCCCGCCGTCTTCCACGTCGGCTCCCGCGCCCTTACCAGCCACTCGTTGAACGTCCACGCCGGTCACGACGATGTGATGGCGGTGGCGGACACCGGCTGGGGAATCCTCTTCGCCTCCAACGCCCAGGAGGTCGCCGACCTGGCGCTGATCGCGCGGCGTGCCGCCGAGAACTCCCACACTCCCTTCCTGTGCTGCCAGGATGGCTTCCTGACCACCCATACGATCGAGACGGTGCGGTTGCCCGAGCCCGCCTTCATGAAGGAGTTCCTCGGCGACCCGCGGGAGCGGGTCCCCTGCCTGATGGATCCCCATCATCCGGTCATGTCGGGGGTGGTCCAGAACCAGGACTCCTACATGAAGGGCAAGGTGGCGCAGCGATTCTTCACCGACCGCGTCCTCGGGTTCGTCCGGGAGGCGATGAAGACCCACGGCGAGGCGACGGGCCGGCGTCTGCGTCCGGTCAAGAGCTACCGGATGGAGGACGCCGAGGTCGCGATTCTGACGATCGGGTCGATGGCGGAAACGCTCCGGGCGACGGTCGATTGGGCGAGGCAGAACACGGACCTCCGCGTCGGCGCCGTACAGCTTCTCTGCTTTCGTCCGTTTCCCGGGGCGGACCTGGTGCGGGCGCTCTCGGGCGTTCGAGCGATCGCCGTGATCGGCCGGATGGACGATCCCATGGCCGGGTCGAATCTCCTGGTGGCAGAGGTCAAGGCGGCCTTCGCCGATGCCCTGTCGGGGCGCCTCGGAATGCCCCGGCTGAGTTCGCATGCCTCGCATCCATTCCGGCATCGCGGGACTGGGATCGCGCGACGTTCGGCCGGGACACTTCATCGCCGCCGCCAAGAACCTCTACGAGCGCGGCAAGCGGGACTTCGTCCTGGGAGTCGAGCACGAGCTCGCCCTTCCGCTTCAGCTGGATCCCGACGTCCGCCCGCCGGGCGCCTTCAGCATGCGCGGCTACTCGGTGGGCGGCTTCGGCTCGGTGGCGACGAACAAGGTCATCGCCACGGTGATCTCCAATCTCTTCGACCTGCACGTTCAGGCGTATCCCTTCTACGGATCCGAGAAGAAGGGGCTGCCCACCCGCTACTTCCTGACGGTTGCCGACCAGCCGATCCGGAAGCACTGCGAGCTCCATCACGTGGAGTTCGTTCCGCTCAGTGCGCTCGCCTCCTTCAACCTCGGCAATCCCCTGGAGGGCATCGCCAAAGGCGGCACGGTCTTCGTTCAGACCGGCAGGACGGATCCCGACGAGGTGTGGCGGCAGGTGCCGGCCTACGCGCGCCGTCTGATACGCGACCTCGACCTGCGTCTGCTCTATGCGGATGCGGCGGGCATCGCCGCCGAGGTTTCGACGCGAGAGGATCTCAGGGTAAGGATGCAGGGCATCGTCCTCCTGGGCGTGTTCTTGCGCGCTGCACCCTTCGTGGCCGAGAGGCGCATGGGGCGAGACGAGTTGATGGATGCGGTCCGAGAGTCGCTGGCCAAGTACTTCGGCAAGGCGGGTGAAAAGGTGGTCGAGGAGAACCTGATCTGCGTGCAGCGAGGCTACGACGAGGTGCGGGAAGTCCCGCCCGACGTCATGCAGGAGGAGGAGACGGAGGGGCGGCGCGCGATTCTCGGCAAACAGCGTGTCGGACCTGATGACGGAGGGCGCCGTCACCTGCAGGCCGGACACCCCGCTCGCCGAGGTTCGCGATCTCCTCTCGGAGAAGCAGATCTCCTGCGTCGTCGTCGTCGATGGCGAGGGGGAGATGGTCGGCCTGCTCTCCACCACCGACCTGGCGCGTGCGCAATCGCTCTCGCGGCGGATGGACCGCGAGCCTGCCGGAGCTGCTGCCCGAGCACCTGATGACGCCGGACGTGCTGACGACCCGTCCCGAGGAATCGCTGGCCGACGCCGTCGATCGTCTGGTCAGCAATCGCGTCCACCGCCTGGTGGTGACCAGTGAGCAGGAGCCGAAACGGCCGATCGGCATTCTGTCCCTCACCGACCTCGCCACCGCCGACCCCATGAGCGAATAGCCGTGAACGAGGAAGTCCGATGAGCGAGCCGAAACTGATCCACGACGCACTGGCCGAGCTGGATCGCGTCGTGCGCGACTTTCGCGCCCGGGAAGGAGTGGAGTCGGAATTCGCCCTCGAGACCCATCCCGAGCTCGGGCGCTCGCTTCTCGATCTCGACATCGAGCAGTACGTGGAGGAGTTCGGCCGCGTCACCACGGCCTATCAGACCGGGGTGGCGGGGGAAGAGCTGCCCGCCGAGGCGGGCCTGGCCCGCTCGCTGATTCCTCCCGGGACCGGGAGGATGCGCGACTTCAGCTACATCGGGCGCGAGATCCCGGAATACCTGCCAGAGAACTGCGTGGCCTGCATGGACTGCGTGACCGCAATGTCCGGACACGGCCATCCTGGCCAAGGTGCTCGAGAGCCGCAAGGTCGAAGAGCAGCTCGCCGCCGACGAGGGTTCGGAAGAGCCGCGCCGCCATTGGGCGAAGACCCGGAAGTTCCACGACGCCTTCGAGAAGAGCGGCGAGGAGCCCGGGCTCTTCGGGATCTTCATCGATCCCACCAAGTGCAAGGGATGCGGTGAATGCGTGGAGGTGTGCGGCGACCACCAGGCATTGCGGATGATCCGCAAGAGCCCGGAGGTCCTGGAACGGGCCCGCCAATCCATGGAGCATTTCCACAGTCTCCCCGAGACTTCCGAGCACTTCATTCGCGAACGAATCCCCGCCGATCGCATGCTCGCCTGCGAGAGGACACACCTCTACGTCGGCGGGGCGGGATCCTGTTCGGGCTGTGGCGAAGCCACGGCGCTGCGGATGCTGATGGCCCAGGTCGGCTGGCAGAAGGGAAGGGAGAACGTCGGCATCGTGGCGGCCACCGGCTGCAACACCGTCTATTCCTCGACCTACCCCTACAACCCCTTCCTGGTTTCCTGGATCAACTCGCTGTTCGAGAACGCGCCCGCCGTTGCCATGGGGATTCGCAAGCGTTGGGATCAGCGCGGCTGGGAGGACAAGTCGATCTGGGTGGTCGGGGGCGACGGCGCGATGTTCGACATCGGCTTCGGCTCGCTCTCGCGGATGCTGGCCAGCGGCCTCGACATCAACGTTCTGGTGCTCGACACCCAGGTCTACTCCAACACCGGCGGGCAGGCATCGACGGCGTCCTTCACCGGACAGATGGCGAAGATGGCGCCCCACGGCGAGGTCCAGAAGGGGAAGGTCGAGGCTCGCAAGGACCTCGCGCGCATCGCGATGATGCATCCCGCGGTCTTCGTCGCCCAGACCACGGCGGCCCACGTCAAGCACTTCTACGATGCGGTCTCCGCCGCGACCACCTACCCGGGGCCGTCCCTGGTGGTCGTGTACAGCACCTGCCAGCCCGAGCACGGCGTGGCCGACTCGCTCGCTGCTCAGCAGGCGAGGCTCGCAGTCGAGTCGCGCGCCTTCCCCTTGCTGGTCCACGATCCGAGGCGGGGAGATCGGCTGCGGGAGCGTCTGGACCTGAAGGGCAACCCCTCGCTGCGGGCCGACTGGCATCAGGACAAGCAGGGACAGGTGGTGGACTTCCTCTCCTTCGCACGGAGCGAGGGTCGCTTCCGGCGGCAGTTCGGCCGGGAAGGCGAGCCCTCTCCGGAGATCCTGGCCGCCCAGGAGCTGGTGCTGCGGCGCTGGCGCCTTCTCCAGGAGATGGCCGGGATCGACGCCTAGCCGATCCGATTCCTTCCCGCTCTTCGGCGGTGTCGCGAGGGCTGATTCGCGCCTGGTGACCGAAGATCGGGCAATCCTGCTCGTTTTCTGCGCAGGATTCCGGCCTCCGAGGTCTACACTCGTGCCGAGTCGTGCCCGTCTGCGCCGATTCGCGCACGCCGATCTGGGCACGTTGTTTGCTTAGAGATCGCGCTAACGCGCGAAGGGAAGGAGGCTCCCATGATACGGAGAGCGATCATCGGATCGTTCGCGAATGCTCTGCTGGTTCTTTGTGCCCGCCGCCGCATTCGCGACGGACGAGGAGGTGGAGGCCCAGCTCGAAGCGATGCAGGAGCGAATGAGCCAGCTCGAGGACCGCCTCGATCTGACCACGGACCAGCTGGCGGAGGCCAACCAGCGGCTCGGCGAGCAGCGGAGCATGCTCGAGAAGGCGGCCCAGACCGGTCCGAGCTCGAGCACCGCCGCTTTCGTGGACAGCCTCGAGATCGGCGGCTGGTTGAGCGCCGACTTCTGGTACAACCTGAACAGTCCCGCCAACGAGCGTCTGGAGGATGGGAATATCGGCGCGGTGGGGCAGTCGCAATCCCTTCAGCCCCGATTCCAACCAGTTCTCCTTTGGTCAGCTCTGGTTCATGGATGGAGCGGCCCATCGACGAAGAGAACCGCGCCGGCTTCCGCACCGAGATCGCCTTCGGAAAGGTGGCGGGGCTGCTCCCGGACGGCAACACGCCCGCGGACGGAAGGGCCGGCGGCAACAATCTCTATATCGCTTCGGCCTACGTCCAGTATCTGACCGACTGGGGCATCACGATGAAGGCCGGGAAGTTCGGCACGCTGCTCGGGGCCGAGGTGGCCCAGGCGCCGATGAACTTCAACATCTCTCGCGGTCTCGTCTACAACCTGCTGCAGCCCATCGATCACGTGGGGATCATGGCTTCGGGTGATCTCCCGGTGGAGGGCTGGGACTGGGCGCCTGGCCGTGGTGAACGATGTCTTCAAGACGCAGCCCACCCTCAACAACGGCAAGGCGATGATGGGTCACGTCGGCTACTCGACGGAAACCTGGTCGGCGAACCTGAACGGGATCTGGGGGACGGACACTCCCGGAAGCAGCGGCGACCAGTACGGGATCATCGACGTGGTGTTGACCTGGGATCCCAACGAGCGGATCTCGACCTGGCTGAACTTCGACTACAACCACGACGACAACGGCCGCGATAGGAGCGCCGACGCGTACGGCGTTGCCGTCGCCGGGCGCTACGCCTGGACCGAGCGGCTCGGCACCGCGCTGCGTCTGGAGTACGTCGCCGACGACCGTCAGCTCTTCGGCTTGCCCGGCGACTCGAAGCTATGGTCGATCACCGCGACGACGGACTACTCCGTGACCGAGCACCTGATCGTCAAGGGTGAGATCCGCCACGACGGGGGACGGGTCGGGAAGAGCGGGGACGATCTCTTCATCGACACCGACGACCTCGCCCCGGGCCTCTACACCGCTCAGAATCAGACCGTGGTCGGTGCCCAGGTCATCTACAACTTCTGAGTGGGACAGAAAGAGAGAAAGGTAGAGTTCATGCGACGTCGACTTACCTCACTTGCCGGCACCGGCCGCCTCGCGGCGGCCCTCTCCGCCGCCTTGCCGATGCTCTTGCTGGCGCAGGCGGCCAGCGCTGAGGACGTGCTCAGTCCCGGCGACACCGCCTGGATGATGACCAGCACGGCCCTGGTTCTGATGATGACGGTTCCCGGCCTGGCGCTCTTCTACGGCGGGCTGGTCCGCTCCAAGAACGTGCTCAGCATCCTGATGCAGTGCCTGATCTCCGCCGGTCTGGTGGGAGTGCTCTGGGTCCTGTTCGGCTACAGCCTGGCCTTCGCCGAGGGCAACGCCTTCATCGGTGGCCTCGGCAAGCTCGGGCTCTCGGGGATCACGGCCGAGACGCTCTCGGGGACCATCCCCGAGTACGTCTTCGTCATGTTCCAGGGCATGTTCGCCATCATCACGCCCGCGCTGATGATCGGGGCCTTCGCCGAGCGCATGCGCTTCGGTCCCTACCTGGCCTTCATCGCGGTCTGGCTGGTCCTGGTCTACTGCCCGCTGGCGCACATGGTCTGGGGCGGCGGCTGGCTCGGCGGGCATGGGAGCCCTGGACTTCGCGGGCGGCCTGGTGGTGCACATGTCGAGCGGCTTCTCCGCGCTCGTCGCCGCCATCTACCTGGGGCCGCGCGGGGGCTTCCGCAAGGTCCCGATGCCGCCCCACAGCCTGCCCCTCACCGTGATCGGCGCGGCGCTTCTGTGGGTGGGCTGGTTCGGATTCAACGCGGGAAGCGCGCTCGCCGCGAACGGAACCGCCGGTCTCGCCTTCCTGAACACCAGCACTGCTACCTCCGCCGCGGTGTTGGGCTGGATGGTCATCGAGTGGATCCATCGCGACAAGCCCACGGTTCTGGGTGCGGCCACCGCCGCAGTGGCCGGTCTGGTCGCCATCACGCCCGGCTGTGCCTTCATGAGCCCGCTCGGCGCCATCGCCGTGGGCATCGGGTCGGCGGGCTTCTGCTACGTGGCCGTCACCCTGCTGAAGCCCGCCCTGGGCTACGACGACTCCCTGGACGTGTTCGGTGTCCACGGCGTCGGCGGGACCTGGGGTGCCCTGGCCACGGGTCTCTTCGTCGCCGGATTCGCCCTTCCCGAGGGCGTCTCCTGGGGCGGCCAGATCTGGATCCAGCTGAAGAGTATCGCGTTCACCGCCGTCTTCGCTCCCGTCGTCACCGTGGTGATTCTGCTGGTCCTGCGCGCCATCTTCGGCGACCTGCGAGCCACCGATGAGGGAGAGGCCGAGGGTCTGGACCTGAGCGAGCACAGCGAGTCCGCCTACACCGATCGTCACCTGATTGGCAGGGAGTACGCCGTGAAGAAGGTCGAAGCCATCATCAAGCCTTTCAAGCTGGACGAGGTGCGGGAGGCGCTGACCAGGGTCGGCGTCTCCGGCATGACCGTCTCCGAGGCCAAGGGCTTCGGACGCCAGAAGGGGCACTCGGAGTTCTACCGCGGCGCCGAGTACGTGGTCGAGTTCCTCCCGAAGATCGAGCTCAAGGTGGTCGTGCCGGAAGACATGCTCGATGCGGTGGTCGAGAGCATCGCCGAGGCGGCCCACACCGGCCGGATGGGCGACGGCAAGATCTTCGTCTCGACGGTGGAGGAGGCCGTCCGGATCCGGACCGGCGAACGCGACAGGAGCGCTCTCTAGCCGAGGTACGCTCGGACGAGCCCGCGCAGGAGGGCGTAGTCGGTGGCGATCAGGTAGCCGTAGTGGAGCGCATTCACGATCCCCGTGATGAGGAGGGCTCCGATCGTGACTCGCCTCACCCTCCTCGTGTCGCTCACCTGCGGGCGAAGACGTGCAGGCTGGTGACGGCGCCCAGAAACCCCTTGACCTGCTCGAGGCTGATGCCGAACCGGTCCATCGCCTCCTGCACCTGGGGGTCGTCGAGGGACACCGCATCGGCGAAGTGGGTCTCGCGCTCCACGCGCACCTCGCCAAAGCCCGCCTTCTCGATCGTCTCCAGATACTCGGCGCGCAGGCTCGCACCACCGACGCAGCCCAGGTAGCATCCACCGAGCCGATGATCTCGAACGGGAGCGGTCGCTCGAGCACCAGGTCGGAGATCATCATCCGCCCGCCGGGCCGGAGCACGCGGAAGGCCTCGTCGAAGACGCGGCTCTTCTCGGGAGACAGATTGATCACGCAGTTCGAGATGATCGCATCGACGCTCTCATCCTCGATCGGGCAGGTGCTCGATCTGCCCCTTGCGGAACTCGACATTGGTCGCCCCGATCTTTCGGGCGTTCTCCCGCGCCTTGTCGAGCATGGCGTCGGTCATGTCGACGCCGATCACCCGCCCGCCGGGACCCACCTGCTTGGCCGCGAGGAAGGCGTCCATGCCCGCTCCCGAGCCGAGATCGACCACCGTCTCGCCGGGCCGCAGCGCGTCGATGGCCGTCGGGTTTCCGCAGCCCAGGCCGAGGTTGGCTCCCTCGGGCACCGCGGCTAGCTGCTCCTCGTCGTAGCCGATCCGGCGGCCCAACTCGGTGGCGTGGGGCGGCTCCTCGTTCGAGGCCCGCTCCGCCACCCGCGCGTAGCCCTCCTTCACCATCTCGCGAACCTCGTTGGGATTCTGGGGACGCATCTCGCACTTCATCGCTTACTGGCCTCCTCGCCCACCTGGTCGGCGGGCTAATTGCACGTCGCGGGCAGATCGTCGATGGCCTCGATCAGCACCCGCAGTGTGTGAATCACGTCCTCGCGCATCTCGGCGGGAATCCGCTTCAGAATCCGCTCGCTGTAGTCGTCTGCGCATCCTTCGAGCTTTGCCGCCAGGGCGCGGCCCCTCGCGGTGAGCGACACGAACACGCAGCGGCGGTCTCGCTTCTCGTCTCGGGCGCGGCGCGCCATCCCGTCCCGCACCAGCACGTCGACCACCCGGGTGACGGTGCTGGTGTCGAGTCCCAGGTCGCGGGCCAGGTCGCGGACCGCCATCGGCCCCTGCTGATGCAGGAGCTCGAGCGTCACGCACTGGGACATGGTGACGCCGAAGCACCGCTTCTCGCCGCGCTGGAGCGCACTCACGCGCCGATAGGCGAGGCTGAGGGTCTCGCGGAACTTCCTGGGGGTGCTCATAAATATGTATCCTACATTCAATGTATAATACATATAAATCATCCGGCTGGGCTGTCAACCCCCGCGAGCGGCAGATCGCCATCGCGGCAGGGAGGAGGCATCCCGATGAACGAGCCCCGTGGAAGTCCTATACTCGGGTCCCCGGAGTCACTGCCAGACGAGGAAACGAGATGAAAGCGAAGACTTCCAAGCAGACTCCCCAAGGCTGGCGCCTGGAGACGTCCTGTGTTCACGCGGGCGAGGGGATCGACACCGACACCCGAGCGATTCGCCGGCCCATTCACATGGCCAACTCCTATGAGCTGCCCACCGATATCGAAGAGCTTCTGAAGGTCTTCTCCTGGGACGAGCTGGACAAGTTTCAGTACACGAGGGAGCACAGTGCCACCCCCCGCCATCTGGAGGAGCGCCTCGCGGCGCTCGAGGGGAGCGAAGACTGCGTCGTGACCGCCAGCGGAATGGGCGCCGTCTCCGCCGTACTCTTCACCTTGCTCGGCGCCGGCGATCACCTCGTCGCTCCCGAAATCTGCTACACGGGAACCCAGAAGCTGGTGAGCCTTCACCTGCCGCGGTTCGGGGTCGATGTCAGCGTCGCCGACACCGTGGATCCCAAGGAAGTGGAAGACGCAATTCGGCCGGATACCAAGGCCGTCTACCTCGAGACCCCGGGAAATCCGTTCGTCTCGATCAGCGACATCCGGAAGATCTCGGAGATGGCCCACGCCGTCGGGGCCACCGTCATCGTCGACAGCACCTGGTCGGGGCTGGTGAGCCAGCGTCCTCTCGAGCTGGGAGCCGACGTGGTGATTCACAGCGCCACCAAGTATCTGAACGGCCACGGTGACGCTCTGGGCGGTGCGGTCCTGGGAAGCCACGAGTTTCTCTCCGATGTCCGGGAGCACGGGGTCGTTCACCTGGGGGCCTGCATCAGCCCCTTCAATGCCTGGCTGATCATGCGCGGGATCACCACCTTGCCGCTTCGGATCGAGAAGCACGAGCAGAACGCCCTCGAGGTCGCCCGCTTCCTGGAGTCGCATCCGCGGGTGACGAACGTGAGGTACCCGGGGCTCCCGAGCCATCCTCAGCACGAAGTCGCGAAGAAGCAGATGAGCGGCTTCTCGGGGATGCTGAATTTCACCCTGGACTGCGAGCTGCTCGAGAACTTCGAGTTCATCAAGAGGCTCGAGCTGATCACGCACGCCGTATCCCTCGGGCACGACCAGAGCCTCCTCATGTACATCCCGACGACGTTCTTCTTCCAGGACATGGTCGAGCTGAGCGACGAGAGGAAGCTCAAGTACTGGGATCTGATGGGTGACGGACGTATTCCGCTTCAGCGTCGGGATCGAGAACCTCGATGACATCATCGAGGATCTGTCGCGGGCTCTGGATTCGCTCGGGGGTTAGGACATGAAGCTGATCTTCTTGCATGGTTCCGGAGGCTGTAGGGAATCGTGGCAGCATCAAGTTCGATTCTTCGCAGAGGCCGACGCGGTCGATCTCCCGGGCCATCCCGAGGGTGATCCCTGTCCCAGCATCGAAGAGTACGTCGAGTGGTTGAGGGGATACATCCGAGAGAGGGCTTACCGGAGCGTCGTCCTGGTCGGGCACTCTCTGGGGGGCGCCATCGCGTTTCTCTACGCCCTCCGATACCCCGAGGATCTCGAGGCGATCATCTCGGTGGGCAGTGGAGCCAGGCTCCGGGTGCACCCCATGTACCTCGAAGGGCTCGAGAAGGCGATCCGAGAAGCCGGAGCTCTTCGAGGAGTTTCAGGCGACCGGCCGAGAGCTCATCGAGCCCGAGCTGGCCGAGGTCCTCCGGAGGCGAGGCATCGAGAACGGCCCCGCAGTGACCCTGAACGACCTACGGGCATGCGACGAATTCGACATCATGAATCGGCTCGGCGAGATCGGGGTTCCCACACTGGCCATCTGTGGCAGCGACGACATCATGACCCCGCCAAAATACTCACATCGCCTGGTGGAGAAGATCCCCGGCGCCCGGGCGGTCATCATCCAGGGTGGCACTCACATGGTTTTCGCCGAGAAGCCCGGCGAAGTGAACGCCGCCATCGACGAGTTCCTGCAGGGCCTCCAGAGCCGATAGACGGATACCGAGATCCACGGCTCAGAGCGGATGGTCGCTCTGAGCCATCAAGCCGTCCGCGGGGTTGCGCACGGAGGCAGGCGAATTCGCCGATCTCGACCGCGCCGCCCTCATCCCGAAGAGCACGCGCAACGGGTCGAAACGGCGCACCGCGAAGTGGTAGACGACCATCGCCAGGCCGACCGAGCCGGCGAGAATCAGGGCGAATTTCTCGGGGATTCCCGCGTCGAGCTGGATCACCCAGTAGCCCACCAACACGATGGCGGGGCTGTGCAGGATGTAGATGGGGAGGGAGGACTCGCGCAGGTAGCGGAGCGCGGCGCCATCCGCGGTCAGGTACTGCTTCGCGAAGCCGAGCAGGCCCAGCACGCAGCCCCACGCCGCGGCGCCGGAGAGAGCCCGGATCGCTAGCTCCGGGTGGCCGAGCACCGCGTGCCAGGGGAGCGCCATCGCCAGGCATGCGCCGAGCCCCAGCAGACCGGCGCGTTTCCACTCCCGGTGCGCCGCGCGTTCGAGCGCCGGGTAGCGCGCGAAGAGGAAGCCGATGACGAAGAAGAGGCTGTAGAAGAGGAAGTTGGCCCAGTCGTCGTAGAGATTCTGGTATCCCGGCCAACGGCCGCGCATCGTGACCTGGATCAGCGCGAGTGGAAGAATCGGGGCGTACACCCAGGCTACTGACCACTCGCGCGGCTCGCCCCTTCGCTCGATCAGACGTTGGAAGAGCGGCAGGTAGAGGCGGGTGAATGCGTAGAGGTAGATCAGGAACCAGAGGTGCGCCCAGCTGAAGGCCTGGAGGGTGAAGAAGTAGGGGAGGAACTCGAAGAAGCTCCCGCCCGCGAACGCGTTCGGATCCGCCGCGCCACCGGGCGTGACGAAGGTCCCGTTCAGGACCTCGGCGTAGCGCATGAACGGGACGAACAGGAGTGTCCCGGCGGCGAACGGCACCAGGATGCGCCAGGTGCGCTCGGCCAGGAAGGTCCGCTTCCCGCGCCTCGCGAGCGAGGCGAACAGCGACCAGCCCGCCAGCAGGAAGAAGAGCCGCATGTGCCACTGGTGGATGAAGCCGGTGAAGTAGTTCAGCTCCCAGGACAGGTCGCCGTTCTTGAGATGGTAGAAGGGCGCGACGTCGAAGATCTTGGCGATGTGGAAGACGAAGAGCAGGTAGGTGGCGCCGATTCGCAGCCAGTCGATGTCGTTGCGGCGCTCCGGAGTCGCGGGCAGTGTAGAGGTCACACTTGGCCCTCCCTACGCTCCGCTCCTTTTGAGCAATGATCGTGCCAGGCTGGACTGGTGAGAGCAGCCACGAGGTGCACCCACGGCGGCGGGAGTGCAGGAATCAGCTGACAAGTGCAGCGGGCGCGCGACAGTCATGTTCGGGCGTGGCGCACTCCGTGCAGCCTGCTGCGGCACACCCCTCAGCAGCTGGCTCCTTACCCGCCCGGGCGCCTCTTGGCCGCAGCCACGTAGCGCGCCAACGTCTCCGAGACGCGACCCGGCTCGAGCATCGCCTCCACCAGGTAAAAGCGCCCCCGCGTCGTCGCCGCCCGCTCGAGGGTGGCGATCAGGTCCCGGCGGGTCTCGACGCGTTCCCCCTCACCTCCGAGCACGCGCGACAGCTCGGCGAAGTGCCAGTCGTCGAGGTCGTTGAAGCGCGACTCGGGCTGGAAGGCGCGCAGCATCTCCCAGCTGCGATTGTTGAAGACGATCACGATCGGATCCCATCCGTAGCGGCGGCAGTTGCCGAGCTCGAAGCCGGTCATCTGGAAGGCTCCGTCGCCGACCAGGATCAAGGGGCGCTCCCCGGTGGCCGCCTGGAGCCCCAATCCCGCCGGGACGCCGTAGCCCATGCTGGCGTAGTAGCCCGGCGCAGTCAGGTGGGTGTGCTCGACGTGCATCGCCGTGAAGAGGCAGTCGCCGATGTCCGCCGCGATCGGCATCGCGCCGTGGCGATCCATCAAGTCGTTGATCGCACAGGCGATATCTTCCGGGGCGAGCGCTGCTCCGTCGGCGACCAGGCCGCGGGGGTAGCTCGCCTGGGGGATCGGTGGGCGGGAAGCTCCGCGGCGCGGCAGGGCGTCGGCCCGATCGAGCAGCGCGTCCACGAACGCCTCGAGAGGCACCGGGGCGTAGGTGTGGAACCCGAGCGTCACGCGCCGGTCCAGCGCCTGAATGGTGCGGCGCAGGTCGATGTGCTGCCGCGAGCTCGCGAGGTTGCTGTCGGAGAGGATCACTCCCAGGAGGAGGAGTGCGTCCGATTCCTCCACCAGGCGCGTGATCTCGGGCTCGCCCGCGATGCCCAGGTAGGTGCCCGCCGGGGGGACCTCTGCGTCCGCCAGCAGCCCCCTTCCCATGAAGCTGGTGATGACGGGGAGGTCGAGGGCGCGCGCCAGCGCCGCCACCTTGTCCTCGATTCCGTAGCGGCGGATCTCGACGCCCACGACGAGGACGGGAGAGTGAGCCTCCCCGAGCCTGTCCAGCACCTCCTCGGCGCACGCCGCGACCGCCTCCGCGTCGACCGGCGAAGCTGCCACGGGGCCGACGGGCTCGGATCCCGCCTCCACCACGTCTCGCGGAAGCTCGACGTAGACCGGCTGAGATCGATCCTGGCAGCTCTGGAGCACACGCGCGATCTCCCCGGGTGCGCGTGCGGGGTCGTCTAGGACGGCCTGGTCGCAGGTCAGCTCCCGGTAGACGCGGAGCTGTGAGTCGAGCGTCTTTCCCTGGTGGTGAAGCCTCAGCTCACCGGCGCGCTCCGCGGCGCCCGGTGCTCCGGAGATGACCACCAGCGGGGACTTCTCGGCAAGCGCACCGGCGGTGGCGTTCACCATGTTGAGCGCGCCTGCGCCGTAGGTGACGGCGGCAACTCCCAGCATCCCGTTGGCCCGGCCCGCGGCGTCCGCGGCAAATCCGACTGCGGGCTCGTGGCTCAAGGTATAGAGGGGCAGGATCCCGCTCTCCTCCATCACCCCGAAGAACGGGAGTACGAAGTCACCGGGAATGCCGAAGACCTCCGTCGCACCGCGATCCCGGAGCGCGTGGAGCAGCACCTCGGCTAGATTCATCGCCGCATCCCCTTCCCGGCAGGCTAGCTCTGAACGCGGCGGTTTTCCGCTAGCCTGGTTTTTCACCGGCCCGGGCCATGAGGACACGGGACATTCATAGGAGCGCGGAGCGGATGCGGAACCGACGCGAATCAGCCGGGGGCACGAGGTTGCGAGGACTGCTGGGTGCCCTGGCGCTGGCGCTGCCGGCGGTGCTCGGGGTCGCGTCGGGACTGGAGACGACGGATCGTGTCGCCGCCGAGCCCGCGCCCTACGACGCGGGAGATCCTGTCTACGATGCCGTCGAGCGCATCTCGCGTCACCTCACCATGCGGGACGGCGTGAAGATCGCCATCGACCTCTACCTGCCGAAGGATCTGCCGGACGGTGAGAAGATCCCGACGATTCTGTGGCAGACGCGCTACTGGAGGGCCTGGCAGCTTCGCTGGCCCTTCCGCCTCTTCGTGGACCGCACCATGGAGCCCTTGAAGGAGTTCGTGACTCGCGGATACGCCTGGGTGAGCGTCGACGCGCGCGGCTCCGGAGCCTCGTTCGGAAACCGGCCTTATCCCTGGTCGCCCGACGAGACGCGCGACGGGGCCGAGATCGTCGACTGGATCCTGGCGCAGCCCTGGTCGGATGGAAAGGTCGGGAGCTACGGCACCTCCTACATGGGAACGACGGCAGAGTTCCTGGTCGTGAACCAGCACCCGGCCGTGAAGGCGGTGGCGCCGCGCTTCTCGCTCTTCGACGGTTACACCGACGTCGCCTTTCCGGGTGGCGCACCCCTGTCCTGGTTCACCGAGAGCTGGGGAGAATACAATCGCATGCTCGACCGGAACGAGCTTCCGCCCGGTGTCAGCGAGATCGCCGGGTGGTGGGTCGATTACGTGGTGGCCGGCGTCCGGCCGGTCGACGGGGACCAGGGGGAAGAGCTGCTGGAGGCCGCAGTGGCGGACCACGCCGCCAACTGGGACGTCCACGGCACCGCGCAGCAGACGACCTACCGCGACGACGTGAACGAAGACGGCAAGACGCTCGAGGTCTTCAGCCCCCACCGCTACGCGGACCAGGTCGACGCTTCCGGAACCGCCGTCTACGGCTGGAGTGGCTGGTTCGACGGCGCCTATCAGCACGCGACCATCAAGCGGCACCACAGGCTCACGGGGAAGGGGAACCGGCTGATCCTGGGCCCGTGGACCCACGGAGGTCGGCAACAGGTACGCGGCGGCATCAGCGCACCGACGGAGTTCGATCACGTCGCCGAGCTCCTCAAGTACTTCGATCACCACTTGAAGGGAAAGACCACGGGCCTGGAGGGCGATGCGCCCGTCCACTACTACACGATGGTCGAAGGCGCCTGGAAGGCGGCCCCGAGCTGGCCGCCTCCGGCCGAGGCCGTGCGGTATCACCTCGCCGAGGGGGGTGACCTCACCACCGAGGCGCCGACGGCGCGCGCTGCTTCGGACCGGTACCAGGTCGATTACAGCCACGGCACCGGCGACGAGTCGCGGTGGAACTCGTTGATGGGATTGCCCGTCAACTACCCCGACCGCGCCGAGGCCGACGCCAAGCTGCTCGTCTACGATTCGCCTCCGTTGGAGAGCGACCTGGAGGTGACGGGTCATCCCATCGCGACCCTCTACGTCAAGTCGACCGCTGACGACGGAATCTTCCTCGCCTATCTCGAAGACGTCGACGAGAACGGAGGCGTCAGCTACGTGACCGAGGGCGTCCTGCGGGGAATCCACCGGAAGCTCAGCCAGGGAACCCCTCCCTACCCGACGGTCGTTCCCTACCACAGCTTCGAGCGGGCGGATGGGAGGCCGATGGCTCCGGGTGAGGTGACCGAGCTGGTCTTCGACCTGCTCCCCACCTCCTATCTGTTCAAGCAGGGACACTCGATTCGGATCGCTCTCGCCGGTGCGGATCGGGATCACTTCGCACTGATTCCGAGCGAGGAGCCGCCGACCTGGACGGTTCTACGGGATGAGGCGCATCCGTCGCACGTCGCCCTTCCCGTCGTGCCGCGCTAGCTGCCGAGAGCTCAATCTCGGGCGCGGATCTCGAGCCGGGTGCGCAGGGTCTCGCCGCTCTCGCGCATTCCCGAGAGGGTCAGTGTTCCGGGCTTCCCCTGCAGCGAAGCCGGGTCGATGCGGGCGTGGACGAAGTAGTCGCCCCAGCGCTCGAGCGGAACGGGTCGACCGTCGAGTTCGAGGCCCACCGCTTCGAGGGGGCCTTCGGCGTCCGCCGCCACCGCGACCAGGTCGAAGGGGCCTTCGAGCGCCTCGGGATCGACCAGCGCGGCGCTGGCCGGATGGATGGCCTCCTCGCCCTGCGGCTGGATGAAGCCGAGCAGCGGCTCGCCGATCTGCTTCCAGGCTGCGTAGAGCTGGCCGTCCACGTGCGTAGTAGAGGCGGTAGCCGCGGGGGTAGAGAGCCGGCGGGAGATACCAGCCCATTCCGAAGAGGGATCCCACGGAGATATGGGTGGTGGGCTCTCCGCGCTCCAGACCGTTGAAGTGCACGTGTCCGTTGAGGGAGTAGGCGACCGCCTGCTCCTCGAAGATCCCCTCGTCGGAGACCACGTACCTGGCCAGCTCCTCGGCTTCGAAGGGCCAGCTCGGGTCGGCGAAGAAGGGCTCGTGGTTGAGCACCACCTTCACCCGGTCGCCGTGCGCTTCGAGGTCGCGACGAAGCCAGCGCTTCACCTCGTCCCGCATCCGGTTCCATCTCCACCCGTCCGTTTCGTCCTGGCTGGGATCGGGGCGGTGGGTATCCAGTGCGACGAAGTGGAAGCCGCCGCGGTCGAAGCTGTAGTAGGTGGGGCCGAAGGTCGTCTCGAAGAGACCCAGTCCGTAGTCGGGATCCTGCTCGGAAACGTCGTCGCGGCCGACGCCGCGGAGCTCGTGATTGCCGATGGTGCTGTAGACGGGAACGCCCATCGAGGTGGTTGCGCTCCGGTAGAGCTCGACGCGGCTCTCCAGAGCCGGATCGGGTGCGCGGTTCGCGTCGAGCACCAGGTCGCCGGTGGCGAGGACGAAGGAGGGCCGAAGCGCCGCGATCTCCTCGAGGGCTCCCTCGACCTTGCCCCGCACGTTCCCGAGCTCGCTGCCTTCGCGCTGAAACTCGTCGCGGTAGGCGAGGTAGACCGCGGTGTCGCTCAGATCGCTCACGTCCCGGTACGGTGCGAGGGCATTGCGGAGATCCTCGACGGGATCCAGGCTGAAGCGTGGAACCAGCATCTCGTCGAGTCTGCGGAGAGTGAACCAGGCCACCAGGGTCGAGGGCGCCCACCAGGGATCGCCCAGCCCGAACTCCTCGATCAGCTCGTCTCCGCCGATCGAAGACGTGGAGATCGCTCATGTGGACGAAGAAGAACTGCTTCCTCCGCGGGTTGCTCTGCGTCAGCGCGAAGTCGCCGGCGTCACGTCGATACCATCTCTCGCAGTCGAATCCGGCCGGACGGGTGACGAAGACGAAGCCGCGGGGTCCTTCCGCGAGCGAGTAGCGGCCCTCGGCATCGGTCCGCACCACGTCGAGGCCGTTGCTCACCACTACGCCCGCCCGCGGAGGCTCCCCAGCGTCGCGAGCGCCGCTGCGGTTCAGGTCGACGAAGACGGTTCCCGAGAGGTCCGCGAGCGCGGGGGTGGCGAGCAGGAGAAGAAGCAGCGCGGCCGCGCTCTGGCTCGGGCCGCGCCGGATCGATCGACGCCGCAATCGGAAGAGGTGGTCGAGAGAAGTCCATCCGGCAAGCATACGTCAGAACCCGTCGGGCCACCGCCACCTTCACGCCAGACCCGGGTGAGTGTATGATCCGACTGGATCGGCCGACGAAAGGAAGCACCCGATGAAAGCAGTCCCCCTGACACTCGTTCTCGGTCTCTCCTGCGTGGCGATCGCCGCCGCGGCGGAGCCCGTCGAGATCCGGGAGGGCGTTCTCTTCGAGAAGAACGTGTCCATCCCGACCGACGATGGCGCCTTCATGATGTCCAACGTGTTCCGCCCCGCGGCGGAAGGGCGGTATCCCGTCCTCATCTCGATGTCGATCTACGGAAAGGACATCCACACCCGCGACTTCAATCCCGAGGTCTGGGAGGAGATGGTGGCGCACATCCCCGGTCTCTGTGAACGCTCCAGCTGCGAGTATCACACCTGGGAGACCCCCGATCCGGAGGTCTGGGTGTCCGGATGGCTACGTGGTGATCCGCATCGATGCGCGCGGGTCCGGGAAAGTCGCCGGGGAAGCTCGATCCCTTCACGCCGCGCGAGATCCGCGACCTCTACGACGCCATCGAGTGGGCGGGGGCCCAGCCCTGGAGCAATGGCAAGGTCGGCCTCGCGGGAATCTCCTACTTCGCGATGGTCCAGTGGGGTGCGGCTGCGCTGCGTCCGCCGCACCTGGCGGCCATCGCACCCTGGGAGGGCGCTCACGAGGCCTACCGGGACGTGCTGCGCCACGGCGGGATTCTGAGCAACGTCTTCCCGACCCAGTGGGCGAAGCGCCAGCTGGTCCCGATCCAGCACGGCAACGCCGAGAGCCACTTCCGCGACATGGACGACGGCGGTCCGGTCGGTGGCCCGAAGGCTCTCTCCGAGGAAGAGCTCGAGCGCAACCGCGTGGACATGGTGGCGGAAGCCTTGAAGCGCCCGCTCGACGGGCCCTACTACCGCGAACGCACCGCGCGGCTCGAGGACATCGCGGTGCCGCTCCTCTCCGGCGCCAACTGGGGCGGGTTCGGGCTGCACGCGCGGGGCAACTTCAACGGGTTTCGCGAGGCCGGCTCTTCGCAGAAGTGGCTGGAGGTGCACATGGGGGATCACATCGCGCCCTTCTACGAGGAAGAGGGCATCGCCCTCCAGAAGCAGTTCTACGACCACTTCCTCAAGGGGGAGGACGAACGGCTGGGAGAAGCGTCCGCCTGTCCTACTCGAGATTCGTCGCGCCGACGGAACCACCACCCGGCGCGAGGAGAACGAGTGGCCGCTGGCCCGCACCGAGTGGAGGAGGCTCTACCTCGACGCAGCGTCGGGTGCGCTGGTCGAGAGCTCTCCACGGGAGTCGGCTCGCATCTCCTACCAGGCGCTCGAGAATGCGGCTCTCTTCACGACGCCGCCGCTGTCCGAGGAGGTCGAGCTGACCGGCCCCATGGCGGCGAAGCTCTACGTCTCGTCGTCCACACCGGACATGGACATCTTCGCGACGGTCCAGGCCTTCGCGCCGGACGGAACGGAGGTGACCTTCCCGGGCGCCTCGGAGCCCGCCGCGCCGATCGCGCAGGGCTGGCTTCGAGTCTCGCAGCGCAAGCTCGATCCCGAGAAGTCCCGGCCCTGGCAGCCCTACCACACGCACGACGAGACCCAGAGCTTGACGCCGGGGGAGATCTACGAAGTCGACGTGGAGATCTGGCCGGGGCAGGTGGTGCTACCCCAGGGCTATGCGATCGGTCTTCGGATCGAGGGCAAGGATTTCGCCCGGCCCCGCCCCGGGATCCTGGGCTGGGTGCGCGACTTCGTCATGGATGACATCTTCCACCTCAACATTGAAACCGGATCGGGATTCTTCCTGCACAATCATCCGGAGGACCGGCCCAAGGACGTGTACGGCGGCGAGAATGCGATCCACGCCGGAGGGGAGCACACCGCCTATCTCCTGATCCCCGTGATTCCCTGACGCGAAGCGCGCGCGAATCCGTCGACCGTCTCGATCAGCCGAGATTCATCGCGCTGAAGAACTGGCTGATCCTGTTCTTGACCTCTTCGACCGGCGTGTATCTCCGGTCGAACTGGTCCACGCCGAGGTGGAGGAAGGCAACTCCGAGGTCACGGCAAGCGTCTCTCATCAGGGAGACGGAGGCGGCCGAATCCTTGTGGCCCATGTGACCGGGCCAGACTACGCAGTCGATGCTGAAGTCCTTGACGATCCGCTCGATGTCGTAGATGAAGCGCTCCACCGTTCCCTGCGCCTGGCGGATCATCGGGGTGTCCAGGAGGTTCCTCTTCGCCAGTCCCCTCCAGATGGCGTCCTCGCTCGAGGTGTCGATCAAGGTGTAGGGGCAGTTCGTCAGCATGCTCTGGATGACGTTCGCTCCCCACTCCTCCTCCAGCCAGGGCGTCAGCTCGGCGAACCAGACCGGGTGGATGTCGTACCAGAGCAGCCGGATCTTCTGGTTGGGCACTTCGGGCTTGTTCTCGCGAATGCGTCTCTCGGCGTCGGCGACCAGGTCCCGGAGCCAGGCGGTGCCGCGGGGCATCCCGCAGAGGCTGTTCTGGGCCACGGCGAAGGGCCCCACTGCGAGCGTCAGACCGTGCGGGCAGGGTGTCGCGCGTCGAAGCTCGCTGTACTCCAGCCACAGCTCGTATTGCCGGTTCGACTCCTCCACGACCTCCACGAGCCGCTCCATTTCGAGCTTCTGGCCGGTGTGCTCTTCGAGGAAGACCACCATCTCCCGAAGCTCGCTGGCGAAGTAGTCGATGCTCTCCTCATCGCTCGAGTAGGGGGGGTCCGGGGCGAACATGGGGACGTCACGCCAGTCCCGGTGGGTGCGGATCACTTCGTGGAGGCTGGAGACCCCGTCACAGGGCTCCACCAGGGCGACGACCGCCGTGGGAATCGGCAGGATTCCGGCATCGACGTAGTAGAGCCCCAGCCTGAGTAGCGTGCAGCAGTCCGCCGGAACCGACAGCTGGTCGATTCCCTCGAGATCTTCCGCGGCGTGCGGGCTCTCCACTGCCGCCACGAAGGCGCCTGCGACCTGGCAGTACCAGTGGAGATCCATCGCGGTACAGATTTCCGGGGCGTTGCTGTACCAGGTGGCGATGAAGGGCTTGCCCTGCTCGACGCACTCCAGCGTCTCCCTGGCGTGTCTGCAGACGGTCCTGCACCAGGGGGATGTGCAGGTGGCTCATCTCGTCCGGGTTGTCCTGGAGGAGCTTCAAGATCGCTTCGTACCTGTGGATGTCTTCGATCGTCCTCTGCAGCTGTCGCTTGGTTCCACCCATCTCTCTATCCTCCCAGGGTTTCCAGGAAGGCCTGGACCCTGGTTCTCAATTGGCCGACGCCGCTCAAGATGTACTCCCGCTCCAGGGACAGGTAGGGAACACCATCGTCCTTGAAGTCGTTCTCGATCGAATACTGTGCGAATCCCCACTGGTCACAGAACGTCAGCCGCTCGCCGATCACTCCGTCGACCTTGAACTCACCTATCATCTGGCGGACGAATTCGGCTCTTCGCTCGTGCTCTCCGAAGGTGCGGGGGCAGGAATGGCGGTCCGCGACGTAGTACCGGGCGAGGGCCTGGATCGGATCGCCTCCCTCCTCGGCCACGTCCTTCCACATGATCCTGGAGCCGAAGCAGGTCGAGTCGGTGACGACCAGGCCGCCCTGGTCCTCGATCACTCTCAGGTACTCGGGGTCATCGAGGATGCTGCCGAGGACCATGAGTCTCGCCCGGTAGTCTGCTATCCCCTCCGTGTCGCGCAGCTCTTCCAGCAAGGTCCGCAGCATGCCGTTGTACCTCTCTTTCGGCATGGCGGTTCCGGCGACGACGACGGCGAGTGTGTCGGCGCCGCTGATCGGCGGGTTCTCGCCCTTTCGGAGCTCGTAGAGCTGCCGCTGAAGACGCCGCGTCTCGTTGTGGAGCCGGATCGATTCCCAGAGGCGCGCGTCGCTGATCTCCAGTTCGAAGTGCTCCTCCATGCCGGCCCGGAGCTCTGTCAGCTCCTTCTGGTACCAGTCCACCTGCGGTGGTCCGGTCTTCCTGGGAAAGCTCATGATGCGCACGAAGGAGGTCGGGAGCTCGCGTTTCCAGTGATCGTAGATGCGGCGCAGGTTGTCGCAGCTGTTGACCAGAACCACCCCGTCGAGGAAGTCGTACTCCCCCTGGAGCGCCACGTCGAAGCAATGACGCACGAAGCTGCAGTTCAGGTTGCTGAAATGGGCATCCGATAGCTCGGTTCCGGTGCTGCCCGTGGCCCTGATCCGAAAGGGCAGAAACCCGGCGGCCGTGAAGATCTCTTCCGGGATTGCGGAGCAGAGGTAGCCCATGACCCTCCGCCCCTGTTCCTTCCAGCTCCGCGTGGCGGGGTTCCCCAGGGCTTCCGCCATCTCGGCGAATTCCTGGATCGTCTTCGACTTCGCCTGCAATGGGTGTTCCTCCTCCTCCGCGGGACGGATCAGCCTATCACAGCGGCTACGCGTCTCGTCCGCTCCAGTAGGGGGTGCGGAGCTCACGCTTCAGCACCTTGCCGATGTCGCTCTTTGGCAGCTCGTGGCGAAACTCCAGCTTGGCGATGCGTTGTCCCTTCCCCAGCCTCTCGTTGGCCCAGAGGCGCAGCTCTTCGGCGTCGGCGTCGGCGCCGGGCTCCAGCACCACGAGTGCCAGCGGCGTCTCTCCCCACTGGTCACTGGGAATGCCGATCACCGCCGCCTCGTGCACCGCTTCGTGCCTGCCCAGCACGATCTCGAGGTCCGTGGCGTAGACGTTGAATCCGCCAGAGATGATCACGTCCTTCTTGCGGTCGCTCAGGAACAGGAAGCCGTCCTCGTCGAAGTACCCCACGTCGCCGGTCTTGAAGAAGAGATTCCCCTCCTCGTCGTACCAGAGCATCTCGTCGGTGGCCGTCTCGCGATTGACGTAGCCCCGCATCATGTTGGCGTTGCGGCCCACGATCTCCCCCGCACGTCCCGGGGGCAATTCCTTTCCCTGCTCGTCGATGATCCGGATCTCGCCGCCGGCCGGAATGCCGACCGAGGCCAGCTTGTCCGGAAAGTGGTTGGCAAACAGCGTGCAGCTGACACCGCCTTCGGTCAGACCGTAGAACTCCACCAGCTCTCCCTCGAAGCGTTCCACCACCTTGCGCTTGAGATCCTCGCGCAGGGGTGCGCTGGTGGAGAACTTGAACTTCATCGAGGAGTGGTCGAAATCGTCGTAGTCCGGGAGCCGCATGATGCGGTCGTATTGCACCGGCACCAGCATCGCGTGGGTCGCGCGGTGTTCCTGGACCAGGCGCAGGAACTCGCGCGCGTCGAACTTCGCCATCAGCACGTTGGCGCCGCCCCACCAGACGGTGGGGAACCAGGTGGTGAAGGTGGTGTTCGAGTAGAGCGGCGTGGACACCATGTTGACGGCCTCGGTCGAGAAAGCGAACGCCTTGAAGACCTTGGCCAGCCCCACCCGGACCCGGTGGCTGTGGAGGATCCCCTTGGGCACCCCGGTGGTGCCGGAGCTGTAGAGGATGTCGAAGTCGTCTTCCGGTTCGATCGCCACGCCGGGTGCGTCGCTCGAGGCGCCGTCCACCCAGACATCGTACTCTGCGGAAGAGGTCGTCCTCGAAGTCGAATCCGACCAGTCCGCCGTCCAGGATCTTCGGCAGCTCGTGGACGAAGGACGCGACCTCGTCTCGATAGGCGGCCGAGACGATCAGGACCTTCGCCTCGGAATCCTCCAGCATCAATCTGCAGCGCCTCGGAAGACGCCATCGTCGGCAGCGGCACCGCGCAGCCTCCCGCGAGCAGCGTGCCGAGGAAGGCCTCCTGGTACTCGGTGCGGTTGCGCGCCAGCGTTGCCACCCGGTCGCCCTTCCGGATGCCGAGTCCGATCAGTGCATTGGCAAGCTGGTGGATGCGAGCACCGTGCTCGCGCCAGTCGACCCTGCGATCCCCGTCGATCACGGCGGGGCGTCCCGTGCCCTCCTTCGCAAGCGCTTCGACGAGTGTGGCGATGTCTTCTCCCGCGGCGATCTCCGCGGAAGGTGTTTCCAGCTCACGCATCGGCTTCCCCCAGGAGGCGTAGCCGGGAATTCTACCGCAGCCTCGAGGACACCGAGAATGCCGCATTTTCGCATCGCGGCGCTATCCTGCGCAGATGCCCGATGCACACCGGTCTCTGATCCGATCTCTTGCCTCGGTGCCCGCCCAGTGGCTGATCCTGATCTGTCTCGCGCTTCTCCCGGGCCTGGGGCCGGAGCCCGCCTCCGCAGAGTTCGACTACGACCTGGCGCTGCGCGGCGGGACCCTCTACCTGGGCGGGAACACGATGGCGGGCCCGGGCGACCTGGCGATTCGCGACGATCGGATCGTGGCGGTGGGCGAGGTGGCCGGGAGCGCGCGGCGCGAGATCGACGCCGAGGGCCTGGTGGTGGCGCCCGGCTTCATCGATCTCCACAGCCACACCGACGAAGGCTATCGGCTCGCAGGCTGGGTGCCGCTTCCCGGCTCGATGCATGCGAACCTGAACTTTCTCTTCCAGGGTGTCACCACCATCGCCACCGGCAACTGCGGAAGTGGCTACGCAGACCCCGAGGCCCTCCGCGGCTGGCTGGCCCGGATCGACGAGATGCCCTTTGGAAGCAACGTCATCCACCTGGTCCCGCACGGGCAGCTGCGGCTCCTGGTGATGGGCGAGGCCCAGGCCGATCGCGCGGATCCCCGCCCGACGCCGGCCGAGATGGAGCGCATGAAGGAGCTGCTGGATGCCGGACTGGGCGCCGGGGCCTGGGGCATGAGCACCGGCCTCGAGTACGACCCGGGCGCGCGCGCAGAGACGGAAGAGCTCGTGGAGCTCACCCGTGTCGTGGCGCGTCGCGATGGGATCTACGCCTCGCACACCCGCCACGAGGGGCCCGTGCCCGAGCAGATGCTGGCGTCCTATGCCGAGGCCATCGAGATCGGCGAGCGCACCGGGGCGCCGGTCCAGATCTCTCACATCAAGCTCTCGGGTCGCCGCGTGCACGGCATGTCGGATCAGGTGATCGACCTGATCGAGCAAGCGCGAGCGCGCGGGGTCCGCGTGACGGCGGATCAGTATCCCTACAATGCCGGGAGCACCACCCTGGTCTCGGTTGCACCCCCGGAGATGCGCGATGGCTCGAAGGTGCTGCGGCGCTACTGCGAGGGACCGGGGCGGGAAGAGCTGCGCGAGGGCGTGGCTTTCTTCCTGGCCGAGGATACGCCGCCCGAGGGACTCCTGGTCTCGATCTACCCCTGGAAGTGGTGGCTCCAGGGCAAGACCGTCGCCGAGATCGCTGCGGAACGGGGCGAGGATCCGGTGGAGGTGACCATGGACCTGGCCTGCGCGAGGTGGCCCGGCGCCGGCATCTACTTCAGTCAGAACGAAGCGGACATCCGCGAGCTCATGCAGCGCCCCTGGGTCGCCACGGCGTCGGACGGGGCCGCGATCTTCAAGCTCCTCGGGCGCTGGGCGCACCCGCGACTCTACGGGACCTTTCCCCGCAAGATCCGCCGCTACGTCTACGACGAGGAGCTGATCTCGCTGGCCTTCGCCCTGCGCAGCATGACCGAGCTTCCCGCCGAGATCTTCCAGATTCCGGAGCGCGGGCGCCTGGCGGCCGGGCACTACGCCGACGTGGTGGCCTTCCGGCCCGAAGGATTGCGCGACGTAGCGACCTTCGACGAGTCGGGTCGCTACAGCGAGGGGGTCGAATACCTGCTCGTGAACGGCGTGCTCTCCATCGACGCCGGCGAGTACACGGGGGACCGCGGCGGCCGTGCGCTGCGCCATGCTTCGCATCCGGAGGGATGAGGAATGGATATCAAGCTCGAGGGATTCGCGGAGAGATTCACCCGTGTGACCCTGGAGTGCCGGCCCGTCTCTTCCGAGAGACCCAAACGCTGGCGAGTGGCCCTGGAGGGCGCGCGAGACGACTCCGCCGACATCGAGGGCTGGGGGGACACGCCGATCAGTGCGGTCTATGACGCGGCCTACAGACTGCCGCGTCCGGGATGACGGCCCGGGCAGTTCCGATGCCGTGAGCGTGGTCCGCGGGCGGGTTGTCGCTACAGATGCTACGGGGTGTCCTGTCCGATTCCCTACATGGAGAAGGGCGCGTCCCCTCCCCCCGACGACATCGAAGAGCAATCCAGAGCGGGCCGAGCTTGGCGGCTGGGCCTGACTCGAGAAGGAGTCTCAGCAGATGCGTATCCAGACCTCGACCATCATTGCCTCGTTCGTCGGGCTTGGCCTGATGGCCAGCGCCGCGATCCACGCGGCCACCGTCTGCGTGGATCCCGGCAAGCCGACCTGTGAGGCCACCGTCCAGGATGGAGTGAATGCGGCCGTGGGTGGGGACACGGTGTCGATTGCGAAGGGAGAGTTCCTGGAAGGCGTCGTCATCCCGGTGGGCAAGGACGGCCTGATCATCAAGGGCAATGCGAAGGGCACCGTCCTCGATTCGGCCGCCACCGGCATGCCCGGCATCGAGGTCCTCTCTCCCGGCGTCAGCATCAGCAATCTGACCGTCCGAAATGCCGATGGAAACGGCATCGACATCCAGGCCGGCGCGGACGGGGTCGAGATCACCAAGGTGCGCATCCAGAAGTCCAACATCGATTGCATCGAGACCGAGGGCCACGACACGGTCATCGAGAAGAACACCTTGATCGGGTGCGGCTATACCGCTGTCGAGGTCATCAATGCCGACGACCTCGTCATCCGCGGCAACACCATCAAGCACGTTGACGAGGGCGGAATCGAAGTGAGCGGCGAGCGTGCGGTAATCGAGAAAAACAAGATCTCCATCGTCGAGGACGGCGAGTGCATCGACGTCGATGGGGGAAACGCCGAGGTAGTGGGCAATTCCATGGACAACTGCGATCAATTCGGCGTCAAAGTGGATGGTGATGCTCCTTATGTCGCCAAGAACCGCGTCGTCGGAATCGGTGGCTACGACATCCACTGCAGCGGTGACTGCGCCAACGGCCTAGTGTCGGGAAACCGCGCCTCCGACACGGGCCAGGATGCCGACGGATTCGTGATCAGCGCCGATTTCAACGGTCTGCGCGTCGAGAAAAACCGCGCGGAACGGTGCAACGACCGGGGATTCGAAGTCGCCGGAGACGGAATGATCACGTTGGCGAACAACCTCGCGCGCGACATCGGCGGCGACTATGGTGAAGCCTGCTACCGGGTCGACGGCAACGGCGGCCATTTGCTGGAAGCCAATTCCTGCGATTCCACTCATTCCGATGGCTTCCAGCTCCAGAGCGGCACCGGCCACATCATCCGGAAGAACAAGGTCGTGGACGCGTTCGAGGACGGGATCGACGTGGAGAATGGGGTCACCAACGTCACGGTGTCCGACAACAAGGTCTCCGCCGGAGCTTCGGGTATCGAGGTGGGGGCCTTGGCGACGGGCAACGTGAGGGGCAACACGGCGACCGGAGGCCGGGTAGACTACTGCGACGAGAGCGCCGGTGGCGTGACGGCGACGGGGAACAAGTTCGACACCTCGACGGCGGCTCCCTGCGCCAGCGACGTCGACTAGCGCGGAGGGAAGGCCCGAGAGAGAAGCCCCGTCGGCCGGGAGGCCGGCGGGGCTCTTTCCGTGACTCGCCGCGGCGGGATACCCGGTCTACTCGGTTGGTTGCCTCTCCTGCAGCAGCTCGACGAGTTCCTCGGCCTGGGCGCGGACCTCGCGGTTCTCGTGGCCGAGCAGCGGCTCCACCATGGGAACGGTGTTCGAATCTCCCAGCAGCCGAAGTGCCTTGATGGCGGCCACGACGACCTCGGGCTGCGGGTCCCAGAGCGCTCCGGTGATGGCTTCGACGGCGGTTCTCGTGCCCGAGAGCTCCAGCTGCTCGACGGCGGCGACTCGCACCCGGTAATCCTCGTCGTAGGCGGCGACACGCGCCAGGCTGTCGAGGTCAGCGGGGGTCTCCGGATCCAGCATCTGGACGGCCTCTTGTCGGGTTTCGGGATCGCGGCTCTCCAGATCTTCGAAGGCTTCGGTGATGCGCACCGCTTCCCGATCCGCTCGCTCGGCCAGGAAGAGGTCGCGGCGCTCGGCGTCATCGGCGCGACGGGGCCGCGCGCGCTCCTGGCGTTCTTCTTCCTCCTGCTCTGCGAGCTCTTCCTTCTCCTGGTCTTCCTCCCACTTGTCTCCCTTCCGCTTCTGCTCCTTCCGCTCAGTCTTCTTCCCGCGCCTCTCCTTCCCGCCTCGGCCTTGGCATCGGACCTTTCTAGTCCTCTCTCCCACCGCCAGCCAGGCCAAGCGACTGCGCCCGTCTCCGGACGCCGTAGCGCACCGCATAGGGAATGCCCTCCAGCGCCTGCTCGAGCACATCCCCCAGAGGTGGTCTCCACAGCGTACACTCGGGCCGGCCGATCCTCGAACTCGAGCAATTCCAGCTCGAACCCGAAGGTCTGCGAAAGGCTGTCTGAGCAGGCCGGTTACGGAGGCCTGGTTCGCCAGCACGGTCACCGTCTCACCGGACGGACGGATCACGACCTCTCCACTAGCGGGGAGCTCGGGGTGGGTGGTGCCTTCCACGGACGGGCTCGGGAACCTTCTCTTCCTGGAGTGATTGGATGACCGCCTCCGCGGCAGGCGCGGCGTCTTTCTCAGCGGAGTCGCGCGAACAGGAACTCGGGCCAAGAAGCGCGGCGAGCACCAGTAAGGATGTGGGCTGTAAGGTTGGGGATCAGGTTCATGATGGACGGCTTCTTCTTTCCGCGGATGGATCCGGTTCCACTGCGAAACTTCACCATGGTTCGATGGGATGCGTTTCTCAGTCAGGTAATACTCGAGAAGGAAGCCCCTTGCCAGTAACCTCATTGTCTCGAGACAGGCTTCATGAGTCCCTTTGACGAGATGAGCGAGGAGGCGGCTCGAAGGATCAACGAGATCCAGCGCGAGATGTTCGACAAGCTCTATCGGCTCTTCGAGCCTCCTCTGCCGGAAGGTGTCCCCGAGCGTCTGGAGAGAATCGCGGCGGCCGGCGAGATCACCCGGGGAGCCGCGGTGCTGGATGTCGGCTCCGGGACGGGTGTCCTGGTGCCTCTGATCCGCAAGTATGAGCCGGCCCGTATCTACGCGTGCGATCTCTCCGAGGCCATGCTTGGACAGCTCGCCAAGAACTACGCCTACGCGGAGACGATCCTGGCGGACGTGCGGGATCTCGCACTTCCCGACGACAGCCTCGACGTGGTCTTCGTCAACGCCTGCTATCCCAACATCGCGGACAAGGCGACGGCCTTCTCCAACATCGGCAGGATGCTCCGAGCCGGAGGGCGTCTGGTGATCAGCCACCCGCTCGGGAAGGCCTTCATCGATCGGATCCGGGAAGGCACCCCGTTTCCCCTGGATGACTTTCCGGAGAGGGCGGAAGCGGAGACCCTGCTTCGGCCTTTCGGGTTCGCTGTGAAGAGCTTCGTCGACGAGCCGGAGCTCTACGTTCTGGTGGCCGAGAAGGACGGGACATAGATCGCCAAGCTGTCGGAGGTCGGATCAGCAGCCCCTTCACCTGGGAGATGCGGCGCCGGGCGACGCTTCCAGCGGAGGAAGGGGGCGATGGGCGATCTCCTTCGCCTCCGCGAGCGGGGACACCCAGCAGGCGGAGCAGGTACTCGACCGCGTCGTCCAGGTCGCCGTCGTCGAGGGCACCCTCGAGCCGACCGCTGAGCGCGCCGATCACCGCACCGCTCAGGAGTGAGCTCGCGGCCGCTTCGTTGGCGATCGCGAAGCGGCCGCTCTCCATCCCGCGGCTCACGTCGCGGTGACCGCTCTCGCCGATCACCTCGAGCAGTCGCTGCTGCGGAAGACCCGAGCGGAAGATGAACCAGGCGCAGAGCGGGTCCTCCGGCATGCTCCGGAGCGTGTGTCGCAGCGCGATCGAGATGACTTCCGCGGGGTCGTCGACGTCTTCGACGGCGCGATCGATCCGGCGATTCAGCGCCCGGGTGCGCGCGCGCGCGATCGGCACCAGCACGTCGTGCTTCGACTCGAAGTAGTGGTAGAAGGTGCGGCGGGCCACGTCGGCCGCTTCGGCGATGTCATCGATGGTCACGCCGTCGATGCCGCGGGCCTCGGTGAGCTCCTCGACCACCTCGAGGATCCGCTGCCGAACCCGCGCGCGTCGGCGCTCGACGCGGCCCGGCTGCGCGGCTCCGCAGGGCTCTGCGCGGTCTGGGGCTCGCTCATCACCGTTCTCCATTTCTCGTTTACTTTTCAAATACTTACGAGAATCGTCGAAGCTGCTGAGAGAAAAGAGTAGACAATTATTGCACTTTATGCAAGACTGCACTCAGTGCAAATTTGATGCATCGAGGAGGAAGCGAGATGAAGCCCGGAGCCTTTGGCAAGTACGCCGTCGATTACGAGATGAGGGTGGACTACGACCGCTTGCGAAGAGAGAGGGTCGAGCGCGCCAAGGACCAGATCAACAAGCGAGGCCTCGGAGCCCTGCTCACCTGGGACGAGGCCAACATCCGCTATCTCACCTCCTACTACGTCACCACGCCGATGCGGGCGAGCGAGATGCAGGCGGCCTTCTGCGCCCGAAACGGCGAGCCGCACCTGTTCGGCGGCGGCACGCCCAGCGAGACCGAGAGGCGAATGCCGTGGCTGAAGGACAGGGTTCATCCCTCACTGGGTGGGCCGAGGCTCACGGCCGAGGATGCAGACGATTTCATGATCACCAGGATCGTGGATGTGATCGCCGAGCTGATGGCCAAGTACGGGGTGGAGAAGGAGCCTCTGGGGGTCGACGGGTCCACGCTTCAGATGCTCTTCGCGGAGGCCTTCAAGAAGAAGGGGATCGAGGTCGTGCACGGCAAGCCGACCATGGACGAGGCCAGGCTGATCAAGACAGCGGACGAGATCGAGCTGATGCGGATCACCTGCGCCAACTCCGAGAAGGCGTTCGCAGCCATCGTGGACGCCATCCGCCCCGGCGTCCGGGAGTGCGACCTGGTGGGCATCGGCATCAAGGCCTTGTACGAAGAAGGCGACGATCACACCGAGGATCTGGTGTGTTGCTCCGGATACAACACCAATCCCTACGGATGGTCCTTCACCGACAAGCCGATCCGCCCGGGAGATCTGATCTACATCGACGTGGATGGCGCTTCCTACCAGGGATACAAGTCGTGCGTCTATCGCACCTTCTGCTGCGGGAAGGCCACCTCCGAGCAGAAGGATCTCTACGAGGAGTGCCGCGCCATGCTCTACGCGGGGATGAGCGCGGTGAAAGACGGCGCCACCGACTACGACGTCGTCGACAAATGGCCGGAGTCGCCGAGCTACTGGGGCTTACGAGAGCTGGGCCGAGGTCGCCCCCTACGCGGTCGCCCACGGGATCGGCCTCACCCTTCACGACAGGCCCCTGATCAGTCCGCTCAAGAAGCTGGCCGGATATCCGCCGACGACCCTCCAGGCGGGGATGGTCATCGCACTCGAGACCTATGCCGGACACAAGGGAGGGGCGGACGGCGTTCGACTGGAGGAGAACATCCTCGTCACCGAGGACGGCTACGAGCTGCTCACGCGCTGGCCCATCGACGAGCTGATGGAGTGCTGGCTGCCGTACCGGTGAGCAGACAATCGAGGAAGGGAGAATGAGCATGGAAAGATCCGTCGTCTCCATCGTCAAGGGTCAGGACGCCGAACGATGGTGGAGCAGGCCGTCGATCACCTGGGTGGCGTCAAGTCCCTGATCCGACCGGGCTCGACCGTCGTGATCAAGCCCAACGCCGGCCACGAAGGCGCGCCAGAGAGCTCCATCAACACGAGCCCGGAGGTGGTGGCGGCCGTCATCCGACTGGTGAAGCAGGCCAATCCTGGGAAGATCATCCTGGCCGAGGCGTCGGCCATCGGATGCGACACCATGGCCTGCCTCGAAGCCAGCGGAATCAAGAAAGCCGCCGAGGATGCCGGGGTCGACGAGATCCGCGACATCAAGAGCGACGAGGATCTGATCAAGAAGAAGATCGACAACCCCACCTCCGACATCAAGCAGGTGGAGCTTCCCCGTTTTCTCCTGGAGGCGGACCATCTGGTCAACGTGCCGATCTTCAAGTCCCACGTGAGCATGGTCTTCACCTGCGCGCTCAAGAACCTGAAGGGCGTGGTGCAGGACAAGCACCACTACATCATGCACTGCACGAATCTCGCAGCGGCGATGATGGACCTCGGCGATGTGGTGCGGCCGGACTTCACGGTGGTGGACATGATTCGGCCCATGGAGGGCTTCGGCCCGCATTCGGGTACGCCGGTGGACTTCGGCTGCATCGTCGCCGGCCGTGACATGGTGGCGATCGACGCCACCGCCTGCCGTATGGTGGGGCTTCCCCTCGAGAAGGTGGAGTACTTCGAGGCCGCCCGTGAGAAGGGCCTCGGGAATTTCGACGAGGAGCAGATCGAAATCCGCGGAAACAGCATCGAGGAGGTCCAGCAAGAGCTGTACCTGCCCTACCTGGAGGGGTTCGAGGCCTGGCCCGAGTACAACTTCCACATCGAGAAGGCCTGCAGCACCTGCCAGGGGCTTCTGTCGTTCACCATGTCGAAGCTCAAGTCCCTCGATCAGTACGACAAGAACGCGGGGATGGACATCGTGCTGGGCCGGCACGTGAGGCTGCCCGAAGGAGTCGAGCCTGGAAGAGATCTGCTCCTGATGGGCGACTGCAGCGGGGCACTCAAGAAGAGGATCGAGAAGGCCGGGAGGGACCTGCCTCCACGTGGGCGGCTGTCCTCCCGGCGAGCCCCTTCCGGGCTGGATGATCGTCGACCGGGGGGATCCGCAGTTCAGCGACACGGCGGACGTCCGGAAGAGACAGGTCGAGGAAGAGAAGGCCTTCAAGAACTGGCTGAAGGAGCAGAAGGAAGAACGTTCTTCCGCGAAGGGCGACGAAGAAGTCGTGTGTTCCAGAACCGACGGCAGCTTCGGCCCCATCACCTAGAAACGCGAAAGGTCTTGAGAGAAAGGGGAGTAAAGGTCTCGTAGGGTGAAATGGGCGTGCCGTGATAGGCTTTCCCTGAGGCCGGCAGTCGGCTGGCTGTGGTGCGGCGATGACCAGAATGCCCTTCGCTCGAGAGAGCGCCGACAACGAAGAGCCTCTTTCCTGGATCGAGAGGTTCTATCAGACCGTTCCCGTCTCACCGATCTGGGTGGGTCTTCGGGATCGTCGGGGCTCTCCTGGCCCTGTTCCTCGCCGTCGCCTGGGCCGTTCGGCGGTCTGGACATCGGTTCCGATCGATCGCGGGACGACCTGGCTGCGCTCTCGTGCGAGTCACCACCGGGAGGCCGGGCTTCGCGGCTCCTCGTCGCTGCACTCGACTAGCCGCCGGGTGATCAACGTGAAATCAACACCCCTGCAAAGCGCCTATCGAGAGCTGTCCACCAGGCGCCTGATCCTCCGGCCTCCAGAGTCTCGAGACGCCCCCGCGATCTTCGAGGCGTTCGCTTCGGATCCCGAGGTGACTCGGTTTCTCAGGTGGCGTCCTCACCGCACCCTCGCCGACTCGCAGCGACACATGGCGTCGCGCCTCGATCGGCTCGAAACCGGGGAGGAGCTCTCCTGGCTGCTCTCGCTCCGCAGCGATGGCACGGTCCTCGGAATTTTCTCCGCCTGGCCCGGTGACGGGGAGGTGGAGATCGGCTTCGCGTTGGGGCGGAAGTCCTGGGGGCAGGGTCTGATGACCGAAGCGGTTCGCTCCGTCGTGGCCTGGGCCTTCGAGCCGGCCCAGGTAAGGCGCGTCTGGGCCACTTGCGACGCCGAAAACCTCGCTTCCGCGAGAGTGCTCGAGAAGGCCGGCCTGCAGCGGGAGGGTCTTCTCGAGGCGCACGCGATTCATCCCAACATCAGTCCCGATCCGCGCGATTGTCTCCTCTACGCGAAGACCCGGTCGGTCAGCTGAGCGCGCGGAAGTTCTTCCGAACAGCGTTTGACAATGATCCGCAGAGGCGTTCAGGGTTCCCCGGGGCGGGGTGCCCGTGATAGGCTGGCAGGCTCACCAGCCACTCACACCCGTGGAGGATTCGATGAGCATCAGCGAGATCACCCTGGAGGAACTTGAACGCCGAGGAGTTCATCGACAAGCAGGTCTCGGCACTCAGCTCGGCGGTGGGCGATGCAATTGCCATCAACGCGCTGTCCGGGGGTGTGGACTCGTCGGTCGTCACCCTGCTCGGCCACAGGGCGTTCGGCGATCGCTTGAAGACCTACTTCATCGAGAACGGCCTGATGCGCGAAGGGGAGCCCCAGCAGATCGTCAAGTGGTTTGCGGATCTCGGCGTGAAGGTCGAGATCGTCGACGCTCGCGCCAAGTTCTTTGCTGGACTCGAGGGGGTGACCGATCCCGAGGAGAAACGGGAGAAGGGCATCACCCAGGTCTTCTACAAGGACGTGTTTGCCGAGCTCGTCCAGCAAAGCGGCGCCAAGGTGCTGCTGCAGGGCACCAACTACACCGATGTCGAGGAAACGGCGGCGGGTGTGAAGCGCCAGCACAACGTCTTCGAACAGATCGGCATCGATCCAGAGGAGGCTTTCGGCTACCAGGTCATCGAGCCGATTCTGCAGCTTCGAAAGCCCGCGGTGCGCGTGGTGGCTCGCGCGCTGGGCTTGCCGGCGGAGATCAGCGAGCGGCCTCCCTTCCCCGGGCCCGCGCTTGCAGCCCGTGTGATCGGTGAAGTCACGCCGGAGAGGATCGAGACGGTCAGGAAGGCCACGACGATCGTCGAGGAAGAGCTGGCCGATAGCGGCGCCTTCCAGTACCTGGCGATTCTGCACGAGGACATGGTGACCGGAATACGGGAAGGAGGGCGCGACTTCGGTCAGCAGATCGAGGTGCGCTGCTGGGAGAGCACGGACGCCGTCGCCGCCACGCCGACCGAGCTGCCGTTCGCAACTCTTCGGCGAATCGCGGACCGCGTCGTCGAAGAGGTTCCGGGTGTCGTGAGCGTCACCTACAACGTGACCGCCAAGCCGCCGAGCTGTATCGAAGCCGTGTGAGGGCTGCCGCTACTGGCTCTCCAACACGGTGAGGAAAGCCTCCATCATGTCGGTCTGCGTCACGATGCCCACCAGACGGCCGTCGTCTACGACCGGTATGGCGCCCACCTTCTTCTGACAGAACTCCCGCACCAGGTCGACCAGATCCGTGTCCGGGGCGCAGGCGATCGGATTCGCAGTCATGGCCTGCTCGACGGGCGTCTCCTCCATGAAGGTCTGGTACTCCTCGGCCGTCGCCCCGGCGACGATCGAAGGCATTGCGCGTTTCAGGTCGCGATCGCTGATGATTCCTACCAGGGCGTCTCCGCGAACGACGGGCAGATGCCGGATTCTGTTCTCGACGACGAGATTGACCGCGGCCTTCACCGGATCATCTTCGTTGACGGTCTTGGGTTCGGGAGTCATCCATTCCTTGACCTTCATCTTCCACTCCAAACCGATCCTTTCTTAAACCCGCAGAGTCAGTAGAACATCATTTTTCCCATCAGGACAACAGGGTAAGCCTCCCGATCGAGGCTGGCGCGGCGATGGTGGGATCGACACTCGCCTGGAAGCAGCCATCGGCCCTTCCCCCGGGGAGGAATGGCCGTCGGTTCGGGTCCGCCTCTTTGGGTCTGATGCGAAGCTCGGATAGGTTCGAATCAGGGAGAAGCCGCCAGAGGAGCAGCTGCGTCTCGACGGAAAGCCCGCGAATTCTCTTCCGAGGTATTTGGGCGGCTGAAGGCAACCATTCATACAAGGGCAGCATGAGGGCGCCCTGATCGGGGGAGATTTCGATGACGCAGTTCTACCGCGTATTCGCCTATTTCGGGCTGGCTTCGGTGTTCGGGGCCCTTCTCTACGGATTCCGCTTCGAGCCGGGCGCGCCGCGCGTCAACGTCCTCTTCAATTTCGGGCTCTACCTGGCGTTCGCCGTTCCCCATCTGATCATGACGAGGAGCTGGTTCAAGAGCGCCGTATGGGGCCACCCCAACGGATCACCGACGGAGCGACGGGTCTTCATCACAGTGGGAATCGCCCTGTGGCTCACGGTTCTGGTGCTCCACCAGCCCATCCCCGGACCGTCGTTCGTCGTGCCGGAGTGGCTGCGCTTCATCGGCTTGCTCGGGTTCATCTTGTCCATCGTCGCCTTCTTCGAGGGGAGCACCTTTGCGGCACTCGACGGCCTGCTCGGGGTACCGGGCGGCAAGATGAGTCACTCCCACGGCGACGAGACGCCTCTGCTCACCGAAGGAGCCTATGGCCGGGTGCGGCACCCGATGTACCGAGCGGCGCTCTTCGCAGGGATCTGCAGCGTGCTCATTCACGGGAACGTCGCCGCCCTCTTCTGGGCCGTGCTGGTAGGGGGAACCTTCATACTCTTCATTCCCATCGAGGAACAGCAGCTGATGGCGGCGCGCGGCACCGCGTATCTCGACTACCGCGAACGGACGCCCTACCGACTGCTGCGCGGCATCTGGTAGAGAGCGCAGAAGGTCGGGTTCTTCTCAGGGAGAAGCGGCTTCATCCCCTTCGGTAGCGGGCGCCTCGGGCGCCCGCGGAAAGCCGAGGTCGGTCAGGGTGCGGACGATCTGCGCGCCGTGGATCGGCCGTGTCGACATCCTCCTCCAGGTGGCGGATGACGCCCTGCGGATCGATGTAGAAGGTCTTCCGTTTGGCGAACAGGCGCAGAGCACCGAGCACGCCGTAGGCCCGGGCGACCTGCTTGTCCGGATCCGAGAGCAGCGGGAAGTTGGCGTCCAGAGACTCGGCAAAGGCCTGGTTCTTCTCCGCGCTGTCGAGGCTCACCATGAAGTAGGCCACGTCGAACTGTTGCAGGGCGGCTTCGCTGTCACGCAGCGACTCGAGCTCCGCCGTTCAGCCGGGGGTGAAGGCCTTGGGGAACCAGGCGAGCACGACGGCCTTCTGGCCCCGGTATTCGGAGAGTGAGTGGAGGCGCCCGTCGGAGCCCATCAGGCTGAAGTCCGGGGCGGGGTCACCGACGCCCGGGGCCGCCAGCGCCCCGCCGCTGCCCGCGAGGAGCCATCCCAGACTCACCATCCCGACCCACAGACGCCGCGCTCTCGACCGCGTCATTGCTCTCTTCATTCGGTCATCACTCCGTGAACTCGAAAAGATGCTGCGCCAGCAGGTCCGCGTGGGTGATCGGCAACATGTGGCTTCCGCCCGGCACGCGGAGCAGCTTCGCGTCCGGCTGCGCCCTCTGGAAGAGGTCTTCGGCCACATCCATCGGGACCGACCAGTCATCCTCTCCGTTGATGACCAGCACCGGGAGGTCGAGTGGCCCGGGGTCGATGCCCTCGAGCATGGGCCCCGCTCCTTCCGCCAGCCAGGTGTCGGTCGTGCCCGGGCGCGCCAGGTTGGCGCGCAGCTGGGGGACCCACCAGTCGGGCATGGGCTGGTCGCTGAACACTTCAGCGCTGGCGGAGCGCGCCACGGCTCGCGAGAGCGGTGGGACCATCGACACCCAGGCGAGAACCGGTCGGGAGAACAGGATCCTCTCTGCCAGGCCGGGTTCGTAAATCTCGATGGCCGGGCCCACGCTGCCGAGCAGCACCAGACGCCTGATGCGCTCCGGATCCGCGCAGGCCGGCGCGGATCACCACGCCACCGCCGTAGGACCAGCCGACCAGGGTCGTGTCGGAGACGTCGAGAATCTCGAGCAGCTCCAGCAGCTCGCTCGCGTTGTGCGTCGTAGGTATAGTCGCTCTCGGCCCCGCGCGGGCTGGAGTACCCGTAGCCCACCCGATCGTACACGATCACCCGACGCCCCAGCGCGGCGAGCCGTTCGGGGAGCGGCGTCCAGTCGTAGGCGCATCCGGGCAACCCGTGCACCAGAACGATCACGGGGCCCTGGCCCGAGTCGAGTACGTTGAGCTGTGCTCCTCCGCTCAGCTGCACGATTCGGCCCGGCGGCGGTAGCTCGACTGCCCCGGACTCACCCACCAGGGCGTAGTAGGCGGGTGGCAGGATGATCCCGGCAATGACCAGGATGATGAGGACTCCGATCGCTTTCCTCATTGGGTGCTCCTTCGAGATCGATCCCGTCGCGCCCGACTACGGTACCTCGACTGCTCGGTCACCGCTCCCAGCAGAAATTGCGGCCATCCCCTAGACTCGTCGGCATGAGGAGGGGAATCATGGGTGTGCTGCTCGGGGTTGTCCTGCTTCTCGTCGTAGTGGTGGCCGGCGCGTTGGTCTTCGCTCAGATTCGCCTCGGTCGTGGGATCGAAACAGCAGAGCGAGCTTTTCAGCAGCGGGAACCGGGGGTGATTCGCGACTTCGGAAGCACCCACTCCTTGTCGATCCTGCCGCTGGTGGACTGGCACGCGAGCCGCCCGGGGCTCGAGACCGAGGCGGGTGTGTCGTACCTCATCCAGACCGATTCGAGCACGATCCTCTTCGATGTGGGGTTCAATCGCGGCAGCCGCGATCCGTCCCCGCTATTGCACAACATGCAGGCACTCGGGATCGGCCTGGACGACTTCGACACGGTCGTCATCTCGCACAATCACGCCGACCACGTGGGCGGGATGAAGTGGCAGCGGCATCGGAGCTTCTCCCTTGGCAATGAGCAGATCGACCTGGCCGGCAAGCGCGTCTTCACCCCTGTACCGATGACCTACCCCGGGCTCACGCCCGTGCACGCAGAGGATCCCACCGTCATCGCCAAAGGCGTTGCGACGACTGGAACGATCCCGCGGCAGCTCTTGATCGGATGGGTGGAAGAGCAGGCGCTGGTGGTCAACGTGGCGGGAAGAGGGCTGGTCCTGATCGTCGGCTGCGGGCATCAGACCGTGCCGAAGCTCGTCAGCCGAACGCAGGCGGTCTTTTCGAAGCCGATTCATGGCCTGGTCGGGGGATTGCACTACCCGATACCCAAGGGACGCGCGGTGGTGCTCGGTCTACCCCTCCAGAAGCTGATTGCGTCTGGCGATGGGCCGCTGCGCCCCGTGACGCAGGAGGAAGTCTCGGCCAACGTCGACATGCTGCGACAGCTGGACCTCGATCTGGTCGGTCTCAGCGGACACGACAGCAGCGACGAGGTCATCCAGCAGTTTCGCGCCGCCTTCGGATCTGCTCACCGCGACGTACGCGTCGGTGAGCCCATCGTCGTGACCGACCCCGGACAGCCGGGGTGAGCCGCTCACCGGGGTTCGGAAATTCCAGATGAAGGTACTGATTGCCTACTACTCCAGGAGCGGCCACACGGATGTTCTCGCCCGACACCTCGCCGATGAGCTGAGGCGCAGAGAGCATACCGTCGTACTGGATCGCCTCGAGGTGTTGGAGGAGAAGAGCAGATGGAATCTCCTCCTCAGGCAGATCTATCAGTACCCAGTCGTACTCTTGTCCATGCTCCTGCCGCGGCTTCGTCGCTGGTGGCTGGCGCGCTACCCCCAGCCAGAAGACGATATTCGACCGCCGGCTCATCCAGACCTGTCCGAGTTCGATCACGTCTGCATCGGTGGCCCCAAGTGGTGCTACATCTCCTATCCCGTGGCGAGGTATCTGAGGCAGGTAAAGGGGCTGCGAAGCAAGAAAGTGAGCGCCTTTGCGACCTTCGCCGGGCCACCGTTCGAGGTATTCGAGCTCGAGCTTCTCTTTCGCCCGTTGACCCACCGTGTCGAGGCGTCGGGTGGCGTTGTCATCGCCACACTGGGTCTCTCCAGCGGCTATCACGAGCTGGGCATCCTGCGCATCTTCGAGCTGCTGACCCGGCTCAGGCTGGCTCGCTCGCTGGAGTCGTTCTCCATTCGCCAGTGAGTATGGAAAGACAAAGATCAGGGAGTTCTGTGATGAGATCGGCCGATAGAGGGCTGACTGCTCAGAGGTCCTGGATATAGAAGTGCCACCATTCGCCCTGTGCGCGGCGCCAGCTCTCGTTGTCCTCCCGCAGACGTGCTTCGACGGCTGCCAGTCTCTCCTCGATCGCCGGCTCCAGACGCTCGTCGTCCGGCTGACGGTCGAGCACCTGTTCCACTCGGGCGTGTGCCTTTTCGTACCACTCCTCATAGGAGCGATTCGTCCGACCGGTGTAGTCCGAGTAGTAGATGTCCCGCTTCATGTGCTCGAGCGTATGGTCGCTGCCCAGGAAGTCGGGAGAAGGATGGCCGTGCTCCTTGAGGACGTCGAGAGCCAGGCCGCTCCGCTCGGTGTCGATGCCGCGGGTGATGCTCCTGATCTGGCCGATCAACTCGTCCATCAGGACGAGGTGCTCGTAGCTGACCATCAAGGTGGAATCGAGCAGCCCCGTGGTGATGAGATTCCCGCCGGCCGCAAGGCCCATGTACAGCCCCAGCGTCATCTCCACTGCGGCTCTGCACTCCGGGCTCGCGGGCGCTGGTGTTGCCCGGAGCGATGCGGGAAGGCATCCCGTAGTGATCCGCCATCTGGACCGCGGCGGCGTTGATCAGCGCGGCTTCGAAGTTCCCCTGTGATATCTCCGCCGTGCGGAGATCCATGGGAGCGGTGACACAGCCGTAGATGACCGGTGTGCCCGGCTGCACCAGCTGTGCGAGGACGGTGCCGGCGAGAATCTCCGCGTTCTGCTGCACCAGTGACCCTGCAACGGTGACGGGGCCCGTCGCACCCATCATGACTTCCGGCGAGATCATCGCCCAGCGGGAAGCCGCGGAGCTCCTGGCCACGGCCATGATCCCGTTGGTCTCCTCGGCGGAGTATTGAAGGGGGCTCTTGGGATTGCACCACACGAATGGAATGAAGCATCTCTCGAGCAGGCGTTCTCCATCGGGACGCCCCTGCAACACCACGATACTCAGTCCTTCGAGAAGCAGCTCCTGACCGGTCCGACTGAGCAGGCGCATCGAGAGCGTGTCCGGGCTCCGACCGGTCAAGCGCAACGCACGCTGCCTGTCCCGCACCCGGCGCCGCAGAAACGCTGCCGCGGAATCGGCGCTGCTGAAATCCGGCGTGATTCTCTTGCCCACCCGTTCGGAATGAAAGACGAGATTGCAGCAGTCGTACTTCACGTTCTGCAGGCTGTCGAGAACCAGGCACTTGTCGTCCTCGTCCTGCTCGACGCAGTCCCGATGAGAGCCCCTCTGGTAATCGTAGATGTAGAATGAATTGCCGATCAGTCCGACGTGCGCTCTCGCCCTTCTTCAGGCTCATCGGCTCGGTCACAGCGAGAGGAGCGTAGTCGAAGCTCAACTGGTTGCGGTCGGGCACGAGGCCAAGAGCCTCCTCGACCAGACGCCTGGGGTAGCGCGCGCGGAAGCCATCGACCTCGCAGCCGTGCTCGCGGAGTGTCTCTGCCGCCTCGGGACTCTCGTGGAACGTCACGCCGTTGGTCTCGAGGATTTCCAGCGATGCATCGTGGATCCGGTGCAGGTCTTGCTCGGTCAGCACTTCCAACATCAGCTACCCCCTTTGAAACGGAGAGATCGAGGTCACCTGCCCTCGCCGTAGTGGCCTTTCCACGCTTGGACTAGAATGTCCACCGGATGGTAGCGATCGCGCTACCGGGCAGCTGCCCGTGTGGCGGCGTCGCCTGCGAGATCGAGGAGGTGAGCACCATGGAGATGCAGGAAGTCATCGACAACATGTTCCTCCCGCTTCCCAGCGTCCCTCCGATCTTCATCACGAAGACCGAGGGAGTGTATCTTCACACCAGCTCCGGGCACAGGATCATCGACGCTTCGGGCGGACCCATGGCCGTCAGCATCGGATACGGTCGTCCGGAGATTGCCGAGGCGGCGGCTCGGGTGCTCCGAGAGGTCTCCTACGTGCTTCCCATCTTCGCCTCCGAAGCCAGGATCGAGCTGGTGAAACGGATCAAGAAGGTGCTGCCCGAAGAGCTGCGCAACGTCTACTTCTGCTCGGGCGGGTCGGAGGCGAACGAGGCGGCCATCAAGCTCGCCCGCCAGTACCAGGTGCTCGCCGGGCGGGAATCCAGATACAAGGTCATCTCCCGGAATCTCAGCTACCACGGCATGACCTTCCTGACCCTGTCGATCGGCGATGTGAAGATGAGACAGAGGGATTTCCTTCCCATGCTGTGGGAGAACCCTCGAGTCGAAGCCTGTTACTGCTATCGATGTCCCTTCGGAAAGGAGTATCCGGGCTGCGACATCGATTGCGCGCTGCAGCTGGAAGAACGGATCCTCGCCGAGGGCCCCGACACGGTGGTCGCATTCGTCGCCGAGCCGATCGTCGCCGCCGCCGGCGGGGCGCTGGTGCCTCCTCCCGAGTACTTCCCGATCGTCCGCGAGACCTGCGACAAGTACGACGTCGTCTTCATCGCCGACGAAGTGGTGACCGGCTTCGGGCGGACGGGGCGGAACATGGGGATGGACCACTTCGGGGTCGTTCCCGACATCGCCACCTTCGCCAAGGGCGTCAGCAGCGCCTACGCCCCTCTGGCGGGAATGGCGGTCAGCAACGAGCTCGTCGCGCTGTTCCAGGAGCGGGAGGCCGAGTTTCAACACCTCTACACGTTCTCGGGACATCCGCTCGCCTGCGCCATTGGCGCCGAGGTGATGCGGATCATCGAAGACGAGAACATGATCGCGCGGGCGGAGCAGACGGGGAAGTACCTGCAGGAGAGACTGCTCCAGCTGATGGATCTGCCGATGATCGGCGACATCCGGGGCAAGGGGATGCTCTGGGCGATCGAGTTCGTCGAGGACAAGGACACCAAGGCCCCGTTTCCGAAGGAGAAGAACGTCAAGATGGACACCATCGTCCAGTGCCTGCTTGAAGGGCGTCTTCTTGTATCCGGGGTACTACGAAGACGAGCAGGGGCGTGGCGACCAACTGATGATCGCGCCGCCGTTCATCATCACCGAGGAGCAGATCGACGAGTGTCTCGAGATCCTCCGCGGGGTCCTGACCGACTCGTATGACAGGTGGTGCGCCGCCTGACCTCCAGGCACGCCGATCCTGCTTCTGGTGGGCGGTGCTCATCTGCTCTGGCTCCGCATCGACCATGCGATCTCGGTAGAGCAAGCGAGTGATGCGGGATAGGACAGGGGATCTGGTGCCGAGAGACGGGAAGATCTTCTACGGCTGGTGGATCGCTGCAACCTTCTTCGTCACCCTGTTCATGGCCGCATCCATTGGAGCCACGCATTCGGTCTTCTTCAAGTCCATCGTCGGAGAGTTCGGCTGGAGCCGCACGTCGTTCTCGACCGTGCTGTCGGTCAACGCGGTGATCGGCGCGCTGCTGGCGCCGCTCTGGGGACGGTTGGTCGATCGGCATGGTCCGCGCGGTGTCGTGCCGGCGGGGGCGGCGATCGTGGGCCTGAGCATGGTGCTGCTCAGCAACATGCGAAGCATGCTGGAGGCCTACCTGCTCTACATTCTGCTGGCGTTCGGAGCCGGCGGACAGTCACTCGTCCCCATCAGCACCGCGCTCTCCCAGTGGTTCAAGCGCCGCAGGGGCCTGGCGATCGGAATCACCCTGGTGGGAGCTGGCGTGGGCGGCGTTGCACTGGCTCCCATGGCCAGCGTTCTGGATGGCGAGTTCGGTTGGCGCACCGGCTACCTGGTCTTCGGTATCGCGATATGGGTCGCCCTGATCCCGCTGTTGCTCCTCGTCCTCCGACGCCGGCCCGAGGACATCGGCCTGCTGCCGGATGGGGATGAGCGACCGAGTGCGGCGGCGGATGCCGAGGAGCCGGCGGAAGCGCCGCCCGAGGCCGCCGGCCTGAGCCTGGGAGAGGCGGTACGGACGCCGGCCTTCTGGCTCCTCGCGCTCGGCTTCATGCTGCCGATGTTCGCGGGGAGGGCGATCATGATCCATCTCGTGCCCGTCATCACCGACGCGGGCATCTCACCGCAGAAAGCGGCGACGGCCTATGGCATGACCGTCGGGCCTGAGCATCGTCGGGCGGTTCGGCTTCGGATATGCCGCCGACAAGTTCAGCAAGCGGCACATCTTCGCGCTCTGCTACCTGATCCAGGCGGTGGGAATCTGCTTTCTGATCGGGCTCGAAAGCATGGGGCCGATCGTGCTGGTGGGATTCATCGTCGTCTTCGGGTGCAGCTATGGCGGCGGATTGTCGCTGGCTCCCCTGCTGATCGCCGAGAACTTCGGCATCGCGTCGATGGGGGTGATCTTCGGCGCACTGGGCATCGTGGCCATGGTAGGGGGGGCGCTCGGGCCGATCTTCGCCGGGGGCGTCTACGACGCCATGCAGAGCTACCACATGGCGTTCATCGTCTTTCTGGCCGTCCAACTCGTCGCCTCGATCGCAATCCTGAATTGTCGGCCGGCGGTGGCAACGAGTCCGGGCGACTGAGTGCGCCGTCAAGTATACCTGCGGACGAGGAAGAGGATCGTTCCCACCAGACACCAGAGCACCGCGGCATAGAAGAACACCAGCTTGATGACCGCGGCCGTGCTCATGATCGGGACGAGAATGGGTGAATAGGTGTCGACGCGCAGGGAAATGATCGCCTGAATCCCGGTTTCGACGATGTCGGCCAGCCAGGCGGGAAAGATGCACAGCGACAAGAGGATCCCGAGCTTGCGAGTCTTCTCGAAGGAGCGCCTTGCCACCAGTGTGCCCCAGGCAAATCCCACTGCAGCATATGCGGGCATGAACGGGAAGAGGTCGATGTATGCGCACATCAGCGATGCGTGGATGCCGCCATCGATGGCCTTCCACGCAGCCAGGATCGTCTGGTTCGCCTGATAGGTGAACACCGTCTGCTGGTCGACGATCGAGTAGCCGCTCGGGGCGAGGATCGCAAAGTACGGAAGGAAGAGGATGTAGGAGACGATCAGGAGGAGGATTCCCCCCGCCAGCACCAGGAGCAGCCATCTGTCTTCCGGCTTCGTCTCCAGTTGTCGAAGAATATGGGTGAGTTCCCATGATGTCTCCTTGCGGTGCTTCCTCGGTGGGCAAGATTCGCTGATTTTGCTCCGAAAGGCTTCGATAGAAGTCGGGTGCGGTCAGTCTTCGTCCAACAAGTCCAGCGCGAAGCGCGCCTGCCAGAGGATCTGCGGGTCGTCGGTCACCCACGCGGCGGTCTCGAAGTCGCGGAACTCGAGATGCTTCTCGCGGGCGACCATGTGGTTCCAGGGGTGGATGTCCCAGTAGACGGCGAGCGAGTGGATCAGGATGCTGAGGACGACCGTCGTGGCGAAAACGGTACGCCAGAGAGGGCGGCTCCGGATGCGGTCGATGGCGAATCCTCCGCAGAGAGCCAGGTAGGGCAGGGCGTCGGCCGAGTAGCGGGAGCCATAGGAGAGGACGGCGTGCCAGGCTCGCCAGGACGCGGTGAGGAGGAGGTCGCCCGTCAGACCGACCACGAGCGCCAGGGCCAGCATCCGGTAGCGGTGTTCCTGCTGCCGCAGCCCGACGCCCGCGCCGTAGATGCAGAAGAGCAGGAAGGGGGAGAAGATCAGCATGCCGCGGTTCGGGCTGACGAGCAGGCCGAGCAAGGCTCTGGGAAGCCCTGCGAGATCCCAACCGCCTCCGAGGATCTTCTCGTAGCCTCCGAAGCCAGGGGTGCCGAAGTAGTGCATGTTGTAACCGAACAGGAAGAGAGCCGGTAGCAGTCCACCCAGCGCGTACCAGGCCCAGATCCAGATGCCGTTGCGATAGGCGATCCAGAGCAGGAGGGGGAGAGCCAGCGCGAGCGACTGCGGGCGTGCCGCGACCATCAGGCCGATCAGAAACCCGGCGAGGAGATGCCATGCCGGGCGGCGGGGTTCGCCGACGACGATGTAGAGAACTGCGGCCAGAGAGAACTGGGCCGGACCGTGTGCCCAGGTGTCCTGCGCGCTGATGTGGAAGGCGGCCGTACCCAGCGCGTAGGCGATCGTCATCCACGTCGCCCCGCGCCGCGAAGCGAAGCGCCGCAGGCAGAGGAAGATGAACACGGCGGACGCGGCCGTCAGCGTCGATGCCGTCAGCTTGGCCAGCATGTCGACACCCAGCGAGGGTACCTCGACTCCGAGCGCGACGGGCAGTGCGAAGAACGGGATGCAGAAGAGGGCGGTGCCGGGAGGCCACCGCGGGACCCAGTGTTCGTTCACCTGCATCAGGCCGATCCGGCGGTCGCTCTTCTTGTAGGTGTGAAGGTACTCGTCCACGTTCATGTCTCCACGGCGGAGCAGGCTGATGGCCATCTGCGGGGCCGGAATGCCGTCGATCATGCCGACCCGCGCCGAGTTGGAGTTGTAGACCAGCCAGATCAGCAGGAAGAGTACGACCGCACGCCGCGCGTCCAGGAAGCGAACCCGGGTGGCCTCGTCCAGCTCATCCCAGCGTTCGGCCCTCAGGTTTCGCCAACCGCACCAGACGCCTGCGACGAGCATGTAGATCAGCACCAGGCTCGCCATCGACCATTGTCCGAAGAGCACCTTGTCCGGCGAGATCAGGTTCCGGACGCAGAGGCCCGCAGCGATGGCCGCGACCGGGGCGACCGTCCAGCTCCACTGGCGGCGAGTCCAGACCGGGACGCGCAGCCGCCTCGTCACCAGCCAGCGGAGTGCGAGGAGCAGCCCCACCCCGACGGCGAGGGCGCCCGCCATTCCCAACAGGCTGCGCGCCTCGCGCAGGTAGGGGCGGCGGACGCGAAGGACGCTCAGAGTCGGGTACCAGCCGTGGAAGGTGACGTGGTTGCGGATCCGCAGGCGCGTGAAGACCCGGGGGATCGGGGCGGTGAGCTCGAAGGTGTTGTCGCCGGGACCCAGGTCGGCGAAGGCGACGGACAGTCGCAGTCTCTCCTTCGTCGACAGGTTGTCCGCGATCACCCTGCCGTTCAACGAGACGGAGAGGTCGCGGACGGATTCGCGGACGGCCCACTCCGAAAAGTCGACTCTGAGGAGCCACTCGCTCCGACTGACCAGCATCTCCTCGGGTACGGTCACCCGCAGACCGTTCTCGGTCGGATCGACGCGCATGCTCTCCAAGAGGGGGTCGTCGGCGTGGTAGCGCGGGTCGAGCTCGTTCTTGGTGACGTACAGCTCGATTTCGCCGGCCGCCTGAGGATGTTTGACCAGGACGTTCCAGGAAGGCGCCCGCTGCAGGTCGAGGGTGCCGAAGAGCCACCACGCCGCGAATGCGGCGGGCAGGACGAGGAGGGCGATCCGGCCGGGCGGACGGCGCGCCGGCGGAGGTCTTGCCGTCGGCGTTCGTCATCACGGAGGAGGGACCTGCGCGCCGGGCGCGTCGGCCGGTCCGGCAGCATGTCGTGTTCGACCAGGAGGGCGAACAGTGCGTCGGCGACGATACGCAGGCCCCTGGGATTCAGGTGGCCCTGGTCCAGGAAATCCTTCGTGCGCACACCGGCCTGGTAGAGCGCGTCGCACAGTGAGAGCATCGGTACGTCCAGTTGCTCGGCCACCTCGGCCATGGCCTTCTGATGCTCATCGGGCTTGAACCGTCCCTCGCGCTTTCGGGCGGTGCGGATCTGATCGCGGAAGCAGCCCTGAATCAAGACGACGCGGGCACCGCGGCCCGGGCTGATCTGGTTGGCCCGCGCCAGCTCGACCATCTCCCGCAGTCGGGCCTGGTAGCCGGCCACCGGCATCCGCTGCAGAGGTGCTCTTGTCTCCTGTCGCTCTTCGTCCACGCTGTCGTGTGCCCTCCGACGCAGCGTGTAGCTCAGCACTCGATAGGTGGCGCTGAAGTCCAACAGGTGTTCCCGGGCGAAGAGCCGGGCGTGCTCCGCGTCGGTCATGCCGTCCCAGACGACCGAGTCGTTCCACCCGAACCAGATCGTCACCACGTCGGGCCGGTACTTGAGCCCGCGCCGCTTCAGCATCTCGAGCCCCTGATGGGCCGAGTAGCCCGAGCACGCCGCATTCATCACATGGATCTCCCGCCCCGGCCGCGCCTCGCGCAGGAGCTCGGCGAGCAGCGTCGGATAGGCCTCGTCGTAGCGGACGCCCCAGCCAAAGGTATTCGAGTCGCCCAGGCTGAGCACGCGGAAGTCGTTCGGCCCGCGCTCGACGGGGACCTCGGGATTGCGCATCCGGTCGCCGTTGGCGATGAAGCCGGTCATCTTGCCCTGATCCAGAGGCGCGGTGGTGTTGGCCTTCAGCTGCCAGAACAGCCACGGGTCCTTCTCGACGATGTCGGGAAAATTGACCATGCCGAACCGGATCGGCACCTCTTCCGCCTGGGCCTCGAGGCGATGCGGGACGATCGTGGACCAGATGACCGCGCAGATCACTTCGATGGCCGAGAGACCCAGCAGCACGGCCACGGCGGCATACAGCACCGTCTTGCCGCGCGAGAACTGGATCTCCTCTGGCGGGGAGGCCGGTATCGGCGCTCCAGGGGTCATCGTGGATACCTCGACACGTGGTGGCAGAGGAGTCTAGCCGGCTTTCCCACCGGCTCGCGTGGCGAGGGCTGGCGCCGAGCGCGGCCGGGCCGGCGTCCTCTTGGCCGGCTGGGGATATCCTGCTACACCCGCGAGCATTCTGGAGCGGTGTCCGGCGTGGTACAGCCTCCCCCGGGGGGCGAGATCTCGCAACCGCTTTCCAATCGCTTCGGGAGCCGGTGCATCGGCGCGGTGCACGCAGACTGAGGGGTATACGGACATGGCTGACCGGAAGGTGATCATTCTCGGTTGCGGTGGCTTCGTCGGAAGTCACCTGACGGAGCGCCTGCTCTCCGACGGACGTTTCGAAGTGCTCGGCTACGACGTGGCCGACTCGAAATGCCAGCACCTGCTGGATCACCCGAACTTCCACTTCACCAAGGGCTACCTGGACGTCACCAACACCGAACAGGTGCTGGCACCGGTCCTCGACGGCGCCGAGGCCATCTATTCCCTGGCTGCCGTCTGCAACCCCGCCGAATACGTGAAGAACCCGGTGTTCACCATCAAATCGAACTTCATCCACGCCTACAAGCTGGTGGAGATCTGCACGGAGGCGAAGCTCTGGCTGATCCACACCTCTACCTGCGAGGTATACGGTCGGACCATCGCCAGCTACCTGCCCGACAACGACTACTCGAATCTGGATCTCTTCGAGCAGCGCGAGGAAGAGACCCCGCTGGTGATGGGTCCCACCGTCAACCAGCGCTGGACCTACGCTGCGTCGAAGGCGCTCTTCGAGCGGTACATCTACGCGAACCACACGGAGAACGGGCTGCCGTTCACCATCATCCGCCCCTACAACTGGTTCGGGCCGCGCATGGATTACATCCCGGGCCGGGACGGCGAAGGCATCCCGCGGGTGCTGGCCTGCTTCATGCAGGCGCTCCTCGACGGCGAGCCCATGATGCTCGTGGACGGGGGCAAGGCCTACCGGACCATCACCTACATCGAGGACGCGGTGGATGCCCTCTGCCGGATGCTCGAAGTGCCGACCAAGGCCAAGAACAACTTCTTCAATCTCGGCAACCGGGCCAACGAGGTGACCATGCACGACCTCGCCCACGAGATGCGCGACGTCTACGCCGAGATCACGGGCGACCCGGGATACAAGAGTCACCCGATCGAGGTGATCTCCGGGGAGAAGTTCTACGGCCCGGGCTACGAGGACTGCGACCGCCGCGTGCCGGACGTCAGCCGTGCCGAGCGACTCCTGGGATGGAAGGCCAAGGTCCCGCTCCGCGAGACTCTCTTCCACACCATGAGCCACTTCCACGAGCTGTACGGGAAGAAGTAGAAGTCCTACGGATTGAGCCGCGGGCGGTAGGCGCCCATGCGGTAGCGGATCATCACCCGCAGGCAGCGCAGCCCGTACCAGATCGGGTTCAGGTGGGACTCCTCGTCTGCGTAGCGCGTGGGAATCCCCTGCTCGTCCACCACCAGCCCGTGTGCACGGGCCGACGCGATCACCTCCAGGTCGAAATCGAAGTAGGTCGAGAGCTGGTCGAAGGGGATGGTGCTGGCGGCCCTTCGGCTGTAGAGCAGGAAGCCGGAGTGGTAGTCGGTCATCTCCAGGCCGAAGGTGCGGTTCTCCATCCAGGTCAGGATCTTCCCGGCCAGCCACTTGTATTTCGGCATGCCGCCCTCGAGGGCGGTGTCGTCCTTGTGGCGGCTGCCCTGGAGCACGTCCACCCCGTGCTCGGCCATGTACGCCACGAAGGACAGCACGCTCTCGGGCGGGTACTGGCCGTCGGCGTGGAGACAGACGATGTACTCCGCATCGGACTCCGCCACGCAGCGGCGCAGTCCTTCGCGCACGACGGTGCCGTAGCCCCGGTTGGGCTGGCGTGAGACCAGGCGGATCTTGGGCTGATCCCGGGACAGCTCCTCCACGACGGCGTTGGTGTCGTCCTGGCTTCCGTCGTTGATCACGAAGAGGCTCTCGATGGCATCCCAGAGCTCCGGGGAGATGCGCTCGATCACCCCGGGCAGGGTTCGGGCGGCGTTGTAGGAGGGGATGAAGATGGCCACGCGGCTCACGAGAACCTCCGATCCGTAGCGCGTCTCCCCCGTGGAGGACGCGGGCCCTCGGGGACGTCCCTGGGCTCCATGGTCTGGCGCGATCGAGCTCGCAGATATAGGTATAGGGATAGCACTTCGCTGCCTACTCTCCGTTCCCGAAGCCAGGGCTCCGAGGCGACCAGGCGAGGGGCCGGCTCTTGAGCTGCTGAATGGATCTGATGAAGCCCTCGATCGCAATCGTCGCGCTGCTGCTGGCCTGCTCGCCACGTGAGCTGGAGCCTCGCGAGCTCGGTGAGGCGACCCTCCTCTCGTGGGTGGGGCCCTCGGGCGCGGAGAGCCAGCTTCTCCTCGACGGCTCGGAGATCGGCCGCCTTCGAAGGGACGGAGAGCACCGGCGACTCTCCGCCGGGCCGGTCTCGGCGGCGCTCACGCGATCCGGTGCGCCGCTCGAGGCCGGGGCAGCGTATCCGCGCCGGGTAGTCGTCGAGGCACGTCTCGGTGACGACGGCAAACCGCTTCGACAGGTGCTCACCTTGCTCGCCCCGCCGGCGCCTCTCTCGATCGAAGGGCTCGGACTCGAGGTCTCGACGGATATGCCGGGTCTCAATCGCGAGGAGCACGCCGAGCTGCGGGCGTGGCTCGGTACTCAGGGGCTGCCCGCCGACACCACGGCATTCGAGACCCTTCACCAGGCCGGCTCCGGGCGGGAGCTTCGGGTGTGGTACGAGATCTCCGGACGCCGCGTCGGCGGCACGCTCTCGCGGGGCGATGGTGGCCCGTGGCTGGCCCGGTTCGACTCGCTCTATCGGAGCGAGGGGGGCGGATTGAAGATCCATCACAAGCGGCCGGGTGAGAACGGCCGCTTCACCTACCACCGGCAGAGCCTCGAGCTGGCGGACATAGTCGAGTCCGCGTCGGGCGGCCTGCCCGCACTCGTGTCCCATCAGTGCGGCTGCTACGGCTACGCGATCGGTTCCGACTTCATGACGCTCGGGGATTTCCTCTACCACGTCGAGGCCGATTGGCTCGACGATCGGGTGGGCGCCGACTTCTTCATCGGTCTGGAGCGGCGCGAGGACTTTCCGTGGATCGGTTTCGGCGATCGGCGCCGGATGCGGGACCTGGCGCGCCGGGTGAAGGCGTACCGGCTGACGGACGCGCGGGGTGAGCCCTTTGCCGAGATCGCACTGGATCTCCCACCGGCCCCGCCGCCCTCGGGGTTGGGTCCGGTTTCTTATCGCGTCGACGTCTGGCAATCCGGCGGTGAGCGCGCACCCCTCGCCCGCATCGATCACCGCGCCGCCGGGATCGAGCTGCGCATCTTTGGCGAGCGAGGGCATTGGCCCGAGTCGCTGGAGCGAATCGACACCCTGCTGGCGGCGATGCCCACACAGGTCGTACGCGGCGACGGCATCCGCGACAGTCACCTGGCCGAGATCGAGCAGCTGATCGACTGGACTCGATTGATTCGCGAGCCGACGGAGGATCGGCTGGCCGACGTCGTCAGCGACATAGACGCCCTGACTGCGCCTCGAAAGGTCCAGGCCCTGCTCGGATCCGATGCCGAGAGGTTTCAGGCCGAAGCGGCCGCGCGGCCGCCGGAGCCGATCGCACCGGGCGCCTTGACCGGCGGCGGCCGACGATGAGAGGATGTGCCACACTTTCATTGGTGGGATCCCACCCATGATGCATCGCATTGCGCTCAGGGTGATCTTCGCGGTGTGTCTCGCCGCGGCGTTCTCCTGCGCGTCGAACACGTTCTCAGGCGCCAACGAGCCCGATTTCGACGAGGTGGTTCGCCGCTACCGAACGCTCGAGCCGCACAAGGCCCTCGCCCTCGCCACGGAGGCCGACGGGCGCTGGGTGTACGGTGTGCGCTTCGCAAGCAGCTCGCCGGAGCAGGCGATCGAGGAAGCCATCGATGAGTGTCGCAAGAAGTCGCGCCTGGACGGGACGCGAGCGCGCTGCATCCTCTTCGCGGTCGAGAACCAGCCCGCGCCCGACACGAAGAGAGACTGCCTCACCGGAATGATCCCCTCCCAACGCTGCGCCATGCAGCGACGCCACTACGGCGCTCTCACCAAGCCGTAAGGCGGGAGCTCAGGAGCGCCGAACCCGGTACCGGAAGTCGCACTGGGAGGCGCCTTCCATGCAGGTCTGGGTTCGCTGCAGATCGAGACCCCACGCCTCGGCGGCTGGAAAGTCCCCGTCGCAGAGAAGCAGTGCGCCGAGGTCGAGGGCGTCGAGCTCCTCCATCATCTCCTTGTACCGGCAGCGAGTCACGTTGAAGTCGAAGGCCTCCTCGTCTTCCCGCAGAATCTCGTACTCCAGGGCTCCGCCAGCTCCCGCGTTCTTCGCCAGCCCCTTCTCACTGAACGGCATCTTCGTGGGGCGCTTACCCTTCAGCGCCCGTTCGACGTCCACCTTCGTCGTCTCGGCACGGGCGCGCGCCACGATCTCGTGAGCGCGCTCCACTCCCAGCTCATTCTCGAATGCGCGAATGATCGGGATCAGCGCCTCGACCTCGATTCGCGCGCGTTCGAAATCCGTCAGACGGGGCGCATCAGGCATTGGAGGGCCCTCCTGGTTGGCATTATACCCCGACTCTTTGCCGGACGAGAGCGGCCGCCGCGGGTCTTCTCTCCGCAGGCGCCTCGGCGAGGCCGGCCTACGTGGTCGGAGACGCCTTCAAGCCCATCACGCGTCCCACCTGCTGTGGTATCGGCAGGGCGCTGTGGGCGCGCCCGATCTCGGCGAGGCGCTCGAGAATCTGCGCCGCCATGGGAGCGCTGCGGCGGGTCTCCTGGCTGACGTGCAGACTCATCAGCTCATTGGTCGCCGCCAGGTAGCCCTCCTGCGCGTGGTACATCTCGTGGAAGTAGTGGATGCGTTTCGCGTCGAAGCCGAGCAGCCGGGTGGTGAAGCGCAGCTCGTCGCCTTTCCCCACCTCGCGCGCGTAGGTGACGTGGGACTCCAGTGAGAAGGTCGCGATCTTCGCGCTTCTCCGGTGCTCGGTGTCGAGACCGATGTAGTCGAGCCAGGCGTCCGTCGCGAAGTCGAAGACGACCACGTAGTAGCCCATGTTGAGGTGGCCGTTCCGGTCGATCCACGCGTCGCGGACGACGTCGCGATAGCCTTCGAAGGGGGCGGAGATCGTCTCAATCACGAGGAGATCTCACGCGGACTCGTCCCGCCGTCGAAAGCGCCGTGCCAGCGCTGCGAAGGGCCGACCCACGGTCCATCCCAGTACGCGTGGATTGAGTGCGACGCGCAGCAGCTGGGGGAGCTCCGCCTGGTCGATGATGGTCTCGGACTCCCAGATGCCCATCTTCCCGATCATCACCAGCGACGTGTCGCGGACCTCCACGCGCTCCACGACGATCTCGAACTCCCCCGCTCCACTGATCACCTGCATCTTCGCCGTGCCCCCTTTTCAACGGACTCCGCTCAGGCGGAGTGCCAGAGCGTCATGTGGTCGCGCTGCGCCTCGGTGTAGGCGCCCTTCTTGTAGAAGCGGTCGTAGAACTCGAGATCCAGGTGGTGGGCCTGTACCCAGCAGCCCGGGGTCGAGATCGCGTCGACGTGAGATGGGAAGCGACCGTAGGTCTCGTAGATGTAGTTGCAGATGTCCTTCACGCACTGCACCAGCGCGTCGCTGTAGCGGGGGACGCCCGTCACCAGCTCGTGGTGATTCGAGAAAGCGCTGGCGGGTTCGCGCTGGGGGTCGTAGAGGCCGCCGGAGCCGAACTTCGCCTCGACTACCGCGTCGACCGCCGCGTCCATGCTCGGGTAGAAGGGGGGACAGTACGCCTCCAGGATTCCCTCCCGCCCGACGGGGCTCGGGATCCCCTTGGTCGATCCGCCCTTGCCGGTCACGAAGCGGAAGCCCAGGCCCTTGGCCAGGGGCGTGCCTCCCAGCAGCACCATCGCGGTGGGATGGGCGTGCACCCAGCCACCCAGCCCCATCGCCTGGATGGCCAGGAGGAGGTTCTGGATGATGAAGCCGGACTCGATCTCCGAGACCTTCCCGAAGTAGCTGATCGGCGCCGTGTACATGGCGTTGAGCAGGCCCTCCTTGACCCAGCGCTCGCAGCCGGCGGGCCGGTTTCCGTTGTCGGGATCCACCAGCGTGATGCCACCGTCGGGCCAGCCGCACATCAGCAGGAGCACGTTGATCAGCTCGAAGGTGGTGTCTGCAACGGGCAGGAAGATCGTCGATCCGGGGATGTCGGAGGTCGGAATGTTGAAGGGCAGCATGGTCGGGTAGCTGTGCGGGTACTCTGGCCGCCCGTCGAAGAGCTTGACGGCGCACTTTCGGTGAAACTCGAGGATCTTGGCCCGGTCGTCCTGGTTCTGGTAGAGCAGCAGCTCGTCGGGCGTGGTCTCGTGAAGCTTCATCACGTAGGTGCCCTCGTCGTTCCAGAAGAAGAGCTCGGTATCGTGCGAGGCGCAGGGGCTGGGCCAGGTGCGGCCGGCGAACTGGATCATGGTGTTGCCGCCCATGTCGCGGCCCTGCTCGTCGCAGAAGGGGAGGTCGGCGAGATTCAATCCGCTGAGTCCCGTCGCGGCCTGCACCAGCAGGGCCTCCTCCAGCTCGTCGAGCGGCAGGGGCGGCTGCTCTGACTTGAACTGGGTGGGACCGCCAGGGATCTCGGACCCCAGGGCGATGCGCCGGGTCCGGCGCTTGAAGATCGCCTCCATCAGCGGATAGCTCCAGGCGGCATCGAATCCCGCCGGAATCTGGCCGGTCGTCTTCGGATCACTGTTCGACATCTCGCGGTCCTCCGCTCCCCCCGCCCGATTATAGACTCGGGGCCAAGCGGGATGTCGATGGATTTCTGCCTCCGAGCCGAACCGAACCGGCTGGATTCTGTCGGAAAATCTGCCTAGCGTTGGTGCGGGGAAGATGGGGATCGAAATCGGCCAGCCGATCGGGCCAGGCGCTTCCGGGCAGCGCGAGGGGGATCCCGCGGCCGGCGATCGCCTGCGGGCGCTCAGCCGCGTGACGGCGCTGGCGGCCGTCGCCAATCTGCTGCTCGTCGTCGTGAAGGGTGGCGTCGGGCTGCTCGGCGGCTCCAGCGTGCTGGTGGCCGACGCGGTTCACAGTCTTTCGGACCTCGCGACCGACGTAGTGGCACTGTTCAGTCTTCGGGTGGCCTCGAAGCCCCCGGACGAGGATCATCCCTACGGGCACGGGCGCTACGAGACGTTGGGGACGGTGTTTCTCGGCGTGATCCTGCTCGGCGCCGCGGTGGGGATCACCTGGGAAGCCTCGAGCCGATTCGGGGAGTCGGTGGTACCGGCCGGGATCACGCTTTGGGCGGCCGGTCTCAGCATCGCCGTCAAGGAGGCGCTCTTCCAGCTCACGGTTCGAGTCGGTCGGCGGCACGAGAGCCCGCTGGTGGTCGCCAACGCGTGGCACCAGCGCTCCGACGCCCTCTCCTCGGTTGCGGCGCTGGCGGGAATCGCAGGGGCGAGGATGGGGTTTCCCATCCTCGATCCGGCGGCAGCCGTGGTGGTCGCAGCGCTGATTGCGAAGATGGCCATCTCGGTCTTGGTTGGAGCGGTTCGCGAGGTCACCGATACGGCGCTTCAGCGAGAGATGCTCCGCGATCTCGGCGCCGGAATTCGACGTCTCCCTGGGGTGGTGAGCCTGCACGAGCTTCGAGCGCGACGGATGGGCCCGCGGATACTGGTGGATCTTCACGTGCAGGTCGATGCCTCGACGACCGTCTCCGACGGCCACCAGGTCGCCGAGCGGGTCCGGGAGTTCGTCTTCCGGGAGCATGGAGGCGTGTCGGAGGTGCTCGTCCACATCGATCCCGAGCCCGACGAGGACCTGGCGCCGGCGGACCAGCTGTCTCGCCCCCGCGACGAGATCGAGAGCGAGGTGCGCGGGATCGCGCAGCGGGTCGATGGCGTCCGGGCGGTGACCCACGTGTTGGTCCACTTCGTGGAGCGCCGCGTGGTGCTTCAAGTCGAGATCGAGGTGGACCCCGAGCTTCGAGTCCACCAGGCCGCTGCGGTCGCGCGAGCGCTGCGGGAGAGACTCGAGGCCGTCGGCGACGTGGATTGCGCGGACATCCACCTGGAGCTCGACGACCTCGCGCACCGGGAGCTGCCCGCGACGCTCCAGGGACCGCGCGATCGGGGACGTTGTTGAACGCTCAACAACGTCCCCGATGACGGAGGCGTAGACACACCACTCCCCGAGCATCCCGCCGGAGGGGGCCGGAGGGGTGCTCTGAAGAGGTCACCGCTTCAGGAACTGTCGCTCGGCTCAATCGCCCCCGCGATACTTGAAGGAGACGTTCACCCTGGCGCGGTAGGCGAGCACCTTGCCGCCGTCGATCTGCAGGTCGAGCTTCGCGATCTCGGCGATCCGCAGGTCTTCCAGGCTCTGCGCAGCTCTATCCACTGCGGCAGTCGCAGCCTTCTCCCAGGATTCGGTGCTGGTTCCGACCAGCTCGATGATCTTGTAGACGCTCTCGGCCATGTCGCTCTCCTCTTCCCGGAGATGGCGCCCGAGCGGGCCACGCCATCCAGGGGGTGCTTCCATCTTACGCCCTGGTGTCGGGAAGCCCAACGAGAATCGGTCGCTGGGTGACATTTCGAGGTGACGCGCGCAACGCGCCCGAATGGCGTATTTAGAAAAGCAGGATCAGCAGCAGAGTCAATGTCGCTAGCGGCCAGATCCACGCCAGATCGCCCGGCCCCCCGCGGCCTGTGAGTCCGTGACTTCGCCTGATCCGGAGCAGCCGGTACTTCTCCGTCAGCGCGGCGAGCTTCTGATCCGAATCGGTTCTCGGTCGAATTCCCGCCAGCCAGGCGGCGAAGCCGCTGGCGATCAGGACCTTACGCAACAGGTCGATTCGGTTGTCCGAGCCACTGATGTCGGTGGCGCTGCCCGCCCACCAGCCGTCGGGGAGCCAGATCTCGACCTCCGGATTGGCGAGGATGTTGCGGTACCAATCCGAGCCGCTTCCGAAGCCGGCGAGGCAGTAGACGTCGCCGTCGACGACGACGTAGTTGAGGGGCGTTCGCCTTCTCATCCCCGTCTTGCGGCCCACATGGGTGAGCACCATGATGCGGCCGCCGACGCTCGGCCATGCGTTGAGCCCCCCGCCCAGGCCCAGGCGGAAGAGAGCCAACATGAACCGGTTCAGGTATTTGAAGGATTTGAGCAGCAGGTCTTCCGCTTTGGTTCTCGCCTCACTCATGACAGAGTCGAGATCTCCATCGCTGAATCGCCCCGACTGCCGAGCTCTTCCACCCGGAACCTCACCGCACTGGGAGCGATTTCGATTCTGTGTTTCCCGCGCAGAGCGGTGTAGCGCACCGCGATGCGTTCGTCGTTTACCGGCACGGTGAAGACGGTTTCACCGTCGCCGGAGAAGGGTGCCACGCGAAGGGTGATTTCCGATACTGGGGATTCCCCTACGTGGTTCATCACCGGTCCCATCGGGATGATGGCACCCTCTCGGACGTAGAGGGGAAGTGTCTCGAGATCGGCCTCCACCTGGATCCAGCGACCTCCCGCGAGGCGGGTGCCGGTCCACCAGTCCGTCCACTCTCCAGCGGGCAGGTAGACCCGGCGAGCGCCACTCTCGTCGAAGATCGGCGCCACCAGCAGCCCGTCTCCCAGGAGCCACTGGTCGCCGATGTTCCAGACGCTGGGATCGTCCTGAAACTCCAACACCAGGGCCCGGGCCATCGGGAGGCTTCGCTCGACGCAGTCGAAGGCCGAGCCGTAGATATACGGAAGCAGCCGGTAGCGCAGGTGGAGGTAGTCGCGGCAGATGCGCAGCACCTCGGGATCGAACTTGTAGAGCTCCCGGTCCCCGACGCCGTGGATTCGTGCGTGGGACAGGAAGAGGCCCGCCTGCATCCAGCGCACCAGCAGCGGGCCGCCGGTGATACCCAGGAAGCCGCCGATGTCCTGGCTCCAGAACTGGAATCCCGAGAGTCCGAAGGAGAGGCCTCCCTCGATCTGCGGAATCAGGTTCGACCAGTTGGCGCTGCTGTCTCCGCCCCAGTGGAGGGGGTAGCGCTGGCTCCCCGCCCAGGCGGAGCGGGCCCAGATGACCTGCTCGCCGGTGGCATCGCGGGTGACCTCGGAGAGCGCCTGGTTGTAGAGCAGCGGGTAGAGGTTGTGGGCCTGGTGTCCCGGGGTGCCGTCGTGGTAGACGCCGTCGAGGGGCGCCTGCTCGCCGAAGTCGACCTTGATCACCTTGGCGCCCATCTCGAAGAGGCGCCGGAAGTGCTCCTGGTGCACGCGGCGTCCCTCGGGATTGGTGTAGTCGACACAGCCGACGACTCCCTGGAAGCCGGGCGTCATGCAGATGCCCACGTCGTAGATTTCGCCTTCGGCCGTCTTCACGAAGCCGTCCACCGCCGCGAGATCCTCGAAGAGCTTCGAACCCTCCGGAATGTAGGGGAGCTGCCAGAGGGAGAGCTTCACCCCCATCTCTGCGAGCTCAGCAATGAAGCCCTGGGGATCGGGGAAGCGCTCGCGGTCGAACTCCAGGTCGCAGTACCAGTCCTCCTTGAACCAGTGGGTGTCCAGGTGGAGGACGTCCATCGGCACCTCCGCCTCGCGCATCTTGCGCGTCACCTCGAGAGCCTCGTCGGCGGCGCGATAGGAGATCTTGCTCTGCCAGTAGCCGAAGCTCCAGAGAGGGGGGACGTGCCCCTTGCCGGTGAGGTCGGTGTACTGGGAGAGGATCTCCTTCATGTCGCCGACGATCACGTAGTAGTCGAGAAAATCGTCCTCCACCGCGACCTGGACGTCCACCGCGGAGAGGCTCCCCATCCAGCAGGTGATGCGACTCGAGTGATTGAGAAAGATTCCGTAGCCGCGGGTGCTCATGAAGAAGGGGATGTTCTTGTAGCTGCGCGGTGTCGTCGTTCCCAAGGACTCGAGCATGTTGAGATCGATGGTCTGCCCGACCTTGTTGAGCTTGATGAACTGCTCGCCCAGCCCGTAGATGGCTTCCTGGGGCCGCAAGGTGAAGCGCTCGACGGCGATCGGTGCGTCGTCCAGGGCGCTCCGGCAGATGCCGGTGTTGAAGGAGTCCCAGGTGTGGAAGTGGTTCTTCTCGGGGCCGCCGATCGCGCAGACTTCGCGGCCTTCGGTGGTGGTGATGCGCAAGGTAAAGGGCTCGAGGCCGATTTCGGCGCGCAGCTTCGACGTCGTGTAGACGACCCGGTAGTTCTCCTGCCTCATCTGGCTCGCCGAGGGACCGGCCGGCTCTCCCACCAGCATCGGGGTGGCGTTCTCCGGAATCTCGTCGCCCTCGGCGTAGCGCACCCGCAGGATCGAGTCGCTGACCAGATCGACTCGGAGGCTTCCCGAGACCAGTGCTCCCGCCTCGGTGTCCGCGGTGAACTCGGCCTCGTCGCTTCCCGCCGGGAATTTCGTCTGAGCCGTCGTGATCTCCGCTCCGGTGCGGAGCAGGAGGCCGGTCTCGGTGGCGTCGACGACCGAGGTCGTCTTGACGGAGCTGCGGATCACCTCCCGGGTTTCGAGAAGGCGCGTATCCAGCTGATCGAGGACGGGAGGTTGGGTCATGATTCCCCTTGCGGTGGCCGGGAAGGTCGCGACACCGGGAGGAAGAAGTATAACTCCCATACCCGTCTTCAGGACCGTAGGAGATTCCGAAGTGAGTCAGCCCGAAGCGCACAGCCGCCCCAGGAACGCGATCGTCGTGCTCCTCGACAGCCTGAATCGCCACATGCTCGGTGCCTACGGTGCGACGGAGTTCGACACGCCCCATCTCGATCGCTTCGCCAGGCGATCCATCCGCTTCGATCGCCACTACGCCGGCTCACTCCCCTGCATGCCCGCCCGCCATGACATCCTCACCGGCGCCCTCGACTTCCTCTGGAAGCCCTGGGGATCCATCGAGGTCTGGGAGGACGCCATCACCCATCAGCTGCGCCGCGCGGGTGTCCACAGCTATCTGGCCTCGGATCACCCGCACCTCTTCGAGAGCGGCGGCGAGAACTACCACACCGACTTCAACGCCTGGGAGTACCTGCGCGGTGGCGAGAACGACCCCTGGAGGAGCGTCCCCGACCCGAGCGCCACGGGGGCCCCCGAGATTCCCGAGGCCAGGCCGGCGCCGGTCCGCCGCCCCTACGACGACTCGCGGACCTACTTCCGGACCGAGTCGGACTTCCCGGCCCCCGGACGATGGCAACCGCCGCCCAGTGGCTGGAGGACAACGCCGGCCGCCACGAGCGCTTCTTCCTCTTCATCGACGAATTCGATCCCCACGAGCCCTTCGACACCCCGGAGCCCTATGCCTCCATGTACGACCCGGGCTGGGAGGGACCGAAGCTCATCTGGCCCCCTTACGCAGTGGGCCCCATTGCGCGCGGGAAGATGAGCGAGCGGGAGGGCAGACAGGTTCGCGCCTGTTACGGGGCGGGCCTCACCATGATCGACCACTGGTTCGGAAGGCTGCTCGACACCATCGACCGCAAGGGCCTGGCCGACGACACCATGATCGTCCTCTGCACCGACCACGGTCACTACCTGGGCGAGAAGACCGTGGACGACCTCGACATCTGGGGCAAGCCCGGGGTGCCGATCTACGAGACCCTCGGCCACACGCCGCTGATGATCTCCTGGCCCGGCCGCCCCGGGGGCTCCACCCGGGCTCTCACGACCAACGTGGACATTCACGCCACCCTCGCCGACCTCTTCGGGGTCGAGCCGACGCACCGCACTCATGGCCGCTCGATGATTCCGCTCCTCGAGGGAGAGGCGACATCGATCCGCGAGTGGGCACTCTCCGGGATCTGGGGGCGTCACATCCACGTGATTGGTGGCGAGGCCAAGTACGCCCGGGGCTACGCGGACGAGAACCTCCCGCTCTCGATGTGGTCGAACCGCTGGTCCACGATGCCGGTTCCGCACCTTCCGCAGCTCCGCCTGCCGCGTCCGGACCGGCGTGCCCGACTGGATTTCATGCCGGGATCCGACGTGCCGGTGATCCGGCAGCCCTTCGCCAAGGGCGATCCACTCCCGTACTGGGCCTCGAGCTCCCCACCCGACGATCACCATCTCTTCGACCTGAAGGACGACCCCGAAGAACGCCGCAATCTGGTGGGCACGGCTCTCGAGAAGCAGGCCATCGACCGGCTGCGCGCGGCGCTGGAGGAGGTCGAAGCGCCAGCGGATCAGCTGGTGCGGATTGGCCTGGCCTAGAGGCGCAGTGGGTCAGAGACCGGGGGCGTCGAACAGCCCGCGCTCGGCGCCGAGCTCCCGCAGCTTCGCGATGGCGCCCGCCTGGATCTGCCGCACGCGCTCTCGCGAGAGGCCGAAGAGGTTGGCGATCTCCTGAAGCGTGTGTCCGGGCTTGCCGGCCAGCCCGAAGCGCTGGCTCAGGACATCCCGCTCGCGCTCGCTCAAGTGGACCAGCATTGAATCCAGGGTCCCCGTCAGTCGCTCGCGGTGCAGCTCGTCGATCGGGTTGATGGCCTCGGTGTCCTCGATCAGATCCGCCATCGACTCGTCTTCCGAGTTGCGGATGGGAGCGTCGAGCGAGGTCGGCTTCTGCCGGATTCGGCTCAGCATCTCGATCTGCTTCTCGTTGACCCCGAGCTCCTTGGCCAGCTCCTTCGTCGTCGGCGTGCGCCCGAGCGAAGTCGAGAGCTGCTTGAGGACGCGCTGGTAGCGCATGCTCCGGTCGTAGACGTGGGAGGGCAGGCGGATGGTGCGCGACTGGTTCTGGATGGCGCGAATCATCGCCTGACGAATCCACCACACCGCGTAGGTCGAGAACTTGAAGCCTCGCGTATGCTCGAACTTGCCGACGGCGTGGATCAGGCCGAGATTCCCTTCCTGCACCAGGTCCGGCATGGCGATGCCCATGCCGCGGAACTCCTTGGCGACCCTGATCACGAGCTTCAGGTTGTGACGGGTGAATTCGTTGCGGGCCTCGTGGAGACCGCTCTCCTCCTTGTCGATCTTCCGCATGCGCGCACGGAACTCCTTCGCGGAGAGACCCACCTCGAATTCCAGCTGCTGACGCGAGGTGCGGGATCCCGCCCCGGAGCTGCGCTCGCGAGAGGAGCGTCTCCCGATCGCGAAGGCCCTTCAGGATCTCGTCGATCAGGGTCGGTGACAGGTTGGCCCGGATCAGCGCGCGCTGCATGTCCTGGTCGAGCTGCGCGAGCTTCGCCTCGGAGGGGCGGGCCTTGTAGCTGCCGGAGAGCTTGTCGCGGCGATCGAGGAGCAGGGCGACGCGCCGGAGCGCGCGATCCATCCGGGCGCTGGCGTCGGCTTCGCGGCGGTCGGCGGGCACCGCGCTCATCGTCGCGGTCACGCGCTCCGCGCCGCGGAGCTCGCTCCAGCGCTCGACCACGAAACGCGCCGCGAAGGGAATCCCGAAGATCTCCTTCCGGAGTCCCGCGGTGTGGGCGTCGACCCGCTTGGCCAGGGCGACCTCTTCTTCCGCGGTCAGGGTCTCGACGGGACCGATCTCACGAAAGTACGGCCGCAGCATCTCGAAGGTGTCGTCCTTGGCGACCCGGTTGCTCTCTTGATCCGAGTGCTGGGTGTGGGCGCTCGAGAAATCGACCTCTTGCTGCAGCATCACCGCCTCCGTTCGATTTCGGGGTCTCCCGGGTTTCTTCTCAGAGGCCCTCTGGATCCGGGCCGACGGGAGAATCCCCCTGGGGGATTGCCGTCTCTCCTCCGGAGACGGGAGCAAAACTATAAGCTCCTCGGCGGAGATTTGCAATATCTTTATTTAAATAGTTTTTTATTTCTTGTGGGAGCGGCCGAGCCCGGAGTCCGCGAGCTCCTCCGCCAGCCGCAGGATCTCCTCGCGAAGCTCGAGCATGGCGAGCCAGCGGGGCGGGATGGCTGCGTCGCCCAGGGCGGCGCCAAGCAGGTTGCCCGCAATGGCGCCGGTGCTGTCGCTGTCGCCGCCGTGATTGACGGCCAGGCGAAGGGCGCTCTCCAGGTCGGGCGCGGCCAGGGCGCAGAAGACCGCGATCGCCAGCGCCTCCTCGGCCACCCAGCCCTCGCCGAGCGATTCCACGTCCTCCGGGAAGGCTCCGCCGCGTTTTTCCACGGAGAGGGAGATCGCGCGCTCGACGGCGGCTGCGCACTCCTCGTGGCCCGGGTGCCGGCGTAGCTCCTCCAGGGCCTCCTGGCAGGCGGCGCGAAGCGGCGTTCCCGCCGCGGCCTCGCGGATTGCCAATGCCTGGTAGCCCGCGGCCAGGAAGCCGGTGGGGTGGCCGTGGGTGATGGCGGCGATCTCGCAGCCAGCGGAGAAGGGATCGCCGATTTCGCCGGCGAGACCGACCGGAGCGATCCGCATCACGCCCCCGCAGCCTTTGCTGCTGTTGAGAGGCTGCTCAGCGCTTCCCATCCGGGGCGCCCGCAGGGCGGAGAGGCAGGTGTTGCCCGGGCTGCGGCGGCTGTGGAGCGCCTCGAGGCCGAGGAGCCAGCCCTCGTCGGTGCGCTCGAAGGTTGGATGGGCCGAGCGCTCGCCCTGGGTGCGGAGCCAGCGCAGGTAGGCGCGGTGCACCGATCGCACCAGACCCGAGCGGCCCGAGAAGGCGGGATCGCCGGCTGCCAGGATCAGCCCCTCGGCGGTGAAGAGGGTCATCTGGGTGTCGTCGGTGATGGCGCCCACTCTGCCAAATGCCGGCGCGGGTTCCCGGAGCCCCTCCGAACCGAAGCGGGCGCGGATCTCGCGGAGCGACTCGAACTCGATCGGAGCGCCCAGGGTGTCGCCCACCGCGCCGCCCAGCAGGGAGCCGCGGATGCGATCTCGGGGCAGCTGGCTCATGCCGCAATTCTAGGGCTTCCAATCGAGATCCCCGAGGGGTTCCAGCCTCGCGGCTGGCGAACGCCCCGAAGCGGTAGGATGCGCTCCGGGAAGTGCGGCGGGGATGATGCGGCCAGGACCGGTGAGCGGGGCGCCGAGGGGAGAAGCGGGTGGGGAGAAGCCTCCCTCGCCGCTTCGGATCGCCCAGTTCCGCTGGCTCTTCACCAGCAACATGTTCTTCTTCATGGCGATGGAGGCCCAACGCCTGGTCCGGGTCTGGATCGCCTACGACCTCACCGACCGAAAGATCGCCCTCGGCCTGCTGCTCGCCGCCGTGGCCACCCCGATGATGCTGATCGCGCCCTTCGGCGGGGCGATCGCCGACCGTGTCGAGCGGCGCAATCTGATCGTCATCGGTCAGGCGATCGTCGTCGCCAACGAGGGCCTGATCCTCGCGCTGTTGGTCAGCGACCAGCTCGCCTTCTGGCACCTGCTCTGTACCTCCGCGGTGGCGGGCTGCGTGTTCCCGCTGATCATGCCGGCACGGGCCGCCATCGTCGTCAACATCGTCGGCAAGGAAGGCGTGAGCCAGGCGGTGGGGCTCAACATGGCGGGCATGAATACGATGCGGGTGGTGGGCCCGGGCGTGGCCGGTTACCTGCTCTACCTGCTGGGCATGAAGGGCGCAGCAGCGGTGGGAGTCGGGATCTACTTCCTGGCCTTCCTGTGCGTGCTGCGGGTCGGGCGCTACCGCCCCCAGAGCGCGGCGCGGGAGGTCTCGATCGGCCGCAACATCCTCGACGGCGTCCGCTACATGCGAGAGCACCGCCTGGTGCTGGTGCTGCTCTTCTTCGGGCTGGTTCCGATGTTCCTGGCCATGCCCTTCGGCACACTGCTGGTGGTCTTCGCCCGCGACATCTGGAAGGTCGGAGAGTGGGGGCTCGGCTGGCTGCAGGCGGTCGGGGGGCTCGGCGGAGTGGTGGGAGCCATGCTGATCGCCTGGCGAGCCGCCGGCAGCCGCCGTCTCGGCACCATGATGTGGAGCGTGATCGGCTTCGGTGTCTTCCTGGTCGGCTTCGCCTTCAGCCCCTGGTTCCTGCTCGCACTCCCGCTGGTCTTCGCCGCCAACGTGCTGGGCAGCATCTACTCGACGCTCAATAGCGCCGCGATCCAATTGCTGATCCCGGACGCGGTGCGCGGGCGGGTTTCGAGCTTCCTGATGATGTCCTTCTCGCTCCCGCTGCTGGGGACACTGCCAATGAGCGCCGTCGCCGAGTTCTACGGCGCTCCGTTCGCGGTGGGGCTGGCCGCGGTGCTCTCCGTGGCGGCTGCCTTGATCTTCTACGTGTCGAGCCCGCAGCTGCGCCGGATGGACGCCTCCATCCGCGAGGCGATGGCGGAGCAGTAGGGCGCGTCGTCATCCCGTCGAAGAGGGGCTCTCACTCGCCGATCGCGGCCAGCACGGCGGCGCCGAAGTCGTTCGAGCTGTAGCTGCTCTCCGGGCGGGACTGGCCCAGGCGCACCAGGACCAGCTCGCGGGAGGGGATCACCACGACCTCCTGGCCCTCGAAGCCTCGCGCAGAAAAGGTGTCGGTCGGCAGGTCGGGCCAGGGGCGGTCGCCGGGGTCGTCCGGCTCTCCGGCGTTCAGCCACCAGTGCGCGCCGTAGCGGCCCTGCGGCGCCTTCGGCGTCGGCGTGGTGCTGTACTCCACCCAGCCCTCGGGCAGGATGCGCTCGCCCTGCCAGACGCCGTCCTTCAGGAAGAGCAGCCCGAAGCGCGCCCAGTCGCGCGCCGTGGCGAACATGAACGACGATCCGACGAAGCTGCCGCTCGCGTCCGGCTCGATCACCGCGCTGCGCATGCCGATGCGATCGAAGAGCGCCTCGCGCGGGAAGCGGAAGTGGGCGGCCTGGTCGCCCTCGAAGCTGTGGCGAAGGATCCGCGAGACGATGTTGGAGGTGCCGCTCGAGTAGTGCCAGTGGCTGTCGGGTGGGTGCTCGAGCGGCTTCGCGGCGGCATAGGCTGCCGCGTCGCCCCGGTCGCAGAGCATCGTCACCAGGTCCCCGTCGTACTCGTCGGTGGCCTCCCCGAACTCGAGACCGCTGCTCATGCGCAGCAGCTGATCCAGCGTGATTGCTCCGCGCGGATCGCCGGCGCTGCGCCACTCGGGCACCGGAGCGGGTGCCTGGAGATCGAGCGCGCCCTGCCGCACCCGGATGCCGACCAGGGCGCCGATCACGCTCTTGGTCATCGACCAGCCGGGGAGCGGCGTCTGCGCGTCGAAGCCTTCGGCGTAGCGCTCGGCGATGATCCTTCCCCGGTGGACGACGACGACGGCGCGGGTCTCGCGCCTTCCCGAGTCGGCGGGCTCCGAGAAGACCTCGATCCAGCGCAGCGTCGAGCTTCGCCGCGTCGATGCTCGCCGTCTGCGGCGGCCCGTCGGGCAGCGCGTCGCCGCTCGGCCAGGGAACGGTGCTCGGGTCGACAGCGGGAGCCGTCGGCGGATCGTAGGGCTGGCTGCGGATCTCCTCTTCCGTCAGCCCCTTGACCAGCGTGCAGCCGAGACCCTCGCGGCAGATCGCCTTGCTCCGGACCACGCCGAGCGCCCGTGCACTCGCCGAGCGGTCTTCCGGATCCACCCGGCCGGACACCAGGACCATGGGGCCGTCGGAGAGGTCGTCGCGGATCACCCGCTCGGCCTCCCTCCCGGAGACGAAGACGCGCGAAGCCAGCTCCTTGGCCTTGTACCCCGCCCCGCTCTGGAGCGTCTGGCCCAGCCCGGAGCACGCGAGCGTCGCTGCGATCAATAGTGCCGCGGTCGAGAATCGCAGCATCCGCTAGCCCAGGTCGAGGGCCGTCGCGCTCGCCGGGTCGCGGATCTCCTGGAGCTCGACCACGTTTCCGTCCGGATCCCGGCCGTAGGTGACCCGCGATCCGCCCAGATCCTGGGGTGGACAGTGGAAGCGCATGCCCGCAGCCGTCAGCCGCTGGTACTCGGCATCGACGTCCGTTACGTCGAGGCAGATGTGGGTGATGCCGTGATCGCAGACCGGGCGGTTCGGGTCAACCGGGCTCGGAGCGGGCGACGCGTACTGGAACAGCTCGAGGAAGGCGTTTCCGGCGCGAAGCATCGCCAGCTGGGCCGAAGAGCCCGAGAGACCGGTGATGTTGTCGGCCACCTCCACGCCGGCGGGCCAGCCCCCCTCGAAGACCGTCTCGAATCCCAGCAGGTCGCGGTAGAAGGCGAGGGCTCGTTGAAGATCGCCGGTCGAGATGGCGGCGTGATGGATTCCTCTGATCATCGTTGCGGCTCCTCCGAAGCACGGGTTTCGGAAGGAGCATACCGGAGGCGGACCCGGCTCCGCGCGTCTACTCCACCTGTCGCAGGAACTCGGAGAGCCCGTAGCCGACCTGGTCGCCGCAGCGCCACTCGGTCATGCCCTCGCCGATGTGGGTGACGAGGCCGGCGCGGCGGTTGCGCAGCGGAATGAAGCTCTGGACCTTCCCCTCGATCTCCAGCTCTTCTCCCTTCGCCGTCTTGACCTTCGCGTGCACCCCCTTGTGATAGAGGGTGTTCTCCTCGTAGTCCGCGTCGATCTCGACCTCGGTGATCAGGTCGATCTCCTCGCCGTGGACGACGACGCCCCAGCGTCGCTCGCGCTCCTGGTCCCAGCGAATGATCGACACCATGGCGTGGAAGTCCGGTCCGAAGTTCATGGTGAGCCAGTCGTACTGGTGGATGGCCTGCCAGTAGCGGGGTCCCCAGGAGTGGTCCCGCAGCCCGAAGCCGTCGATCTGGTAGGTGGTGTCGTCGATCTCGAGGGTGCCCTCGACGTGCATGTGCTGCTCGTAGTGGGCCTTGCCGAACTGCTCCTCGGGCGGCTTGTCGCCCTGCTCGCCGGCGTCGTTCTTTCCGTAGAGCGGGCCCACCGCCTCGTGGAGCAGGTCCAGGTGGACGCGCTTCTTCGGGCTCTCGACGAAGGCGCGCTTCGGATCTGCCATCTTCCGGGGCTCCTCGAGCTCCAGCACGGAGCCCTGGTAGACGGTGCGCAGGGTCTGGGTCGGCTCCAGCACCTCGAAGCGGCAGCCCCCGGCGTCGAAGGTGTCGTTGTCCTTGATCTGGGGCCGCTTGAACATGAAGAGCACGCGTCCGTCCGGCAGGTAGAGGGTCACGGTCATCTCGGCCTGGCCCTCGTTGGCGCGGTTCCCCAACCGGATGAAGCCCCCGATCGACTTCTCCCTGTCGAAGAAGTTGAAGTACATGCTCTCGTTGAAGTTCGACTCCGGCCCGAGGGGATGTGTGAAGTCGTCTTCCGGAACGATGTTGCCGATGATCTTGGCCATGGAATCCTCCGCCCGCCTGGGTCAGTCCGTCAGCGACGAGCCTATCAGAAGCCGCGCCCGACAAACACGCCGAAATGCGCCCCCGCCGCGGAATCACTGCCGTGTGCGCTTCTTCCCCGCCTTCGGCGCCGTGCCCTCCGCGCCCTCGGGCTCCTCACAGACGTCTCCGGTGCCGTCGCCGTCTGCGTCGGCCTGATCGGGGTTCTTGACACGCGTGCAATTGTCGTCGATGTCGAGGACGCCGTCGCGATCGTGATCCGGTGAGGAGGCGAGGATCTTCTCGATCTGCTCCCGGTAGGCGTGGATGTCGACGGCGTAGGTGGCGTTGCCGTAGACGCTGAGATTCGCCGGCTGATTCGGGTGCTGGGAGATGGTGATCATGATGCCGACCAGCTCCCATTCTCCGTCGCCGTTCTTGGCGAAGACGGGTCCGCCGGAATCTCCCGAGGCGGCCTGGGCCTCGTGCGGCGTGGGAAGGCCGTCCTCGAAGAGCGTCGCGAAAGCGCGGCTCACGCGCTTCCCGGTCCGCGTGCGCAGAGTCGACGGCGGCGATGCGGTTGGTTCCCCAGCGCATCGCTCTTCCCGGGCCGAGCTGGTAGCCCGCATGGGAGGCGCCGCCGAGCGGTAGGATCGTCCAGGATTGGCTCCACCCCGTAAGCGACGGGCTGCGATCGAGACCGTTGCCGATCATCACGACCCGGGTCTCGGTACGCGGTGCGCTGCGTGGCCAGCCGCACTGGCGGAAGATCGGGAGATTCGCGGAGCTGAAAGAGCTGGAGATCCGCCTCGAGCGCCGGGCCGGTGGAGAGGCGATGCCGGATCTTCCCCTGGACCGCTTCGAAGAGCCGATCTCCCAGCTGCAACTCGCGCCCGCCGGTGTGCCCGGCGGTGAGCACCCAGTGGTTTCCCAGAAAGACGCCCGTGGTCTTCCCGAGCACTCCGACGTTGCTCCATCCGGGATCGTCGGCCGGCGCGCCGGTGTTGCCGCTTCCGTCACCCGAATCGATCACGACCGCGATCGCGGGCCGCACACCGAGAGCGATCAGCAGAATCAACCAGGGCACCCAGGACGCCGATCGGGCGAATCTCTCATGGCGGGGCGAAAGACCTCGAGCGGGTTCGAGCTCAGAATACCCCAATGCCGAGGTAGATCAGGAAGGCGCCAAACAGCGCACCGATGACGCCGAGAACGCGCAGCACGGCCGGATCGTCCACGGCGTCCATGAACCCGAGGGCGATCTTCTGGTAGAAGGACGTGAAGATCAGCAGAAACACGGTGGCGAAGAGAAACAGCCAGCCGAGAATCGAGATGACCCAGGCCGCATCCTGCTCGGCGCCGTGTGCAGCGCGAGTCATTGCCAGACCGAGTGCGGCAACGAAGACGCTCATGATGCGAATCCGCGCATGGCTGGCGAGAAGCCACCGGTAGGCTGCCACCGTGACCGAAGGCGCGACGACCATCGGACCCCGCGCCACGATCATGACGGCTCCGGCTACCACGCTCACCAGTGCCAGATGGTCCACGGGATCACTCCTCTCGCTTCTTCTCGGGCGTCTCCGCACCCTCACCCTTGGCCAGGGCCGCGATCCCAGTCACGGCGCCCAGGCCCATGGTCTCGACGGCGGAGCTGGGGACGATGATCATCGATCCCTTCTGGCGGATCCCCTCGTAGATCATGTTCATGGCGCGCAGGTGGAGGGCGGTAGGATCGTCCCGGTACTGGTCGGCGGCAGCCGCGAACTTCTCGGCGATCTCGCTCTCGGTGGTGGAGAGGATGATCCGTGCCTGCCGCTCGCGCTCGGCCTGCGCGCGCTTCGACATCGCCTCCTCGAGGGCTTCGGGGATCACGACGTCGGTGATCTCGATGGACTGGATGGTGATCCCCCAGGCGTTGGTCTTCTCGTCGACCCTGTGCTGGATCTCGTCGCAGAGCTTCTCGCGGCTGCTGAGCAGGTCGTTGAGCTCGTGCTTGCCGACCGCGTCGCGAAGCGCGGCCTGGGCGGAGAGGATTACGGCGTGGGCGTAGTCCGCGACCTCGAGCACCGCCTTCTCGGCGCTCCAGACCAGCCAGAAGCTGATGGCGTCGACGTAGACGGGGACCGTGTCGAGGGTGAGGATCCGCTCGGCGCGGAAGTCGGTGGCGCGCACCCGCTGATCGACGAAGGCCTCGATCCGGTCGACGAAGGGCAGGATCAGGAAGAGCCCCGGTCCGCGCAGCCCGCTGTACCGCCCCAGCCGCAGCAGGATGGCCTTCTCCCACTGGCTCGCGACCTGCACCACGCAGGAGAGGATCGCGGCGAGCGCGATCCCCGTTACCAGAAGCAGGATCTTCTCGTCGGGAAGGACCAGCTTGAGGGCGATGGCGATCAGCACCACGCCGCTCAGGATCTGCTCCCAGCGCCTTCCCATGAACAGGCTCAGGATCATGAAGATCGCGGCGACCCCGGTGGCGATGACGAGGTCGTCGGAGAGGTTCCCCTGCCGGTACACCAGGGCCGCGGTCAGGCCGATGCCGGCCAGGAGCACGAAGGCGTTGAGCGGGCCCCAGGCGAAGTGCGACTTGAAGATCGGCAGGGCGGCGAGCTTCTGGAAGGGCTCTTTCCAGTCGAAGGTCTTCTTCATCATGTCAGCTCTCCTCTCTGAAGTTCTGGAGCGCCTGGATGATTTCACCCAGCTCGATCCCGTAGGCGCCCGCGCGTCCCACCACGTCCTTGCAGAGCGCGGTCAGCACGCGCTTCTTCTCGTCGGGCGCGATCGTGACCTCGGCATCGCTGATGAAGGTGCCCGTGCCCTGCTGCGTCTCCAGGTTCCCGCGGATCTCCAGCTCCTTGTAGGCCTTGATGATGGTGTTCGGGTTCACCGAGAGCTCGACAGCGAGCTGGCGCACCGTCGGCAGCTGGGTGCCGGGGGGGAGATCGCCCCGGGCGATCGCGTAGAGGATCTGCGAGATGATCTGGCGGTAGATGGGGACGCCGGAGTGATGATCCAGACTGACGCTGAATTTCGCCATCGCGAGAATCCTACCTCACCCTGGCGCGGTGGATCCGCGCCAGCAGCGCGATTCCGCCCAGACACAGGGCGGCCGCGGCGAGCGGCTCGACCCAGGCCGGATGGCCGGGCCAGTGGACGGCCAGTCCGGCGAGCTGCGCCTCCCCGGCGTAGGCGCGGAGCAGGCCGAGGTACACCCAGTAGTGCGGACTCCACGCCAGCAGGATCTGCCACGGGGAGGGCACCACGAAGACCAGCGCGGGCACGATCGACATCGAGCTCACCAGCTTGGCCACCGCCATCCCCTCGATCTTGTTGGCGGCCGCCACGCCCAGCATCAACATGCCGAGTGGCGCTGCCAGCGAGCCGACCGCCAGCATCAGCAGGAAGCCGGGGAGGTCGGCGACGGGCTGACCGAAGACCGCTGCGGCCACCAGGCCGAGGGCGCAGGAGAGCAGGCCGGTGGTGATCACCAGGTAGCTGAAGTGCGCCGCCCGCGAGAGCGGGAGCACCCGCAGCAGGAGCAGCGTCTGGCGCTCGCGCTCCTCGATCAGCCCGAATCCGAAGATGATGGCGGCGATCGAGCCGCCCAGTGTGACGAGCCAAGGCGCTACGTAGAGGGCCAGATTCTCGACGGGGATCCAGGGGACGCCGAGCCGCGCGGCGATCGCCACCAGTGGCATGTACACGCACATGTAGAGCAGGAAGCCGTCCCGGTAGATCCCGCGGGCATCCTTCCGGAGCAGCGCCCCGACCTTGCTCATGCTCGCTCCAATCGCTCGCGCACCCGCTCCTGAAAGGAGCGCCGCGCCCAGCGGAACGCGACGACGTTGTAGCCGAGCAGCAGCGCGGCGTAGAGGGCGTAGTGGAGTGGATCGGGATCCGGGCGGGCCAGGTTCGCCAGCCCGAAGAGCGCCGCGTCGCTCGGAATCCACACGAAGGCCAGCCGCGGCGCCAGCTCGAAGTACGAGAGGTAGGGCAGCTGGATCAGCACCATCGCCGGCATCAAGCCCGCGACCAGGAATCGCGTGAACTCCGAGAAGCGGGCGGAGAGTCCGAGTCCCAGGAAGCCCGCCAGTGTGGCGGTCAGCAGGAGCGGCGGGAACAGCAGGACCAGGCGCAGATCGACGCCGAGTACAAAGCCCTGGATCATCATTCCCGCCAGTGTCGCCACCAGCGCCGAGGCGAGGACCATGGCGAAGACGTACTCGCCGCTCCGTAGCGGTGTCACGGCCAGCGCGGTCACGCTGCGATCGCCTCGCTCGAGATAGGCCTGGGCGGCGACCAATGTCAGCGCCAAAGTGCCCGGCTCACCGAGCAGGAAGGCGGGGACCAGCCATTCCACGTACTGCTCCGGGATGGCCAGGCGGAAGCCCAGTACAGTCAGCAGGGCCATTCCCAGGTAGACGTGGGGGAAGCGGTTGCGCCACTGGGCGAGCAGGAACAGGTGCACCGCGTTCGCGACGCGACCCCTCATTCGAGCAGCCCCCTTCCGGTCATCTTCAGAAACACGTCCTCGAGGGAGGGCTCCAGCGTGTGGATGGTCTGCACGTCGTGATCGCGGACCCACTCGATGAAGCGGTGCTTGCCGAGCGGGTCCTGGATGGGGAAGTCGCGGATTTCCACGCCGATTCCATTGACCGCTTCGACCCGCGCGATCTTCCGGGTGTGGCGCAGCTTTAGCTGGCGCGGCGTATCGAGGGCGCTGATCTCGCCCGCCACCAGGAAGGCGACGCGATCGCAGAGCTCATCCGCCACGGTCATGTTGTGCGTGGTCAGGAAGACTGTGGTTCCCGATGCGGCCTTCTCGCGGATCAGCTCGCGCACCTGCACCGCGTGCTCGGGATCCTGGCCCGCGGTGGGCTCGTCGAGGAACCAGAAGCGCGGCCGGTTCATCAGGGAGCGCGCCACCACCAGGCGCATCTTCATCCCTTTCGAGTACTGTGCGACGCTGCGACGATCTCCCACCGGGAGGTCGAGGCGCTCCAGCAACTCGGAAGGCTTCTCGGTCGGCACGTCGAAGAAGCCGCCGTAGAACTCCAGGTTCTCCTCCGCCGTCAATTTCTCGTAGAGGTTGGGGAACTCGAAGCAGACGCCGATCCGGTTGTAGAAGTCGTCGCCCATGCTGCGGAGATCGCCCCCGAAGACCTCGACCTCTCCCCGATAGCCGGGGAGGATCCGCGTCAGCAGCTTCTGGGTGGTGCTCTTTCCCGAGCCGTTGGGGCCGAGAAAGCCGAAGATCTCTCCCTCGCGGATCTCGAAGTCGAGTCCGCGCAGGACGGGATCCGGTGAGCCGGGGTAGCGGTAGCGGAGTTCGCGAACCCGGAGCACCGTTTCGAGAGCGCTGTCGTCCATCGTCCCCTCTTCTCCCCTGGGGGCGTCCAGGCTTGGCGATTCGGAGAAATAATGTACTAGTTAACTAGTACATTATTTCTCTTGTGTCAAGAGGTAGTCTCTCGGTCCGAGATCGAGGGAGAAGAGCGATGAGAGTCAAGGACAAGGTGATCGTCGTGACCGGCGGCGCCAGCGGCATCGGCAAAGCGATGTGTCTGCGCTTCCACCAGGAGGGCGCGCGCGGCATCGCGGTCGCGGACATCAACGAGCCGGGCACGCGAGAGGTCGCGGAGAAGATCGGGGGGCTGGCGCTTCGCTGCGACGTCTCCGTCGAGGCCGAAATCATCGCGCTGGTGAAGGAGACCGAGCGGCGGTTCGGTCCCATCGATCTCTTCTGCTCCAACGCGGGCATCGGAATCACCGACGAGCCGGGAGGGATGGCCAGCTCGGCCCCCAACGAGAGCTGGCAGAAAATCTGGGAGGTGAACCTGATGGCCCACGTCTACGCGGCCAGGGCGGTCCTGCCCGGCATGATCGAGCGCGGCGAGGGCTACCTGCTCAACACCTCCTCGGCCGCTGGCCTCTTGAACCAGATCGGCAGCGCCTCCTACTCGACCACCAAGCACGCGGCGATCGGCTTCGCCGAGTCGCTGGCCATCACCCACGGCGATGACGGCATCCGCGTCTCGGTTCTGTGTCCGCAGGCCGTCGCAACGCCGATGATGGAGGGCAAGGATCACTCTCCCCAGGCGGGGGACGGGATGCTGCAGCCCAGCGACGTGGCCGAGTCGGTGATCCAGGGCCTGGAAGAGGAGCGGTTCCTGATCCTGCCCCATCCCGAGGTCCTGACCTACATGCAGCGCAAGACCTCGGACTACGATCGCTGGCTGAAGGGCATGCGTCGCTTCCGACAGCAGTTCCTCTGAGCTTCGGGGACGTTGTTGAACATTCAATTTCCGGGCCGGGCCCGGAAATTGAATGTTCAACAACGTCCCCGTTTCAGCGGGGGGTGAAGTTGCCCTCGCCGTCGATCTCGACGGGGCGGCCGCAGAACTCCTCGCTGGTCATTGCGGCCATCGTGTCGGCGTCGCGGGTGTTGGCCCAGGTGCGACGGCCGTCCTCGATCAGGCAGGCGGCGTGGCCGATCTCCGGTCCCTCCAGGCCGTGCATGACGGTGTAGGACTCGATCGTCGCCGGCCCCTGGTGATCGATGCGGACCTGGCGGCGCGGCAGCGGGTCGACCCGCTCCTGAAGGTTCTCGTAGCGGAAGGGCCCGGCCGGGGGCTCGGTGGAGTAGACGCCGAAGGCGTGCTTGGTGAGGTAGCCTCCGTTCGCCGTCACCAGACCCTTGCTGCCGGGGTCGGCGCGCAGCACCTCCACCATCGTGGCGTTGGAGTGCATCACGTAGTCGTTGAGCGGACCGCCGCCGAAGGTGAGACCGCCGGTCACGGTGAGCTGGCGGTCCTCGCCGATCCCCAGCTCCTGGGCGGCGACCTGTACCGCCGAGGGGAAGCAGCTGTAGACGTCGATGTGGGCCAGCTCCTCGATCGAGGTCTCGGCCAGCTCCAGCGCCCGGGAGCCGGCGATCCGGATCGCCGGAGAGGAGTGCAGGTCGGCTCGAGTCGAGACCGTCGAAGAATCGTGCGCTTCGGTTCCGGCATGGAGGTAGACCCATCGCTCCTCGCCGATGCCGGCTCTGCGGGCGGCCGCCGCCGAGCAGAGAATCAGGGCCGCGCCCTGGTCGACCCGGTTGTTCGAGTTCATCAGCTTGGGGTAGGGGAATCCGATCATCCGGTTGGAGGGCGAGGTGGTGCGGATCTCCTCGGCGGAGAGCGGCTCGCGCAGCCAGGCGTGGGGATTCTCGACGGCGACCGCGTTGAAGCGCGCCCAGAGCTCGGAGATCCGAATCAGGTGCTCATCCAGGGACTCGCCCCGCGCATGGCGGATGGCGTTCTCGAAGATCGGGTAGAGCTGGATCGCCCGGACGATGTCCCGTGCGATCTCCGCCTGGTGGTTCATGGGCTCTTCCGGCGCGATGGCGAGGTCGGGCGTGCCGGGAGCCTCGCTGAAGGAGAGCTTGACGCCGTTTCTGCGCGCCCTGGCCGAGCTGTTTCCGACCTCCGCTCCGGTGATCACCGCCACCTCCAGCTCGCCGCGCTGGATCGCCAGCGCGGTCTGGTTGACGGTCGTCTGCACCATGTTCCCGCCCCAGGGTGTTCCCACGGTCTGGGCTCCCGGGGCACCGATCCGCTCCGCCACCACCCGCCCCGGGTCGCCGTACTTCCAGATCCCCCGGATCACCCGGACGGAGTTCGCCGCGCGCAGCAGGTCGCGGCTTCCGGCGTCGTCCGCCGCCTGCTCGACCGCGGCGATCATCATCTCCAGGGGCTCGGCCCCCTCCCGGGGGTCCGCTACGCGCTGCTCGATCTGCCCCACGCCCACCACGACGGGAGCTCTGGGATCGGGGGTCAAGCTGCCTTCTCCATTCGCGCGAGCTGGATTCGCAGGAGCGTGATCGCTGGGAGCTCGTCGCCCGGGATGCGCGTCAGGAGCAGCCCGTACCCGCTCTCTCGCAGCCGCCGCAGGTCGGTCCCGCGAAGCTCTCGCATGCGGCCGCCTCTGCACCGGTGGCGACGCCTCCGACGTTGTGAGCGCTCAGGGTCTTGCTGAGCTTCCCGCCATCGCCGGTGGGGCAGTCCTCGAGGGGCGGATCCGACAAGCGCTGCAGGGCCTCGACGGTCTGGCCGCAGGAATCACAGATGTACTCGTAGATCGGCATGACGAAAACGTCGTCCATCCGCGCTGGATGTCAACCGAGGGCGGGATTGGCGGAGGACCCCCGATACGCGCCAGAATGGTGACCAATGCGGACCTTGGGAGCCTTGGTGGCGCTGGCGCTGGGAGTCCTGGCCTCGAGCGCCCAGGGGGCCGAGCTGTTTCGCCGCGGGGACTTCGTCGTGGATTTCTCCGGGTCGATCCGAAGCATCGGCCTCGCGACTCGGGGCACCGATCTGGAGGACTTCGAGGAGGCCGCGCGCGAGTCTCTGGTGGAGCCCGACCCGCTGGCGATCGCCATTCTCAGCGATCCCGAGCTGCGGGGTCTCCTCGAGGCCACCGCCCCCGGGCTGGTGCGTCGAACTCACCGAGTCGATCGTGGATCCGGTCTGTCTGCTGGCCGAGTTCTTCGAGGAGTGCCCCGCCTTCGACGAGGTCGGGGGGACCGGCGTCTGGCAGAGCCTGACCCGGCTCCGCTTGCGCTTCGATCTCCAGTTCTCCCAGTCGCTCTCGGCCAGGCTCGAGTACGACAACGAGCTGGTGATGGGGAAGCTGGACACGCTCGAGTTCCGGGGATTCGATACCACGGACGTGGATCCCTTCCTCCCCCTTCAGGATGAGATCTCGAACTTCGATCTGGGAGGAGACGCGCGAGGCGTCTGGCGCCACTCGCTGTATCGCGCCTGGCTGAACTGGGAGACGGAGCACTTCCAGGTGATCCTGGGCCGACAGCGGATTCCCTGGGGCGTGGGGCGGCTCTGGAACCCGATCGATCGCTTCAATCCGATCTCTCCCCTCGCGATCGAGCAGAACGAGTCGCCGGGGGTCGATTCCGTGGTGGCGACCTGGTTCGTCAGCGACGCCGCCGCGCTGGATTGGGTCTATGCGCCGGGCGACAACGGAGACCATCAAGACTACGCGCTGCGGCTGCACGGTCTGGTGGCGGATACGGATTATTCGCTGATGGCGGGAGTCTTCGACGACGCCAACACCGTCGGCGGGACCCTGGAGCGAAACCTCGGCGAGATGGCCATCCACCTGGAAGCCGTCTACGCCGACCCGGATGCGCTCTACTGGCCGGTGGGAAGCTCGCGGCCCAGCGATCTTCCCTCCTACTGGCAGGTCGTCGTCTCACTCGACACCAACATCGACGTGGGGAAGGGAATCTACGCACTGGTCGAGTACCTCTACAACGGCAACGCGCTGGGTCTGGGGGGCGGGCGCGCCGGCTCCCTGCTCTCGTTCTACGAATCCACCATGACGCCTCCGGCCGAGCTGCCGCCGGCGCTCGGGGCGATCTTCCCGGGCCCTTACGTGCAGCCGATCAGCAGCGATCGCTTCGGCGGGAGCCGCGTCGTCAGCTTTTCTCGGCATCAGACCGGGTTGATGCTGGGCTACGAGCTGACACCGACGCTGCAGGGCGATCTGCTGGTGATCTACGACTGGGACGGTCACAGCTCCGCGATCGCCCCTCAGCTCAGCTACACGCCGCGCGGCGATCTCGAGGTTACGCTGGGTATCCAGCTCTTCACGGGAAACCGCGACTCGCAGTACGGCGGGGCGGAGAATCTCGCCTTCCTCACCGTCGACTACTTCTTCTAGCCCGCTCGGCACTCCTGCTCGGCGCGCTCTGCGTCTGCGGTCCGATCGTCGAAGCTGCCCTGGTCGAGCTCCGGCGCCACCAGTCCTCGCAGGACATGCGTCTGCTCCTCGGTGGATGCCATCCGCGCCGCGAGGGCGCGCAGCAGGGCCAGGAACCCCTCCACCTGATGGGCCTGGCCGAGCGCCGCTTCGAACTCCAGGGCCACGTCCCGGTGCAGCAGCGTGCCGTCGGTCAGCCGGAGCTGGCCATCCGGGGAGAGCTCTGCCAGACGAACCAGCGCGGCGCGCAGAATCGGATCGACGAAGTCTGCGGAGGGCGTGAGGGCGCGGGCGAGATCGGTCGGCTCCAGGCCCTCGCGAAGCGCCGCGTCGAATCGCAGCGCGCAGTCCGAGACCGCATCGGGTCGGATCTCCGCGAGGCCGTCCAGTGCCCGCCGCGTGGTGCGGACCTCGGGACGATGGAAATCCAGAACGGTGCGGTGTAGCTGGCGGGCGGTCTCGAAGCCGGTGAAGACGCGCAGCGTTGGAATCTCGTCTCTCGCCGCCTCGCCGAGGTGAAGCTGCAGGAGGAGATCGCTCCCCAGCTGGACGGCGGTCGCCCTCTCGATCTGGGGACTCTGCAGAGAGTCGAGCACGGTTCCGGCGGCTTCACCCAGTGCCGCTTCGGTCAATACCACGTAGAACTCGCGGTCGGTGTTGCCCACGCGCACCTCCAGCTCGGCGCTGCTCAGCAGCGTGAGTGCACCGCGCTCCGCCAGGTAGCGATATCCGACGATCTCCACCCGATTCGAGATCCGTTCCAGATCGATCTGTAACTCGCTGGTGTCGCCATGCAGAGGCGCGGTGAAGCTTGCAGGCTGGTAGCCCGGGACGAAGGCCCGGACACTCAACGAGTCGTCCCGGTGGGCGACGAAGCGGCTCGGCAGCTCGACATCGAGGGGCGCCCGCACCTGTTCGAACATCAGGCGGGCGCCGTGCCGCAGATAGGCGAGATCGAGAAGCGCGCCGGGTGGGTTCGTCTCGATGCGGATCGACCGCTGGCGGAAGTAGTGCCACGGTCTCGCCAGGGCGGGTAGCAGATTCGCCCACTCGGCCAGGGAGTCCGGCTTCATTGCGATGCCCGAAGCGGTGAGTGACGCGTGGGGCTTGAACCGTCGCCGCAACGAGGTGGAGAGCAGCCGAAAGGTGCCGGTGCGGGTTCCGTCCCGCCTGTAGCTTCCGGTCAGCCGGTCGCCGCTGGCGCCCGCGGATTCCGTCGTCATGACCGTCTGCGAGAGAGCGGCGACGGCGCCGGGGCGACCCAGCATCTCATCGATGCTGAAGACGGGGAGCTCTCGAGTTCCCGACACGGAGCCGGCCAGTCCGAAGCTCATCGGCGCGCGGCTCTTCCGGAGCGCATCCGAGTCGGCGCGCGTCCGCCACCCCCCAGCTTCGGTCTGCTCGAGGGTGAGGATCCGGGTACCGCGCGGATTCGTGAAGAGACCGCGCTCGATCTCCCGGCGCTGCGAGCGGCTCGGCTCCCATGGACCCACCACGCGTCGATCGCGCTCGAAGCGGCCGCGAGAGTCCACGAAATTGACGATTTCGTATTCCGTCCACAGCAGCCGCTCGCCTTCGCGCTGGAAGTCCCAGATGCGATCTTCCCAGCGCAACGCGCCCGGGTTCGAGGAGGTGGCATCCCGGTAGTGCACCAGCAGATACCAGGTTCCCTCCAGCTCGACTGCCGGCGCCGCGTCTGCGACGAGAAGCAAGGCGAGGGCGACGGCACCGCGGCGGACCCAGGAGGCCGCCCGAAACGAACCTGAAGCTGAGCCAGAAACCGTGCTCAAATCTGAACCTTGCGCGGAAACCGGGATCGGAGCCCAATCCCGATAATCTCGAGTATATGGGAGGTGCGGCTACAGATGGGGCGGCCATCGGATCCGTTGCGGCCCTTTGCGTCCGATGCTCTAAGCTTTCCCGAATGGATTCCCTCCTCCGCAAGTCCGGCAGCGAGCTCGCTCGTCTCATCCGAGAGGGCAAGTTCAGTGCGCTCGAGGTGGTCGAGCGTCACATCGCGCGCATCGAGGAGGTGAACCCGCGGCTCAACGCCGTGGTGCGCGAGCGCTTCGACGCCGCCCGCCAGGAGGCGGTGGAGGCGGATACGCTGGCCGATATGGCGCCGGCTGCCGATCTGCCGCCGCTCCACGGTGTTCCCTGCACCATCAAGGAGTCCTGCGCGCTCCGCGGGATGCCGAACAGCTCCGGGCTCGTCTCGCGAGCGGGGATCGTCTCGGAGAAAGATGCGCCGCCGGTGGCGCGCCTGCGCGCGGCGGGTGCGATTCCTCTGGGTGTCACCAACACCTCGGAGATCACCGCCTGGCCGGGGGCCGAGAACCGCGTCTACGGCCGCACTGGAAACGCCTACGATCCTGATTGCCAGAGCGGCGGAAGCTCGGGGGGCGAGGGCGCGATCGTCGGCGCCGGGGGCTCTCCCTTTGGCCTGGGGACCGACATCGGGGGCTCGATCCGAATTCCCGCGTTCGCGAACGGCGTCTTCGGGCACAAGCCCTCGGCCGGGCTGGTCCCCGGCACCGGCCAGTATCCGACCTACGACGGCCGGCTGCAGCGCTTCAACACCACGGGCCCGCTGGCGCGCCGGGCCGAGGACCTGATGCCGCTGCTGCGGATCCTGGCGGGACCCGACGGCGAGGATCTGGGCTGCATCCCTATCGAGCTGGGCGACCCCGCCGGCGTGAAGCTGGATTCGATCCGCGTGATCGTGGTGGCGGGCGATGCTCGGCGTTCGATCGACCCGGAGCTGCGCATGGCCCAGCAGAACGCCGCCTATGCGCTGGCGCGCAGCGGTGCCCGGGTCGAGATGCAGAACCCTCCCCACCTGCGCCGCGCCGCAGAGATCTACCTGGGCCTGATGTTCGAGGCGGGCGGGATGCCGATCGAGAACGCCCTCGGAGACGGGAAGCCCATTTCGCTGGGACGCGAGGTGGCCCGCGCCCTGGTCGGGGCCTCTCCCCACATGCTGCCGGTGCTCCTCCTCGCCGTGTTCCAGCGTCTCGGGCGCCTGGCGAGAAAGCGCCTCGCCCGCGACGCCGCAATCGGGCACGAGCTGCAGGCGGAGCTGCGGGACCTGCTCGGGGACGATGGCGTGCTGCTGTTCCCCTCCGCGCGCTCGACGCCGCCCCGCCAGGGAAGGAATCTGGCGGCCCTGTCCAACTTCGTCTTCACGGGTCTCTTCAACGTGCTGGAGATGCCGGTGACCCAGGTGCCGCTCGGCATCGGCTCCCAGGGTCTGCCCCTGGGCGTGCAGGTGGCCGGAGCCCACGGCAACGACCATCTCAGCATCGCCGTTGCCATGCAGCTGGAACGCCTTCTAGGGGGTTGGACGCCGCCGGCGCTCTTCGAAGCGCACTCCTCGTAGGTGATTTTCCCCTCAAGTTCCGGGGATTTGGCGCCGATTCCTGAAACGCGCGTTTGAATCACCCGTCTGACCGAGGCGAGCACCGCATCCGCGTGTCGCCTCTCGAGCGAGAGCTGCGAGCCAGACCGAGGTAGCCCCCCATGGCCAGCCAAGACACCCGCGAGAGGCTCCTCAATGCCGCGGAGCAGCTCTTCGCAGAACACGGGATCTCGGGCACCACGCTGCGCGCGCTCACCAGGGTCGCCAGGGTGAACCTGGCGGCGGTCCACTATCACTTCGGGGGCAAGGAGGGGCTGCTGGACGCCGTGGTGGAGCGGCGCGCAGCGGCCATGAACCGGGAGCGCCTGCGCGAGCTCGACGAGCTGGAGCGATCCGCCGAGCGACTTGCCGGGGGAGCTTCGAACCCAGGGGCGCCCCAGGTCGAAGACATCCTGCGCGCCTTCTTTCTCTCCGGGCTGCGTGCCTTCGAGAGCGAAGAGCCGGAGACCGTCGAGCTCCTGACACGGCTGAGCGCCCGCATCACCTGCGAGCCACCCGAGGCGATCGAGGCGTTGGTCCGCAAGCACTTCGGCACCGTGATGAGGCGCTTCGTCGAAGCTCTGCAGTCCGCTCTCCCGGGGCTTCGCAAAGAGGTGGTGGACGATCGCTTCCGCTTCGTGATCGGCACCCTCAGCCACGTCTTCTCCGGGACCTTCGATCTCGACGTGATCCCCGGCCACGGTGTCTGCGAGACCAGCGACGAGGAGAGGATCCAGCACCTGATCATCTTCCTCGCCGCCGGCTTGCGAGCGCCCAATCCACCCCTGGGTTCCCGCGATGTCAGCCCTGCGGCGCTCCTGCGAAGCGGCGGGATCCGAAACGATGCCGGGCGATCTGGAGATGAAGGGATGGAGAGCCGCAAGGAAGCCCGACGATGACGCCGACCAAGAAGATCGTCCTTCCCATCCTGGTCGTCCTGGTGGGAATCGTCGGTGCGACGGGGCTGCTCAGGGTCCGACCGAGCGTCGCCACCCACAGCACTGCTCCCCCCATTCCGATGGTGCGCGCGATGACGGTCGAGCTCCAGGACGTGCAGCTGCGCATCGAAGCCCAGGGCAGCATCACACCGCGCACCGAGAGCGACCTGGTGGCCGAGGTCGCGGGCCGCATCACCTGGGTCTCTCCCAGCCTCGCCGCCGGAGGCTTCTTCGAAGAGGGGGAGCTGCTGGTCCGGATCGACGCCAGCGACTACGAGCTGGCAGTAGAGAGAGCGGAGGCCGCACTCACGCGTGTGCGGAGCGAGCTCGCCCTGGCGCAGAACCACCTGGACCGCCGCCGAAGTCTGGCCGAGCGCGGTGTGGCGAGCACCGCCGCCCTCGACGAGGCCGTGAATACCGAGAGGGTGGCGAGCGCGGCGGTGCGCGACGCGCGCGCCTTTCGGAGCCAGGCGCGCCGAGACCTGGAGCGCAGCCGCATCCTGGCGCCCTTTGCCGGACGCGTGCGTGAGAAGCGCGTTGGTGTCGGCCAGTTCGTCGGGCGAGGCGCCGGCGTGGCGAGGATCTACGCGGTCGATTACGCCGAGGTCCGGCTTCCGATCCCCGACCACGAAGCCGCCTTCGTGGACCTGCCGATCGACTACCGGGGCGAGGCGGGCGAGAACGATGGGCCAGAGGTGCTGTTGCGCGCGCGTTTCGCGGGCCGCGAGTACAGCTGGACCGGGACCATCGTGCGCACCGAGGGCGAGATCGACCCGCGCACGCGGATGATCCAGACGGTGGCGCGCATCCAGGACCCCTACGGCCGCAGCGCGCAGCTGGACCGGCCTCCTCTGGCGGTGGGAATGTTCGTCAAGGCGGAGATCAGCGGCCGCCTCCTCGAGGACATCGTGGTCCTGCCGCGGTCGGCCCTGCGCGGTCGCGACCGGGTGGTGGTGGTGGACGGGGAGAACCGCCTGCGACTGCGGCGCGTCGACATCCTGCGCACGGAGCGCGAGACCGTGGTGATCACTGGCGGCCTCGCCCCGGGTGAGCGGGTCTGCACCTCGCCCCTGGAGACGGTCGACGAGGGCAGCCAGGTGAAGATCGTCGTGGAAGAGTCGTGAACCGCGCGATCGCCTGGTTCGCCGGGAATCACGTCGCCGCCAACCTGCTGATGATGCTGCTGCTGGTGGGCGGGCTCCTCTCGATTCCCACCATCAAGCAGGAGGTCTTCCCGGAGCTCAGGCTCGACGTCGTCACCGTGAGCGTGGTCTATCCGGGCGCCGCTCCGATCGAGATCGAGGAGGGCATCTGCATCCGGATCGAGGAGGAGCTGCAGGGCCTCCAAGGCGTCAAGCGCATCAGCTCGACCTCCGCGGAAGGAGTCTGCCTGGTCAGCGTCGAGCTGCTGGCCGGCGAGGACGTCCGCCGCCGCCTCGACGAGATCCGCGGCCGAGTCGACGGGATCGACAGCTTCCCCGAGGAGGCGGAGAAGCCCGTGATCGTCCAGGCCAGCGTGCGCTTCCAGGTCCTGGACGTGGCCGTCTCGGGCGATGTGGATGAGGTGACCCTGAAGAACCTGGGCCAGCAGGTGCGCGACGAGATCGCCGCTCTGCCGGGGATCACCGACGTCGAGCTGGTGGCGACGCGTCCCTACGAGGTTGCCATCGAGGTCTCGGAGGACGCGCTCCTGCGACACGACCTCACCTTCGACCACGTGGTGCGCGCGGTGCGCCGATCCTCGATGGATCTACCGGGGGGCTCCGTCAAGACCGCCGGTGGCGAGATCCTGATCCGCACCAAGGGTCAGGCCTACCGCGGAGGCGAGTTCGAGGGGCTGGTGCTGCTCTCGCACCCGGACGGCTCTCGGCTCCAGCTGGGGGACGTCGCCCATGTAGTGGATGGCTTCGAGGAAACGGACCAACTCGCTCACTTCGACGGCCGACCCACCACGCTGGTGGAGGTCTACCGGGTGGGCGATCAGAGTGCGCTGGAGATCTCGGCGACTGTCCGGGACTACATCGAGCAGGCGCGAGAGAGGCTCCCCGCCGGCGTGACCCTGACCGTCTGGCAGGAGAATGCGCGCTTCCTTCGCACGCGCCTCGACACCTTGCTTCGCAACGGCCGAGACGGCTTTGCCCTGGTGCTGCTGGTGCTGGCCCTCTTCCTGCGGTTGCGCCTCGCCTTCTGGGTGAGCCTCGGTGTACCGCTCTCGTTTCTGGGCACCCTCTTCGTGATGCCGAGCCTGGACCTGTCGATCAATCTGATCTCGCTGATGGCCTTCATCGTGGTGCTGGGCATCGTGGTGGACGACGCCATCGTGGTGGGGGAGAACGCGTACACCGAGCACTCACGGGGGGCCGAGCCGCTTGCGGGGGCGGTCGCCGGCGCCCAGGGGATCGCGATGCCGGTGATCTTCGGTGTCCTCACCACCATCGTGGCCTTCGTCCCGATGCTGTTCGTGGCGGGACCGATGGGTCGGATGACGCGCATCATTCCCATGATCGTGATCGCGTGTCTGATCTTCTCCCTGATCGAGTCGCTCTTCGTGCTCCCTGCCCACCTCGCCCTCGCAGGCGCGCGGGAGACCCGGGGCAAGAACCCCGTGACGCGGAACTGGCTTCGCTTCCAGGGCGCCGTCGCTGCCGCGCTGCAGTGGTGGATCCGCGAGGTCTACAGACCCGTCCTCGAGATCCTCCTCGAGTGGCGCTATCTCACCGTCGCCGCCGGCGTCTCGATCCTGCTGATTGCGATGGCGATTCTCGGCGGAGGCTGGCTGCGTTTCGTCTTCCAACCCGAGGTGGAGGGCGAAGTGGCAGTCGCCTATCTGACCATGCCGCTGGGAACCCCCGTCGAGGTCACCTCGGAGGCGGTGAGCCAGCTGGTCCGCTCCGCCGAGGAGGTGCGCCGCGAGATCGATGCGGAGCGCGAGTCGGGCAGCGTGATCGCCCACGTCTTCGATGCGGTAGGCGAGCAGCCCTACCGCCGCCGTCAGGCATCGAGCATCGCTGCCTTCAGCGAGGCGACCGGTATCGGCAGCCACCTGGGCGAGGTCGAGATCGAGGTGGTTCCCTCGGAGGAGCGCGAGATCACCGTCGAGGAGCTCACCCGGCGCTGGCGGGAACGAACCGGGATGATTCCGGGCGCCGTGGAGCTGAGCTTCGTGTCGACGTTGATCACCGCCGGAGCACCGATTCACCTGGAGCTCGCCGGGCCGGATCTCGAAGAGCTGGCCTCGGCCGCCGAGCGAGTCAAGAGTGGCCTCGCCGCCTACCCGGGCGTGATCGACATCTCCGATTCCTTCCGCGGCGGCAAGCAGGAGATCGAGCTGGAGATCCTGCCCGAGGCCGAGGCCCTCGGGCTCACCCTCTCCGATCTCGCCGGTCAGGTGCGACAGGCCTTCTACGGTCACGAGGTCCAGCGCATCCAGCGCGGCCGCGACGACGTCAAGGTCGTGGTGCGCTACCCGGCGGAGGATCGCCGCTCTCTCGGCGATCTGGAGAGGATGCGCATCCGCGCCGCGGACGGCTCCGCGGTGCCCTTCACCAGTGTCGCCCGCGCGAACCTGGGCCGCGGCTTCTCGTCGATCCAGCGCGAGGATCGGCGCCGCGTCGTCAGCGTCACCGCCGGCGTCGACAGCCGGATCGCCAACGCCAACGAGATCATCGCCGACCTCAAGAGAGAGGTGGTGCCGGAGATCGAGGCCATTCACCCTCGCCTGCAGATCTCCTTCGGCGGAGAGCAACGCGAGCAGGCGGAGGTGCTGGAAAGCCTGATCCGGGGGTGGGTCATCGCGCTCTTCGCCATCTACGCGCTGCTGGCGGTGCCGCTGCGCTCCTACGTGCAGCCGCTCATCATCATGGCCGCGATCCCCTTCGGGCTGGTCGGCGCGGTCGGCGGGCACCTGATCATGCAGTACAAGTTCAGCATGATGTCGGTGGTGGGACTGGTAGCGCTCTCGGGTGTGGTGGTGAACGACAGCCTGGTGCTGGTCGACTACATCAACAGGTGTCGCGCGAAGGGCGCCGCGCTGCAGGACGCGATTCGCGAAGCGGGAGCCGCGCGCTTCCGCGCCATTCTTCTCACCTCGCTCACCACCTTCGCGGGCCTGACTCCCCTGCTGATGGAGCAGAGCGTGCAGGCCAAGCTCCTGATCCCGATGGGCATCTCCCTTGCCTTTGGCGTGATCTTCGCCACTCTGATCACCCTGGTGATGGTGCCGGTCAGCTACCAGATCCTCGAGGACCTGCTCCAGGCCGCCGGTCGGCTGCTGCGGAGGGGCGATTTGGAGGACGCGATGCCGGTGGAGATAAAGCCCGATGCCGCACGCCAGGAGAGCGGCGGCGGATCGGGCATGCGGTGATCCGCGCCTTCAGCTGGATCGCGGTCGCCTACCTGGTGGCGGGAGCCGTGGCGCTCGCCGTCGCCATGCCGCTGCGCGGCGAACACCCGATCCTGGTGGCTGCTGCCGCGGACCTGGGCGCCACCCTCGCGATCTTTGCCTTCAGCCTGGCGTTTCGGAACTCGAGCTTCTACGACGCCTACTGGAGCGTCGCGCCCATCGCGATCGCCTTCTACTGGTGGCTATCGGCGCCCGAATCCGGCGCGGATCCGGTGCGCGGGTGCCTGGTTCTCGGCCTGGTGAGCCTCTGGGGCGTTCGCCTCACCACCAACTGGGCCCGCGGCTGGCGGGGGCTCGGTCACCAGGACTGGCGCTACACGGATCTCCAGAAGCAGACGGGTCGCGCCTATTGGGCGGTGAGCTTTCTCGGCATCCACCTGTTTCCCACCCTGATGGTCTTCCTCGGATGTCTCCCACTGTTTCCGGCGCTGGCCGAGCCGGTCCGGCCGTTTGGGGTGCTGGATCTGGTGGCCGCGGGGATCACCGGCTTCGCGGTCTGGCTCGAGGCCACGGCGGATCGTCAGCTCCGCCGCTTCACCACCGCCTCCCACCCGCCCGGGGAGTTCCTCCGCAGCGGCCTCTGGGCGTGGTGCCGGCATCCCAACTACCTGGGAGAGATCCTCTTCTGGTGGGGGCTCCTGGCCTTCTCCCTGGCGGCGGGCGTCATCTCCTGGTGGACTGCGGTCGGCGCCATCGCCATCACGGTGATGTTCCGGGTCGTCAGCCTGCCCATGATCGAGCGGCGCATGATCGAACGCCGCCCGGCCTATGCGGAGCACGCGAAGCGAACCTCGGCGCTCCTGCCCCGTCGCCCCGCCGCCTGAAAGGCGGGGACGTTCCTTGCGTTCTTGCGTTCCGGCAAGCCGGAACGCAAGAACGCAAGGAACGTCCCCGCTGAGGCTCAGTGCTCTGCGGCGGCGGTGTGCTCGGCGATGGCCTCCACCAGGGTCGGGATCAGGCCCGGGGCCACGTCGTGTCCCATCCCGGGAATCAGGCGCAGCTCGGCGCCGGGAATTCGCTTGGCCGTGTCCATCCCGGCCTCGACCGGGATCAGCGGATCGTCGACACCGTGGATCACCAGGGTCGGGACGCGGATGGTCTTGAGCAGCTCGGCGCGTTCTCCCCCGGTCAGAACCGCCAACATCTGCCGGCTGATGCCTTCGGGGCAGTGGCAGCGATCGTAGGCTCTCTCGGCCGCCGCGCGCAGGTAGGCGTCCCCGGGCGGGTAGCCGGGGCTCCCGAACACCTTCTCTGTTTCTACGCTGTGCTGGATCACCGACTCCCGGTCGTCCGGGTCCTCGGGGCGGGACATCAGTGCGGCGGCGGCCTCGGGGGTCGGTCCTGGAAGCCCCGGGGCGCCCGAGGAGGACATGATCGAGGTGAGGCTGCGCAGGCGTTCCCCGTGCCGAATCGCCAGCAGCTGGGCGATCATTCCGCCCATCGAGATCCCCGCTACGTGGGCGGTCTCCACCTCGAGGGCGTCGAGCAGACCCACCACGTCGAGGGCCATGTCGCCAATGCGGTAGGGAGCGTCGATGGGATCTCCGCGCGCCGCGCGGCCCATGGCCTCGCCGATGTCGATCGAGCCCGCCCTGTGGAATTTGGTCGAGAGCCCCGCGTCCCGGTTGTCGAAGGTGATGACGCGGTGCCCGCGCTCCACCAGAGCTGCCAGGAACGCGTCGGGCCAGGCGGTTCGCTGGGTGCCGAGCCCGCGAATCAGCAGCAGAGGGACGCCCTTCGCCTCTCCGAACACCTCGGCATCGATCTCGATTCCGTTGGCCTTGAAAGCGGTCATTTCGGCTCCCACGGGGTATGGCTCGGGACGTCAGCGAGCTTACACTGGATGCCGGTCTCGTCGCAGCGGAAGGAGGCGTCCAGATGGTTCGTGTTCTCAAGTGGCTCGGGCTCGTGATCCTGGGGATCGCGGCGCTCGCGGTGTGCATCGTCTTTGCGGCGCGTTTCGCGGATGGGCCCCTGGGGCCGGTCCCCGGCGGCCCGATGAGCGGCGAGCGCGTCGCCGGGCCGGTGACGGACTGGGACTTCCTTGTGGAGCGCGACACCGTCGAGCTGGAGGTGAATCCGGACGCGCCGCGCTCGATCACCACCTGGGTGGTGGGGTACGGAGGGCAGCCCTACCTCCCCTCGGGCTACGGGGCCCGGAAGACCTGGACGGCACAGCTGGCCGCGGACGGGCGCGCCGTGCTGCGGGTGGACGGGAAGCTCTACGAGCGGCAGGCGGTGCGGGTGACCGACGAGGAGCTTCTCCAGGAGCTGCGGGCGGTGCTGATTCGCAAGTACGACCTGGACCCGGAGGGCAACTTCTCCGGCCCCGCCACCTGGTTCTTCCGCCTCGACCCGCGCGAGTCGCTGTCACCCCCCCAGTGAGGGGTCTTTGAGGAACATGGCCGTCTGGTCGCCGAAATAGACCGGGGTCTCCTCCTGCCAGAAGCGGAGCTCGCAGCGCATCACGATGCGCTTCGGACCCACCCGGGTCCGGGTCTCCCGGGACTCGAGTCGCAGCGGCGGACCCAGCCGGGCCAGATTCTTGAAGTCCGCGCGGTGGATGCGGCATCCGAAGCCCGCCCAGCCGTCCTCCCAGCGGCAGCCGTGGAAGAACCAGGCGTGCAGACAGCCGATGCTGCCCGTGATCTGGAGCAGCTCCCCCGCGTTGACGTGGGCCGGATGTCCCGGGTCGACGCGCTGATGCCGGCTGAAGGGGAGCTCGCGGGTGGTGTCCATCCGCGCCTCGATGACCCGGGCCTCGGGATCGATCTTCACCACCTCGTCCACCAGGAATGCCTCCTCCCGGTAGCTGAAGGTGTCGAGGAAGCGGCGCATCTCCGCGGGATCGTAGGGTCCGGGTACCTCTCGGGGCATGCGGTGTGTATATCGCCAGCACTCGATTTGGGCGAGGGGAAGCGAGTGGGTGAGAGATGGTCGCTAGACTCGTCCTCGCCGGCTGGCGAGACGCCAGCCGGCGAGGAGGTGATCTCCGCGATGACGGAGCCGGGTTTTCGAGTCGCGGCCGGTGTCGCCGCCTGTCTCTGGACGCTTGCCATCCTGGCGCCGGGGGGGCGGGGGCGCGGGATCGGGGCGCCGACGGCCGCTTTGCCACCCGCCGATCCTCGCATTTCGTCCTCTACCAGGATGTGGACATCGATCGGGCCTCGGGCTGGACCGGCTCGGTGCAGTTCGAGAAGCAGGTGCTGGCGGCGCTGGAGAGCGCCCACGACCGACTCGACCAGCTCCTGGGCCTGCGCCCAGGCCGGGACGTGGAAGTGTGGGTCTACGATCCGGCTATCTTCGACACGCTCTTCGGAGGCCGATTTCGCTTTCCGGTGGCTGGCTTCTACCACGGCGCGGTCCGGGTGCGCGGTGACGTCGAGCTGACCCCGCATCTATCGCGGGTGCTTCACCACGAGCTGGTCCACGCCGCCATCGATTTCGCGTCCCCCTCCTATCGACCTCCCGCCTGGGTGAACGAGGGGATCGCGGAGTGGTTCGAGAATCGCGCCACAGGCAAACGGCGTCTCAGTCCCGGTGAGTGGGCTGCACTGGCCGAGGCCAGCCGCCGAGATGTGTGGATTTCCGCCCCATTACTGCTCCAGCCGAGCTTCGCGGCGCTTCCCGCCGAGTCCGTGGGCCTCGCTTACCTGCAGTCCTACGCCAGCATCGATCTGCTGGTGCGTCGCCGGGGCGAGCGCAGCCTCGAGAGCTTCCTCCATACCCTGCTCCGGCTTCGCGACTCCGATCGGGCCCTTCGCCGCATCTACCGGATGGATCTCCCGAGGATCGGGGAAACGCTCCGGGCGGAGCTGCGCTGAGACGCCAGACAGCGGCGGCGAGCGGATAAAGGATCTACTTCCCAGCCGGTAGACGCGTCTTTTCCCGGCATGGACGTGTCTACTCGCTTACCATCGGAGATCTGACAGGGAGGTTCTTCGTGCAACTGCATCCGATGATCGAGCTCTCGGCCAACCACGAGGTCAGACAGGCGAAGGGATTCAAGGATGCCGCCGCCGCACTGACCGGGGAAGAGCTCGCGGGAATGTACGAGACGGAGCTGGCCAATGCGCCGAAGCGTGCCGAGGCTGGGAAGAAGTTCCTGGTCAAGGCGAAGCCTCCCACCACCCGTCGCGCCCACAAGGACGAGGAGCACCTTTCTCTGGCCCTGCTCAAGTACGGCCGCGATTCCGGCGAGGGACTGGCTCTTCCCGGTGTCGGGAATCTCGATCTTCTCGCTGCGCAGGTTCCCATGGCGACGGCGAGCGTCGATCGCTCCCTGGGTGACGCGGATCCGAACAAGGGTGTCGGCAAGATCGATCTGCTCGGCGTCGGTCCCGAAGACCGTCTGGTGGTGGCGAAGCTCAAGTTTGCAGCGCCCGGAGCGACCCGAGGCGGCACCGGGGATACGCCGCTGCGCGCGTTCCTGGACGGGCTTGCCCAGACTGCCATCGCCGCTGCGAACCGGGAATCCCTGGCGTCGGAGGTCGCGGCCGCGCAGGAGCGCACTCTCTCCGACGCGCCCCCGCTCTTCGCCCTGGTGGCAAGTCCCCGCTACTGGGAACTCTGCCGCAAGCGCGAGGCTCAGAAGGGTGCAGCGTGGATTCGAGAGATGGAGAGGCTCGCCCGCGAGGCCGAGGAGTCGATCGGCGTTCAGGTGCTGTACCTGGCCATTTCCCTCGAAGGAGATCCGGGCTGGGAGTACGGCGAGGAGGGCCCCGTCCTCACGGCGGCACCCCAGCTGACCGCCGCCTGGGAGGCCCGCGCGGGAGTCGTGAAGCCGAAGGCGAAGCCCCGGCCCAAGGCCCAGGCTGCGGTCGTCGAGACGATCGTCGAGGCGGATCTCTCCCGGCCGATCCGGGACTACCTCCTCACCGAGAGCTACAGCGCCGGCGACCGCATCTCTCATCCCACTCTCGGCACCGGCGTGGTCCAGGGCAGCGCGGGAGTCGGCAAGGTCCGAGTGCTCTTCGACGGGAAGAAGGCCCTCCTCGTCCACCAGAGACCCGTCTCGAGCTCCTCGACCTGATTCGGGCTCTCGATTCCGGATTGCGCGGTGCGCAGGCCGATCAGAATCGGTCCGGGCGCACCTCTGCGTCGTTTCCGCCGTCGATGTAGTAGATGCTTCCGTGGATCCAGGACGCATCGGGCCCGAGCAGGAACGAGACCAGCCCTGCGATCTCGTCCGGCGCTCCCCGGCGCCCGAGCGGTACCTGCAGGGTGCGGATCGCCTCGCCGAAACGGGGATCGTCGAGACCACCCTCGAGCAGTGGTGTCTCCACGGGGCCCGGAGCCACCCCATTCAGTCGCACCCCGGCACGGCCCCACTCCCCCGCCCGGCGTCGCAAGGCCCGACCCAGGGCGTTCTTGGAGCCTGCGTAGGCGAGGAAGGGCTCGCCGGATTCCTCCAGGAAGCGGTGTGCACCGGCTTCGTCGTGGGCCAGCAACGCCGCCGTGTAGGGGTGGTCTTCGAGAGGGATGAACTGGGCCGAGTTCGAGCAGATCACCACGACGGCCGGATCCTCGCCCCGCTGCAGCGCGGGAAGCAGTCCGTCGAGCAGCTCGACAGCGCCGAAGTAGTTGACAGAGGCGATCAGCGATATCGGAGTGACGTGGACCCCGAGCCCGGCCGAGAGGACGAGCCGGTCCAGACGGCCCTCGCAGTGCTCCTCCACCCTGGCGATGGCGGCCTCGCGTCCTCGCCTGGTCGGAGAGGTCGATCTCGATCTCCGCATCGCGGACGTCGATCCCGATGATCCGGTCGCCCTGTCTCTCCAGACGCGATCGCACCGCCGCGCCGATCCCCGATGCCGACCCGCTGACTGCTGCCGTTCCCATCTTTCCCTCCGTACCGCAACTTCCGCGATGAGCTTAGCTCGACGTGAGGGCCGTCCATCGGGCAGGCGGACAGGGTGGATTCCTCTCTGTATGCTGCGCCGAATGGCCCGCTCCCGTCGTCGCCGCTACGAGCTCGCGGACCCCGAGCTCAACCAGTTGATCGAGGAATTGATCGACCGCGCCCAGGAGATCTACGGCCAGCGGTCGGGTGCGGACCTGATCCGGCAGGTGGTCGTCTCCGCCCTGCGGCTGATGAGGGACGACGCGTCCACGGGCGACCTGAAGCTCATCAACAGCGCTCTCAAGGAGCTGCGCCACTCCTTTTCCGTCTTCGGACCCTACAAGCACGTGCGAAAGGTCGCCGTCTTCGGCAGCGCGCGAACCGAGCCAGGCCATCCCGACTGGGAGCAGGCCCGCTCGTTCGCGGAGCGGATGGTGGCCGAGGGTTGGATGGTGATCACCGGCGCCGGAGACGGGATCATGGGCGCCGCGCAGGGAGGCGCGGGCCGGGAAGCCTCCTTCGGCGTCAACATACGGCTTCCACTCGAGCAGGATGCCAACGTCGTCATCGCCGGCGACCCGAAGCTGATCAACTTCCGCTACTTCTTCACGCGCAAGGTGGTCTTCGTCAAGGAGGCCCATGCGATCGCCCTGTTTCCGGGTGGCTTCGGCACCCACGACGAGGGCTTCGAGGCGCTGACGCTGATGCAGACGGGCAAGGGCGAGATCCTGCCCGTCGTGTTCGTGGATGCGCCGGGCGGTAGCTACTGGAGGGAATGGATCGCCTACCTGAGCTCCCATCTGCGAGGGCGGGGAATGATCGGCGAGGAAGATCTCTCGCTGTTTCGCGTGACCGATGACCTGGACACCGCGGTCGAGGAGATCGCCGGCTTCTACCGGAACTACCACTCGAGCCGCTACGTGGACGATCTGCTGGTGCTCCGAGTGCGCCGCGGACCCGATCCGGAGCAGCTCGACGCATTGAACAGCGAATTCTCCGACATCCTCGCCGGCGGGAAGATCGAGGTGCGGCCGGTGCTGCCCCGGGAGGCCGGTGAGGTGGATCACTATCCGCGCGTCACCCTGCGCTTCAACCACATCAGAATCGGACGGTTGCGCCAGCTGATCGATCGCCTCAACAGCTTCGTTGGCGAGGCCGCGCCGCCCGGCGAGGCCAGCCCCCGCGAGATCGTCGCGGCAGAGATCCCCCCCGAGGCCGAGCGCGCCGAGGAGGATGACGGATAGGACAGCTGGGGGGGGCGGGGGCGGGCTGGAGGAGGGCCGGGAGCCGGAGTTCTCCATGTCTGGCCATCCGATCCGGGTGGGTTATGATCACGCCGCTTCGAGCCCCGCCCCGGCGGGGACCGAAGCGAGGATTTGCATTACGGGTCCCGAACAGGGACCGCAGGAGAGATGAGTTTGTCAACTGGCACAGTGAAATGGTTCAGCGACGAGAAGGGATACGGGTTCATCGTTCCCGATGACGGAGGGAAGGATCTCTTCGTCCATCATTCAAACATTCAGGGCGAAGGCTTCAAGACCCTTCAAGACGGCCAGCAGGTGGAGTACGAGGCACAGCAAGGCAAGAAGGGGATGGAGGCTACACAAGTACGACCCTGCTAAGCGCGGGATCATTTCGAAAAAAGAGGGCCCCGGCAATGCCGGGGCCTTCCTGTTTTCTTGGCAAGCCCGGCGAGCCCGAGGCGAACGAAGTCCACCAGGTGGGCCGCGGCGCAGGCTAGATGGAAGGACGGCGATCGAACCAGGGTCGGGCCTGCTCGAGCTGACCCGCGAGGCGGAATAGCGTCGCCTCGTCGCCGAAGCGCCCGGCGAACTGCACGCCGATGGGCAGACCGGCGGCGTTCCACACCAGCGGCACGGACATGGCCGGGTTCCCCGCCGCGTTGAAGAGCTGGGTGAAACCGACGGTCTTCAGGAGGCTCTCGAGGAATTCGCCGAAGTCCGGGTTGGAGAGGGAGAGAACCCCCAGAGGGAGAGGGGGTGTGGCCATGGTGGGCGTGAGCAGTACGTCGTAGCGCTCCAGAAAGCCTGCCACCTGGCGGCCGATGCCGTGGATGACGCGGACCGAGCGGGCGTACTCGGCCGCTCCGGTTGCCGCCGCCCCTGTCACCATGGCGTAGGTCACGGGCTCCAGATCGTCCGGACCGAACTCCCGCCCCAGGGTGGCGGCCCGGTCCTCGCAGGTGGCGCGCAGATTCGCGGCGATGATGGTGCCGGTCGCCTGCCGGAAGGTCTCGGTATCGATGGAGAGCGAGGTCTCCTCGACCTCGTGACCGAGCTCCGCGCAGACTCGCGCCGCCTCCTCGACGGCGGCGACACAGTCCGGATGGGTCTCGACGTCGTTGAAGGTGCGGCTCTGAAAGGCGATGCGCAGTCGACCCGGCGAACGACCCACCTCCTCCAGGTAGGGGCGCTCCGGAGGCGACGCCCAGTAGGGCGCACCGAGGTCCGGTCCACTGCTGGCATCCAGCAGAGCGGCATTGTCGCGGACCGAGCGGCTCACCGCGTGGACCGCGCTCATGCCGCTCCAGCCCTCGCCCGCATCCGGACCCGCGGGCGTGCGGGCGCGGGTGGGCTTCATTCCGAACAGACCGCAGCAGGAGGCGGGAATGCGGATCGAGCCACCGCCATCGCTGGCGTTGGCCAGGGGGACGATCCCCGCAGCGACGGCTGCCGCGGCGCCGCCCGAGGAGCCGCCGGCGGTGTGGTCGGTGTTCCAGGGGTTCCGCGTCTGTCCGAAGAGCTTCGACTCCGTGGTGGTGGTGAGGCCGAATTCGGGGGAGGCGGTCTTGCCGAAGATCACCAGCCCGGCATTCCGGTAGCGGGTCACGATCTCGCTGTCGTGATCGGCGACGAAGTCCTCGAAGAGCCGGCAGCCGTAGCTGGTGCGCGCACCGCTGGTGAGGAGGTGGAGATCCTTCAGCAGGAAGGGAACGCCGCGGAAGGGCCCGTCGGGGAGATCGCCGGCGGCCTGCCTTCCGGGCCTCGTCGATCATGGGAATGACGACGGCGTTGAGCTTCGGATTTCGCTCCTCGAGCCGCGCGATCGCCGCCTCGAGGATCTCGGAGGGTTTCGCCTCGCCCTTCCTGATCAGCTCGGCCAGACCCAGGGCATCGTAGGATTCGTAGTCGTTCACGGCATTTCCCTTCCGCTCATATCGACACCCAGGGTCGATTCAGTTCGTCCTCTGGCTCCTCGCACAGCCACCAGTCCGAGATCTTCTCGATGGGTCGCTCGACGAAGTCTGCCGGAAGCTCGCTGTTCTTCAGGAAGAAGGCATTGGGCGCATAGCTTTCCGCGTGCACCAGGGTGTAGCCCTTCTCTCGGCCGAGCTTCTGGAGGGCAGCCAGGCTGGCCCCGTGGTAGGGGGTCTTGTCCCAATGGAAGTCGGCGCTGTAGGGAATCGTCTTGCGCACCGACGGTCCGAAGAAGATGTTGTACTCGATCACCACCACCCGGGGGTGGTAGCCGTCGATGGCCTTCCAGATCCAGTAGTCGTTGCCGTCGACGTCGATCGAGAGCAGATCGAAGTCGGGCGGCACCCGGTACCGGGCAAACAGTTCGTTCACGTTCTCGGCAGTGACGAACTCGTTCTGCACCGGCTCGCGGACCCGCTCGGCATCGCCCTCCATCAGCAGGCCCGACCAGCCGTGGTCGATGCGCAGGTGGGCCGTGTTCGACTCCACGCATCCGTCCTTGGCGCCGAACTCGACGAAGTAGCGGTTGGCGGTGCCGATGCACTCGAAGATTCGCAGCAGGACACCGTCTTCTCCGCACTGGGAGCGAAAGCTCCGTTCGTGGGCTCTCAAGTCGCTCAGCATGGGTGGCTCCGCATCTCCCAGGTGCTTCTCAGGGGCTCTGATCCTAGCGAACGCGATCACGCTCCGGGTAGAATGCGCCCATGGACGACATACTCACGCTCAGCCTGACCGAGCTCACGGGTCGACTGCGGGCCGGCAAGGTCTCCCCCGTCGAGCTCATGGGATCCGTTCTCGACCGGATCGACCAGACCAACGGCGATCTGAACGCCTTCGTCGCGATGCGGGAGCGCGATGTCCTGTTGGCCGATGCCAGGGATTCCGAGGAGCGCATCCAACGGGGCGAGGCCGGGCCTCTGGAGGGAGTTCCCCTTGGCGTGAAGGATCTCGAGCACGCCGAGGGGCTGCCGAACACCGAGGGCAGTCTCATCTACAAGGACCGCATTTCGGATCACGACGATGTCCACGTGGCCCGCCTCAAGGCCGCGGGCGCCATCGTGATCGGGAAGACCAACGCCCCGGAGTTCGGTCACACCGCCGTCACCAAGAACCTGGTCTACGGGGTCACCCGCTCCCCCTGGAACCTGGAGCGTACACCGGGCGGATCCAGCGGCGGATCCGCGGCGGCCATGGCGGGGTGTGTGTGTCCCCTGGTGACGGCCAGCGACGGCGGCGGCTCGATCCGGATCCCCGCCAGCTTCACCGGGACCTTCGGGCTGAAGCCCTCCTACGGTCGGGTTCCGCGGGGACCGATCGAGCACTGGGACTACGACGACACCTCCTGCTACGGGCCGCTCACCAAGACCGTCGAGGACGCCGCCCTGTATCTGGATCAGGTCGCCGGCCCCTCGCCCTACGATCCGAACACACTCCCGGCTCCGGGTTTCTCCTACCTGGACGCCCTCGGGGAGGCTCTTCCCTCCGGGCTGCGGATCGGCTTCTCGCCGGATCTCGGCTACGCAGTGGTCCAAGGGGACGTAGCCGCCGCCGTGGAGGCGGCGGTGGGCATCTTCGACAAGCTCGGCCACCGTGTGAGCCCGCTCCCAGGCGGCCCGCCCTGGATGGGTCGAGACTGGGGCCTGCTCGGCGCCTTCGAGTTGGCCGCCCGTATCCACGAATACCTGCCCGATCGCGAATCCGAGATGGGGCGGGCCCTCATCGCCGGGGTCAAGACCGGCTGGTCGATGACCCCCGAGCGCTGGCGGAGCATCGGGGACCAGCGGGTCGAGCTGAACCGCTGGTGCGCCGAGGCCTTCGAGCGCTTCGACCTGCTGGTGACGCCCACCGTTCCCTACGACCCACCGCCGGCCAAGGGACCTTTCCCCGCCGAGACCGAGGGGCGGCCCCAGTCGATGGCGGGCGTCGCCTCCTTCACCATTCCCTTCAATCTCTCCTGGCACCCGGCGGCGACGATGCGCGTGGGGCGGTCGCAGCTGGGGCTCCCGATCGGAATGCAGATCGTGGGACCGCGCCACCGCGAGGAGCTGGTGCTGCAGGCCTCGCTGGCCTTCCAGCGCGAGTGCCCGTGGCACCCCGAGTGGCCGATCCGTTGGCCCGATTGATTCAGGAGCGATGGGCGCCGCGCGCGTGGACCAGGACGCGGTGTCCGTCCGGGAAGCAGACCTGGACTTTTTCCGGTCCGGCGACTCGGTCGACGACGCCAGCGCCGAAACGCGGATGCTCGATGCGGTCGCCGATCGCGTAGCAGTCGCTGCTCCGGTAGCTCTTGGGCGGCCGCGAGGGATCCGCCTCCACCAGGGGCTGCGCGGGCTTCGCCTTCGCACTCGCGTTCCGGGTGCGCGTCGCGCTTCGCGCCGCTGCGGGTCGCCCGCCGATCGGCCGATAGCGGTGAGGCCGCCCGCACTGCTTGCATTCCACTCTGGCGATTTCTCCGTTCGCGATGGCGACGATCACGTGCCACACCTCGCCGCATCTTCCACACACGGCTTCGATGTCTGCTCCGACTTTCACCACCGCCTCTCCACCCCGAGAAGGACAAGGAGAGTAACCGCAACCGAGCGGGGACGCTCTCTGCGTCCTTGGGTTCGGGACTAGCTAGCGGTGACGCTCCAGGAAGTCGTGGATCAGCCACTGGGCGATGCTGACGCTGCCCGGAAAGATCATCGGCATGTCGTCTGCCGCGAACCATCCGGCGGTCTCGACCTCGGTGCCGTCCACCTGGATCTCGCCGGCCGCGTAGCGCGCTTGAAAACCCAGCATGAGGGAATGTGGGAACGGCCAGGGCTGGCTTCCGAAGTATCGGATGTCGGTCACCTCGATGTGCGTTTCCTCGTACACCTCTCGGACCACTGCGTCTTCGGCGCTCTCTCCTGGCTCCAGGAAGCCCGCGAGCACGCTGTGGATCCCCGGCGGGAAATGGGGGCCTCGCGCCAGTAGAATCGCGTCCTCCCTCTCCACGGCCACGATCATCGAGGGCGCGATGCGCGGGAAGTGGTGCAAGCCGCATCGGGGACAGACGCGCGACCGCTCGGCCGTCGCGATCTCGGTGGGGGTTGCGCAGGCGCCGCAGTAGCGATGGTTGCGGTCCCACTCCACGATCTGGATGGCGCGACCGGCCAATTCGTGAAGGTCCCATTCCAGTCGTCCCAAGAGGGCCCGGAGGTCGTGGAAGGCCATCCCCTCGGGCGGCCGGCTCTCCGGCGGCAGCTCCGCCGCGTAGCAGCGGATGTCTTCGAGGAGACCCAGGTAGTGGGTCTGTACCGGCTGGATGTCCGAGACGATCCAGCGCTTCGCCGGGTGGAAGGAAGGAGTCGGCAGCGACGAGCAGCTCCCGGTTTCGGAAGGCGAACCACAGGGCGGGCCTGGATCCCTCCGTCGGTTCGCTGAGGCTCGATCTGAAAACCCGTCGATTCTCTTCGCCCATGGGGCGAACGTAGCCCAGGCCGCCCTGCGTTCAGTCCTCGCCGGGATCCCGTCCGCGCAGCCGCTTCTTGTCGCTCTGCTGCCGCTTCTCGGTGAGCCGGCGCTCGCGACTTCCGCGCGTCGGTCGGGTGGGCTTGCGCGGCCGCGGCCTCGCCAGGGCGCGCTGGATCAGCTCTCTCCATCCGCGCCAGAGCCGCCTCCAGGTTGCGAGTCTGCAGGCGACTTTCGCTGCTCACCACGTGCAATCTTCCGTCTCCGTCGAGCCGGCTCGCGAGCTTCTCACGAATCCGGGCGACATCCTCGGTTCCGAGATGCGCAACAGCTCCATCCAGGTCCAGGCGCAGGTCGACCTTCGTCGCCACCTTGTTGACGTTCTGCCCCCCCGGGCCGCTGGCGCGGGTGAAGCGGACCGAGAGCAGGCGTGCGGGGATTACCCGCCTCTCCGAAATCTCCAGGTCTCGAAGTCCAGCCATTGCGGTGCTATCGGCGCCCGCAGCGGGGAGCTGATTGAAAAACAGGAGGGGCTACTAGGCGTGGCCTGCGATGCTCAGCGGACCTCGCCTGACCCGGCGCGGTGCGGTGTCCTGGCGGGGACCGATCGAGAATCCCCCCGCCATCCGGATGACCAGCTCCAGACGGGGGAGGAGCACCTGGCAATCCTCGATCCAGCTCTCCTTCTGGGCGAGGGCGAAGGCCTCGAGCAGGGCGGCACGGCTCTCGAGGCGGATGCGGATCTCGCGATGATCCTGGGCGTCGCTGGCCTGGTTGAGCCTTCGGGCGGTTTCGGGTGAAAGGGCCATTTCGGGTCCTCCCCTTCAGTATTCCCTGGATTGCGGAAGCCCCAGGGTTACTGATACCGCGATTTCGTCGGGCGCGTCTGAAGGAGCGGTGAACGGAGCGAAAAACCCGCTCCAACGACCAAAATCGTAGCCGAAGAGCCTCCTCTTCTCGGTGATCTGGAACACAGGGTCGGGAGATCCTCTACGATTCGAGCCTTGGAGGATTTCGATCATGAAGCTTGTCACCTTCAAGCATGCTGGCGCGACCCGTCTCGGGATCGTCGCTGACGAGGAGGTGGTGGATCTCGCCTCCGCCGCACCGGATCTGCCTCGCGAGATGCGCGCACTTCTCGAGGCGGGCCATCCCGCCCTCGATGCCGCCGCCGAGGCGCTGGACGCCGGCCGGCACCGGATCGCTCTCGCCGAGGTTCACCTCGAGGCGCCGGTGCAGCCCAGCAAGTGCCTGGCGATCGGCCTCAACTACGCCGAGCACATCGAAGAGACCGGCAGGCCGAGGCCCGAATTCCCCACCGTTTTCAACAAACAGGTCTCCTGCGTCACCGGGCCTGGCGATCCGATCCATCTGCCGCGGGTCTCGAGCGCCCTCGACTACGAGGGAGAGCTCGCCTTCGTGATCGGAAGGCGTTGCCGCCACGTCCCCAGGCAGCGCGGGGCCGAGGTCATCGCCGGCTTCACGGTGATGAACGATGTGAGCGTACGCGACTGGCAGGCCAAGGCGCCCACCATGACGCTCGGCAAGTCCTTCGATACCCACGGCCCGATGGGGCCGTGGATCGTCACTCCCGATGAGGTCGGGGATCCCCACTGCCTGAACCTGGAGACGCGGGTGAACGACGAGGTCCGTCAGAGCTCCAACACGAAGCATCTGATCTTCGATTGCTACGAGCTGATCGAGACGCTCACCACGGTGATGACCCTCGAACCGGGGGACGTGATCTCGACGGGAACGCCCGCCGGAGTGGGAATCGCCAGGAAGCCGCCGCGAATGCTGGTCGAAGGTGACGTGGTGACGATCGAGATCGAGCGAGTGGGCCGCATCGAGAACCGCGTGATCGCGGAGCCCGCGGACACCGGGACCTTCTCGACCTAGCGGGGACGTTGCCTTGTGAACTTCGTTCGCCTACGGCTCCACTTCGCGCTGCGGCTCACTGCGTGCGCTACGGCGCTTGCGTCACACCAGTGTGAGCTGCTGGGGGACGCCCAGGGCCTCGTCGAAGCTCTGACCGGTCTCCGAGAGGATGCCGTCGGCGACCGGACGCAGGACCCGCTCCAGGTAGTGCCTCCGGTCGATCCCCTTGGGTAGAGGGCGCCCGGGGAGGACGGGCTCCGGGCCGTTCCGGGTGATCACGTAGTGGACCACCCGGCCGACCGCCCCGCCGGCTTTGCGCGCCGCGCGGATGTGAGGGGGCGTGGTGGCGGTGTAGCGATCCAGGGATCCCTTGCGGATCCGCTTCACGTAGATCAGCTCGCCGTCCAGCTCGCCGGAGCGCACCTCTTCTACCAGCTGCTTTACGAAGGGGAGCACCTCCCGGTCGGTGAAGAGGCGCTCGAGCATCCCCTCCTGCAGGCGGTGGGCGATCTGGGGCCAGTCGCGGCGGACCGACTCCAGGCCCACGATCACCAGGCCGCCATCCACCCAGCCGGCGTAGCGCTTCTTGCTGCCGCCGCGTCCGCCGCGCACACGGGGCAGCAGCAGCCGCTCGAAGATCCTCTCCAGCTCCAGCTCGAGCTGGGGCTCGACGCGATACTGGCGGCGGATCCTCTCGGCGATGCAGGTCTGCACTCGATCTCGCAGCAGCCCGGCCTCGGCAGGCTCGTCTCCCTGCAGCTGGACGAAGACCGAGTCGGTGTCGCCGTACAGCACCTGCACACCCTCCGCCTCGAAGGCCTCTCGGGTCCAGTGCAGGGTCTGCTGGCCGAAGCTGGTGATGGCGTTTGCGATCTCCGGGTTGAAGAAGCGGCAAGAAGCCGCGCCGAGCACCCCGAACAGCGCGTTCATCATGATCTTGATGGCCTGGTCCGCCTTGTGATCTTGGTTTTCCTTGGCCCGATCGCGCCGCTCTGTGAACTCCCGGATCACCTCCGGCAGGATCGCTTCGGAGCGCGAGAAGCGCGCCCCGTTGGGCGCCTCGATCGCCTCTTCGCCGGCTCGCGCATTGGCCAGCGGATCGAGGTTGAAGGTGCGGATCAGGCTCGGGTAGAGGCTCTTGAAGTCGAAGACGGCGACATTCGCATAGAGGCCGGGCTTCGGCTCGAGCAGCGCGCCGCCCCGCACCATCTCGGTCTTGCGCTCCTGATCCACGCTCGGTGCGACGACGCCGCGACGGGTGAGCTCCGGGATGTAGATCAGATCGAAGGAGGCGATGCTGGCACCGACGCGGTCGAGCTGCATCCCCGAGAGCAGGCTCCGCTCGATGCTGAGCTCCAGGAGTCCTTCTCTCTCGAGGATCTCGTAGACCAGGCGCGCATCCTCCAGGTTGTACTCCGCCAGGGCTGCGGGCTCCTCCCGGTACATCCGCTCGATCTCCGCCGCCGCATCCGGCAGCTCGGAATCGATGCGCTTACCCCGGCCCAGCAGGGAGCGTGCGGCGGTCTCCAGCCGGTAGTCCTGGAGGCGGATGGCGTCGCGGACCAGGGGGATTCCGTCGAGGGCCATGCGTCCGGGAATCTCCGCCCGGCCCTGGCGGGTAAAGCTCATGTCCCTCTGGAAGCGGATCTCTCCTTCGACCCGCCCCAGCCGGCAGGCCATGCGAAGGCTCTGGCAGCGTCTCGCCAGCACCCGGAGGTCGAAGTCGATCAGGTTCCAGCCCACCACGATGTCCGGATCGAGCTCGCGGATGCGAGCCATCACTCCGGCCAGGAACAGGCGCTCGTCGGCGTGGTCCAGGGCACCCTCCACCGGCTCCTTCGAGACCAGGTGAACCTCCTCGACGTCGCAGCCCACCAGGGCGGCCGAGAAGATCTGGCTCGCATCGGGGGAGGTCTCGAGATCGATGGAGAGAGTGCGAAGGGCAGGGCGGCTCCTGGAGGGATGGATCTCGGGGTTGCGAAATCGCAGCAGACCCCCCTCGAGGACCTGGTGGGGACCGTCGATTGCGAGGGCTCCACGAATTCCCCTATCGATCAGGTATCGATAGACGAAGCGAATGTCCCCCTCGAGCACCTCGCAGCCGCCCTCGAGCAGACGATCCCTGATGTGCGGGACGGCGGAGGGAGTCCGTGCGGTCACCCGCACGACCTCGCGACCCCGGAGGTCCCGAAGCGCGCTCGCCTCGATCCGGACGTCGCGCTCGGCGGCGAGGAGAGCCTCCTGCTGCCTGGGAACGAAGAAGTAGGGACGGAAGCGGTCGTCCTCCACCAGGAAGGCCTCGCCGCTCTCCAGACGGCCGAAGAGCTGCACGACGGCCCGGTCTTCCCGGATCCGGTAGGTCGGCTGGAGGATGAACCCGGAATGCATCGGTTCCCCACTCAGTGGCGCGGACCCCGTATCGCGGAGGTGTGCATCTCTAGCCCGTTTAGATACTATACAGATCAGTCAAGATTCTACCCCATCCCCGTGGCCCTCTTCGGGGGGAGATCCAGAATCTGGGTGGAACGGTAGCGAGCGACTCGCAAGGGAGTGGATCGCCCGGAACCAGTGGAGTGACATCGAGTGACTTCCGCCCCCCAGCTGGATGTGACCGGACGCCCGCTGCGCGATCTGCGCATTTCCGTGACGGATCGCTGCAACTTTCGCTGCAGCTACTGCATGCCCGGGGACGTCTACGGCGAGAAGTACCAATTCCTTCTGCGAGACGAGATCCTGAGCTTCGAGGAGATCGAGCGGCTGGCGCGCCTCTTCGTCACCCTCGGTGCGACGAAGCTCAGGGTGACCGGAGGCGAGCCGCTGCTCCGCCACCAGCTTCCCAAGCTGATCGAAGGACTGGCCGCGATCGACGGGGTGGAGGATCTCGCCCTCACCACCAACGGCTATCTCCTTGCCGAGCGGGCGCAGCCGCTCAAGAACGCGGGTCTCCGGCGAGTCACCGTGAGCCTGGACAGCCACGACGAGGAGGTCTTCAAGCGCATGACCGGCCGCAGCTTCGGTCCCGAGCGCGTGCTGGCCGGAATCGACGCGGCAGCAGCGGGTCGGGCTCACCCCCGTCAAGATCAACTGCGTGGTCCAGCGCGGCGTCAACGATCACACCTTCGTGGATCTGGCCCGGCGCTTTCGGGGCACCGGTCACATCGTGCGCTTCATCGAGTTCATGGACGTGGGCACGCGCAACGCCTGGGACCTGGATCAGGTGGTGACCGCTGCGGAGATCGTCGAGCGGATCCACGCCGAGTTTCCCCTCGCTCCCGCCGATCGCAACTACCGCGGCGAGGTGGCGAGCCGCCACGTCTACCAGGATGGGAGCGGCGAGATCGGTGTGATCGCCTCGGTCACCGGACCCTTCTGCAGCGACTGCAGCCGGGCGCGACTCTCCGCCGCGGGTTCGTTGGTTACCTGTCTGTTCGCCTCCGGGGGCCGCGATCTGAAGACGCCGCTTCGCCAGGGCGCCTCCGACGCGGAGCTCCTGGAGATCATCCGCGAGGTCTGGACCCGTCGCAGCGACCGCTACTCCGAGCAGCGGACCGCGCACACCGCTGCGGTGTGCGCAGGAGATCGCTCGCGGATCGAGATGTACGAGATCGGCGGGTAGCGAGCGGGGACGTTGTTTGAATGTTCAACTTTTCGGGGACCGAAAGTTGAACATTCAACAACGTCCCCGCTCTTTCAGCCGGAAACTCCCGAACGCATGGCTGCGGCGGTGACGTCCCTGGTCGATTCGACCAGGCGGACGGTGGCGCGGGTCACCGGGACCAGGCTCGCCTCGTCGATCTTGTCCATCTGGTCGATCTCGTCGAAGAGGTAGAAGGGCGCCGTCAGGTAGTTGACGAGCGGTACGCCACGCGGGTGGAAGGGCCCCCCGTCGGTGGTCGGCCGGTCACCGAAGACGTCGGGTGCGAGGATCAGGGAGCGGTCGAGCTTCTCGGCCTGCAGGGCCTCTGCGACGCTGGACTCGAGGGCGGGGTTGCGGCTGGTGAAGAACCAGCGGGTCTCCGGCTCGCCGCTCGGGACCAGCTCGCCATCTCGCTCGACGAATTCGCGGGCGGCGTGCTCCAGGTGGATCGAGAGCACGATGCGTTCGAGGTCTTCCGCGTGGGTGTCGATGAAGGCTTCGCAGCCCGCTGCGCCGACCATGTGGCCGGCATTCAGCAGAAACACCAGTCGGTGTGGACGCTCCGACGCCGGCAGCTTCGCCCAGTAGGATGCCTGCGCGAAGACCAGCGCCATCCCCGAGGCGTCCTCCACGGCCGAAGACCAGGGGCCGTCGTGGTGCGATCCGATCACGACCCACTCCGGATCGGCTCCGGGAAGCTCGCCGACCACGTTGTAGCTGGTGATCTCCCGGCGAACCGAGTCGACCCGCAGCCGCACCCGAACCGGTCCGGCGCCCAGCATCGATTGGAGGCGCGCGCCGTCGCTGCCGCGGATCCACACCCCCGGAATCGGCCGCGCCACCCCGTCGTAGGGTACGTAGTACTGGCAGGAGTCGCCGGGATAGTCGGTGAGGGCGCCGATGTAGGCGGCGGCGCCGGCCTCGATGGCCGGCTCCATCACCCACTGGACTTGCGGGCCGAAGGGCAGCACCTGCAGCGCACCGTCGAAGCTGCCCCGTGGATCGAAGAGACGGCCGCCCGGACTCACGCCCACCTCGAGATCCTTGCTCAATGCATCGACGACACTTCCGCCGGTGACGGGCGAAGCGGGAGGGATCCGCACGAGCGTCATCTCGTGGAGCGATGCCTTCCCCTTGACCGCCGTCGGCGACGCCGGATCGTAGGGCACCAGCTCCAGCTCGATCTCCTCGGTGGGCGCGGAGTGGGGCAGGGGGAAGCAGGGAAGCTCGATCTCCCCGGCGTCGCCACTGGCGTGCAGAGACCAGGAACGCGGCTCCCAGTAGGGGAGTGGCGCCGGCTCCAGACGCACCTTCTCGAGCCCGAGCGCCCGGAATCGCTCGGCGCAGAACTCCTCCGCCCAGCGATCGGCGGGGTATCCAGGCCTGCGAACACCCTGGGCGTAGATCTGCTCGATCCACCCGAAAATCTCTTCCTTCTCCGGAACCAGCTCGTCACGCATTTTTCTCTCCTCCCCCACCATCTTAGCCGCGTCCCGGTCCTTCGGCTTCGGGTGGTGAGATCGGGTAAGGTGGACAACGCGACCGCGAACGAGGAGAAGGAGACTCATGAGCACTGCCCCCCTCAAGCTCGTCGGTGGCCACGGATCGCCCTACAGCCGCAAGATGCGCGCCGTGCTGCGCTACCGACGGATTCCTTTTCGCTGGATCCACCGCGGCTCGGCGCAGGACGTGGGAATTCCCGCGGTCCCGGTCGCACTGATCCCGGTTCTGGTCTTTCCCGGTGCGGGCGGTTCCGGCGACGAGGCGATGGTCGACTCGACGCCGCAGATCCGCCGCCTCGAGGCGCTCTACGGCGAGCGCAGTGTGATCCATCCGGATCCGGTGGTCGCGTTTCTCGACGCACTGATCGAGGACTACGCCGACGAGTGGCTCACCAAGGCGATGTTCCACTATCGCTGGGCCTACCCGCCGGATGTGCAGAAGGCCTCCTGGGTCCTGCCTCTGGAGCGGGACGTGACCGCACCCGGCGAAGAGGTGGCACGGCTCGCCAAGGTGTTCGGCGAGCGGCAGGTGGGGCGCCTGGCGGTGGTGGGCTCCAATGAAACCACGGGGCCGATCATCGAGCAGAGCTATCGCCGTCTGCTCCAGCTTCTGGACGCACATCTTCAGGTGAGGCCCTTCCTGATGGGTGCTCGCCCCGGCGCCTCGGACTTCGGGCTCTTCGGACAGCTCAGCCAGCTCGCGCTCTTCGATCCCACCTCCGCGGAGGTCGCGGTGAACGAAGCGCCGCGGGTGATCGCATGGCTCCACCACGTGGAGGATCTCGGCAGCCTGGAGGTGTCGGAGGCGGGCTGGACGCCGCGGGAAGAGCTGGGCCAGACCATCCGCGCCCTGCTCTCTGAAGTGGGACGCATCTACGTCCCCTTCCTGCTGGCCAACGCCGCCGCGCTCGAGCGCGGCGAGAAACAGGTGGAGTGTCAGCTCGACGGAAGCCCCTGGGTGCAGCGCAGCTTTCCCTACCAGGCCAAGTGTCTCGGCTGGCTCCGGGAGGGTCGCGCGGCCCTCTCTCCCGACGAGCGGGCAGCGGTGGACCGGATGCTGGAGGGAACTGGCTGCGAGGCGCTCTTCATCTGAACGCTCCGGCGGGCGCGCCACCAGGCATCGTCTGGCTCGAGGTGCCGTGCCCTGCACGAGCCACCAGCGGAGGAACCATGACGGATCGGATCGACGAACTGCTCGGCCGGATGACCCTCGAAGAGAAGGCCTCGATGCTCGCCGGCGCGGACCTCTGGCACGGCACCGGCGTCCCGCGCCTCGGCATTCCGCCCATCAAGATGACAGACGGCCCCTGCGGCGCCCGAGGCGGTCGGTACCAGGGCGGGGCCACCTCCGCCTGCTTCCCCTGCGGCACCGCGCTCGCCGCCACCTGGAACCCGGAGCTGGTCGAGCGCGTTGGGGTGGCCCTGGGCGAGGAGGCGCGCACCAAGCGCGCCCAGGTGCTGCTGGCGCCGACGGTGAACATCCACCGCTCTCCGCTCGCCGGACGCAATTTCGAGTGCTACTCGGAGGATCCGCACCTCACCGGGCGCATGGCCGTCGCCTACATCCGCGGCGTCCAGAGTCAGAACGTCGGCGCCTGCATCAAGCACTTCGTCTGCAACGACTCCGAGTTCGAGCGAAACACGATCAGCTCGCAGGTAGGCGAGCGGGCCCTGCGCGAGATCTACCTGGCGCCCTTCGAAGTGGCCGTCAAGGAGGCGAAGCCCTGGTCGTTGATGGCCGCCTACAACCGGGTGAACGGCACCTACGCATCCGAGGATCCCCGGCTCCTGGAGGACATTCTCCGCCGGGAGTGGGGCTTCGAGGGCTTCGTAGTCTCGGACTGGTACGGCACCCGCAGCACCGCCGCGGCGGCGGAGGCGGGGCTCGATCTCGAGATGCCCGGGCCGCCGCGTCATCGCGGAGAGAAGCTGCTCGACGCGGTGAAGACGGGGGACGTCTCCGAGGGCAGTCTGGACGCGGCCGTGCGTCGTCTGCTGGAGGTGACGCTGCGTTCGGGCCTCCTGGAGCATCCCGAGGAGGCTGCGGAGGAGTCCATCGACCGGCCCGAGCATCGCCAACTCGCGCGGGAGGCCGCGGCCGAGGCGATCGTACTGCTGAAGAACGAGTCGGATGTCCTGCCGCTCGACCGCAAGGAGATCCGGACGCTGGCCGTGATCGGACCCAGCGCCGACGCCGCCCACCTGCAGGGCGGGGGAAGCGCCGGTGTCACTCCACACTACAGCGTGTCTCCTCTCGAGGGGATCCGCGCCAGCTGCGGCGACGAGGTCGCGGTGCGCTACGAGCGGGGCTGCACCAATCACAAGGTGCTGCCGGGCATCGGCGCGAGGCTGGCGCCTTCCGGCTTCCAGGTGGAGTACTTCGACAATCCGGATTTCTCCGGTGATCCCGCTCTCACCCAGCACTCGCGCCGCATCGACTTCTTCTGGGAGGGCCGGATCGAGCCGAAGCTGGATCCCGAGATCCACGCGGTGCGCTTCACCGGGACCTTCACTCCCATCGAGAACGGCGCCTACACCCTCAGCCTCACCAGTGCCGGTCGCAGCCGCCTCTTCATCGATGGAATCGAGCTGATCGACAACTGGACGCAGCAGACCCGGGGCGATTCCTACTTCGGCGCAGGCACCGTCGAGATGAAGGCGCAGCTGGAGATGCGCGAGGGAGAAGAACGCGAGATTTGCATCGAGTACTGCCGCAGCAATCCCTTCCTCGCCGGAATCAGGGTGGGTGCGCTGCTTCCGGTTCCCGAGGACCTGATCGACCGAGCTGCCGCCGCGGCGGCCGACGCCGACGCGGCCGTGGTGGTGGTCGGTTTGGACAACAAGTGGGAGGGCGAAGGCGGAGACCGGGTGGACATGGAGCTTCCGGGCCGCCAGGCGGAGCTGGTCGAGAAGGTGGCCGCGGCGAACCGGAACACGGTGGTGGTGTTGAATGCCGGCTCAGCGGTCGCGATGGACTGGGTCGACCGGGTCCCCGCAGTGCTCGAGGTCTGGTATCCCGGTCAGGAGATGGGCAATGGGCTCGCCGACGTGCTCTTCGGCGAGGTGAATCCGTCCGGAAAGCTGCCGACGACCTTCCCCAAGCGGATCGAGGACAATCCCGCCTACCTCAACTATCCCGGTGAGAACGGCGAGGTCCTGTACGGAGAGGGCATCTTCGTCGGATACCGCTACTACGATCGCAAACGGATCGAGCCGCGCTTTGCCTTCGGCCACGGCCTCTCCTACACGCAGTTCCGCTACGGCGAGCTCCGCCTCGACCGCGACAGGATGGCCATGGACGGCGAACTGGTGGCGTCCGTCGATGTCACCAACTCGGGAGAGCGCGCGGGCAGCGAGGTGGCGCAGCTCTACCTGAGCGATCTGGAGTGCAGCCTGGTGCGTCCCGATCAGGAGCTGAAGGCCTTCGAGAAGGTCGCCCTCGAGCCGGGGGAGACGAAGACGGTCCGCTTCACACTGACCCGAGCCGCGCTCTCCTTCTACGACCCGGCGCGGGAGGGCTGGGTGGCGGAGCCGGGCCAGTTCGAGATCCGGGTCGGAGCCTCGTCGCGAGACATCCGCGCCCGCGCCCGCTTCGTGCTGGAGGGGGAATAGGAACCACTAGCGGGGCTCCTCAACGTCCATCTTCGAAGCGACTACAGGAAGGGGTTCGAAACATGCAGCAGATTCAGGAACCCTCGAGAGTCACTCCGGTCATGTCAGAAACGGATGTCCTGGTCGTCGGGAGTGGCCCAGGTGGTCTGTCGGCCGCCGTGTCGGCAGCTAGAGAGGGCGTGGAAACCATACTCGTGGAACGGTATGGCTGTTTCGGAGGGAACATCACTCAGGCCATGGTGGAGCCGATCGCCTGGTATCGTCATGAGAACACGATCGATGCGGAAGGGATTGGTGTCGAATTCGAGCGGCGGGCGAAGGAGATGGGAGGCACCTGCAATGATCTGGAATCCCTCGGCCGAATCCCGGAGCCGGGCGAGGACATTCCAGAGTGGGTAGGTCAGCTTCTCGACGCGGACATGTTCAAGTACGTAGCCGACTCGATGATTCGGGAAGCGGGTGTCGTCCCGCTCCTGCACTGCATGGCCGTCGGCACGATCATGGATGGGGACAGGATCGAGGGCATCGTCACCGAAAGTAAATCCGGCAGGCAGGCCATCCTGGCGAAGAGGGTGATCGATGCCACCGGGGACGCGGATATCGCCTTTCGCGCCGGCGCTCCTTTTCGAAAAGACCCGAAGGAAGCGCTGATGGGAGTATCGGTGAGCTTCGGATGCAGTGGAGTCGACGTAGAGGAATTGCTCGACTACACGAAGAAGAACCCGGCGCGCCTCGGAGATTGGGCGAAGCAGACATCGGGGAAGGAAGAGGACCTATTCTACACGCGTACGGGCGACGCATTCACCAGGGCAGCTGAAGCCGGTGAGATTCCAGAGGGGACGTTGAGGGGCGGACCCTGGTGGCACAGTCTCAGAGAGACGGGAGAGGCGACCTACATCAACTCGGTTCATATGCGCGGCATAGATCCCACGGATGTCTGGGATCTCACGAAAGCAGAAATGGAAGGCCGCCAGCGCGTGATGTGGGCCATCGCCGCGATGAAGAAGTACTCACCGGGTTTTTCGAATGCCAGACTCAGGACTCTTGGCTCATCCCTGGGGACCAGGGAATCGCGGAAGATCATCGGAGAGTACAATATCTCCGAGCACGACATAAAGAACCAGGCTCGCTTCGAGGATTCCATTGGGATCTTCCCGGAGTTCCTGGATGGCTACGGCGTGGTGTTCATCCCTACCACCGGAAGGTATTTCCAGGTGCCCTTCGGCATCACGCTTCCGAAGAAGATCGACAATCTCCTGGTTGCCGGCCGTTGCGTCGCGGGGGACAAGATCTCCCATGCCGCCACCCGGCAGATGATGTGCTGTTCCGTCACGGGTCAGGGTACCGGGGTTGCGGCTGCGGTTTCGGTCAAAGACGGGGTGACGTGCCGACAGGTGAGCATGTCGAGAGTCCAGAAGGCGCTCGAGAAGCAGGGTGTTCGCATCGAGTAGGCTCCGAAAGTCACCAATCGATCGTCTTGCCTGGCCGGCCCCTCGGTTGAATGCCATCGCGGCAAGCGGATTCGAGGATGCGCGGGAGCGTGCCCGTCTAGCCGATCAGGCCCTGTCGAAGGGCGAAAGCTGGGGACCCTTGCACGGGCTTCCCATGACCATCAAGGACTGCATCGAAGTCGTCGGCATGCACAGTACCTGGGGAACGCCCCTGCTGAAGGACTATGTATCGACCAGAAATGCGGACGTGGTCCAGCCTCTGTTGGACGCCGGCGCCATCGTGTTCGGAAAGACCAACATCCCTCTCTTCGCCATGGATACCCAGACCTTCAACGAGGTCTACGGCCAGACGAACAATCCCTGGGACACAACCCGATCTCCGGGAGGTTTATATGGCCAGAACCTCGACCCGGCTCCACCGCGACTGGCAGCTACTGAACATCGAACGCTCCCTGATGTGTCAGAAATGGGGCGACTATTTTCGGGAGATCGACGTCTTGCTGTGCCCTGCGGTCCGGGTGCCGGCGCTGCCGCATGACCACACCGACATCCAGAAACGCATCATCCCATTCGAGGATCAAGGTTTGTCCCATGCACAAGTCCTGATGCCTTGGGCGGGTCTGACCATCGTCTCCTGTCTGCCAGCCACCGTTGCCCCTATCGGGTTGACCCGGAGCGGATTGCCAGTCGGGGTACAGATCGTTGGTCCCTACCTGGAGGACCGCACGCCGATTCATTTCGCCAGGTTGATGAAAGACGTCGTTGGCGGATTCGTGCCCCCTCCCGGTTTCGAGTAGAAGTACCGTCCATGGTCATTCGTTACCGTTGAATCGAAGAGAACTCTCATGAGTGATGAACGTAAGGCGAATGCGGTCACCCGTGTAGTCTGCGAACTCCCGCACCTTCCAGGAGCAGGGGTTGCCTTCGATCGCGGTCGAGGGCCGGTGATCCCGCGGATGCAAGGGACCGGCGGCGCCCTCACCTGGACATCCGCAATCCTCTTTCCGGTCTCGAGAAGCCGTGACACAGAGAGCAGTCATAACCCTCGTCCGCGACGTGCTCTTCGTGGGTCTCCTTGAAGCCCTCTGAGGATTCGAAGCCGTGGCACTGGGTGCAGACTACCGAGCGGGTTCCCTTGAGCTCGTAGCCGAAATTCACCTGCAGATCCATGCGCGCGGGACCGCCATCGTACTCTCGGTCATCGTGGCAATCACCGCACTCCAGGGCGTGATCTGCGACTTCGACACCATGATTGATCGTCTGGTAGGTGTGAACCGGAACCACATCGTAGGCGTCGCCTGCCCGCCCGTCCTGCTCCAGTCCCTTCTCGACCGCGCCGACGAAGCTGCCGGTACGAAAGAACTCGAACGTGGAGTGGCCGATCAGCTCGTTCGAGGCCAGATGGCGCGCTGATTTGGAGACATGCTCCTTCATCGGGTGAATCTTGGCGCCTACTGCACTCACATCCCCGTTGGGCTTGCCCAGTACATAAGCTAGAGAGCCGTCTGCAAGCGTCTTGGTCGGAACGTCTTCGAGCGATTCGCCCAGGAAATACACCTCGCTGGTACCGTCGAACCAGGCATAGGTCGGCTTCAGATCGCCAGCTTTGGCCTCCTCTGGCAGCCACCCACCCCGGCCGTTGCAGGCCGCTGGGGAGAAGTGCGGATGCTCCCAATCACGGCTCACTTCCGTCGGCACACCCTTGGCGTAGGTGGGGATATGGCAGCTCTGACAGGCAACCCGCATGGCGTGTCGGTCACGGCTCTCCGGGCTGGTGTTGCTGAAGTCCCCATGCGGCCGTTGATGGCAGCTCTCACAGCTGAAGGGCTCGGCAACATCATTGGGTCTGAGGTCCACACCACGTCCGAAGACCCGGTGCCCGCCGGCGTCGTGACAGCTCGAACAGGTCATCCCTTCGCCCGACGAACTCATGTGCATGTCGATCTGGAGCGGTGGATCGACCAGCGCAGTCGAAAGATCGCCACGCTTGGTGCCATCACCACCGCCTGCCTTGGCGTGGCAGTTCAGGCATGATTCGCGCCGGGTCCGGTGGACCGTACGGGCTGCCTCGAGCCGAGAGATGGACATCGATGGAGCCTGACTCTCGGAATCCGCCGGCTCGAACAGGAAATCCTGGGTGACTGGATCCAGCGCGGGAACCCCATCCGAACCGCTCAGCAGGATTGGATCCAGGGACGGATCGGGCAATCCATTCGCACCTGGAGCGACGAGCGACAGGGTGGTAAACGGCCCCGTAGGGAAGCGGCTGTACTGCGTCTGGTGACACATCATGCAGTCGATGTTGCTGAGCTCTTCGGTACGCGCCGGCTCATTGACGGGTAGCTCCGCCTGCGGGAAACGCCCATTGCCCACGTGGCAACCCGCGCAAGTGAACCTGGGCGAGTTCTCGTGCGTTCCACAATAGGTGTTGATTCCAATTACACCGCTTCCTCTTTCCCCACCGAGCGCCTGCGGATTTGCTGCCGTTGGCAGTATGTTGGTGACGTAATCCGTCGGACCCGTCTGTTGGTAGTGTACGGATCCGTGCATGTCTTCCGCTTGAACCTCATGGCAGGACACGCAGGTGACCGGGCCTGCATATTCCGTGATGCTCGCGTGTGCTTCTTCGGCTGTACCTGATTGGCCGTTGTCCGTGGATGTCGGTCCGCAGTCGTCCGGGGCTTTCTTTACAGCCAGCTCAGCGACCTGACCGTTGGAATGGATGGCACGTACTCGACAGGGAACCGGCGACGGGCCCTCGGATTTCACCTTCCAGCGGCGGGTTCTTGTTTCCAGAACGCCCAGGATCTGGGTGGGCTCGAAGGCGTTGACGACGGTGACCGTGTGGTTCTTCTCTCCGTTCCCCTTCAATATGAGCTGTTGCTTTCGCGCCTGCCACTTGGCGCGCTTGATGACAAGTTCTTTGGGATTGTCGCTTCCATCGCCACCCCAGGTCAGGCCCGCAACACCAAACGTGAAGAGAAAACAGATTCCCCACAGAACGCTCAATCTGAACCTGGGTGAGTCAGTCATCCGCTTTGCCCTCGATTCGTTGACAGCAAGTGGCTGGGCCCGAGTAGGCTGGAGCAACAACCGGAAATTCGTATCGGTGAGACGAACGACGTCTATAGTGAGAATACCGGAGGTACACTTGAATGCTATTGGCTCGGATGTGTCCTCTGTCACAGATCCGTTGAATAGAACAGGCGCTTCTTTTCTTAGCCGGGCAGAAATGTGCATTCCATCACACCGTGAGACGGGGAGGGTGGGGATGCGGGTGAAGATGCGCAGTGCTCGCCGCAGCGCCATTGACGACTCCGCGACAGGATCGAAAAGGACAGCGGCAGGTAGGCGCATCCCGACGCTCCGCCCGCGCCTACAGCGGCCGCCCCGGCCCTCCGACAAGATGGAGGAGCCGGAAGCTCTCCGGGATCAGGTGAGAGAGCGGAGAAGAGCTGCGTGATCGAAGGCTTCATCGTGCTCGGAATCGGCGGCCTGCTGTGGGTGGTCTACTGGTCCGTCAATGCCGCGCCGGAGATGGTCTTCATGAGCGGCCTCTGGGTCGTCGGCTCCGGCTTCGCTTTCGGGGTGCCGGCCGGGCTCCTCTATCACGTCTTGCTCTACCAGGCCCTTCGCAGCGCGGACGTCCTGCCCCGGGGCTGGTGGATCCAGCCGACTGCGCTGCATCACCTCATCCCACCCTCCCATCGCTTCCGCGTGCTGGGCTGGTGCTACGCCGGCGCCCTGGGCTTCTTCGTGATCGTGATCGGACTCCCCATGCTCGCAATCGGCGCCTGGCGGATCGGCTAGAAGGGGTGCTGCGGCCAGCGGCTGATCCAACTGCGCGTCTCGGTTCGATCCGGTCGCCCGATCCGCGCGTGGTATGCTCGGGCGCATGGTGAGAGAGGACCACAGCTGGAAGTTCGCGCCTCCCTACGCCAGCGACGCATCGTTCTCGCCGAGGTACCGCGCCCAGTGCTTCTGTGGTGCGGTGGTCTTCGAGGTGGGTGCCGACCCGGTCGATTCGAAGATCTGCCACTGTCTCCAGTGTCAGACCTTGCACGGCGCGCCTTTTCAGTGGGCGGTCATCTTCCAGAAGTCCGACGTGCGTTTCGTCGGCGGCATCGACGATCTCCACTTCTACCACGCCGAGAGCCAGACATCGGGCCACAGACTGCCGTGCAAGCTCAGCTGCCGGAGGTGCCGGTCGCCGATTGCCGACGAAGGCCGGCGCATGTTCATGGCCTTCGGGCCGCTCTTCGATTTCGGCTTTCCACCGCGCGTCCCGCCGGCCTTTGCCCCCACCTGTCACATCTTCTACGGTGCCCGGGTCATCGATATCGACGATGGCCGGCCGAAGTTTCTGGGACACAAGGGGAGCTCCGCCCTCTGGAAGGAAGGCGAAGGCGACCCGCGCTGAGGGGAATCATGTTCGAAGGACACGTCGTCTTGATCACTGGAGCTGCCTCGGGAATCGGCCTGGAGAGCGCCAGGTTGTTTCTGGAGGAAGGAGCCATCGTGGTGGGCGCCGATCTCGACGAAGCCGCGCTGGCCAAGGCCGGAGAGACGCTGGGCGAGCGCTTCTTTCCCAGGCCTTGCGACATCACGCAGGAGGATCAGGTCGCCGCACTGGCCGAGTTCGTTGGAGAGACTCATGGCAAGCTGGACACCCTGTTCAACAACGCCGGCGGCGGAACCCTGGTGGGCATCGAGACCATGCAGGAGGCGGATTTCGACTTTCACTATCAGCTCAACGTCAAGGGTCCCATGCTGATGGTGAAGCACTGCATTCCACTGCTCCGAAAATCCTCCAACGCCTCGATCTTGAATGTCTCTTCCACGGCAGCGGAGGTCGAGCACACCCAGCACCACTTCCTCTACTCGACCGCGAAGGCGGCACTGCTGAAGTTCACGCGGCACCTGGTCCGGGATCTTCCGGGGATCCGGGCCAACACCATCGTGCCGGGCTGGGTGGCGACACCGATTTTCAGCCGTGCGGGATTCGATGAGGCCACCATCGAGAAGGTCTACGAGAAGGTCCTGCCCCGGATCCCCGCCGGGCGGATCGGCACTCCGGCCGACCTCGCCCACGCCGTGCTCTTCCTCAGCTCCGAAAAGGCCTCGTACATCAACGGGGCCACACTCGACGTCAGCGGTGGATATCTCTGCAACGCCGATTGGGGCTTCTTGTTCTGAACGCTCTCTTCGCGTCGGTCAGTGGCTAGGTTCCGCGGCCCGAGGTCTTGCGCATCAGCCAGTAGACCGGGACGCCCAGGCAGACGGTGAGCAAGCCCATCCCCGCCTCGAGTGGTTGACGCGCCGCCATGAAACCCGCCGCCGACAGCGTGGTGAGGATGAAGAGCCCGGGGACCCAGGGATAGCCGGGCACCGGCACGCGCAGAGGCCCTTCGCGGCGACGCAGTGCGATCAGTCCTCCGATGGTCGCGGCCGCCGAGATGCCCAGCGTGAATCCGATGTAGCCGAGCAGCTCCCTGAGCTCGCTGATCCACGCCACCAGCACTGCCAGGCCCACCTGCAGCGCCACGGCCGCCCTCGGGACCTCCTTGCCACCCCCGAGCCGCCGCGGGAACAGGCCGTCCTCCGCCATCCGCGCATAGACCCGCGGCCCGGCCATCACCATCGACGAGATCGAGGTGAAGAGCGCCAGGGCTACCAGCACGGAGACCGCCTGGCGCAGCGCGGTCCCCCCGAGCGCTTCTGCCGCGATGGCACCGATCTCCGCCTTGCCGGCGAGTGCCGGAGCCGGTGCCGAGTAGAGGAAGACCGCGTTCAGGGCGAGATAGATGAGCGTGACCACACCCGTGCCGAGCCAGAGGGAGCGGTGCAGGTTGCGTTCGGGCTCGCGCACCTCTCCGGCGATGTAGACCGCGGCGTTCCATCCCGAGTAGGCGAAGGAGATCCAGACCAGGGTGACGGCGAAGGCGCCGAGCTCGAAGCCGGCTTCCGGGAGGAGGGCGGAGTCGGCGTGCGAAGGGCTTCGCAGTGCGCCCAGCAGCACGAAGCCGCCGATCAGTGCCAGCTTCAGCCCGACTGCAGTGTTCTGGAGCACCACACCGGTCCGGAGCTGCAGGCCGTGCATCAGTCCTGCGATCAAGATGGCGGTGGTGCCGATCCACTCGGGTCTGCCGGTCATCCCGAATGAATCCGCCAGGTAGGCCTGCAGGCCGAGCGCTGCGGCGGCGATCGGCGCGGTGAAGCCGACCAGGAGCGAGACCCAGCCCGCCAGGAAGCCGGCGAGCGGGTGCACGGTCTTGGAGAGGAAGGTGTACTCACCACCCGATTCCGGAATGCGACGGGCGAGTGCGCCGTAGCTCAGCGCTCCGCACAGGGCCATCAGGCCGCCGATCCCCCATGCCAGGAGCACGGTCTCCGGCCGCCCCAGGTCCGCGAGCGCAAAGCCCGAGGTGGTGAACACCCCCGCGCCGATCATGTTGGCGACCACCAGGGCCGCCGCGCTGGTCAAGCCGAGCCGCCGACGCATGCCTGGTTATGGCCTCTCCTGCGCCCGTGACGCGAACCTCAGGGACTGATTGCAGATACGGCCTCGCCGCCCGGCGATCGCTGGGGCCTCTTCTTCATCGTTACACCGACGCCCCCGAAAAGACTCTTGTGCAGGAAGATCGTCTCCAGGTCCGGGTTCGTCGTGATGGCTTCCAGGTACTTCGGGTCCGCCATGTTCCGCTGCATGTTGTGAGCTACGACCAGCCCCCCGGGCCGCACCAGTGGCAGCAGTTTGTCGAGGTAGTCGATGTAGCCGGATTTGTCCGCGTCCAGAAAGAGAATGTCGATCGGTCCCTGCAGCTTCGTGACTTCCTGGTGGGCGTCGCCTTCGACCAGCGTGACCATCCGATCCACACCGGCCCGCTCGAAGTTCTCTCGGGCGAGCGCTGCCCGCCCGGCGTCGATCTCGTGGGTCGTCAGCCTGCCGCCCGTGGTCCGCAGGGCCAGACAGAACCAGATCCCCGAGTACCCGTTGGAGGTCCCGATCTCCACCACGTGTTTCGCGTCCGCTGCCTCGGTGAGCAGTCGCAGCAGTCGGCCGTCTTCTGGCGAGACATTGCGCATGCCTCCCCCTTCGCTCTCGGCCATCTCCTCGAGAACCTCCAGGATCTGCCTTTCTTCGTCGTCCTTGGCGATCGGTGAGCTCTCGATCGACACACATCCCACGAACGCGGCTGCGAACGCGGCGACCAGAATGCGGTTCGCCATCATCGTTTTCTCCTGAGTGGAATCGTGGTCCCTTCGAGCCGGCAACTTCAGGGTGATTTCTCGATTCACTGGAAGCAAGGGGAATGCCAGTGCAGCGGAGTCCCTGCGCCGCTGGTGGCCTTCCGCGGCAGCGCAGCAATTGCCTGCACACTGCAGATCGAGACGACAGTCATCCGCTCCAGTGTCGATTCGAGATGATCGGACCTTCCGGGATCAAAGAGAAATCTCGACGCCCAGACCGAGCTGCTCCGCCCGGCCGAGCGCCCGGCTCGCAGCCGAGAGGTCCTGAACCGCGTTGCCCACGGACTTGAACAGGGTGATCTGGTCTTCGGAGGTCCTGCCTTCGCTGGTGCCCGCCGCGACCTCTCCGATTTCCCCGTGGATGTGGCTCTCGTCGATCAGACCCGCCTCGATGGGCTGGATCAGATCTCCTGCCTCCGCCATGCAGGCGGCCCGCGAATCCACGATCACCCGGGCCCGGACGACGGTCTCCGGGGGAATCTCACACATCTCCGGCTGATAGGAGCCCACCGCGTTGACGTGCACGCCCGATTTCAGGAGCCGGTCCGAGAACACCGGGCGGGTTGCAGGGGTGGCCGTGCAGAGAACGTCGCAGTCTGGCAGCGCCTGCTCCTCTTCCGCTGCCGCCACGGGTATGGCCAGCCGATCGCTCATCTCCCGGGCGAAGGCCTCGGCCTTGTCCCGGTCGAGGTCGATGGCATAGGCCCTTTCGATCGGTCTCACTGCGCAGACCGCCTCCAGCTGGGTTCTTCCCTGGACTCCGGTGCCGATGACGGCAGCCGCGCGGGCTCCTCGGCGCGCCAGCAGGTCGGTGGCCAGGCCGCTGGCCGCTCCCGTGCGCAATGCGGTCAGGTATTCGCCATCCATCACCGCCAGGGGGCGCCCGTCTCTGCCGTCCATGATCAGAAACAGCGCGTGGATCACCGGCAGTCCCTTCCGGGGGTTCTCTGCGAAGACGCTCACCGCCTTGAGTCCGATCTGCTCGGATTCCGGCAGATAGACCGGCATGAAGAGCGCCCCTCCCTCTCGATCGGCCAGCGGCATGGGTGTCCGCAAGGGCACGATCGCCTGGCCGTTCGAGAGCTGGAGGAAGGCTTCCTTCACGGCTCGAATCGCCTCGGCCATGGAGATGGACTTCTCGAGATCCTCGAGCCGACAAGAAGCGGATCTTCCGGTTCTTCATGAAGAGCCCTTTGACTGTCTTACGATTCGAGCCCGAGAAAATTGCAGAAGCCAAGCGGGCGGAATCCCAACCGGGTGGCCCTTGTTGCGCCGTGCAGTTCGGGTAAAGATCAGGGCCATGAGGGTAGCAATCATCGGTGGAGGCGTGATCGGCTGCGCGATCGCCCTGGAGGCTCGGCGTCGCGGATTCGAGGTCACGGTGATCGACAGGCTGGGCGCGGTGGGCCACGGAACGACCTCGGCGTCGTGCGGAATCGTCCGACGGTTCTACTCGCAGCCGGGCATGATCGCGATGGCCCACGAAGGCGCCAAGATCTGGGCCGATTGGGCCGACTATCTGGGTCCCATCGACGACGATCTGGCGGTGTTCGAGCAGCCCGGTGTGCTCTTCATCCTGCCGGAGCTGGACGACGCCGCCAGCGAGACCGCTGCCGAGATGAAGAGGGTCGGCATCGAGGTCGAGGTGCTTTCGGCGGATGAGGTCGCCAGCGCGCTTCCCCTTCCTCGAGATCTCTTCTCATCACCCGACCACTTCTCCCGAGGCACCCGCGCTTCTTCGAGCCGACCGGGCGGCGCATCGGGGGCGGCTTCTTCGAGAAAGACGGCGGCTATGTCGTCTACCCCGGGCTGGCGACCCAGAACCTGCGCAGTGCGGCGGAGCGCGACGGCGTGGCCTTTGCTGCTCAAGCGCGAAGTCGTCGCGATCCAGAAGGAGGGCGCGCGCTTCCGTCTGCAGTTCAAGGAAGGCGAGCCGCTGGAGAGCGACGTCGTGGTCAATGCCGGAGGACCGCATTCGTCGATCATCAACCGGATGGCCGGGGTGGATCTGCCGCTGGAGACGCGAGCGCTGCGGCGCGAGGTGCATCAGATGCGCAATCCGCTGTTCGACGAAGAGACCCAGGAAAACCCGATGCCCGTGATCGGCGACGTGGACGGCGGCGTCTACACTCGGCCCGAATCGCGCGGGCGCGCGTTGATCGTGGGTACGACCGATCCGGAGTGTGACGAGTTCGAGTGGGTGGGCGATCCGGACGACTACGACGAGAGCCTGACGGAGCCCTATCGCCAGCGGCAGTGTCTGCAGACTGATGAAACGCATTCCGTAGCTCAGCTCGGCCCGGCCCGCGGCGTGGTGAGCCTCTACGACGTCACCGTTCAGGATTGGTACCCGATCGCGGACAAGACCGATCTCCCCGGGTACTACGTCTGCATCGGGACCAGCGGATCCTCGTTCAAGACGGCGCCGGTGCTGGGACGCCTGATGGCCGAGATCATCGAGACCTGCCAGGGTGGCACCGACATCGACACTCAGCCCTTCGAGCTCATTCTGCCGCGCATCGGCATCGCCATCGACACCCGCTTCCTCTCCCGCCTCCGCGGCGATCTGACCAGCACCAGGCACCGTGATCGGCTGAGCCCGGGAAATCCATGGCAGCGAGAAGCGATCGAAACCGATGTCCTGGTGGTGGGCGGGGGAGGGGCCGGCTTTCGTGCGGCCATCGGCGCCCGGGAGAGAGGGGCCAGCGTGGCTCTCCTCAGCAAGGGGCCCCTGGCCCGCTGCGGCGCCAGCCCGATGGCCGGCGCCGACTTCACCCTGGACGGCAGGAGCCTGAGTCAGCTGGGGTTCACCGGGGCGCCCGACGACAGCGAGGAGAAGGTCTTCAACGACATTCTCACCCAGGGGTTCTTCCTCAACAATCAGAAGCTCGTGGAGCAGTACGTTCGCCAGGCCCCCCACCGCCTGAAGGAGCTGATCGATTGGGGAATCAAGATCGTCCTCTCGGAAGAGAGGGCGATCTTCACCAGCGGGCTCGGTCTGATGAACGTCCTCCTGAAGCGGGCCCGCAAGGTCGGCGTGGATCTGCTCGAAGACGTCATGCTGATCGATCTCGTCATCCATCGGGGGATGGTCACCGGCGCTCTCGCCCTGGACGTCCGGAGCGGGGAGTTCATCCATCTCGCCGCGAAGGCGGTGGTGATGGCGACCGGCGGCTGGCACAAGGCCTTCTGGCCCAACACCGGCATGCGGGATCTCTCGGGCGAGGGAATGGTCATCGCGCATCGCGCCGGAGCAGACCTCGGCAACATGGAGTTCATCACCTTCTGCTGCAACGTGCTGCTCGAGCCGCCCAATGCGCGGGGCAGCCTCGCCACCTACATCATCGGGATGCTGGCGGGGCACCAGCTCACCAACAACCTCGGAGAGACCTTCCTCGACAAGTACGATCCCTACACGGTGAGCGTCGGAACCAGCATGGAGTGGAACAAGAGCTTCGTGTCGCACGCCACCGCGAGGGAGGTTCGAGAGGGGCGGGGATTCTCCAGGGGCGGGATCCATTTCCGCCGGGGCGACGTCCCGTGGGAGAAGTACGAGCTCTACTGCTCGGGGCTGTTCCCGAAGTGGAAGTACAAGGCCCTGGACATGACCGAAGTCGGCCGGCGTTTCAAGGAGAACGAGCCGCTCGAAGTCGGCGCGGTGGTCGAGTACTTCGACGGGGGCATCGTGGTCGACGACCGCTTCGCCACCGAGGTCCCCGGTCTCTTCGCGGCCGGTGAATGCACGCTGGGGCTCTTCGGCGCCAACCGGGTCTTCTCCGCGATCACGGAGATGCTCGTCCAGGGCGCCGACGCGGGGCGAAACGCGGCGGAATACGCGCGGACCGCCGACGTCCCGGCGCCGGATCCGGAATCTCTTCGCCGAGAAACAGCGCAGGGCGGAGCGGCCACTGGAGCGAAAGGATGGAGTGCGCCCCGCTCCGGTCAGAAGGAAGGTGCAGGAGATGGCCCAGAAGCAGCTGGGCCCGATCCGGACGGGGGACGAACTCCTGGCCTTCCTTGCCGAGATCCAGCAAGTGAAGCGGGAGGAGCTTCCCCGCCTCGGGGCAAGGGCGACGGGGAGGCCCTACAACAAGGAGTGGCTGGACGCGCTCGAGCTCGAGAACATCCTCCAGCTCCTCGAAATCGCTGCATCCAGCGCCCTGCAGCGAACCGAGAGCCGTGGCGTGCACTTCCGCGCGGACCATCCGGATGACGGACAACGACGAACTGGCTGGAGGAGAGCGTGGTCAGGAGGACGGACGACGGGTTCGAGCTGTCGACGCGGCCGGTGTGCACCACCTCGCTCACCCCCCCAGCGGGCTCCACGCCATACCTGGAAATGATCAAGAAGATGATGGAGTCCCATTCGGAGATCGGTGGACACCATTGATGCGGCGGATCCAGAGGAGAGGTGAATAGGATGTCTGAGAGGATGATCACCGCCCGGGTCTTTCGGATGGATCCCTCCGTCGACGAAGAGCCCCGCTACCAGGAATACCGGGTTCCCTTCGAGGAGGGGATGTCGGCGATGGATGTGCTCGACTACATCTACCAGAACCTCGACGGTACGCTGGCCTACTACGACCACGCCGGATGCGCCCTGGGAATCTGCGCCCGCTGCAACTGCAAGGTCAACGGGAAGGCCGGTCTCTTCTGTCAGGTCCCGGTTTCCGGGGACCTGACCATCGATCCGATCAGTCCCTCGAGGGTGCTCAAGGACCTCGTTTGCGAGACGAAACGGGAGGGTTCCTGAGATCGGCTCCGGCTCAATCCTTCTCGAGCGTGTAGCGGAAGTCGCAGTGATCCGCGCCTTCCATGATCGTCTGCGTTCGCTCGAGCTTGATCTTCGGGTTGAAGCCTTCGACCATGGCGTAGTCGCGACCACAGGAAAGGGTGAAGCCCAGGTCGGCCAGCCCCAGCTCCTTGTACATCTCTGCGTACCGGCACCGGGTTACGTTCATCGAGAGCTTCTCGGGTGTCGACTCCGGGATGTCGAAGCTCAGCGCGTCATCCCGATTCCAGAGAGGGAGCCCCCGCGCGAACTGCTCCAGGCTGTTTTCTCCCACGAGTTGACCCAGCATCTCCCCGCTCTCTCTCGCCAACGAGACGATCACCTCCCGCGCGATCTCGAGAGCTCTTTCATCTCCGATCTCCGCCATGAAGGCCTTGATCAGGGGACCCGCGATTCGCGCCTCGATCTCTCGCCGGGCCAGGACTCCGATGCTCCCCAGGTCCGCACCCATGGTCTCCTCCTCATCCGGGCTAGTCGTCCGAGCGCTCGAAGATCTGGAAGCTCTGGCGCTCGAGGTAGTCGAACGCCGCGACCCGCTGGTAGCCGGCGGCCTCCATCTCCGCGCGGATGTCTTCGGGCGCGGTGAAGTGGGGAAACAAGCGCTGGAACCAGCCCTTTCCGTTGAGCTCGATCACCGCCAGGCGCCCTCCCGGCCGCAGGTACTTCGCCGCGCGCCGGAAGTACTCCTCGCGGGCTTCGAAATGGTGGTAGGTGTTGCAGGTGAAGATCAGATCGACGCCGCCTTCGGGTATCAGCGGGTCGTCGAACTCGGCGAGGATCGCCTGCACGTTCGGGTAGCCCTTCTCGCGGCTCTGCTCCTCGAGGTGGGATGTCATGTCGGGATCCACGTCGACGGCGTAGACCCTTCCCGACTCGCCAACGGCGTCTGCCAGCGGCCAGGTGAAGTAGCCACCCCCGGAGCCGAGGTCCGCCACGAATGCGCCGGGGGAGAGCGCGAGCGATTCGACCACGCGGTCGGGCTGTTGCCACGAGTCTCGACCGAATCCCCCGTAGCCGAGACGGCGAAGCGGACCGCAGCCAATGGCAAGGACCACGATGGTCCCGATCGCGCACCACGCGTAGATTCCTCGCATCACTGGAGAGAGTAGATACCATCCCTGCTCTGCGCCAGGAGGCTGGCATCAGGGAAGGAGCCTTCGGAGATGCCGCGTGACGCCGTTCGAGGCAGCCCTACCTGGTAGTCCTCCCGCGACTGCTTCGAACCCGCGCTACCTTCGCTTGGATGATCGATCTCTCGCGTGAGGGTGAGGTGTTCGTACTGCGCATGAACGCGGGCGAGAACCGCTTTCACCCCGAGCTTCGTCCGCGCCTGGAACCATGCGCTGGACCAGGTCGAGCAGGCCGAGGGCCCGAAGGCGCTCGTCACCACGGGGACCGGGAAGTTCTACTCGAATGGCCTCGACCTCGATTGGATGCTCACCGAGGGGAAGGGCCAGGCGCAGGAGTACCTGAGCAGCGTGCTCGGGATCATGGGCCGCGTGCTCGTCTTCCCGGCCATCACCGTCGCCGCGATGAACGGCCACGCCTTTGGCGCCGGTGGGCAGCTCGCACTTGCCCACGACTACCGAGTCGATGCGCCTGGAGCGCGGCTATTTCTGCATGCCCGAGATCGACATGCGGGCTCCCCTGCACCCCGGCATGACGGCGATCCTCCAGGCGCGTCTCCCGCGTCAGAGCTGTCACGAGGTGATCGCCACCGGCAAGCGCTACACCGCGGAGGAGGCGCTGGCGCGGCGCATCGTCGACCACGCCGCAGCCGAAGAAGAGGTGCTGCCGAAAGCCGTCGGGATCGCCGCCGAGCTGGCGGCCAAGGCGGATCCCGTGATGAGCGTGCTCAAGCGAGGCATGTACGAAGGGACCCTGGAGGCGCTGCGCCGGAAGCTCTAGTCCGCATTTCTCGCCCGCTCGCTACCGCGGGCGCCGATGCTCAGCTCGTAGCGCACGGTGTAATGTCCCAGAAGGGCGTCGACGCGCTCGCGTATCTTCGCCGGATCCACGCCGTCGGCGGGCTTCCGCGGTGAGGTAGGCGGTGGTGCCGTGGATCTTCTCTTCTCTGACGATCACGTCGATCGACTCGACCAGGTCGGACAGGCTTCGGAGCTCGGCGGCGAAGACATCCCTGATGGCCCGGTGGCGGAGCGCGGGTTTGAAGATCTTGCCCACCGCCGTCATCGGCATCGGGTCGATGATGTGGATCTTCTTCGGGACGGCGGCTCTCTCGGTGATGTTCTCCCGACAGTGGCGCTCGATCTCCTGAGCCTCGAGCTTCACCTCCGACTTCGGTGTCACGAAGGCGACCACGACCTCCCCGGCGTGTCTATCGGGCTGGCCGACTGCCGCAGCCTCCGCGACGCCTTCGATCTGGTACAGCACCTCCTCCACCACGGCGGGGTCGATGTTGTGGCCGCCCCGAATGATCAGCTCCTTCTTTCTGCCCGTCAGCCAGGTGTACTGGTCCTCGTCCATCCGTCCCATGTCGCCGGTGTTGAGCCAGCTTCCGTCCACCCATGCACCCTTGTCGTGGACCTCCTCGACATAGCCCTCGAAGACGTTCGGTCCGCGCATCACGATCACGCCGATCTCGTCAGTTCGGCAATCGCGCAGGTACTCGCCGTTCTCGTCGAGGATCACCGTCTTCATCTCCTGGTAGGGCAGCCGCAGGCCCACCGAGCCGACCTTCCGTTCACCATCTCGCGGGTTGCACGAGGAGACCACGGTGGCTTCCGTCAGCCCGTATCCTTCGAGCAGCTTGAGACCGGTCCGCTCCTCGAAGGCGCGAAACACCTGCACGGAGAGCGGAGCCGCTCCGCACATCGCGTAACGGAGCCGGGAGAGGTCGATGCCCTCCACCGGAATGTCGAGGAGCATGGAGAGGACGGTAGGAACCGCCATGAAGGAGTCGACGCCGTAGCGTTCGGCGATCTTGAAGAAGTTCTGGATCACCCCCGGATCGCGGTAGCCGGTAGGGGCAAGAAGCACGACGGAGGCGCCGACCGAGAGCGGCGCGAGCCCCGTCAGCAGCGGCGCGTTGGCGTGAAACAGTGGCAGCCCGCACATCATCGTGCTCTCGGCCGAGAGATCCAACGCCATCGAGCACATCGCCGCCGAGAACATCTCGTTCATGTGGGTGCGCATCGCGAGCTTCGGCGTGCCGGTGGTTCCGCCGGTGTGATAGAGGGAGCAGATCTCCCCGGACTCGATGCCCCGGCCCGAAACCAGCTTTTCCGCATCGTAGCGATCGATGAGCTCCTCATAGCCGTAGATTCCCTGCGACTCGTCCGAAGGACCCAACACCCGCACGATGCCCGTCAGCGTCGGCACTTCCTTGCGAATTGCCTCCACCTTTGGCCAGATGTCGGAGCCGGGAGCTTCCCCAAGAGCCACCAGGATCCTGGTCTTCGCCGAGATCATGATGTCGCGGATCTGGGCCGGCTCCAGCAGCGGATTGATCGGATTGGCGATGCCCGCCGCCTCGGCTCCCCAGAGCGAGAAGTGCGTCTGCGGAAGGTTCGGGAGAATGTAGGTGACGACATCACGCGAGCCGACGCCGAGGTCGTGAAACAGGTTGGCCGACTGTGTCACCCGAGCGAGAAGTTCCCGGTAGGAAACCTCGATCGGTGACTCCCACGCCTCCCCGGAGAGAAGACAGTAGAGGGCCGTCGCATCGGGGTTCTCTTGCCCACCCTTCCGGATCAGTTCAAACGTGCTGTTCGTCGAAATCCGGTCTTCGAGGGGAACCGATTCGATCGCCTCGACGTCGCCGATATTGCGGAGAAGCTTCTCCATTCGCCAGCTCCCCGGTGGTGGTTGCGCGGCCTGCCGTGTCCGTGAAGGTCTTCTCATCGTATCCGCAAAAGGCGTATACTGCACGATTCGGCAGCTAGAGAGGAGGGATCGCCATGGCCGGTCGAAGCGGAGCGAGCGTGAAGGAGGACATCTCCAGGCGCTATTCCGAGAGGACCACGAAGACGAGGGAGCACCTCGAGGCAGCCAAGAAGTACCTGCCGGGCGGAGACACACGCTCTGCGGGCTACTACGGCCCCTACCCGGTCTTCATCGAGAGAGGCCAGGGATGCCGCATAGTTGATTGCGACGGGAACGAGTACATCGACCTGGTCAACAACTTCACCTCCCTGATCCACGGCCACGCCCATCCGCGTCTGATCGAGGCCGCCCGGGCCCAATCGGAGAAGGGCACGGCCTTCGCCGCACCGTCGATCATCCAGTACGAACACGCTCGGCATCTCTGCGACCGCGTCCCCTCCCTGGATCTGGTTCGCTACTGCAACTCCGGCACGGAGGCCACGCTGTTCACCATGCGCGTCGCCCGGGCTTTCACGGGCAAGGATGGTTTCATCAAGATGGACGGCGGGTACCACGGGGTCCACGATTTCGTGGAGGCGAATACCATTGCCGACTTCACGGCCGAGGGGCTGCCCGCGGTTCACCTGGATCGCGGCGTGCCTGCTCGCGTCGCCGACGATCTCTACATCGCCCCCTTCAACGACCTCGAGGCGATGCAGTCGATCCTCCAGAAGAACCACGAGCAGATCGCCGGAATCATCCTGGAGCCGATGTTGGGCTCCGGGGGCCTTGTCTATCCCCAGGCGGGATATCTCCAAGGCTTGCGGGAGTTGGCCGATCGCTACCAGGTACTCCTGGTCTTCGACGAGATCATCACCTTCCGTCTCAGCCGGGGCGGTTTGCAGGAGGTCGAAGAGGTACGGCCGGATCTGACGGCCCTGGGCAAGCTGATCGGCGGTGGCTACCCGGTGGGCGCCTTTGGTGGACGCAGCGAGATCATGGCTCGCTTCGATCCCAACCACCCGGAGTCAGTCGCTCACTCCGGCACTTTCGGTGGCAACAACAACACCCTGGCCGCGGGCCTGGTCGCTCTGGAGATGTACGGTCAGGAAGAAGTCGATCGGATCAACAGGCTCGGGGACCGGCTGCGAAGTGGCTTCCAGTCGGCCATGGACCGGGTCGGAATCAGGGGCCGGGCGGGGGGCTGGGGCTCGCTGGTCGGGACCATCTGGACGGGACGGGAACTCAACAACGCCAAGGACGTGGTCCTGGGCTTCCTCGACAGTGGTGATCTCTCTGCGGTCCTGCACTGGGAGATGCTCAACCGCGGCATCTTCTTCGCATCCCGAGGCATGTACGTCATCTCCACGCCCATGGACGAGGCGATCGTCGACAAGGTGATCGAAGAGTTTCAGGGCGCCCTGGAGGTGATCAAGCCGTACGTGGCGGAAACCAGGCCGGAGCTGCTCACGAAATGACTACAGGGCCGATCTTGATCACGGGTGGCACCGGCTTCATCGGTGCGGAAATCGCTCGCCAGCTCCTCGCGGCAGGCGAAGAAGAGATCCATGTCCTGCATCGCAGCGGCAACTTCCAGCGCCTGCAGGATGTCCTGGATCGCGTGAACCCGATCCAGGTCGACCTGGCGGACGGTGCTCGACTCGGTGATGTCTTGGCAGACACCCGGCCACGGACGATCTACCATCTGGGTGCGATCTTGACCGGACCCGGCGAGGAGAATCCGCAAGCGGCCACGATGGCCAACGCGTTCGGAACCTACGCCCTCCTGGAAGCGGCTCGTCGGTATGAGGTGAGTCAGTTTCTCTTTGCCAGCAGCGTCGGGGTCTATGGTGCGGGGATCATCGAGGACGCCATCACGGATCTCACTCTGCAGCGGCCGTTTACGATCTACGGCATCACCAAGGTCTTCGGCGAGCAGATGGGCAACTACTACAAGCGAAAATACGGCCTCGACTTCCGCGGTCTCCGCTATCCGTCCATCGTCGGGCCGGGAGTGACGACGCCCAGCGTCGTGCAGTTCACCAGCTGGGTGATCGAGGAGTGCGCGAGAGGGAACCCGTTCGCCATCACGGTAACGCCTGAAACCGCAGTGGCCGTCATGTACTACAAGGATGCCGCGCGGGCGATGATTCGACTGGGCGAAGCGCCGGTCGAGAAGATCGCGACGGTGAACTACCTCGTCGACGGCATCAAGCCCACACCAACCGCTGGGGAGCTGGCGGAAATCGTGCGGAGCAGGATTCCCCAGGCACAGATCAGCTTCGAGCCGAACGCCATTCTGCAACCCGCGATCGACCAGGTGGCCCGGCCACTCGACGATCGTCCCGCCCGGACCGAATGGAGCTGGGAGCCGGCCTACGATCAGGAGGCGATCGTCGACGACTTCCTGGCCGAATTGAGGGAGCATCCGGAACGGTACCGGTGAGCATCGATCCGGCTACTGCCAGGCGACCTCGGTAAGGGCGCTTCGAAGCGGTTTCCGCGTCTCCAGCGTTGGCGTGCCCGTCAGCGCTCGATAGAGGAGGTCGAGCTCAGCCAGGGCGTTGAGTGTGCCGACCAGCTTGTGGGGTGTGCGGAAGAGACGCTCGACCGATCCGGCGGGATTCAGGTGCGCGCCCGCGGCGCAGGAGTAGCGATCCAAGGCCGCCAGGATCTGGTCGCGGTGCGCGGAACGGACCTCATCGGAAAGCTGCAGCCACGCCAGTCGCAGGCCGTTGAGGGCGTCGAAGTCGATGCCCTGGGGATACGCGCCATTGAAGAGACGCGTACCCCAGAGACCGGTTTCCCTCTGCAGGGCGAGAAGGTTGGAGATGACCTTCTCTGGGTACGGTATCGGGTGATCGAGGTGATGGTAGATCCACCAGAAGTGGGCAGCGCCGCCGAGATCGACGGTCGTGGGCCGCCGCCAGATCCGGTCGAATACGCCGTTCTTCCAAAGCCCGGTCTTCGGGTCGAGCTTCTCGGTGAACGCCTCCAAGGTCCAGTTGCCCCATTCCCGAGGCAGGTCGATTCCGTGGGGAGCATCGATGACGGCGGCGGCCGCTCCCAGTTCGTGAGAGCCAGTCCAGATCTGGCGCCAGTCGAGGGAGTCGACCCATCGCCGAATCGTCTCTGGATCGGCGAAGAGCGGCTCGGCCCATGCGTGCGGATGGCGCGGGCGGGAGCCCAGCAGTTTCAGTGCCGCTGTGGCGAAGGCCGTGGCATGGGCCGTGCTCTCGGCCGAGACCTGCCCCGGCTCGAAGCGACCGGTTCGTGGATCTTGAAACGACTGGATGACCGACACCCATTCTCGCCGTCCCGCCTCGGTGGTACGACTCTCGAGCTCATCCAGAATCCACAAGACGAAGACCATGTCCGCAGATCCATACAAGTCGGCATTTCCGCCCGCTCGAGTGGAGAATTGGCCGCGCAGGTCCTGCGGATCGAATCTCGTCCCAGCCACATGAAAGCGCTGCAGGAACGGCTCGATCTGTGACAAGAAGCTGTCCAGATTCAGCTTGCGGCTCGGCTCGCAGCGATCGAGAAGGTAGGGGCCGCTGTACCACGCGTACCGGTAGGCGGCATAGGCCGCCGCGAGGATGATGAGAACGACGAACAGAGCCTTCGTGAAGCTCGCCATCGGGCCTTCCCGGGGCTCAGGAACAGAGCCAGACATCCCGGGGCAGATCGACGCCGATCAGCTCCAGTCCTCGATCCGTCACCAGCCACATGTCCTCGGGCATGTTTCCGAACCAGATCAGGTCGGATCCAAAACAGCCCACCTCGACACAGAGGATCATGCCCGGCTGAAGCTCGGTGAGGTCGTCCTCGGCCAGGAAGGGCGGTTCGTGGGTCAGACTGCCGATGCTGTGCCCCACGAAGTCGATGGGTATCAGTTGATTCCAGTCCTGGCGATAGGTCTCCTTCTCCGCCAGCTTGAAGACATCGCATCCCCGCATTCCGGGAACGATGTTCTCGACCGTATTCAGGTAGGCATCGCGGCCCCACCTGGAAAGGTCGTCCAGCTGCGGAGGCAGCTCGTCACCGACGTAGAAGCAGCGCTGGATGTCCGAGCAATAGCCTTTGTAGCCCACGCCACCATCTGCAAAACCCTGATCCCCCTTCTTGATGACCCGATCGTAGAAGGGCGGTGTCACCAGTCGCCATCGACCGGGTCGGTCGGTGCCGCACATGAAGAGCTGCGGGTTGTGCCAGCTCGGCGTGTTGTAGAGATCCTCCTCGACCATCTGATGCCAGATCTTCCGGTGCACATCTCTTTCTGGAATCCCGGGCTTGATGGATCTCCATCCGGACTCCCAGACCCGCTGGACCTTGGGCAACAGCTCCCGATAGAGCGCAATCTCCCATTCGGTCTTGATCATCTTCTGTTCCCAGATCACCGGATCCGCAGCGACGAACCGGGCATTCGGAAGGCTGTGTTCGATCTCCCTGAGCTCCTGGTAGGATACCTGGCTCATGTGACCGGAGCCGTATTCGAGCCCGATCACCTTGTTGTCGAGCTTGAGATCGTGAATGGCATCCAGGAAGACATCCATGAAACGGACGGGCAGCCGCCACAGCTTGATGGCCGACCACAGACGCGCATCCTTGATCCAGGTCGTCTTGGAGATGTTGTTGTTGAGGACGGACTCGCCTACGAAGACCGGGTCGTGCTCCTGGGAGACGATGATGCAGTGTCGCCAGCGGTCGGTGAAGCGGTAGTTGGACTCCAGAAATCCGCCATAGTACTGCTTGTTCCCATAGGCGAAGAGCACCATCGCATCGATTCCATGTCGGGCGAGAAGAGCCTTGGCCCGCTGAATCCGGAATTCGAACTCTTCCCTGGGCATGTAGGGGGAGAAGTCCTCTTCAGCCACCGAGTCTTCCCAGGCCACGCCCTCTCTCTCCATCGCGTGATCCTTGGACAGTGATCGCTTCTTCTCTTGGGTCATGGTCGGTTCTCCGCACTGGTTGAGTTGAGGTCGGCGACCTGGAGGTGAACGAGACCTCCAGTGACCGGGTCGTGGACCTGATGTCGGCTATTCCGCGAGGTACGACGCTCTGAAGGTCCCGAGCAGGGATCGGAGCCTTTCGACGTTCTGGAGGTCGGTGGTCTGCTTGGCTTTCATGGAGTAGACGAGCATTTGATGAAGCGACGTAATCTGCTCGACGTACTTCTTGTGGGCCCCCTCGCCTTGCTCCTCGGGCGGCTTGATGCGCTGTGCCATGAAGTAGTGGGTGACGATCTCGCTCAGCTGATCCGCGTGCTGGTCCTTGTTCTGCACCCATCGAACCAGCTGGTTGTAGTCCGGTGTCTTCTGTCCCGAGAGGTCGACGATGGTCTTCATCGCCTTCTCGATGGTGGTGATGTGCTCTGCCATCAGGCTGAACCGCGCGGGGTCGTCGTAGATTCCGCACGGTATCTGACAGTGGGCAAGCGCCTTTGAAGCGGTCAGGGAGAGCAGGGCGATCGTGACGATCGCCAGCGCTGTCTTCCTCTTCATGTGTTCTTCTCCTATCGGGGTCTCGCCTCTCCCGAGCCACGACGGCCCAGGTGGGCAGGCTGGTGGAGCATCGAATCGCTAGAATACCGGCTGCGTGAGCCCTCCGCGATCCTCGCCGCGCGCTGCGCAGGAAGCGGTGGTTTTCAGGACATCAGGAGGAGACAGGGATGAATCGCAGGATGGGATGGGTGGCCGCCGTGGCCGTCGCGCTGCTGGTGCTGGCAATCGGGTACAACGCCTCGACGGCAGCGGCTCAGGAGCAGACAGGGAGTGAAGAGGGGCAGTCGTCCGAGCTGCTGGCCGAGGTGCGCGATGTGTTCGCACCACTTCCCGAGAAGATGCCCGGCAGTGAGAACGACACCGAGGCCCGCATCGCGTTGGGGAAGAAACTCTACTTCGAGACCGCCATCTCGGTCAATCGCACCCAGTCCTGCAACAGCTGCCACCGCCTGGACGAGAAGCTGGGAGGCGTCGACAATCTGCCCACCTCCGAGGGCGCCGAGGGCAAGTTCGGCGACCGAAACTCCCCCACGACGCTGAACGCTGGCCTGCACATCGCCCAGTTCTGGGACGGCCGCGCCGCGGACCTCGCGGAGCAGGCCAAGGGCCCCGTGCTCAATCCCATCGAGATGGGCATGGCGAACGAGGCAGCCGTGCTCGCGCGGCTCGAAGAGGCCGGCTACGGCGAACCCTTCAAGGCGGCCTTCCCGGACGCCGAACCGGCGCTGACCTACGACAACTACGCGGAAGCAGTGGCCGCTTTCGAGCGGACGCTGATTACCCGAGACCGGTTCGATGATTTCCTGGGTGGGAAGCCGAAGGCCCTCACGGCTGCGGAAGTAGGTGGCCTGAAGGAGTTCATGGAAATCGGTTGCATCGACTGCCACAACGGCGCGTTGCTGGGCGGCGACAGCTACGAGCAGATGGGCCAGGCCAATGAATACGCCAACAAGAAGGACCTGGGTCGCTTCGACGTCACCAAGGACGAAGAGGACAAGTACGTCTTCAAGGTGCCCTCCCTGCGGAACATCGCCCTGACCGCGCCCTATTTCCATGACGGTCAGGCCAAGACGCTGGCCGACGCGGTCAAGCAGATGGCCTGGCTCCAGCTGGACGAACAGCTGGACGAGGGGCAGGTCGCCTCGATCGTCGCCTTCCTCGGCTCCTTGACGGACAAGGAACGGGCCGCCAAGTAGAGAGAGATGGATCAGAGGCGCATTCGGTGCCGCGCCAGGCATTCCGAATGCGCCTCTAGCCGTTCAGGCTTCTCTCTCCGCGAGTTGGATCCGGTTCATCGCGCTCGTCACCGCGTGGAGTGACGCCATCACGATGTTCCCGTGCCGTCCAACCCCGTAGAGGGGACCGATCTTGCCGCTGCGTACCTTCACGTAGGCGAAGGCGCTGGCATCGGCGCCCTCCCCAACGGCGTGCTCGGCATAGTCGAGGATTTCCAGGGGGATGCCGAAGGCGCCTTGCAGCGCGTCCACGAACGCCGCGATGGGCCCGTTCCCCCGGCCTCGGATCCGCTTCTCGCCGTCCTCGTCCCGCACCTGAAACTCGATCTCGCAGTCGCCTTCGCTGCCGACCTCACTCGTGTTCTCGTAGCCGGCCAGGGCGACGGGACGCGTTCGGGAGAGATACTCGGCGACGAACGCCTCCCAGACTCCCCGCGAGGTGAGCTCGGCGCCGGTGGCATCGGTAATGCGTTGGATGCAGCGGCTGAACTCGATCTGCAGGTCCCGCGGCAGCCGAAGCCCGTGGTCCTGCTCCAGTACGAAGGCGACGCCTCCCTTTCCCGATTGACTGTTGATGCGGATCACCGCCTCGTAGCTGCGTCCCACGTCCTTCGGGTCGATGGGCAGGTAGGGGACCTCCCAGTGGTCGCTCTCGGCCCGCTCGAGGGCCGCGATTCCCTTGTTGATGGCGTCCTGGTGCGAGCCGGAGAAGGCCGTGTAGACCAGCTCGCCCGCGTAGGGATGGCGCGGATGGACCGGAATCCGATTGCAGTACTCGGCTACCCGGACCACCTCGTCTATGTCCCATAGGGCCAGCTGGGGGTCGATTCCCTGGCTGTAGAGGTTGAGCGCCAGCGTGACGATGTCCACGTTCCCGGTCCGCTCGCCGTTGCCGAAGAGGGTCCCCTCCACGCGTTGGGCGCCGGCCAGCATCGCCAGCTCCGCGGCCGCGACCGCGGCACCGCGGTCGTTGTGAGGATGAACGCTCAAGATGACGCTGTCGCGCTTCCTCACGTTGCGGTCGAACCACTCGATCTGGTCGGCGTAGACGTTGGGAGTGGCCATCTCCACCGTGGCCGGCAGGTTGAGAATCACGGGTGCGAGTGGGGTGGGCTTCCAGACCTCCATCACCGCCTCGCAGATCTCCACCGCGAAGTCGAGCTCGGTGGCGCTGAAGCTCTCCGGGGAGTACTCCGGTACGACCTCGGTCTCGGGGATCTCCGAGCGGAGCTTCTCGATCAGCTCCGCCCCGGTGACGGCAATGTCGATGATGCCCGCCCTGGGAAGTCCGAAGACCACGCGCCGTTGCAGAGTGGAGGTGGAGTTGTAGAGGTGGACGATGACCCGCCGCGCGCCGCGAATCGCCTCGAAGGTCCGCCGGATCAGCTCCTCGCGGGCCTGGGTGAGCACCTGGATGGTCACGTCCTCGGGGATCCAATCCTCCTCGATCAGCTCTCGAACGAAGGCGAAATCCGTCTCGGAGGCGCTCGGGAATCCGACCTCGATTTCCTTGAAGCCGAGCTTGACGAGCTGCTCGAAGAGGCGGCGCTTGCGCTCGGGGCCCATGGGCTCGACCAGGGCCTGGTTGCCATCGCGCAGGTCGACGCTGCACCAGATCGGTGGCCGCTCGATCAAGCGGTCCGGCCAGCGCCGATCGGGCAGGTCGATCGGCCGGAAGGGCTGGTATTTGGTGGCGGGCATGCTCGGCATGGGTCGCTCCAGATGCGCCGAGGGGTCCGGCTGGAGCGAGAGGCGAGTCGGAGGTGACTCAGGGAGGCAGCTGACGCGCGAAACCCTCTCCGGCCGGGCTCGGCGGGAGAGGGTTTCGCGTTTCAGTGGCTGTCCAGAAGTACGCTAGGCCCCTCCCGCCCCGCTAAGGAGCAGGCCGAGTAGTAGCTCGAGCCGCGCGTTCTTCCGGTAGGCCATATGATTCTTGGATACCCGAGGTCGTGGCGGCAGTCAAGCGCCGGATGCCTCCTGGGTCGCTGATCGCCCGGATAGCCGATTGGCTCCGGCTGCGGCACCTTTGCCGCGGGACGCCCGGTCTCCGGCAGGGGACCGGAGGGCCCCGGAAAACGAGGGAGGCCATTGGCGGAACGGAACGCCGAAGCCACGGTGAAGGGAATACACCGGGATCGGGTCACCGAGTGGTTCGCCGCCCACATCGGCGGCGTGACGCCGCCGCTCCAGTTCCAGCTGATCGCCGGCGGACACTCGAATCTCACCTACAAGCTCACGGACGCAGCCGGGAAGCTCTACGTGCTTCGCCGCCCGCCACTGGGCGCCGTGCTGGCCACCGCCCACGACATGGCCCGCGAGCATCGAATCATCTCGGCCATCGGCAAGACGGAGGTTCCCGTCCCACCCGCTCTGGGGCTCTGCGAGGACGAGGAGGTCAACGACGCACCCTTCTACGTGATGGACTACGTGGAGGGCCACGTACTTCTGGACGGAGCCTCCACGGAGAAGCTCTTTCGAGAGGAGGAGCGATACCGGATCGGCCACTCCGTCATCCAGGTGCTCGCCGATCTACACCGGGTCGATCCGGACCAGATCGGTCTCGGGGATCTCGGACGCAAGGAGGCCTACCTGGCCCGCCAGCTGAAGCGCTGGCGAACCCAGTGGGAGAAGTCCAAGACCCGCGAGCTCGCGGCCATGGAGGAAGTCCACGAGGCCCTCCAGGCCCAGATGCCCGAGCAGATCGGCGCCACGGTCGTGCACGGTGACTACAGGCTGGGGAACATGCTGATCGGTCGAGACGCGAGAATGGCTGCTCTCCTCGACTGGGAGCTCTGCACCCTCGGCGACCCGATGGCCGATGTCGGATACGTGATGAACAACTGGGCCCCGCCCGGCGAGGGGAGTTCGACGATGCGGGGCGCCGCGCTGGCGCCGACGATGGCAGGAGGCTTTCCGGACCGCGAGGCGTTCCTGGAGCGGTACGTCGAACTCACCGGCCGCGACGTCCGCCAGGTCGACTACTACCGCGCCTTCCAATACTGGCGCCTGGCGGCGATCGTCGAGGGAGTGCTGGCCCGCTACCTGAAAGGGGTGATGGGAAACGCCGCGGACACCGAAGCCTTCCGCTGGCAGGTCGACACACTGGCCGAAGAGGCACTGGAGCTGATTCGCCGCCTTCGCTGACGGATCAGTCTCCGCGAGGACCAACACCGAGTGTGGTATGGTAGCGGGAGAGGCGTCACTTCTGCCTCCGCCCCGGGCTGAGGAGATCCCTGCGGGTTGGACGTGGAGGTTCGACGGGAATTCGAAGTCGGCTGCCTTCGCAGCGAGGAAAGCCGGTAGGTTGAAGAGCAGATGGCGCAGTGAATGGCGGTGCTGCCAGAGCCGACTGGTGAATTTTCTGCGCCAATCCGGATCCGTATAGAAGCGCTTCACGTGCTCGTTGTAGAGCTGGTCGAGCCTCTCTCTTGATTCTATCCCTCTGGGCACGAACACGAAATTCAGGCAATTCATCAGATTCCAGTTCTCGTCGAAGGTGCCCTCCGCGCCAATCGTATCCCAGCAGGGAGCTCCGGGGAACGGAGTGAACTTCGACATGTTCATGTCGTCCAGGCCCAGCTCGAGGACGAAGTCACTCGTCCTGCGGATCGATTCCTCCGTGTCACCCACGACCCCCATCATGAAGAGCCCCTTGGCTCTCAGCCCGCTCTCCTGTATGCGAACGACGGTCTCCTTGACCATGTCCAACGTGACACCGGTCTTCAGGTGCTCCAACAGCTCGGGATCTCCCGACTCGATCCCCACCGAAACCATCAGACATCCGGCCTCCTTGAGGCTTCTGAGCAGATCATCATCCGTATGTCCTATCCGAACCGCGCAGTTGAACTGCACTCCGAGCGGCTCCGCGGCGAGCCTTTGGCAAAGCGAGAGAATCCGCTGGCGGTTTACCGTAAAGAGGTCGTCGTAGATATTGACGTGTCGGATTCGAAACTGTTTTCTCAGGTACTCGAGGTGTTCGTAGGTGTAGTCGGCTGAGTTGGACCGGAAGCCCTTCTTGAAGACGGAGCGATCACAGTAGGAGCACTGGTAGACGCATCCGCGACTGGTGCTGATTGCCGTGCCCGGAGTGCGGATGTAGCTGAAGAGAGGCAGATGATAGCCCCGGGGAAACCCCTTCAGCTTCTGATAGGCCGGGAACGGAAGCGAATCCAGCTCCCGAACCAGCTCTCGGGGTGGATTGACCACCACCTCCTCCCCGTCGCGCCAGACCAGGCCTTCGATCTCTCCTGGGTTTGCACCCGCGGCCAATTCGAGGAGTGTGACCTCTCCCTCCCCCAGAACGAGGTAGTCGATCTCCGGGAAGCGTTCCAGCAACGGCGCCCCGACGCCCGAGACGTGTATCCCGCCGAATACATTTTTGACTCCGGGCCGGGTCTCTCTGATCTTCCTGGCCATCTGGTAGGCATCCAGGAAGGAGGACGTGGTGGTCGAGAAGCCGACCATCTGTGGCTCGATACCGAGGAGTTCGCGCACGTTTGCATCGACGTCGCCGGGCGCTCCTGGCCCGAGGCAATCGTGGACCAGAACCTCCACTCCGTTCGCTTCGAGATAGGAGGCGATGGCGAGCAGACCGATCGGCACCATCCTGTTGGCGGCCACGGTCAGGTCCTTCTTGCCGGGTATCCAGTTCGATCCGGCGGGATGAACGAGCACTACGCGCAAGCCAGCTCCTATCGATTGACGTTCACGCCACGGGCGTCAGGAGTCAATGCCGCCTGTCCCGCGGCGCGCCTTCGATCTCTTGAGCTTTCCGCTCGCTGTTCTGTCGAGGTCCGGCACAGGACGGAATTCCTTCGGCACCTTGTAGGGGGCCAGGTGCTGGTAACAGAACCTGCGTATCTCCGTCGAATCCAGATCCACCGCCTGGGTTTCACCACTCAGGACGATGTCTGCACAGGGGAGCTCGCCGTACTGTGGGTGAGGCTTCGCGTAGACCAGGGACTCCCCGACGGCGGGATGCCGGTTCAATACGGACTCCACCTCCTCGGGAAAGATCTTCATGCCCGTGAAGTTGATGACGTCGTTGTCCCTCCCGGCGAGAAAGAGAAAACCGTCCGAATCGAGCCTGCCCAGATCTCCGGTCTTGAACCATCCGTTCACCAGTATCTGGTCCCGACCGCGCCAAGGGGAGAAATACGCATCGAGCATCCCCTTGCCTCTCAAGTACATCTCGCCGACGCCATCGGCGTCGACGTTCTCGATCTTCGCTTCGTAATCGGGAAGGATGCGCCCGACGGAGCCCTGTTTCGCAGCGTCCCCCGAGCAATTGACGAAGGGGAGCCCCACCTCGATGACGCCGTAGGCCTCTGCCAGCTCGATTCCGAACTTCTGACGAAATCTCCGCGCGTCGGACTCCGGCAGCCGCATTGCGGTGGAGACCGCAAGCCTGACGTCGCTCAACGACTCCTCCGAAAACATGCGCGAGTTGGCGATGGTCTGATAGTGAAATGGAGAGGCGTAGATGAAGGTCCCCCGGTGACGAACGAGTCCATCCACGAGGGAGGATGGGAACTCGCTCCCGCAGAGTACGATCGTTGCCGCCCGGCGAAGGAAGAGAAGGATGGTGACCACGAAATGATAGCTCATGGAGAGAACCCAGATCACCCTGTCGTTCTCGGTCACGTTCAATGCCCTGTCGGCAGCGTCCGTCCTTTCGACGATGGTTTCGTGGGAGAGGACCACACCCTTGCTGGCACCGGTCGTCCCCGAGGAGAAGCGGATGAAGGCGGGGTTCAGCGCGTAGTATTCTCGAGGAAGCTCCTCCCGCGCCGGACGCGAGTGCAGAAACAGAGTCTTCTCGAGAACGTTTCTCGAGATGACCGGGTGGACAGGGTCCAGGGGAAACATCTCTCTGTCGGAGAGCAAGAGGGATACGTCGATTTCTTCCAGAACCGCCTTCACTTCATCCCGGGAATAGGATGGAGGTACCGGAACGATTGCGGATCCCAGGGACAGGACGGCGAGGCTGGTGATGACGTACTCGATACTGTCGGCGCAGGAAAGTGCCACGCGCTGAGTCGCTTCGACGCCCTTTGACTCCAGTTCGCGAGCGACCTCGTCCACCGCGTCGAGCAGATCTCCGTAGGAGATCTGACGGTCACCCTCGATGAGTGCGGCTTTCCCCAGGTGAGGAGAGGCGTCTCGTCTTATGACCTCGTAGATATTCATATTCGTCCTGCGCGCCAGGAGGACGGCAGCCGTCGATGCGGAGGCTTCACGAGGAAGAAGCGCTCATCCAGCAGATCTGCGGGTCTCCCGCCCATTCTAGCCCGGATTGCCCAGAAGGGAAGCTGATTCGAGCATGACGAGAGATGGATCAGCCGCATGAACGAGGGCATTCCTCGATCTCCGCAAGAGCACATCCGGAGAATCCGTCCTGGCATCACTTCGTGGACAACAGGGTAGGCAGGGGTGGTAGTATTGGCTGCAAGCGTGGACCCGGAAACGATGAGAAAGCCAGAGGGGAGAGGTCGGTCGAGATGCCGCGGCTGAGCGTGAAGCGCTGCGGCCTCGCCGAGCACTACCGCCGCGTTTATCTGGTGGCGCCGCGCCACCCGGAGAGCTTCTGGTCGCTGCAGGGGACGGTCGATCTGCTGGGGGCCAAGACCCTGGTTCCCAACTCGGCGCTGGCCATGCTGATCGCGCTCACTCCCCCCGATGTGGGAGTGGAATTCGTGCTCGGCGACGAGAACGTCTCCACGGTCGATCTGGATCTGCCCTGCGATCTGGTGGCGATGACCGGTGCGACGATCCATGCGCCTCGAATCGTCGAACTCTGCAGCGGGTTTCGGGAGCGCGGCATTCCGATCGCCCTGGGCGGGACCTACGCCACTCTAGAGCGCGATCGCTGCGCGGGCCTGGCGGACCATCACTTCATCGGCGAGGGCGAGCACACCTGGCCGCGGTTCCTCAGGGACTGGATCGCCGGCACGGCCGAGCCGGTCTACGAGCAGGAGGCCTTCATCGATCTCGAGGACAGCCCCGCGCCCGACTGGTCGCTGATCGAGCCCAAGGACTATCTGAGCATCTCGGTCCAGACCAGCCGCGGATGCCCCAACCGGTGCGATTTCTGCGACGCGATTCAGTACATGGGGAGGAAATACCGGGTCAAGCCTGTCTCCCAGGTCCTCGAGGAGATCAAGGCCGCCCACGCCCTGGGCGCCAACTCGGTGTTCTTCTCGGACGACAACTTCCTGGGCAACAAGGTATTCACCAGGAGTCTGCTCACCGAGCTCGTGGAGTGGAACAGGGCCCAATCCCGCCCGCTTGCGTTTTCGACGCAGATCACGGTCCAGGTCGCCGACGACGAGGAGTTGCTGCGACTGTTCGCCGACGCCCTCTTCAGATTGCTCTTCGTGGGCGTGGAGACCCCCCGGCGGGAGTGCCTCGAGGAGGTGCACAAGGTCCAGAACCTGGATCGGCCGCTCGAAGAGCGGCTGCGCGCCATATCCCGTTTCGGCATCGTGCCGTTCCTGGGATTGATCGTGGGCTTCGACGGCGACGACCCGAGCGTGTTCGACGACATGTACTCATTCATCGACGAGACGGCCAGCCCCGTGGCGGGCATCAGCATGCTCAACGCGCCGCGGCACACGCCGCTCTACGAGCGCCTGTCGAGAGAAGGCCGGCTGACCGGGGATGACTTCTCCGGAGAGTGGCAGTTCGAGACCAACATCGTTCCCAAGCAGATGACCCGTGAGGAGCTCGCGCGGGGTTGCTGGGAGCTGTTCGGGCGAATCTACGATCCGGAGCTGTTCGACCAACGCCTGCAGCGCTGGCTGTCCACGGTGGAGTACCACGGCGAGCGGGGCTACGCGACCAGGAAGATGGACTTCCAGGAGATGCGGATGATGCTGCGGGTGCTCGGCAGGTTCCTCTTCCGCAGCGAGCCGAGCGGTGCGCCAACTGTTCTTGCGCAACATAGCCCGGGCGCGCGACCTCGATCGGGGCACGCGCATCCGCATGTTCACCCTGCTCTCCCAGTACCGCCACTTTCGCGACTTCGTCTCCAAGCCGCGGACTCTGCCCGCCGAACACAGGTAGATCTTCCGGCTGCGCCTCCAGCTCGGATCATTCACGTTCAGACGTGCTGTGCTGCCTCACGGCCGGCTTCTTCGCCAAGAGCGATACAGGTTCCGATCACCCTGGTGGACGCCAGTGCCTCCCGGGTTGCCGAGATGCAGCGGCCCGCGCACCAGCAGTTGGAAATATCCTGCGCCTTCAGGCAGCGCAAGGGTATTTCGTGGTAATCCCCGGGAGCCAGATACCGGTAGGATGGTCCTCTTTCCTGGTCCCAGAACTCGATGGGCCAGGCATTCCTGACCGTGCCATCCGAGAATCGTCTCGCGTTCAGAACGTCGTCGCCGGTGAGCGTGTATTCGCCGCACAGCCGGGGGCCTTCCCGGTCCACCACGTGAGGAGACATCTCGGCGATCTTGGAGGTCTTGAAGCCATCCAGAACCTGGGACAGGTAGCGGTGTACGAGCAGGGCCTGGTTTCGCGCCTGCGCGTCCCTGTTCTCTCCCAGAGGAGGAACATTCAGTCTGCAGTAGCCCTCATCGGGGTCGTCTCCGGGCGTGTAGGTCGTGAACCGGAGGTGGGCGGGCATCCTCCCTTCGCCCACTGCCTTGGTGAGATGGTAGGGAACCCGCAGTGGAAGCAGCTCGTCAGGGTCCTCCAGGCCTTTGACGCGGAACCCAAACCCTGCCAGCTGATGTTGTCCGCGCGGGGGCAGCTGATAGCGCACCCCACTCATCTGGATGATGACGGCGTCTCCGCTGCAGTCGACGACGGCTCTCGGAGCGATCCGCAATTCTCCGCGCGGGCCCTGGGCAGTGACTGCGGCAATGGAGTTCTGCTCCATTCGTACCGACACCGCGCGGGTGTCGTAGAGGACTTCCAGGGCCTTCTCTCCCTCGCTCAGCGATTGAAGAACCGAGACGAGATCCCGAGTCGAAAACGGAAGCACATGGACCTTGCCCATGCGCTGGAGCCGCCTTTCGGGGGCCAGCTTCGCCAACCTGGCGCATATCTCCGCAGCAATCCCTCCGTTGAGGGTGCGGTCCGGCATCGCGTCTCCATTGGCATACAGACCACAGATGAATCGATGCATGCCCGCTACGGCGACACCGCCGGGGAAGCCGTTCCTCTCCACCAGGATCGTCTGCGCTCCCTCCCGGGCGGCCCGAACGGCGGCGCTGATGCCGGCAACGCCGAAGCCCACCACGAGTACGTCACAGGTGATCCTGGTGCGAGCCATCACCCTCCCAGCCCGGAATGCAGGGCCTGCGTGATCGTCTCCACCTCGCCTTCGGCCAGCACACCGCGGAGGTACGAAAGGTGGACACTGAGTCTTCCATGGGTCCGGTGAAAGAAGACGCCCAGCCCGGGAGGTACGGGGACCCGCGCCATGTGGTAGCTGCAAGACGCCTGCCTTCCCATGAAACGGGTCGGCATGTGCCCGGTGTCTCCGAGATATGAGAAGCAGAAGGAAGCGACGTCCTTCTTGAGATACAGCTTCACCAGGTAATTTACCATCGGCAGAGGGGCAATCCTCGACAAGAGGCTCGCCTCCAGAAGATCGCGGGCGAATCCCATTCTTGCCTGCTCGTACATCTGCTGTTTGATGGACTTGAGAAGAGCGTGGAAATCGTCTACTTCGCGGTCGTGAATCCGAAACAGCAGAAGCGACACATGATTGAAGAACACCGCGTGGGGTCGACTGCCGGGTACGCGTGTGTCCATCGTGACGGGGATGACGTAATTGCCCGTCTTTATGCCCCTGTTGACGAAGATCGCGTGGAGCGCCTGGATGGTGAGCGCCAGGGTGTAGGGCATCGCCATCAGGTATCCGGCCTCGCTCTCTGCTCTTTCGATGATCTCCTGACTCTGCCGCTCCGTGAAGGTGATCTTTCTGAAAGCGAAGCCTTGCGAGGTCGACCTGGGATCCAATGGGAGGGCGCGTGGCGGACCGCTCTCTGCCAACCGCAAGAAGGCCCGGTTTACCTGTTTGCCCGCCTCGAATTTCTTCTGCCACTCGCTCAAGTGAGCGGGCTCGCAGGGCGGCAGCTCCCAGTTGCATCTCCCCCCTTCTTCCCAATCCTGCTGGAGCATGCTCAGGAACATCTCTGCGCCGTGAGCGTCGAACAGACGATGATCGAACTTGACGGCGGCATGGCTGCGCTCCCCGGCATGGATCAGTTGAAGGGCGAGGTGCTCGCGTTCACTGCGAAAGGGGGTATTGACTCCCCTCTCCAGGAGCGGAAAAGCCTGGTCGTCGGCTCGAAGGCGATGGAACATCGAACGATACCTGCGGTGGATGTGAAGGTATCTGCCAGTACGGGGCAAGATTGAAGTCCCGCCTGGTCCTTCCACCGAGCAGGGGAAATTTTCGGGCGCAGACATCGAGCCAGTCGCGGACCTCGTTCTCGGCGGGCAGGCCTTCGAGTTCCATGACGATCTGAAACATGTTGCCGGCGCCGGTAGCCCGCTTGGTCATGAAGTCGAAGCCGTGGAGGATCCAATCGATCCCCGTCAGGTGGTGCTTGTTCTTCGAAGAAGGCAGGCGCACCATGAATGGATCACGTCATCCTGCTGATACACGATGCGAGCGAGCGAACTGTCTGGAAATCCTCCTTCGTCAGATCCGTTTCCATCAACTTCAGGCCGAACACCTTTTCGATGACGACCAGCAGCTCGACGAATGCCATGGAGTTCATCCCGAGCGAGTGAAGGGGGGCGTCTGCAGTCACCGTCTCCGGGTCGGCCAGGAGAATGCTGGCCACCTCCGTCAGCAACAGCTGTTCGATCTCCTTGACGCTCATCTCGGGCATGGGACAACTCCGCGGCATTCCGGTGGCGGCCGCTCCCGCAGACACCGGGAGAGTGGATTGTAGAGCATCCGGTCGGCGCTGAAAGGTGGTAGAGTTCAAGGCGATTCCGATGCAAGAACGGTCACTTGCGTGGAGGCCTTGCAGCGGGACAGCGATGGGCCAAGCTAACGAAAATCGGGGGAACCCATGGAAACAGATGATGCCCTCCATACCATACGGGCAAGTCTTTTCTATGGGCTGCTGAACTATACGAAGAGTTTCCCCGATTTCTCCATTCCCCAGAGATTCGAGATGGTGAGCCCCAGAGAAGGGAAGGCCCTGCTCGGAGAACTGAATCAGAGTCTGACGGGGGAGGAGAAGCTTCTGATCTACGTTCACCTTCCGTTTTGTTCATCGGAATGCGTATTCTGCAATGCCTTTCCCCAGAAATCCAACGAAGACATCCAGAAGAGGTATCTGGAGGGCCTTCTCGAAGAGATCCGGATCTATCAGTCCGCTGATGTCTTCGGAGACAGACGCATCGAGTGCCTCTACCTGGGAGGCGGAACCCCGACTTCGTTCGCGACTGAGGAAATTCGACGGGTCATCCTCGCGCTGAAATCGGCGGCGCACTTCTCCGAGAGCTGCAGCATCACCTGCGAGGCCCACACCAAGGACCTTCTCGACAGCACTCGAATTCAAGACCTGGCGCGAGCCGGCGTCAACAGAATCAGCATCGGCTGCCAGACCTTCGATCAGCAGGTGCTGAAGTCATGCAGGAGATTTCATCGGGAGTCGCAGATAGAGAAGCTGATCCGAGACGTACAGACCCTCGGACTGTCGACGAATATCGACATGATGACGGGCCTTCCCGGGCAGACCCTGGAGGGCTTGCGAAGAGACCTGGGGATTCTGGGAGAGATTGCGCCGGACTCGATTGAATACATGAGGCATGAGATCGTCAACCCGCTGGCGATGTCTCTCTACCGACAGCATCCGGAGCTTCTCGTCAGTGACGACGAATTGTTCTGGATGACGTACGAAGCACGGGCGTGGATGGAGAAGAAGGGCTACGAGCAGAATGGGAGCTTCACGTGCGAGAAGTACTTCCCATACAGATATCACTGGCTGAAAGAAACGCCTTTTGTCTCTTTTGGGTGCAGATCGAGATCCTTTACCAAGGACATCTGCTGCGACAAGCACGAGGACCTCTCCCTGTATCTTCGGCTCATCGACAAGGGCGTGCCGCCGATCGCCAGATTCATGCTCTTGAATGAGAAGGAGAAGATGTATAGGTTGCTCTTCTTGAGCATTCAGACCACGGAGGGCCTGGACTCGAGAGCATTCGAGAACAGGTTCGGACGCAATCCGGTCGATGAATTGTCTCCATTGATCGACCGATTGACTGCCTACGGTTGTATCGAAGTGGATGATTCGTCGATCAGGCTGAGCAAATATGGGAGGTACTTCGTCGAAGACGTTTGCTGTTTCATCATCGACGAGGCGGTAAGGGAAGGCGGGTACGAGACCCAGTTGAAGCGAATGTCCCATTCTTCCGGTGCCTTTACCGAGAGATTGGCTTCGAGACTGAAGATCCAGGACAGCAGGTAGCTCGGCTTCTAGGCCGGTCAGATCTGCAGAAATCATTATCCATCGCGGATACGGCAAGGGATCCTCTTGGTCCGGAGGGATGGTTGGTGAAGAAGGACGGGAAAGAGAAGATCGCCCTGGTCGTCGGCGGGAGCCGCGGGATCGGCCGTGCGATAGCGCTGCGTCTTGCCCGGTCGGGGTTCGACATCTGGTTGACCTACCGGGGCAATCACGCCGCCGCGCAGGAGGTCAAGGCGGAGATCGAGGGAGTCGGCAGGTCCTGTGACACTCTTTGCTTCGACGTCTCCAGCTACGAAGAGACCAGAACGGCATTGGAGGAGCGGGCCGAGGAGCACCCCCCGGAGGCAGTGGTGTTCAACGCGGGCGTCACCAGGGACAACCTGATGATCTGGATGACCAGGGAGGAGTGGGACGCGGTGCTTTCCACCAATCTCGGCGGGTTCTACAATGTGATCCGTTCGGTCCTGTTCTCGATGCTTCGGGTCAGACGGGGGCGCATCGTGGTGGTATCCTCGGCATCCGGCCAGACCGGTCAACCGGGTCAGGTGAACTACTCCGCATCGAAGGCCGGGCTGATCGGCGCCTCCAAGGCGCTCGCCCGGGAGGTGGGAAAGAGAAACATCATCGTCAACGTTGTTGCTCCCGGGATGATCGAAACGGATATGACGGAGGATCTTCCCAAAGACCACTTCCTCCCTCTCATCCCGCTGCAGCGAATTGGCAACACGGAGGACGTCGCGTCGGTGGTGGATTTCCTCTGCAGTGAAGAGAGCATGTACATCCACGGTCAGGTCATCGGCATCAATGGTGGGCTGGTGATCTGAGTCCGGCGGACGTATTGGTCATTGCGATCGTTTGATGGCAGGACTCGAGAGTGCGCCGATTCGACGAGATAGTCGTGGGCAGTGGCATCAGCGGGATGACGCTCGCCTTGCTGCTCGGCTTGAACGGACGTTCGGTTCTGCTTCTCGAAAAGAGCTCTCAGATCGGCGGCTCCATGGCCCGGTTCTGCAGGAATGGGATCCCGTTCGACACGGGCTTTCACTTCACGGGTGGCTTGAATGAGGGCGGCATACTCCACGATATGCTGACCGCCCTGGGGATCGAGGATCTGATCAGGCCGATATACGTCACGGGTGCGGGGAGCAATCGATTCGTCTTCGAAGAAGAAGAGACAGTTTTCGAGCTACCGACCGGCTATCAGGCCACCATTGCCGGTCTGAAGGAGTACTTCCCGGCTGATGCCCGGGCCATCGAGCGGTACTTCGAGATGGTCGAGAGCGTTTGTCAGCGGACGGCTCGTATGGACCTGCGCAGGACCGGTTTCCTTCCCGCCTTTCTCGACGAGGATTACGTTACCCTCACCGAGGTGCTCGACAAGTTGACCGAGAATCGCATCCTGAAGGGGTTGTTGGCCGGATTCAGCATGTGCCATGGCGTCAAGCCCGCGGAGATCTCCTTCGCCAATCACAGCAGGGTCAGCTACGCGATGTATCAGTCGATAGCGCGCGTGGAAGGAGGCGGGGACGCATTCATCCAAGCCTTTCGGAAGCGCTTTGCCGATCTCGACATCGAAATCATGCCGAGCACACACATCGCCGAGTGCGTCGACGTGAAGAACCGAAGAGTCGGTCGGTTCGTGCTGAGCACCGGCGAAGAAGTTTCCTGCGATCACTGCATCTTCACGATCCACCCACGGGAAATACTGAGAACCCTGCCGCCCAATCATTTGAGCAAGGCGTTCGTGGAGCGCGTGGCGGACTTCGAACCGTCGGTCGGTATCTTCTCGCTTTACGGAGTCGTGGAGAAGGGTGATTTCTCGGCTGACCGGGAAGAGACTTTCGCTCCATCGATTCTCTCGCTGTTTCCGATCTCGAATCTCGACAAACTGCTCGACCCGGCGAGCAGCGGTGACCAGGCGCTGGTGATCATGAGGAGCCTGGAGAAGGCGGGTGGGAAGGCGTACGAGGTCGTGAACGCGTGCGAAGTCTCCTTTGTCGAGGGTTTCCAGAGGTGGCAAGACTCGAGACGGGGCAAGCGCCCTGCCGAGTACCTCGAGTACAAGGAGAGACGCGCAGAGAGGATCAGGGAGCGGATCGTCGGCGCCTACCCGGAGTATCGGGATTCGTACGAGGTGTTGGATGCGGCGTCTCCCTTGACCTTCAGGGACTACTTGAATTCTCCGGACGGCTCCGCGTACGGTGTGAAGCAGAAGATCGGGCAATTCAATCTCTTTGGCAGGCTTCCCCTGCGAAACACCTATGCCGCCGGGCAGAGCGCGCTCTTGCCAGGGCTCGTGGGAGCGATGATGTCCTCCTTCATCTTGGGAAGTAAGATCCTGGAACGGGAGGACTACGGTGGCTTCATGAGACGGAGGTTGGGCGGTTGAGAAGGGTGGTCATATCGGGCGTCGGGGCGGTTTCCCCGCTGGGCAACGACGTCGCTTCGCTCGTAGACGGCGTCGCGGCGGGAAAGAGTGCCGTTCGATACATGGAAGGATGGGATCAGTACGTCGGCCTGCGCAGCCTTGTGGCAGCACCGGCCGAGTTGAGAAACGAGAAGGCGATTCCCCGAAAGAGCCGGCGGTCGATGGGGCGGATGAGCATCTTCGCGGTACAGGCGACCGAGCAATCTCTCGACGACGCCGGAATCGAACCGGATGTGCTCTCGTCGAACAGGATTGGATGCGTCATCGGATCGACCATGGGCAGCGCGGGAAGCCTCTGCGAAACCTTCGAAACCATGTTGCCGGAGAGGGATCTGTCGCGGTTGACCGCGATGAAGTTCTTCCAGTGTGTGTCCCACACCGCGGCGATGAATGTGGCCCAGCATCTGGGCATTACCGGCTGCGTGATGGCGACCTCGGCTGCTTGCGCGTCGTCGCTACAGGCGATCGGGCTGGGTTACGACCTGATCAGGATGGGAAGGCAGGACGTGATGATATGCGGAGGGTCGGAGGAGCTGCATCCAACCGTCACGGGATCCTTCGATATTCTCTTCGCCACCTCTACCGGCTATAACGACGATCCCGGGCGGACCCCGCGGCCCTTCGATGCCGACCGCGACGGCCTCGTCTGCGGTGAAGGGAGCGGGATTCTGGTGCTGGAGGAGCGCGATAGGGCGCTGGAGCGGGGGGCCACGGTATACGCCGAAATCGTCGGGTATCATACCGGAGGCAGCGGGGAACACGTGAGTCAGTCCAACCGAGCCTCGATTGTTCACTGTCTCAGGGAGGCACTGGTTTCTGCGAAGCTCTCGCCCGGCGATATCGACTACATCAGTGCGCACGGAACTGCGACGAGACACGGCGACGAAGTCGAAGCGAAAGCGATCGCTGAGGTCTTTGGTGATACCGTTCCCGTCAGTAGCCTGAAAGGATACATCGGACATACTCTGGGTGCATCAGGAGCCCTGGAGCTGATCGTCTCGCTGGCAGTCATGAAGAATGGAGTGATCTATCCGACTCTGAATCTGGAGACGGTGGATGAAGCTTGCAGGGGCATCGACCACGTGATGGAGCCGTTGCACCGCGACGTCAACGTCGTGATGAAGAACTGCTTCGCTTTTGGTGGCATCAATGCTGCTCTGGTGTGTAGACGCGCAGAGTATTGAAGGCTGGGATTCGAGATGACAGAGCAGGAAATCGCGGAGATGGTGAACGACATACTCGAGGAGTATTTCGAGATCGAGAGGGAGAGACTCCTTCCGCATATGAACATCTTCGAGGATCTCGAGTTGGACAGTCTGGACATCGTCGATCTGGTCGTCGCCATGCAGAAGAGGTTCGACGTGAGAATCCGTGACGACGAGCGGATCAAGAGCATTCGAACCTTGGAGGATATCTATCGGTTCGTTGCCGCCTTGGAGAAGGAAGAGATCTCCCCGGCAGCCGGTCGTTCCTGATCAATGTACCAGCTCGAGTTCGGCAGAGAGGAAATCGAAGAGGCCGCGAGAACCGGCCGACTTCTTGCTCTGGAGATCGAGCTCGGCCTGGGCCGCAATCCTCGCTGCCCCCACTGCTTCGTTCCCAGAAGGTCGGCTTGCATCGATCAGCTCTCCGAGGCGGAAATCCGGGATGTGGTCCTGCAGGCGAAGGATCTCGGAGCGAAGAGGATCTCCATCCTCGACGGGGAGCTGAAGCCCCACCGCCGTCTTTCGCCGATTACCCGGTTCGTGAGATCCCAGGGCCTAGAGGTAGAGGTGTTCACCAACGGAGCCGGGATCTCGGCTGGTCTGGCGAGAGAACTGTTCGGAGATCGCGTGCCCGTGGTTCTCAGAATGGATTCACTCGATGAGGAGATTCAGGACATGCTCGGCGGGCCCCGGGGCTCGTTCGAACTGGTCCGGCGGGCATTGGAACGGCTGAAAGCAGCTGGGTATCCATCAGGGGAGGGATCTCTGCGGGTGGATACGGTGATCTGCCGGGAGAATGTCGATGAGATCGTCAGCTTGTGGAGGTGGCTCCGTGGGCAGGAGATCGCTTGCCGCTTCGAGGTCGCGGGCCCCCGGCCAGATGCAGGAGAAGGAAAATGGCTGCATGTGGATCCCGCAAAGGTGAATGAGGTCTTCGCCGAGATCGCCGAGATCGAACGAAGCCAGTACGGTCGAGAATGGGATCCGCAACCTCCCCGGTGGGGAAACGGATGCATGCTGCACAAGTTCTCGTGCCTGGTGTGCTCGCAGGGCGACGTTCTACCATGTGTGGGCGTGAACGCACCGATCGGGAGCGTTCGGAGGCAGAGACTCGGTGACATCATCGGGGAAAGCGAGATTCTCGAGGATCTGAGAGGTCATACCGCTACGATCAAGGGCCCCTGCTGCGTCCTGTGAGGAAAGCGCCACCTGCTACGGGTGCCGCGGAGCGGCCTACCAGTTGACAGGCGACTATCTCGCTTCCGATCCCTACTGCTGGAGAAGCAGCGACCGTCAGGATGAGATCGCATGTCTTCCAATTCCAGCAGATGGAATCATTCCGCAAGAGCTGCCAATGCGGATCATCGACGAAATAGTGAGCGTAGGTGAACGATCAGGAGAGATCTCGGTCGCGGTGTCGGCCGAGATGCCGTTTGTCGGAGAAGACGGCGCGGTAGATGGGGGGATCTATTTCGAGTTGATTGCCCAGTCCATCGCCGCCCTGAACGGGTTCAAGCAGCTAGGCGGATCGCAAGAGCCGTCCGGCGGCTATCTGGTGGGAGCGCAGAATCTCGAAATACTGGGTTCGGCTCGAGTCGGCGACGTGTTGACCATCTCCGTATACAAAGACCTCCGATTCGGAGGCTTCGGAATCGTCAAGGGGACTGTTTCGCGAGACGATACGATACTCGCCCGTGGGGAAATCAAGATCTGGCGCGAAGCGTGGGGCGTCTCGGAGCCCACCGGACCAGTCGAATGAGCACGGCCACTCTCTCACGTTTCTGTCTGTGTTTCGCCCTGGTGCTGGCGGGGGGCTATTCGAGGGCCAGCGGTGAATCACCCGGCGATGCGCCTGATCTGGAGCAAGTCCTCTCCAGGCTGGAGGAGAGGGTATCCGACATCGAAACGCTGAGAGTCGACTTCGTCCAGGAGAAGTTCCTGGCTGTTCTCGACCGCCCCCTCGTCTTGAAGGGGACGCTCCTGATGCAGAAGCCGGACCTGTTTTCCTGGACCGTCAAGGAGCCGCTCCGGTACTCGATGGTGATCCGCGGCGAGATGGTCCAGCAGTGGGATGAGGATACCCGGCGGGTCGAGAAGATATCGTTGTCGAAGAATCCCGTCTTCAAGATGGCCATTCAACAGATGCGCGATTGGCTTTCGGGCGCATACAGGTCGATGCTGGGACAGTACGAGGTCACAGTCATCGAGGAAGATCCAATTTCGCTGGAGTTCGTCCCGCGTGATACGGCACTCGCCCAGGAGGTGATCGACAGGGTGACGGTCGAGTTCGACCGCGACGAACGCTACATCTGGCGGATACGCATCCTCGAGAAGGGAGGGGACAGAACGCTCATCACCTTCGCGAATCCTCTATTGAACTCTCCCATTGCCCCTGCGGCGTGGAAGGTCGAACAGGATGTTCAATGAGTATTTCTCCATCCTCTTCGACGGCTGTTCCAGGCGGAAGCGGCTGATTGCGGGACTGGCGGCGATTCTCACCGCCGCCGCAGCGATTGGACTCCAATGGATCTCGTTGGAGAACGATCTCGAGCTGATGCTTCCAGCGGATCAAGAAGTTCGCCGCAGCCTGCGCTTCCTGCAGGAGTCCGATTTCTCGGATGACGTAATCGTCTCGCTGGAACTGCGATCGCCAGATCGCTCTCCAGAAGAGCTCATCCAGGCCGCCGGAGAGCTGGAACGGGCTCTCGGGCCACCGCTGGTGACGGGCGTGGTGAGTGGTGTCTCCGAGATCCACATGGTCGACGAGACGTTGGCCCTTCTCGACGCACCTCCCGGAGCTGCTCGATGAAGAAGCGCTCGCGCGAATCGACGAACAGCTGACTGCCGAGGGCGTCGAGAAGAGCCTTCGCAGGAGCTACCGGCAATTGGTGAAACCCGCCAGTACCTTTTTCGCACTATTGCTCCGGTCCGATCCCCTCGGCATCAGCTTCGGCGTTCTCGGTTCTCTGCAAGAGCTCTCCTCCTCGCTCGGGTACCAGGTGGACCTCCAGGACGGGCACTTCATCAGCCGAGACCGTGCACACACGATGCTCGTCCTACAGACACCCGTGACGATCACGGATGCTTCAGGTGCGCGAGAGCTGGTGTCCTATCTGCGCGAGAGGCTGAAGGAGCTGCCCGATTTCGTCTCTGCCGATATCATCGGGGGGCATCTGCATACGATCAGCAACGAAGAGGTGATCAAGAGAGACGTCTGGTTGGCTCTCGGCATCGCGGGCGCCGCCTTCTTTTGCCTGTTCGTCCTGCTGTTTCAGGACATCAGGGCGGCTTGCTCTTTCTTCTTCCTGTGGCCGCGGTTCTGGTGGCCATCAATCTGTCGAATCTGGTCCTGTCGCAGCTTGTCCTATTTCATCGTCGGCATGGGTGGCGTGGTGGTCGGCATTTCCGTCGATTACGGAATCCACGTATACATGGCGGTGCGCTCCGGACATGGTCGGGCGGATGCGGTGAAGCGCGTGGCGAAACCGATCGTGACGGGTGCGCTGACTACCGCTTTCCGTGTTTGCCGCATTCTTCTTTTCCAGCGTCCAGGGATACCATCAGCTGGCCCTGTTCTCCATCTTGAGCATTGTGCTGTGTCTGGCCTGCGCACTGCTTCTGCTGCCGCATCTGATGGGTGGTGGGCGCCGCATCGGCCCTGTGCGAGCGTTTGGAGAAGCCCCTATCCGACGGCTGCAGCGCTTCAGCGGGATCGTCATTGCCTGCTGGGTGGTGGTGATGGTCGCCGCGCTGCTCTCGATGAGACAGCTCAGCTTCAGCACCGATCTCCGGCGGCTCGACGGGAGTGAGTCCTGGGTGACCGAAGCAGAGGATAGATTCCACGGAGTCTGGGGAGGGGAGAATCGCCCAGCTGTCTTGGTGGTGCCCGGCAGGACCTTGGAGGAGGCTCTGGGGCGCAACGGAATCATCTATCGAGACGCACTGGCTGTCGTCGAAGGTGGGGGATTCGCGAGCCTGTCGGCGATCTGGCCCAGCAGGGAAGAAAGGGTTGCCAACAGGACGCGTTGGAGGGAGTTCTGGAGAGAGGGCAGGGAGTCGAACCTGAGGGAGTTGCTCAGGGAGCACGGTGCCCCCTACGGCTTCTCCGACGATGCCTTCGCGCCGTTCTTCGAGGGTCTCTACGCCGACAGTGGAGCCGAGGATGACCTGGAACGCCTGGAAATCTTTGCGCGGCTGAAGGAACGGTTCGTTCAGGAGCGGCCGGAAGGCTACCAGCTGCTCTCGTTCTTTCCCGATGAGGACGAGCTGGTGTCGCGACTGTCCGAAATCAGCGACCGCCATCCGGGGACCTTCGTGGTCTCCCGCAATGCCTTCTCCCGGGCGCTCTTCCGGTCGGTATCCTCGGAGATCATCTACCTGTTCGGTGTCGCCGCCATGCTGGTCCCGATGCTGGCAGGCCTCTTGTTGAGAAACCTTCGTCTGACGGCTCTTGCCCTGGTTCCGGTGGTCACGGGTTTGATCGCGATACTGGGGATGATTCCAGCTCTTGGGCTGTCGCTCGATGCGCCGAGCCTGATTTCCGCGATGGTGGTCGTCGGGCTCTGTATCGACTACGGAATCTTCATGGTCTATGAGTGCCATTATCGCCTGGAGACGGGGACGCGGACGGCGGTGACCCTCTCGGCCCTGACCACCCTGATCGGAGCGGGTGCACTCCTCTTCGCCCGGCATCCATTACTGTTTTCGATCGGCTTGACGATGGTGACCGGGGTGCTGGCGGGATACGTTTCATCGATGCTGGTTCTTCCCTCCTTGTATCATCGGTTCGTAGAGAATGGAGCGAGATCGAGGTGACGATGACGTCGCCTGGCACTTCTTGGGCTCGGGATCCTGAGTGCTGTCAGCTGCAGCAGCGTGCCGTTCCGCGAGATGGATCTGGTATCCCTCGAGGAAGTCGATCCCGAGACAGTGAGGGAATCGTTCGCCGTGGCGCTTCCCGCCGCCTTTCGAGTCGTCAATACGGTGACCTTCGAATTCAAGGGACGTGCCTTTTCCGCGATCGGCTATACGCAGGTGGATACCTCCAGCGAGACGTTCACCGTGGTGGGTCTTCACCCGGCTGGAGGGGTCAAGCTGTTCGAGATTTCCGGGGATTCCGAGAATGCGGAGTCCAGCTTCGCACTCGAAGATTTCGCGATCCACGGGGATATCGCCCGTGTCGTAGGAGACGATACCCGGAGGATGTACTTCGACCGCGTCCCTGCGTCCGACGCCACCGTATCCAAGGAGCAGTATCGAATTCTCTTCCGACAGCGGGCGGGAGATGGGGAGATCGAGTTCGTGTTCGCCGGACAGCGAAGGTGTCCTGGTCGAAAAGCACTACTACGAGAACGGCAGCAGGATCTGGAGCGTCTCGTATTACGAGTATCGCTGGGACGATGGTAAGCTCTACCCGGATGGGATCATTCTCGAGCATCACGAATACGGGTATCGACTGGTGGTCCGGCTGAGAGAAATCCACTCGTGAGTCGGCTCGCTCGGCAGATTCGCGAGTGTATGTCCGATCTGGGACAGGCGGACGACGGCAACCTGACAGCCCGCTTCGTGTTTCCGGCGGAGTTCCTGGGCTTTCAGGGTCACTTCCCCGCCCGGCCGGTTCTGCCGGCCGTCTGTGAGATCCAGGCAGCCCTGGCGATGCTGGAGGCCTGGGAGACGAGGAGAGTGGATCTCCGAGAGATCATCCTGGCGAAGTTCTCGGCGCCCGTAACGTGCGACGAGGAAGCTGGTGTACGCGTGCTCCGTGACCAGCAAGGATCGCCATGGCGCCGTGGTCAAGGCGACCGTTTCGAAAGATGGCGGGGCTGTCGCCAGGTTCAGGCTGAGGGTGGCCTTCGACGGCGAGACCGAGGGGCATTGATGAGGGTTCGACGGAAGAAGGCGGGCTACTTCGAGCGTGGCGAAGGGGCGCCCGCGCCCCTCGTCATGAGAGCGAAGACGGCGGGTGCGTTTCAACGAGGCCGACGTCATGGGCATCGCCTGGTACGGAAGGTACCCCGTGTTCTTCGAGGAGGGGTTCGCGGAGTTGGGGAGACATCTGCGGACTTTCGTACCGGGAGTTTGCCGAGGCCAATCTCCGCGCGCCCATCGCTCAATTTCACATCGACTATCACCGGCCTCTGGTTCTGGATGAAGAATTCCTGGTCGCGGTCTCCTTGATCTGGAGCGAGGGAGCCACTCTGAACACCGAATACACGGTGACGAAGGAGGACGGAAGTATCGCCGCCACGGCGTACACGGTACAGATGTTCGTCGATGGCGCCTCTGGAGAGACTTGCCTCACCTCTCCAGAACTCCTGGAACGATGCCGCCGACGCTGGAAAGCCGGAGAGTTCAGTTGGCTGAAATAGAGGCGGTCGTCGTTGCCTATGATCTGGTATCTCCCTACGGCTGGGACGTCGATTCCTGCTGGGAGGGTCTCTTTTCCGGGACCACCGCAATCCGAGCATTCGATCGGTTTTCCACCGAATCCCTTCGGACCGACAAGGCCGCCCTGGTCCCAGGCCTGGACCCGGATGCGGACGAGACTCTGGTGATGCAGATGGTCAGGCCTTTGATCGAGAGGAGTGTGTCGACGCTCCCCGAGGACGCGCTGTTGCTCCTCGCCACTACAAATGGCGAAATCGACCTTCTGGAGCGATCCGTGCTGCATGGGAATCCGGATGCCAGTGGTAGTCGCCCGGACCGTCTGGCGAGCAAGATCCAGACCCTGTGCAGACTGCAAGAGCCAGGAGTGGTGGTCTGCGCGGCCTGCGCCTCTTCCAGTGCGGCTGTCGCGGAGGGGGCGGCGATGATTCGGGACGGTGATCGCGACTGCGTGCTGGTGGTTGCATCGGACAACGTGAGCGAATTCGTCGCCGCGGGATTCTCCTCGTTGATGGCGCTGGACAAGGACATGGCGCGCCCATTCGACAAGAGCCGAAGCGGAATGAGTCTGGGCGAAGCGGCGGGATTCGTCCTGCTGATGAGTGATGTGCGGGCCTCACGGGAAGGGCGGCCGGTGTACGCCGAGATTGCGGGATGGGGTCTCTCCAGCGACGCCAACCATATTACCGGGCCGTCCCGGGACGGGAGCGGCCTGGCCCTGGCTCTTCGCAAGGCACTGCAATCGGCGGACATCCCCCCGGAGGATGTGGGAAGCATATCGGCTCATGGCACCGGAACGAAATACAATGATTCCATGGAGATGAAGGCTTTCAAGTCGGTGTTCAGGGGGAGGAGCATCCCGACCTATTCGCTCAAGGGGGGGATCGGTCATACGATGGGAACTGCAGGTCTGGTCGATATCATCGTGGCAATCGAGACGTTACGGGAGAAGGCTGTGCCGCCCACCGTAAACCTTCGGGAAGTCGACGATGAAGCCATCGGATGGGCTTTTCCGGAACCTCGTCCCTGCGAGGGTGCGGTCACGGTGTCGACGAATTCGGGATTTGGCGGGGTCAATTGCGCCGTGGTCTTGAGATCGGCGCAATAGGGCTGCGCGCGGGTGCTCTAGCGATGAATGTCGTTACAGGGATCGGTTGGATCACCCAGACGGAATACGGGTGTGTCAGACGACCGGTGCGCAAGCCCTATTCCGACATGAGGTCTCTGCGCGCCGATCTGCAAGGCGATTCGCTGTTCTCGTATCCAGTCAAGGGATTCGGCAAGTTCGATCGGATCTCGCAGATGAGCTGCTGCGTCGCCGCTCTCGCGTTCCACGATGCCGAGATGTCCTATTCCGAGGATAGAAAACAGGATATAGGAATTCTCGGCACCAACGCCGACGGATGCCTGCAGTCGAATCTGGACTATTTCAACGATTTCGTGGTGAACGGCAGGACCCTCGGTCGGGCGAATCTACTTCGTCTATACGCTACCATCGATTCCCATGTCGGAAGCGGCGATCCATTTCAAGTGCCAGGGACCGCTCCTCTACCTGATGTTTCCGAACAAGCCGGTCGCGTCATTGCTGAGGCATGCCGACAAGATGATCCTCCGGGGAGAATCGACGGCGATGCTGGCCGTCATGGCCAATGAGGAAAGCGCTCAGTCCTTCATGATACGTCGCGTAGGCGATGTGTCGGAGAAGAAGGTGTTCCGAGCTCGAGGAGGTGATCGAGATCGCGGAGAGAGGGTCGCCTGCTGATGAGATGATCGCGGCGCTCACCAGCCTGTAACGCGACGGAAGCCCGGCCGATGCGTGGCGCGCCGGTGGTCATCAGAAGAGAAAGCCATGAAAGTAAGAATCATCTATCCGAAGTGGCCGAAGTTGAGACACCAGCCCGAGTTCAGGCTGCCGCCCCATGGGCCGGTGGTGTTTGCCGCCGCCCTGAGTGACGAGATCGAGATCTCCTTCTGCGACGAGCACGTTCAGGAGCTCGATTTCGAGGAAGATGCGGACCTGATCGCCCTCTCGGTGACTTTGACCTGCCAGATGCCGCGCGCCTGGGAGATTGCGGATCGGTACCGCGGAGAGGGGAAACCGGTCGTCTTCGGAGGAATCGCCACGATGCTCCACGCGGCGGAGACCATGGAGCATGCCGATGCAGTCTTCGTCGGAGAGGCGGAGGGGCACTTCGATCGGGTCATCGAAGATTTCGAGAAGGGACAACTGAAACCAATCTACGATCATCTGAATGACCATCCCGACATGAGTCTGGTCAAGACCGCGCGCCGCGACATTCTCGACCGCCAGCTGTACAGTTTCCGCGGCGTGCAGATGGTCGATCTCGTCCACGCCTCCCGGGGATGCCATTTCAACTGCTTCCCTTGCTGCACGCCGTATCTGGGCGGGCGAGTCTTCAGGCCTCGCCCTCTCGATCAGGTGGTCCGGGAAATCGAGAGCATCGACAACAATCGTCTGTTCATCGTCGACAATTCTCTGGCACAGGACGATGATTGGCTCAAGGCGCTGTTCACGGAACTCGCCCCGTTGAAGAAGAAGTGGGTTTCGCATCCCATCAAGGACGACGACCAGATACTCGATCTGGCCGCTCAGGCCGGGTGTTGGTATATGTACCAGGCCATCGTGGACGACTCGGACCATATCCGGCGGAGAATCAAGCGGGTCAAGGAACGCGGCATAGGTGTCGAGGGTACGATTCTCCTGGGACTGGATGAGCACGATGAGGACTACATCAAGCGACTGGTCGATTTCGTTCTGGAGATAGATCTCGACCTCGCCGAGTTCACCGTCCTGACGCCATTCCCGCACACACCCGTGAGAGGCCAGCTGGAGAAGGAAGGCCGAATACTGCACAACGACTGGGTCCGGTATACGGGCGATCAGGTGGTCTTCCAGCCCAGGAGAATGAGCACGGACTCGCTCCAGGAGATGTACGAATACGCCTGGGAAACCTTCTACGCCCGCTGCTCCAAAGAAATCCAGATGGCGAAGCTGTACCTCAAAGTACTGGAGATGGAGAAGAAGGACGGCACGTACAAGAGGGTAAGGCTGAGTCCAGATCGCTCCTGGGGCTGAGGATCGGTGACTCACACTCCCGGTCTGCGGTGAAGATTCGAGTCATAGATCCTATCGGAAGGGTGTGTTGATGAGGGTCCTGCTCATTTCCGCCAACGCTGCCTCCACTCCGTACTCGGTGTATCCGCTGGGGATGAGTATGGTCGCAGCATCCCTGGCCGACGCGGGGCATGAGGTGCAGCAGTGCGATCTCATCCAATCGGAGATGTCGATGGATGCGATCGCCGATACGGTCCGACGATTCGTCCCCGACCTGGTTGGCATCTCGATTCGCAATATCGACAACGTGAACCTTCTGAATGAGAAGAGATACATCGAGGTTGTCGGAAAGCTGGTCCAGCGAATCCGAGAGGAGACGGAGGTTTCCGTGATCCTGGGCGGATCCGGCTTCTCCATCATGCCGGAGACGATTCTCCGCGAGACGAAAGCGGATTTCGGCATCGTGGGGGAAGGTGAGGCATCGATGCTGGAGTTCGTGGAGAACGCAGCGCGAGGAGTGTTCCCCGAGGAGCGGTGCATCAGGGCGCCCGCGGTGCTGCGAGGGGGAGAGATCCCCAGGCCGAAATACGATGACCGCCTGATGGAGTTCTATCTGAAGAGCGGCAATATCGCGGCGGTTCAGACCAAGCGGGGTTGCACCCACTCGTGCGTGTACTGCTCGTATCCCGTTCTCGAAGGGTCGGCCATCCGGTGCAGGGATCCGAAGGCCGTGGTCGACGAGATCGAGGACCTCGCGGCGAGGCACGGAGCGGGGCACGTCTTCTTCACCGACTCCGTGTTCAATGACGACGAAGGTCACTATCTCGCGGTGGTCAGGGAGATGAAGGGGCGCGGTGTGGCGATACCCTGGACCGCCTTCTTCAAGCCGGAAGGGCTGGACGACGAATCCGTCGAGTTGATGAAACAGACGGGGTTGATATCAGCAGAGATCGGGGCCGATGCGGCCACGGATACGACGCTTCGAAAGCTCGGAAAAGCGTTCCGGTTCAAGGACATCGTCGAGTGCAACGATCTGTTCGGGCGCCACGATATCGGAACCTCCCACTTCTACATGTTCGGCTCCCCGGGAGAAACCCGGGAGACGGTGCTGGAGGGCATCGAAAACGTAAAGAACCTGAAGAACACGGTCTCCTTCATCTACATGGGAGTGCGCATTCTTCCGGGCACCCCTCTTGCCAGGATCGCGAAACGCGAGGGATTGCTGCCCGATGAGCACGACCTCCTGGAGCCGGTCTACTATATTGCACCGGGTATCGACAGAGAGTGGCTGGAAAGGACATTGACGGATGGATTCGCCGGCTTCAGAAACTGCGTATTTCCTCCCGATCGTCTGGACAGCGGTCTGCAGTTCCTTCACCGGATCGGGCACGTAGGGTTTCTCTGGAATATGGTGCTACCGAGGAAGAAAGCGGTGCGGGGAAGACGTACGCGGCATGGAAAGAAGTAGTCGTATCGACCTTGCTCAGATCTGGTGCGCGATCCCGGTATTCAACAACAAGGCGACGCTGGCATCCGTTGCAGAGGAATGCCGTTCCCTCCTGCCCCAGGTGGTGGTGGTCGATGACGGGAGCACGGACGTGGACGTCGCGGGGCTGTTGTCGGGCAACGACATCACCGTCCTGAGGCACGAGAAGAACCGCGGCAAGGGTGCGGCGATTCTCACCGCACTGCGATTCGCCAGGGATCAGGGCGCCCGCTTCATGATCACGATCGATGCGGATGGCCAGCATCATCCGCGGGACCTGGAGAAGTTCCTCCCTCTGCTCCAGGAAGCCGATACGGCCATCGTGATTGGATCCAGAAATCTCGCGGGAGAAGATGTTCCCGGAAAGAGCCGTCTAGGTAGCCAGATCGGCAATTTCTGGCTGCGGATCGAAACAGGGGTCTCGATAGAGGATTGCCAGAGTGGCTTTCGGGCCTATCCGGTCGAGCATATCTCGCAATTGAAGCTGACCGGTTCTCACTTCGACTTCGAGACCGAGGTCCTGGCCAAGGCGGTATGGGCCGGATTGAGTCTGAAGACCGTTCCGATCGACGTCTGGTACCCGGAGCCGCGACTGCGTGTGTCCGGGTTCAGGCCCTTTCTGGACAACTTCCGAATTTCCTGTATGCACGCCCGCCTGGTGGGACGGCGTCTCTTGCCGGTTCCGCACCGCAAGCTGATTCCGTCGGAGAAACCGCGTCTCGACCTGCGGATGCTGCTACATCCGATCAAGCTGTTGAGAGGACTGCTGGAGGAAAACGCAACCCCTGCCTTGTTGGGAATGTCTGCGGCAGTAGGTACCTTTCTCGCCACATTGCCGCTGATCGCGCTCCATACGGTGGTGATCATCTACGTAGCGACGCGTCTGCGGCTCAACAGGGTGATGGCGGTATCCGTGCAGAACCTGTGCATGCCCCCTTTCGTTCCCATGCTTTGCGTCGAGCTGGGATACCGCATGCGGTACGGGCAATGGCTTACCGAGTTCTCGAGGAAGACCATGGTCGGTGAGCTACATCAACGACTCTTCGAGTGGCTGATCGGCTCGCTCGTGGTGGCCCCCGTGGCAGCGGTGCTCGTGGGTGGCGCCGTGTTTCTCGGGTCGCGAGCGATCCAGAGCCGAGTGAGAAGGCAGAGCGATGGCGCAGGGGCGTGACCGGGAGAAGAGGAGCCGGAGAGAGGGGAGGGAAGGCAAGAGGGGAAACGAGCTTGGCATATGGTTCTTCAAGGCGTTTCTTCGGTTGTTCGGCCTGCGTGGGGGATACGGCCTGTTGTACGTCGTGAGCCTCCATTACGCGCTCTTCGACCGGCTACTGGTCGCCTCGGCTCTTCCGTACATCAGGAGGCGATTCCCGGGCTGCGGTTTCCTCGGGGAACGGCTGCATGCATATCGGCTCTTCGTGAGCCAGGGAAAGCAGTTGATCGATCGCTACGCGGCCGTTTCCGGAAACGCCGAGTTCGAGATCCAGTTCAAGGGAGGTGACGAGGTCGTCTCCCTGATCCGGAATTCGCAGCGGGGAGCGATCCTGTTGACATCTCATCAGGGCAACTGGCAGGTGGCGATGACCGCCCTCGAGAAGCTCGAAAAGGCCGTCTACCTGGTCATGGTTCCGGATCAGAACCCCAGCATGCAGAGAGCGTTGTATCCCGAGGGGGAAGAGGGGAAAGTGCGAATCATCTCCCCGGAGCAGTATCTGGGAGGCGTCATCGAGATTCTCAATGCGTTGAGGCAAGGGGACGTGGTTTCGATCATGGGAGACCGCGGGTACGGGGCGAGCGCGGTCGAGGTCTCGTTTCTGGGAGACAAGGCCTGGTTCCCGTACAGCGCCTTCAGCCTGGCTGCGGTCGCAGACTGTCCGCTGGTCGTGATGGAGACAGCCAAGGTCTCCAGCCATGCCTATGTGGTCGATATGAGCAATGTACTATACCCCCGATACGAAGGCCGGCGAGACCGGGTGGGGCAGCTCCAGCCGTGGGTCCAGTCGTTCGTGACTCTGATCGAGGAGTTCGTGGAGGAGCATCCCTACCAGTGTTTCCTGTTTCGCGATGTCTGGAACGAAGAAGGTGAGGGCATTTCGGTTTGAAGGGAGCGACTCCAGGCCGGGAGCGCACCTGAAAGAGGGGACGGATCTCCAATCGTCACGAGTCGCTGCATGTGTCCCGTGACCCCAGCGTGGTGAAGAGGAGTGAAAGAGCATGCAGAGCCAGAAGAGCAAGTCACTGGAGGAGATCCGGACAGGAATTGAAGGAGCTGCTGGTGGTCAATCTGGCGCTGGACGACATCACCCCGGAAGAGATCGAGGACGATGGGATCCTGTTCGGAGAAGGCCTCGGTCTCGATTCCCTGGACGCCGTGGAGATCGTGGTTCTCATCCAACGAAACTATGGCCTGGAGATCATCGACGAAGAACAGGCAAGGGAGATCTTTCAGTCGGTGAATACCCTCGCGGGATGGGTATACGAGAATCTCAGAGATTGAGCGCGTGGCTGACTTGAAAGAGTCAAGGCGATGAACGTCGTCATTACCGGAATAGGAGCCATTTCTGCCGCGGGAGCGGACCTCGCTGAAACCCTGGTGACCTTTCGGCAGGGCAGGGCCAGAGCCGGCGCAGTATCCCTGTTTGCGACTTCGCTGACGCATCCGGTCTTCGAGGTGAAGAAGATCCGGAGGAGAGCGTCAGAGGACGAGATGCGCTCCGTGAGTCTCGCCTTGTGCGCGGTGGAAGAGGCGCTACTCGATGCCGGGCTGCGCTCGAGCCTCTCTCGATTCAGGGTTGGCGTATGTCTGGGGACGACTGTCGCGAGTCAGTTGAACGACATGGATTTCTACCGCGACTATCGCAGCGAAGAGCCGGTGTCGATGGATCCCGTCGACCGGTACCTGAAGGGAAACCTGGCTGAAGCCGTCGGGCGAGCCATCGAGGCACGCGGACCTTCCCTGACCGTGGTGAATGCGTGCTCGTCCGGTGCGGATGCCATCGGCGTCGCACTCTCGTGGCTGAGAGACGGCGTCTGCGACGTCGCCATCGCGGGCGGAGCGGACGAATTGAGTCTGGTCCCCCTGTCTGGCTTCGGCGCGCTTGGGATCCTGTCGGATGCAATTTGCGCTCCGTTCGATCGTGACAGGAAAGGGCTGAACCTCGGAGAAGGGGCGGGGATCCTGGTGCTGGAATCGGAAGAGACGGCGCGAAAGAGGGGCAAGGAGTCTCCGCTTCAACTCTCGGGATACGGATCGGCAGCGGATGCATTTCATCTCACCGCGCCGATCCCCGACGGCTCGGGGTTGGAGGCCGCTCTCATGAGAGCCATGTCCGAAGCCGAGATCCACGCCGGCGACGTGTGTTTCGTCAATGCTCACGGAACTGCGACTCCGGACAACGACAAGATCGAAGGATCCGTCTTCAGGAGAATCTTCGGCAGTGAGATCAAGTTTCTCTCCAGCAAGGGGTTTACCGGACATACCCTCGGCGCCGCGGGAGGGTTGGAGGCGGCGTTCACTGCGGCCGCCCTTCGGGAAGGGTGGATACCCGGAAGCGCCGGATTCGTCCACGAGGATGCCGAGATCTCACTGAGTCCCGTCAGGGCCGCGACACCGATCTCCGGGCGTCATGCCGTTTCGACCTCGCTGGCTTTTGGCGGAAACAACGCCGCCATCGTCATCTCCCGCAGCCCGACCCACGCCAACGGCGCACAGAACCGGAGCGGGCCGTGAACATCAGTGGGTTGGGAGTGGTGTTCGCCCGGGGCCGAGGAATCGGGAGGCTCGAGGAGGCGCTGCAAGAGGGATGGCTCGCTCCCTCTCGAAAGGCGCTCCCCTCTTCACCGGGCGAGACGATCCCAGTCTACGCGGTAGAAGAGAAGACGCTCGCCGACAAGGCGGTTCTGAAGAAGATGCGGCGGGCCGACCGGTTCACCAAGATGGCCGTGCTCGCCGCGTGGGATGCCGTGAAGGACAGCGGCATCGAGATCGACGGCGGAGGGGCGGGCCTCGGAATCATCCTGGCCACCGCCTTCGGGCCGCAGGTCACGGCCTTTCGGTTCCTGGATGAGATCATCGACCATGGCGATGCCAGTGTCTCTCCGACCTTGTTTTCTCATTCGGTCCACAACGCGGCAGCTTCCTATGTCGCCACAGCGCTGAACAACCATGGGCCTACGCTGACGGTTACGCAGTTCGGACTGTCGTTTCACCAGGCCCTGATTCTCGCCCGGGCATGGCTCCACGAAGGCAGATGTGAGAATGTCCTGGTGGGGAGCGTCGAAGAATGTGGAACCGTGATGGAGTACATCTGCAGCAGGAAGCTCGAGATCCCTGAAGACGGAAAGATCAGGCCGTTCGAATTCTCCTCCTCCTCGTCGGGCCGTCCCCGGGGAGGGAAGTGTCTTCCTGCTCCTGAGTCGCGAAGAGAGGCGCAGGAAATACTGTGAACTCCGCGGTGTATTCGTCGGCGACGAGGCTGAGGAGGGAGAGCCGGATCTTCGGATTCTCGACGCGGATGGCATGTCCAGCGACGAGACAGGCTATCAGGAGATTGCGAGTCAGGAGTGCGCTGATCGGCGGCTATTCTCCGCTCTTCGGCAGCATGCTGACGGGCAGCGCGTTCCATTGTGCCGCGGCTGCACTGATGCTGAGGAACCAGAAGCTGTACGCCTGCCCGGTCCAGGACAATCCGCACGGCCTGCGCCTGTGCGCGTCGACCGAGGAGAAGGAGCTGGAGACGATTCAGTGCGTCAAGTACGATTGTTTTCGTGAGAGGGCCGTGATCGAGCTCAGGCGGTGAGGGTTCACTAGCCCGCTCTTCGCTCGCTTCGGAGTGCTTTCAGCTCTTCCACCATCGAAAGCCGCACCTGCTGAGCGAGATCTCGAACGACGCGTCGCTGGAGGCCATCTCCGTAGGGCGGCTGGATGGGATCGAGGTATCGAACCTGCACTGGATGTCGTCCCCGCGTCTGCAGAATCAGGCTTCCCGGCGGGAGGACCCGGTCGAGACCGTCGGTGACCACGGGCTGGATTGGCAATTGAAACTCGACTGCCATTCGAAAGGCGCCGTGACGAAAAGCCTCGATCTCTCCTGTCCTGGTTCGACTGCCCTCCGGATAGAAGAGGAGCGTTCCGCGACGATCCAGGGCCTCCTGGACCCCCTCGCGCATGCGGTCCAGGGGAGCGGGCTCGCCGGAGTCAGAGAGAAAGAACCGCCCGAGCTTGAGGGCGGACCGCACGATCGGTACGCGGAACATGTATCCCCGTGCCGGTCCGCTGAGGCGAGGCTCCAGGGAGAGCATCACGATCGGGTCCAGGAACGACTGGTGATTCATCACCAGTACGCATCGATTCGTCGGAGGCGAGCCTCCTGCTCCGGTCGACGTCGAGCTCGATGAAGGGAAGGCGTCTGATGTAGGCGCCTGAGCACGCGTTGGGTACCGTCATGGAAGCGGTCGCGGGCGCTCGGCCAGAAGCGGCTGAGCAGCAGAGTCAAGGGGATGCCCAGGCCTCCCCACACGATGCAGCCCATGACGAAGACGAAGTAGCACCAGACGGTGATGAGAACCCGGATCAGCAGTCCGTAGAGATCAGCCATCGGTCGAGCGCTCCGAACGCCAGTCGGACTGAAGCCGCACCACGGCCGCGCGAATCTCGATCCGCGATCTTCTGGGCTCTCCTGTTCGGTGATCTCGCGGGCCCCCTTTCCCTCCACTTCGAACTCGGACCAGCGAACGTCGATCCGGTGGCCGGACGTGAGCCAGCGGCGGGAGGAGATGGGAATCACATGCTCGAGTCCGCGGTGGTGGATGGCAATGACCACGGGGCGAATCCCACGGGCCTGGAGCCCTTCGACCACTCGACCGATCCCGCCCCGCGCCGGCCTGATCTCGTCGGGTGTGCCGGCTGCGCCCGCCTTCGAAGAAGATCCAGATCTGCTCTCCCTCTGCCGCCAGCTCGATCCCGCGTTCGGCGGCACGGATGCGAGATCTCTTGCCCTCTTCGCCGGGCCGTCGATCCACGAGCACCGTCTTCACTGTAGCGCTTCGCATGAAGAAGAAGACCACCGGATCGGCAACATCGAGCAGGAGCCGCGCCGGAAGGGAGAGGGGCCGGTCCCGGCCGGATTCCATCTTTCCGCGCAGCGCCGAAGCGCCACTGAAGTTGACGAGATCGCCGATCGACCACCAGGTCTTTCGCGCCCCGAGAAGGGCAATGGCCAGCGCGTAGGCGATCAGGGACGCGACGAGGACCTCCGAAGACGCGATCGTTGGAGGCGTCACTCGCCAGAGCAGCAGGAGAGCTGCGAAGCCTGAAAGCTCGGCGGCTGCGCGAGGGCCGGTCCTGAAGAGGGCCATCGGAATCACCGGATCGTCGAACATGGAGAGGTGGTTCGAGGCGAACAGCACCGGATCTCCCGCCCTTCGAGCCCGCTTCACCCGTCGGGCAAGCTCCGAGCGGCCGTGGAAGGTGGTGTGGTTCGCCCAGGCGTGAAGCCACCAGACGAAGATCGAAATCGGCTTGGCCAGGACCAGGTTGAGCAGGATCGACACCGACGCGTCGAGCGCCCGGACTGCGCAGCGCAGAATCCCTACTGCGAGACCAGTGATGAGTTCGGCACCCCGAGACGGCATGGATTGGCGGAGGTCACTTTCCTAGTCGAGAAAGCCCAGAGTCTCCAGCTTTCTCTTCAGCAGCTGGAGAAAGCGCGCTGCCGGCGCGCCATCGACGACTCGGTGGTCGAACGACAGGGACAGCTTCATGATCGGAGCGACTTCGATCTTCCCGGACTTCACCACGGGCCTGTCCACCACGGTGCCGACTCCAAGGATCGCCGCTTCCGGAAGATTGACGATGGGCGTGAAGGAGTCGATCTCGAAGCCCCCCAGGCTCGATATGGTGATGCTGCTGCCCGTGACATCATCCACCTGCAGCCCGCCGCCCCGGGCCTTTCTCGATCAGCACCGCAGCCTCCTTCGCAATCCGTCGGAGGTCCTTCTGGTCGGCCTGCTTGATGGATACCGTGATCAGACCCTCGTCGAGGGCGACGGCCAGCCCGATGTTGATGTCGCCATGCCTGCGGATCACGTCATCCTGGAACGAGACATTGAGAACTGGATCTTCTCGCATCGCGGAGGCCGTGGCCTTGATGAGGAGCGCGTTGTAGGAGAGATCCGCGTCGATCTCCCTCTTGAACGACTCGCGATTCTGGCTCCGATACTCGACCGCTCGCGTCATGTCGATTTCGGCGAAGTGGATCACGCGCGCCACGGTGCGCGCGCTGCGGGCCATGTTGTCCGCGATCGATCGCCTCATCCTGGTGACCGGAACGCTCTCGCCCGGCCTCTCCCCGTCGATCGCGGACGCGGCCTGCTTCGAGCCCCCTTCGGCGGCTCGGATCACATCTTCGCGCACGATGCGTCCGCCGGGTCCGGTTCCCTTGATTCGGGAGGGATCGACCCCATGTGCCTTGGCCAGCTTCCTCGCCGCGGGTGAGATGCGGACCTTCGCGTCGGGCCGACTGCTCGGGGCTTCCTTGGCGACCTCCTTCAGCGTCTGCTTCTCTTCCCACTGTCCGCGGGTCATTACCACCGCCCGCGATTCGGCGACGATCGTCTCCAGATCGGGGATCTCCTCGGACTCGGAATCGGCGATGATCCCGACGACCGTGCCGCATGGGACGATCTCCTCTCCCACGACGATGATCTTCCTCAGTACGCCGGAAGCGCTCGCCTCGATCTCCGTGGTCACCTTGTCCGATTCGATCTCGAGAAGGAGCTCGCCCGGTTCGATCTCCTGACCCTCTTCCGCATGCCAGCGGACGACGAGCCCCTCCTTCATCACCATGCCCAGCTTCGGCATAATGACCTTCGTTATCACGCTATCCTCCCACCACGGCGCGGATCGCTTGCTCGATCCGGTCTTCGCCGGGAATCACGGTTTCCTCGAGCTTGGGTGCGAACGGGACCGGCGCATCCGGCGCGGCCACCCTCTCGATCGGGGCGTCCAGATGGTCGAAGGCCTCCTTCGAGACGATCGCGGCCACCTCGGCGCCGAAGCCGCCGGTGAGACACCCCTCTTCGGCGACGACCAGCCGTCCCGTCTTCACGACCGATTCGACGATGGACTGCGCATCGAGGGGGACGAGCGTGCGAGGGTCGATGACCTCGACGGAGATGCCCTCCTCGGCGAGTCTCTCGGCCACGCCCAGCGCCTTGTTGACCATTGCCGCGATCGCCACGACGGTGACATCCGTGCCCGGGCGCTTGACGTCGGCCGAGCCGAAGGGAATCGTGAACTCGCCCCTGGGAACCGCGCCGGAATTGAAGTAGATCCCCTTGTGCTCGAAGAACAGCACGGGATTGTCCGAGCGTATCGCCGTCCGGAGCAGGCCCTTCGCGTCGCGCGGGGTCGACGGGACGGCGATGGTCAGTCCCGGGATGTGCATCAGCAGAGCCTCGAGGCTCTGCGAATGCTGGGCACCCGCGGAAAACCCGCTGCCCGTGTTGGTCCTGATCACCAGGGGCAGCCGCACCTGCCCACCGGTCATGAACCTGAGCTTCGCCATCTGGTTGATGATCGGGTCCATGCAGCAGGTGAGGAAATCGCCGAATTCGATCTCGGCCACGGGCCGGAGGCCGGTCATGGCCGCGCCGACGGCTGCCCCCGCGATGACGTTCTCGCTGATGGGTGTATCCAGAACGCGATTCTCGCCGAACTTGGCGATCAGGCCCGCAGTCACGCCGAAGACCCCGATGGCCACGTCCTCTCCCAGGATCACCACGCTTTCGTCACGCTCCATTTCCTCTTGCAGCGCCTGCTGAATCGCCATCGCCATCGGCAGCTGGTCGACCTCGTCGCTCTCGGGAGCCGCTCCGGAGCGAGACTCCGCGGCGTAGACGTTCTCCGTCGCGGTCGAGGGATCGGGGTCGGGACTGCCCTCGGCGAAGTCGATCGCCGCACTGACTGCCGCTTCGACCTCCTGGTCGATGCCGTCGAACTCCTCCTGGCTGGCGACCCCCTCGGCGATCAGCCGGGAGCGGAGGCCCGCGATGGGGCACTTCTCCTTCCATTCCTCGACCTCCGCTTCGGTCCTGTAGGCGTAGACGTCGCCCTCCATGTGGCCGTGCCAGCGGTAGGTCTTGCATTCGATCAGCGTCGGTCCCCCGCCGGATCTGGCCCTCCTGGCCGCTTCATCGGTCGCGTCCCTGACCGCCAGGACGTCGTTGCCATCCACGATGCACGCTGGGAACGCCGTAGGCTCGGGCCTTCTCGGCGACGTTGGGGACCCGGGTGTGCTTCTCGTACGGGGTGAATTGACCGTACAGGTTGTTCTCGCACATGAAGATGACCGGCAGGTCCCATAGGGCAGCCAGGTTCATGCTCTCGTGGAACATCCCCTCGGTCGAGGCGTCGTCGCCGAAGAAGCAGACGACCACCTGCCCGCTCTCCCGCACCTTGGAGCTGAGCCCCGCCCCCGCGGCGATCTGGGTGCCGGCGCCGACGATCCCGTTGGCGCCGAGGATTCCGAGGCCGACGTCGACGATGTGCATCGAGCCTCCGCGACCCTTGCAGTAGCCGGTCTCCTTTCCGTAGAGCTCGGCCATCATCTTGTCGAGCTCGCCGCCCTTGGCGATCAGATGACCGTGGCCACGGTGCGTGCTCGTAATGAAGTCATCCGGACCCAGGCTCGCGCAGGCACCGACGGCCACACCCTCTTGACCGATGCACAGGTGGACGAAGCCGGGAATCTTGCCCGCGGCGAACTGCTCTGAAACCCGCTCCTCGAACATTCGGATTCGCTGCATCGACCGGTACAGTTCGAGAAGCTGCTGTTTCGACGAACTCATCTGGATCCCTCCCTCGCTCCGTCTCTGCCGGGGCGCAGAAGATACGCAATACGGACGGCAATTTGTTGCTGATCGGGGGTCGAGATTAGGCCGTCGGAGAGTTTCCGACCAGCGGGCCAGTTGCCTCAGGAGACGCTTTCCGCTTTCCTCTTGCTTCGTGCAAGCGTCTCGCGCTCGATCGGGTGAGCTTGTTCCGGGAAGCGACCCGATCGACTTCTCAATTGGAGGGATCGTGAACGAGATCCGACTGACTTCGCTCGTTCCCGCCGGCGGCTGAGCCCGCAAGCTGGGAGCGCGGGACCTGGTCCAGGTCCTGAGAGAGGTCGCACCGTTCGAACATCCCTGGGTGGTCGACGAGGCCGGGCCCGTGGATGATGCGGCCCTCCTGCGCCCCGAAGACGGCTCGCCTCTGGTGTTCACCGTGGACTTCATCACTCCGATCGTCGATGACCCGGAGACCTTCGGCGCCATCGCCGCCGCCAACGCTCTTTCCGACGTGTACGCAATGGGCGGCGAGCCCCGAGTTGCCCTGGCGGTCTGCGGCTTCCCGACCGAGCTGCTGACGATCGATGTCCTGCCGCGGATCCTCCGAGGCGGGCGGGACAAGGCGGCGGAGGCCGGCTGCGCCATCGTCGGTGGGCACACGGTCCAGGATCCCGAGCTCAAGTACGGCCTCTGCGTGATCGGAGTCGTGGAGGATCGCAGCGTACTCTCCCAGACCCGCGCCCGCGCCGGCGACCGACTGGTCCTGACCAAGCCGCTCGGCTTCGGGATCGGGGCCCAGGCGATCAAGAAGGGCCGCCTCTCCGACGCACAGCTGGCGCAGGCGGTGGCGATCATGACGACACTGAACAAGGCCGCCAAGGATGCGGCGCTGGCCGCCGGCGCCCACGCGGCGACCGACGTGACGGGCTTCGGGTTCCTCGGGCATCTGCACCATCTGGCCACCGCATCGGGGCTCTCGGCCCGGGTCTTCGCGGACGCGGTCCCCACGCTCGACTTCGTCCGTTCACTGGCCGCGGAGGGGATGGTGCCGGGCGGCAGCAAGGACAACCTCGCCTACGTCGAGCCTCACGCGAGCTTCGATTCCTCCCTGTCGGAGGTGGAGCGCCTGATCCTCGCCGATGCCCAGACCTCGGGGGGGCTGCTGATCGCGGTGCCGCCGGAAGCAGAGGCGTCGCTCCTCCGGGAGCTGGCGGAGCGCGGAACACCCGCCCGCGCGGTGGTGGGAGAGCTGTTTTCCGGGGAGCCGGGTCGTCTCGCGGTGGTGCGCGGCGAGTCGTCCTGATCAGGGACGAGTCTCAGCGAGCTGCGTCGACCAGATCCGCCGCTGCGCGCCGGTCGTCGACGCCGATCGGGGCCCTTCCGCCGGCGATTCGATCTGCTCCGCCTGCGGGGCGAAGCCAGTCCGGAGGCGGTGAGCGCTTCGCGCAGCAGGTCTTGGACGTTCTTCTCCCAGAGAAAGGAGACGTGGCCTCCCTGATACCACTCGCAACGCGGGTGATCCCAGTGATGCCAGAGGTCGAGTGCGTGGTCCGGTGGCGCGAGACGGTCCGCGACGCCCGCGTAGAGGTAGCGCCTCGGGTGGGGCACGCGCGGCGTATGCGCCAGTGGAGAGATCACGCGCAGCAGCTGCTCGATTCGATCGAAGCGGATTCCCATCGCGCTGGCGATGCCAATCAGAACGGCCGGTGCGTGGCTTCGGAAGAGCCGCAAGAAGTCGACGGCGGGGATTCCCGCAATCACGCAATCGAGGTCGTCCTCGAGGGACGCCAGAAGCGCGGCGGTGTAGCCGCCCAGGGAGACGCCCTGAACGCCCAGGTGCGGCGCGCCCTCGGCGCGCAGCCATGCGATCAGGCGTCGGATGTCCCAGACGGCCTGGGTCTGGGCGTGGATGGTGTCGAGGAAGTCGCCCGACAGATAGCCGTCACCGCCCCGGCGTCCCACCCGGCGCGGGCCGTGGAGCGGCATCACGGGGATCGCGACATTGAGGCCCAGCTCCCGGTAGAGCCAGCGCGCACGGAAGCCGGCGAAGTCGACGGCCGGGTGTCCCATCCGGTAGCCGGGGACGCAGACGATCCAGGACCGGTTGGGCCCGGAGTGCCGCATCGTCCAGATGTGGGCGGTGCGGTTCGCCCGGTATTCCAGGAAGCGCCTCCGGCCCGGCTCTCCCGGGTGGGGTTCGTAGCCACTCTCGAAGCGCAGATGCTGGAAGGGTCCGAACGCGGAGCGATGCTCGTCGATACTGATCTTCTCCACCGCCGGAGGGCGGCGGTGGAATCGAGACGGCTCTCGGAGCCAACCCTTCCGCTCGTAAAGGCGCTCGGCAGACCCGATCTCGCGCACCACCCGCCGGCGATCCCGAAGCGAGAAGAAGGTGGCGGAGGCCATCTCGGTGGCGAAGAAGAACTCGTCGAGAGCCGCCTTCGAGAGCAGGCGCAGGTCCCAGCGGGGTGGCGGTGCGTCCGGGCGCCTGTCCTCGCCCGTCCGGCCCGCCAGGTGCATGCCCACCAGAAGTGGCACTGCGCTCGAGCGGAGTGCCACCGCGATTCCCTGACCGACGCCCCGGCCGATCCTACCGGTCATGCGACGCCCTCCCCGGCCGCAGCTACTGCGGATGCTGCTGACATCGTCCGTCCCGGGGGGCGATCGAGCTGTTTCACCATAGTGGACGGGATTCGTCTTCTTCGCAACCGCCCTTTCGAGGGGCCCCCGCAGGGACGATTTTGCCCTGGTCAGCGATCTCCCAGGTGGCTGGGAAGCAGCGATCCATCTCCATCCCTCTCGCCGCCCGATCCGATCGACGTCCGTTTCGTCCTGTTGTACACAGAAGCGTCAGCAGGCTGCGCGGGTGAGGCCGGAGGGAGGTCGAGTCGTGGCGACGATCAATGGAGTTCTCGGCCCCATCGAGACGCGGGATCTCGGCTTCACCCTGATGCACGAGCACATCCTGGTCGCCAACTGGTCGATGCGTCACTGCTTTCCCGACTACGTCGACGAGGAGAAGCTGATTCGCGATGCGATTGGGGAGATGGGCTCTCTGCAGGAGCGCGGTGTCCGCACCATGGTCGATCTCACCCCCATCAATCTGGGCCGCGACATCCGGGTCATCCGCGAGGTCGCCGAGAAGACCGGAATACAGCTGATCGCCGCCACGGGCTTCTACTGGACCGAGGAGCCCTGGATGGAGGCCTGGGATGCGGAGGCGCTCGCCGAGTACCTGATCCGGGAGGTCCGAGAGGGCATCGAGGGCACCGACACCCGGGCCGGGATTCTCAAGTGCGCCACCGACAGGCTCGGCGTCACGCCCTTCAACAAGAAGCTGCTCCAGGCGACGGCCCGGGCCCACCGCCTCACCGGCGTGCCGATCTCGACCCATACCGACGTCTCCAACCGGAGCGGACTCGCCCAGCAGGACGTCTTCGAGGAGTGCGGAGTGGATCTCCGTCGCGTGGTGATCGGACACTGCGGCGACAGCGAGGACATCTCCTACCTGGAGTCGATCCTGAAGCGCGGCAGCACCATCGGGATGGATCGGAATGGGATCGACCTGATCCTGCCGACGAAGCAACGCGTGGCCACCATCGCCGAGCTGTGCCGCCGCGGTTGGGAGAACCAGATGGTGCTCTCTCACGACGCCTCCTGCTTCATCGACTGGTTTCCGAAGCCGTTGGTCGAGCAGACGCTTCCGGACTGGGACTACCGGCACGTCTGCGACGTGGTGATTCCCTCCCTCCGCGAGAGCGGCGTCGGCGAGCAGCAGATCCGAAGCATGACTGTCGAGAACCCGCGCCGTATCTTCGAGCAGCAGGGCACCTACTGACCCGAATGATTCACGAGCACTCTCGGCGTCCTCGTTACGAGCTTCATGGATCATCCGGTCCAGAGGCCTGATCCAAGATGGGACCTGAAAGGCAAGGCGGAATGGCGGATCGCAGGCGGGCGGTGGCGGTGCTCGCGGTGGGTGCCGTGGCGGGCCTGGTGATGGCGGCTCGCGGCCTGATCTCGACCGACGCCGGCCCGGGGGACGCGCTCCCCGAGCGGGTGATCGCGCGGGTGAACGGCTCCGAGATTCTGACCGACGATTACCTGCGCCTGGTCGCGGGCCTGGAGCGAGACACCCGCGAGGCAGCCGACGAGAAGTCCCGGCGCCATGTTCTGGATCGGATGATCGACGAGGAGGTGCTCGTCCAGCGAGGCCTCGAGCTGGGGCTGGCGGAGAGCGACCGCAGGATTCGCGCCAACGTCACCGCGGCGATGATTCGCTCGATCCTGGTGGAGGTCGAGGATCGGAAGCCCACGGCTTCGGAGCTTCGCGATTTCTACGAAGAGCACCGCGACTTCTTCACCCAGCCGGGGAGGATGCGAGTGCACCAGCTCTTCTTCCGCGTTCCCAGCTCGTCGGAGCAGCAGGCGGCCGCCGAGCGGGCGAAGAGGGTGAGAGACCTGGTCGAGCCGGGGCAGGCCCTGGCCGAGCTGCGCGGCGACTACGGTGACTCGGAGGTGTCGCCGCTACCGGATGTGCTCCTCCCCGCCACCAAGCTTCGGGAGTATCTCGGACCCACGGCACTCAGGGCTGCCTTCGAGCTCGAGGTGGGAGAGGTGAGCCAGCCGATTCGCTCGGGGACGGGCTACCACCTGCTCCAGCTCGTGGAGCGCGAGCTTCCCCGGACTCCCGATCTCTCGGAGATCGAAGAACAGGTCCGCACCGAGTGGGTGCGGCGCGCCGGGGATCGCGCCCTTCGCGAATACCTCGACGAGCTTCGCGACCAGGCCGAGATCGTCGTCGCTCCGCAGCTGCCGTGAGGAGGAATGCGAGCGTGGAAGGAACGTCCGAGGTGCGCATCGGGATCCTGGGAGCGGCGCGGATCGCGCCGATGGCGCTGATCCGACCCTCGCGTCAGGTCGAGGGTGCGCGGGTCGTCGCCGTCGCCGCCCGCGACGCCGAGCGAGCCAGGGCCTTCGCCCGCAAGCACCGGATTCCGCGAGTCCACCCCAGCTACGAGGCGTTGATCGCCGATCCGGAGATCGACGCGATCTACAACCCCCTCCCCAACGGTCTCCACGGCGAGTGGACGATCCGGGCGCTGCGCCTGGGGAAACACGTCCTCTGCGAGAAACCGATGGCGTCGAACGCCGCGGAGGCGGAGCGAATGGCCGAGGTCGCCGGGGAGACAGGACGCTTCCTGGTCGAGGCCTTCCACTGGCGCTACCACCCGCTGGCGGCGCGCATGAAGGAGATCGTCGACGGGGGAAGCCTCGGCAGGGTCGAGCACATCGAGGCGCATCTGTGCGTCCCGCTGATCCGGCCCGGTGACATCCGCTTCCGCTTCGAGCTGGCCGGTGGGGCCACCATGGACGTGGGTTGTTACGCGATCAGCATCGTTCGTTTCCTCGCCGGTGCCGAGCCCACCGTGACGCGCGCCGAGGCAAGGCTCTCCTCGCCGCGGGTGGACCGCGCCATGAGCGCCGATTTCCGCTTTCCCGACGGTCGCACCGGGCGGATCACCTGTTCGCTCTTCTCCAGCGTCCTGGTCCGCGCGAGCGCGCGGGTTCGGGGCGACGCGGGAGAGATGGCGGTGCTGAACCCCATCGCACCCCACCTGTATCACCGCCTCAAGCTGCGCGGTCCCCACGGAACCGGCAGGGAGCGCATCGCCGGCAGGGCGACCTATACCCACCAGCTCGAGGCCTTCGTCAAGCTGCTGCGCGACGGCACACCCATGGTGACCGACGCCAGGGACGCCATCGCCAACATGCGGGTGATCGACGCGATCTACCAGAAGGCCGGGCTACCCCTCCGCCCGGTCACACCGGTCGAGCCGTCAGGCTGATCCCCACCGTGGATCGTTCGGAAGATGTCCGGCTTCGCGCGGTCGAGGTCGGCGATCAGACCCGCCCTGCTCTCCGTGCCCGGCAACAGCGCCGGATCCATCTCTCCTACCGCTACCCGAATCGTACTCATGGTTGCTCCGTCCGGTTCCAGCCGAGGGCCTCCACCATCGCGTGGTAGATGAAGTGCTGCTCCTGGACGCCGTCGAAGAGCGCGGCTCCGGGCCCGCCCGCGTGGATGGTCACGTCCTCGCCGCCGTGGGTCCCGTAGCGGAGCGGGACGGTGGCCTCCTGGAGGTAGTCGGGTTTGGCGGTGTCGATGTCCTTCAGATCCGGTCGGCCGGCGGTGATGCCCTGGACCTTTCGGGAGGAGTGGGGAAAGTGCTTGGCGCCTTCCGGCTGAGCTTCGGATGCGCCCGTGTAGCCGGGTCCGCTCTGGTAGCCGAGCGTGGTGTAGGGCAGGCCCAGCTGATCCTTCGCCGGCTCTTCTGCGGGTTCGCCCTGCCGATCGTTCCCGACCACCTTGCCGAGAATGGCGTTCCCGCGGGTCGAGTGACCGGCGATGGTGAAGGGGTGGCTGTGGTCCGCGGTGACGACGATCAGGGTCTCCTCCGGGTCGACCTTCTCGATGGCGGTGCGGACCGCGTTCGAGAACTCGATGGTCTCGGTGAGGGCCCGCGTCGCGTTTCCGACGTGGTGCCCGTGGTCGATGCGACCGCCCTCCACCATCAGGAAGAACCCCCGCGGATTTCGCGACAGGATCTCGATCGCCTTCGCCGTCATCTCCGACAGCGACGGCTCGCCGCCGACGTCGTCGCTGCGGTCGATTTCGAACTCCATGTGGGAGGCGTCGAAGAGGCCGAGAAGGTGATCGGTCGTCGCCGGGTCCACAGCCTCGAGCTGATCCCGGTTCCAGACGAACGCCGATCGGGGCGAGCGCGCTTGCCACTCCGCCGTCAGGTCGCGTTCGTCCCAGCGGACGCCCGGCAGCGAAGGCTCCTCGGGATCCCGGCCGTTGGCGGGGAGGAAGTTGGAACGCCCGCCTCCCAGCGCCACCTCGATTCCGTCGCCGAAGGAGAACTCGACCAGCTGCCGCGCGATGTCGGGGAAGTCGGCCTTTCGCGCCGCGTCCGAGAGCTGGGTGTCGTTCTCCCAATCCCGGTGCGGCGCGTGTGCATAGAGGGCGGCGGGGGTCGCGTGTGTCAGCCTCGTGTTGGTGACGATTCCCGTGGAAAGCCCTCGCTCCTCGGCCTGCTCGAGAATGGTGGCGAAGCGGCTCTCGGCCACGCTCTCGTGATTTCCCAACTGAACGCGATCGCTCACGCCGAGAACCCCCGCCCTGGTCTTCACTCCGGAGGCGATGGCGGTCATGGTTCCGGCAGAATCGGCGACCTGCTGATCGGTGTTGTAGGTCTTGGCGAGTGCGAGGTGGGGAAGCTTCTCGAAGCTGAGCTGGTTCTCCTCACCGGTCTCGCCGCGCTGCTGTCCCTCCAGGATCCGGGCGGCGGTGATCGTGGAGACCCCCATCCCGTCCCCCAGGAACAGGATCGCGTTCTTTGCGGCCCCCGCCTCGGGTGTCCGGGCCCGCGCCCGCTCCACTGCGGCGCGTCCGGAGGCGAACCAGGGATTCTGGGCTTCTGCTTCGGCCCACACCGGCGACGCCAGCAGGAGCAGAGCCAGAGCCATTCGCGGAACAACCATCTGCGAGAGACCTCCTCTTCCGAGATCCAACTTGGCGGTGCTCAGAGAGCGCCCGCGTGCCGGATGGCTTTGCGGATGCGCTCGACGCTGGCGCCCCGGACGCTCCGCTTCGTCTCGCTGAAGGCGCGTCGCGGGAGAGCGGCCAGTCGCTCTGCCTCGGCCATCGAGTCCTCGGCGAGCCGGTCGGCGGGGACGACCCGGTCCAGGTAGCCCGCATCCACCGCTCCCTCCGGCGTGTAGATCTCCGCCAGGATCACGGACCTGTGGAAATGGCGCTTCGAGAGTCGATCCCGGGCGATCTCCACCGCGAACACGGGCAGGGTCATTCGGATCGAGACCTCGTTGAGTCCGATCTTGAAGTCCCCGGCCGCGCCGATGCGGAAATCGGATCCGAGCAGGAGCACCGCCCCCATCGCCAGGGCGTGGCCGGTACAGGCCATCACGATCGGGAGCGGTGATTCGTACAGGCGCATCAGCAGCTCCGCTCCTGCGGAGACCATGCCGCGCGCTGCATCGGGTCCCATCTTCATCGTGGAGAGGTCGAAGCCCGCAGAGAATCGCCCCGGTCTCCCCGCCAGGAGCACCGCCTCCGCCTCCCCCTCGGCCCGATCCAAGCCGGCGGCCAGTCCATCGATGGCCAGGGGAGAGAGCGCGTTCGCCTTGCCGTCGTCGAAGTGCAGTGTGGCGACGGTTCCCTTCAGCTGATAGCCGATCGGGTTCTCACTCATTGCGAGAGAAAGTACGCGATCGAGGCCGCCCACGCAGGGCGGCCTCAGTGGCGAGCTGGGGAGAAATGCGGGCTAGACGAGCAGCGCCCGGGCGCGCTCTTCGATGAAGGCGAGGATCGACTTCTCGATCTTGCGGGAGTGTCCGGTGAAGCGCACGCCCATCCCGACCGGGAGATTCCCTCGCACCAGATTTCCGGGGACGTTGGTCATGACGACTTCGCCCGAGAGCCGCAGGTCACCGGAGGGGAGCGGCAACGAGAAGTGGATCAATGCCTTGGGAAGCGAGGGGCGGGGGGTCGCCAGATACGCACCCGCCGCGGAGACGCAGTAGATCTTGGCCTGCTTTTCCCGCTTGCCCGTCGTGACGCGCACGGGCCAGTTGGTGGGAACCCGCACCGCCTGACGCCTGCGCGGCGACGGTGTGATCTCGGCCAGAGCGCGATTGACCTGGAACTGCAGGGTGTGGTCGTCGAAAGGGTCCCACAGGGCGAACTCGATCCCGGCGCGGCGGAGCAGGCTTCGCTCGTTGGCATCGGGCTTCTCTCCGGTCGCGACGAAACGGAGCACCGGCCCCCTCGCCGGTGCGCGCAGGGCCGCCAGGGCCCGATCCAGATCGGGAACAGGCAGATCCGGTGGGACCACCGCGACGGTCATGGAGAATCGAGGATCGGAGAGGGCCGCGCGGCCTTGCTCCATCGTCTTGGTGCGGAGCACCCGGTAGCCGAGCTCTCGGAGACGCTGAGAGAGTCGGGCCATGGAACTCGCGCCGGCATCGATCAGCAATAGGGTGACGCGTTTCGGCACTCGTTCTACTCCAACCAGGAATACCCGTTTGGTCTATCGGCGGGGAGGGCGATTCCGCTGAGTGATCGATGTCACCTGCTGCTGGCACGCGCTGCGCTGGGAGTGCCGAATCCTGTCGAAATCGCTCCGATAAACGGGGTTGGCGGTCGATACAACTGTGGGCTAAACCCCTCTATGATCGGAGTCCCTCCGGAGGATTCTCCGCCTTGATCATCTCCCCCCCGCGGTTCCAGGCCTTCCGCACCGCCCTCGAGGGGGCCGCATTCTCGACCGCTGCGAGCCTCCGGGGGTCTGGGTCCTTTCCCTGGGATCTGGTGGTTCCCCGCGCGGCGCTCTGCTGCCTGAGCGACTTTCCCGAGAAGGCCGTCTTCTGCGGCGAGGAGATGATGGCCTCCGTGCTGGTCAGCCACCGCGGCAAGCTCCTGGGGACCTCGGTGATTTCCCTCGAGCCACGCCACGCGTTGACGCTGATCCGTTCACTGGGTGCCGAAGGGGATCCCCTCGACATCTTCCGCAGAGAGGGAGCGGGGGTGCTCCGGGGAATACTCGGATGGCTCGGTGGGGCGGGTCAGACCCCGGCCGAGCTGGGGGATCCCATCCTCGAGGAGCGCTCGCTGGTGGCGACGGTTCTCGGAACCCACGCTCCACCGGATACGATGGTGGTCTCGCTCGAGCTCGGGTTCGTGTCGGCCGACCAGGCCTTCCCCGCCTACCTGTACCTGCTCCTCGACGCCAAGCTCCTCCAGTCGGCGCTCGAGGCTCTGGAGAAGGGCAGCGGCCCTTCTGCCCCCGCGCTCGACTAACGGAGCGGAAACCCCAGCAGATCGGAGAGTGCGTCCAGGGCCTCTTCCGGCTGCTCGACCTTGATGGTCGTCATCCCGAGCTCCCGCGCAATCTTCAGGTTGCGCCCGATGTCGTCGAGGAACACCGCCTCGGACGGCTCGATTTCCAGATTCTTGCAGGCGAGGAGGTAGATGCGGGGGTCCGGCTTCCGCAGCCCGACCACGCTCGACTCGACGAAGGCGTCGAAGTGGTCGCGGAGGTCGTCGGTTCGGTCCTGTTCACCCGCCCAGTTGTTGGTCAGCGCGGCGACGGCGATTGCCCGGCGGCGGATCCGGCCGATCGCCTCCAGCATCACCGGCCGCGGCCCGCATTCGCCGATCCGGAGCATCATCTCGGCGGCCGAGAGCGTCTGACCCTCCTTGCGACACTCCGCCTCGAAGGCGCCGAAGAACTCCTCCATGGGGAGCTCTCCCCGTTCCAGGCGGGACCAGGCGCCACCGGATCCCGCTCCGACCACGACCCGATTCACGAAGCCCGCGGGGATGCCCAGGTCCCTCTCGTATCGAGCGATCGCGTGGAGAGGGGAGTCGAGCACGACGCCGCCCAGATCGAAGATCACGGCCCGGTATTCCATGGGCCCGCAACCTTAGCGAAGCGCCGGCCACGAGCCCTCTCTGCGGGTCCGCTGCATTCGCGGCTCAATCAAGGTCTCCGGCCCGCCGATGCGTGAGGCGTGACGGCTGCAACCGATCGGATCGAGGACATGGCCCAGGAAACCAGACCGGCGGTTCTGCCGCGCCTCGGCGAGGCCATCCCTCCCATCGTGCAGCGCTTCAACCGCAAGGGAACCCTTGGGGTGGTGCTGCTGGATGCCTCTCCCCTGGCGAAGATCGAGCGGGCGTACGGGTACGATGCCTACGCGCGCGCTGCGAGCTCCCTCGGAGGGCTGGTGCGGAGCGCCGCCGAGGAGGTGCTCGACGGCGACGAGCTGATCGTGAGCGGCGAGACCGGGCGTCACGAGATCGTGATCATGCTGTTTCGCGACAAGTGCGATGGGCAGTTCTATCGCTCGGAGCTTCCCGGCCTGCTTCGCGCCCTCCAGCGAGCCATCGAGCAGCGCGGTCAGCGTGTCGTGTATCCGTACTTCCGAAAAGTCCCGATCCTGGGCATCGGATTCTCTGCCGCGCTGCGCAATCCCTACTTCGGTGCGGAGACCCAGCTCCGCGACGCGCTCGACGAGGCTCGTGGCGATGCCGAGCTCTCCGCCCGCCGCGACTTGCGGAAGCGGCGCAAGGGCTTTGTCGGCATGGTGATGGCGGAGGAGGTGAGCTCGGTCTACGAGCCCATCGTCGACGTCGCCACCAGGACCGTCTTCGGCTACGAGGCCCTGGCGCGGGGACCCGCCGGAACCGAGTTCCACTCACCGGACGCGCTCTTTGCCACCGCCGAGGAGGAATCCTTCGTCTTCGAGCTCGACTGTCTGTGCCGCAAGAGCGGTCTCGACGGTGCCATCGGACTTCCTTCCGGGACCACGCTCTTTCTGAACGTGCGCCCGACCACCATCCACGATCCCAACTTTCAACCCGAGGCGCTGATTCGCACCTTGGAGCAGAGCAAGCTCCGACCGACGGACGTGGTGTTCGAGATCTCCGAGAAGGAGTCGATCGCGAACTTCGAGATCTTCAAGGAGATCCGGGACGAGTACAGGAAGCTGGGATTCCGCTTCGCCCTGGACGACACCGGAGCGGGCTACGCGAGTCTCCAGGCGGTGATCGAGCTGGAGCCGGATTTCATCAAGGTGGACCGCGCCCTGATCACGGGTGTCGATACGGACAGAGCTCGCCAGGCGCTCCTGAAGGCGCTCCACGCGCTGGCCGGTGGGATCGGCGCCAAGATCGTCGCCGAAGGCCTCAACACACTGGAAGAGCTCGAGATGCTGGGAGAGCTGCAGATCCCCTTCGGCCAGGGATGGCTCTTCGGAAAGCCCACCCCGCTGCGCGCGGAAGAGTAGCCCGGCGGCAGCAGTGCGTGAACGTCCCCACTGTGGCTTAGCCTCCGGAGACTCTGAGCTTCGGCTTCGGCGCCGGGGGGCGCATCGTCGTCCAGCTGGTCGAGGTAGCCCTCGGGCAGGACGACCTTCTGGGTTCCGCCGCTCCTTCCGCGTGGAACGCGCATGGCGGAGGGGGGAAAGGGCTCCTCACGGTTCACCGCTTCGAGAATCCCGGAGAGCTCGGAGAGGCTGGCGACGCGGGTCAGCCGCGCTCTCAGGCGCGCGCTGCCGGGGAACGCCTTGGTATACCAGGTGGCGTGCTTGCGGAAGGCGCGCACTCCCGGTTCTTCTCCAAACCAACCGGCGAGCCGTTGCGCGTGCTCGAGCATCAGGTCGGCGATCTCTCCGAGCTTGGGAGGGTTCTCGGGTTCGCGCCCTGCGAAGACGTCGGCCAGGTCGCGGAACAGCCACGGACGCCCCAGGCAGCCGCGGCCCACCACCACCCCGTCGCAGCCGGTGATCCGCATCATCCGCAGCGCATCCTCTGCTTCCCAGATGTCGCCGTTGCCCAGGACGGGAATCGAGCTGACCGCCGCCTTCAGCGCCGCGATGGTCTCCCAGCGCGCTTCGCCGGCGTACAGCTGTGCGGCGGTCCGCGCGTGGAGCGCGACCGCGACACAGCCCTCGTCCTCGGCTACACGGCCGGTTTCGAGGTAGGTCTGGTGCTGGTCGCTCACGCCGATGCGGAACTTGATGGTCACGGGAATCGGACCGGCGTGGGCCACCGCTGCGCGAATGATCCGGCGCAGCAGCCTGGGCTTGAGAGGTATCGCCGCCCCGCCACCCCGCCTCGTCACCTTGGGCACCGGGCATCCGAAGTTGAGGTCGATGTGGTCGACGCGGTTCTCGCCGACCAGCCGTGCCACGGCCTGACCCAGGTAGTGGGGGTCGACGCCGTAGAGCTGAAGGCTGCGGGGCTTCTCCTCTGGGGCGAAATCGGTGAGCTTGTGGGTTCGCCGATTGCCCTCGACGAGAGCCCGGGCGGTGACCATCTCGCTGACGCACAACCCGGCGCCGAAGCCCCGGCAGAGCGATCGGAAGGGAGCGTCGGTGATCCCCGCCATGGGAGCCAGGACGACCGGGGGAGAGACGGAGATCGGACCGAGGGCGAGCGCGGGAAACTCCCCCGCCGCTGCGGGGGTGACGTCGCGGTTGATCTCGCTTCGGTAGCTCGAATCCATCCTGGTCAGCACGGTCAATAGCGGGGCACGGCCGGATCGATCTCCCGCGACCAGGCGTCGATTCCGCCAGTGAGGCTGAACGCCCTTCGGAAGCCCAGTGCGGCGAAGTGGCCCGCCACCGCCTGGCTCCGTTCGCCATGGTGCGAGTAGAAGATCATCGGCGTATCCCGGTCGAAGGTTTCGATCTGGGCAGCGGCCTCCGGATCGAGGAGCCGGGAACCATCGAAGCAGGCGATGGCTCGTTCCTCGGGACCGCGAACATCGTAGAGCTCGAAGCGCTCTCCGTCGTCCAGGCGCGCCTTCAGCTCCCGGACGCCGATCTCCAGAAACGCCGGTGCGGCGTTCGGGTTTTCGATCCGGAAGCCGGGACCGCTCGGGGTATCCACCGCATCGATGCGGACGCCGGCGGCGCGCTGGGCCGTGAGTGGATCGACGAAGAGCGCGACGCCGTTCGACTCCACCCGCAGGTCTCCCGCAGCGGTGGGGCCGAAGAAGAGGCCGTTTCGAAAGCGCGCGTCGATCGAGAGGCGGAGATCGCGCACCTCGGCTTCCTCGGCGAGCCGCGCCAGGGCCGTCGCGGCCGCCTCGGTGATCTCGATCTCCGGCGGCTTCGCGTCCGGAACCTCGACGCCGAGCCTGGCCAGGAGTTCGCCCTCGGCGAACATCTCCTGGACGGTGTCCGAGCCCCCGACGAGAATTCCGTCCACATAGAGCTGTGGGACCGTCGGCCAGGACGAGTAGGCCTTGATTCCCTCGCGCAGCGCCGGGTCCGAGAGCACATCCACGGTCCGGTACTCCGGGAGGAGGTGGTCGAGAATCCGGCATACCGTCGCCGAGAAGCCGCACCGAGGCGCGTCTCGCCCGCCCTTCATGAAGAGCACCACCCGGTCCGATGCGATCAGGTCCGCGATCCGATCCCGTGTCGCCTGGTCGATGTCCATGGGGTCTCTGCGGGTGAGGGCGGTCGCCTCACGGACTCAGCGTGATCATGTCCGTCAGGATCTCGAGCGCTTCGCGAATCTGCGGGGACGGATCGGCGTCCTCTTCGGAATCCGTCGGAACGGCGACGCCAGCGGTATCCGCGTCGGCGCTTCCCGCCTCACCCGTCTCGGGCGCTCCGTCCTCGGAGCTTCCACTCCGCCCGTTGGCTTCCTCGCGCTCGCGGATGATCTCGGCGAGCCGGACCACTCCGTCGTCGCTCTCCCGATCCGCCAGCTCTTTCTCGATCTCCTGGAAGTACTCGTCTTCCAGGATCCGACGCTTCGACCTTCCCGCCAGCACGGCGACCATCTGCCGGGTGACCGGCTCCCACTGCGTTGTCGCGTCGTCTCCGTTGGCCTCGTCGCTGCGGAATGGCGGGATCTGCTGGGCGGTGAGGGAGTTCCGCTTGTGTCTTTCGCCAAAAACGTCCGTATTCAGGAGCGACGGAAACATCACGTCCGCCGCGACGCCGCTGTTCTGGGTCGAGGCGCCTCCCGGTCGAAAGAAGAGCGCCGTGGTGATCTTGAGGGCGCCGAGGCCCGGCCGCAGCGGGAAGACGCTCTGGACGGTGCCCTTCCCGAAGGTGTGATCGTCTCCGACGATGAGCGCGCGTCGGTAGTCCTTGAGCGCGCCGGCGAGGATCTCCGAAGCCGAGGCGCTCCACCGAGATACCAGGATGACCATCGGCCCATTGAAGAGGATTCCGTCGTCCGGATCCTCCATCACCCGGCCTTCCTTTTCGTCGGATTCCTTGACGGCGACGATGCCGCCCTCGCTGATGAAGAATCCGGAGATCGCGACCGCGTCTTCCAGCAGACCGCCTCCGTTGCGGGAGAGGTCGAGGACCAGGCCGTCGGCCTTCGAGTCCCGCGCCTGCTGCAGCAGCCGGGCGACGTCTCGGGAGCCCTTGCGCTTGCTGGGATCTTGATCGCCGTAGAAGGAGGGAAGGTCGAGCACCGCGATCTTGAGCTTCCGATCGTTCACCACCACGGTTTCGAAGCTGAGCTTCGCCGCCTGCTGCGCCAGGTCGATGGTGTCCCGCTGGATCGCCACCTGGAATCGCTCGGTCTTCTCTCCCTGGCGCAGGATGGTCAGGTCGACGCGCGTTCCCTTCTTGCCGCGGATCAGCCGCACCACGTCTCGCAGCGCCATGTCGATCACGTCGACGGAGGGCTGTCCCTCCTCCGCGACGGCGATGATCTTGTCCTTCGGCTCCAGCACGTCGAGACGGTCGGCGGCGCCGCCGGGAATGATCTGCTCGACCACCGCGTATCCGTCTCGCTCCGTCAGCGCGACGCCGATTCCCTCCAGGGAGAGCTGCATCTGGATCTGGAAGTCCTCGACGTCGTCGGCGGAGAGATAGCCGGAGTGCGGATCCAGGGAGGTCGCGAAGGCGTCCAGAAATTCGGCGTAGATGTCCTCGCGTCGCTTCTCGACGCTTCGGCGGGTCTGCAGCTCGTAGCGGTGGATGAGGCGCCTCTTCGCCTCCGGTAGCTCGGTTCCGGTGCCCAGGTAGTTGGAGATGCCGAAGTGGGTGAGAACGCGCAGCAGGGCGTCGCGCTCCTCCTTGGTCTTCGGGTGGCCCCGCTCTTCGGGGTCGAGGAGCAGCTCCACGGTGGGGTCCATCGCGTACTCGTCGCCACCCACGAAGCCGCGGACGAAGCCTTCCACCTCGCGGTGGCGCGAGACGACCTCCTGCTGCAGATCGCGGAGCCGGCTGCAGTCTCCCTTCTCGGTCTCGCGAAAGATGTTCTCCAGCGACTCGGAGATCTCCTCTGCATCCGCCTCGAGAAAGAGCACCCGCTGGGGATCGAGCCGACGCAGGTAGTTCTCGATGGTGCGATGCCGGAGCTCCTCGCTGAGCTGGTGGTAGCGAATGTGCTTCTGGAAGTAGATGGTGATGAGATCGGAAATGTCCCCGCAGCTCAGGCCGGCCGAGGCGGGCCGAGGGACCGCCGTCGTCGCGAGGAGCGCGAACAGGGAAGCGTAGAGCGCGATGCGAAGAAGTCTCGAGTGCATGTACCTGGGATCATATCAGCCACCCGGCACCCACGCGAAAGGCGGGCTAGTACCGGTAGTGATCCGGCTTGTAGGGGCCTTCCACGGGAACGCCCAGGTAGTCGGCCTGCTCCTGGCGGAGGGTGGTGAGCGACACGCCGAGCTGGTCCAGATGCAGCCGCGCCACCTCCTCGTCCAGGTGCTTCGGCAGCACGTAGACTTCGTTCTGGTACTGAGCGGTGTTCTGGTGGAGCTCGATCTGGGCCATCACCTGGTTGGTGAACGAAGCCGACATCACGAAGCTCGGGTGCCCGGTGGCGCAGCCGAGATTGAGCAGGCGGCCCTCGGCCAGAACCAGCACGCTGTGACCGTCCGGGAAGATCCACTCGTCGTACTGCGGCTTGATGTTCTCGCAGCGAATCCCGGAGATCTTCTTGAGGCCGGCCATGTCGATCTCATTGTCGAAGTGGCCGATGTTTCCGACGATGGCCTTGTCCTTCATGCGGGACATGTGATCGGCGGTGATGACCTCGTAGTTGCCGGTGGCGGTGACGAAGATGTCCGCGGTCGCGACGACCTCCTCCAGCGTCTTCACCTCGTAGCCTTCCATGGCCGCCTGGAGCGCGCAGATCGGATCGATCTCGGTGACGATCACCCGGCAGCCCTGTCCGCGCAGCGCCTGTGCGCAGCCCTTGCCGACCTCCCCGAAGCCGGCCACCACGGCCACCTTGCCGCCGAGCATCACGTCGGTGGCGCGCATCAGGCCGTCCGGCAGGGAGTGCCGACAGCCGTAGATGTTGTCGAACTTGCTCTTGGTGACCGAGTCGTTGACGTTGATGGCGGGAAACAGCAGCGTGCCGTTCCTCTGCATCTGGTAGAGGCGATTGACTCCCGTGGTGGTCTCCTCCGAGACACCCCGCACGCCCGCGGCGAGCCGCTGCCAACGGCCGGGGTCCGTTCTCCTGCTGCTCCTTCAGCAAGGCGAGGATCACCCCGTACTCCTCGGAGTCGGTCTCGGGATTGAAGTCCGGCACCTTCTCGGCCCTCTCGAACTCGACGCCCTTGTGGAGCAGCAGCGTCGCGTCGCCGCCGTCGTCGACGATCGAGTCCGGGCCGGAGCCGTCGGGCCACTCCAGGGCGGTATCCGTGCACCACCAGTACTCCGGCAGGGTCTCTCCCTTCCAGGCGAAGACCGGGACGCCCTTGGGGTCGCTGGTGGTTCCGTCGGGGCCCACGACCACCGCGGCGGCGGCCGGGTCCTGGGTGGAGAAGATGTTGCAGCTCACCCAGCGAACGTCGGCACCGAGGGCGGTCAGCGTCTCGATCAGCACGGCGGTCTGCACGGTCATGTGCAGACTCCCCATGATCTTCACCCCGCCAGCGGCTTCTCGCCGGCGTAGCGCTGGCGAAGCGCCATCAGGCCCGGCATCTCGTGCTCGGCCAGGCGAATCTCCTTGCGGCCGAGGTCGGCGAGGTGGATGTCAGCGACCTTGAAGGTCAGGGGGGCGGCGCTCATGGCTCTCTCCTGGATCGTTGGCAGGCAGTAGTATTCATCTGGATATTCGGATGGAATGATATATCGCTGAAGATGGCTGTCAACGCTTCCACAGGCTTGTAGCCGAGGAAGTCGTCATGGAGCCGCTCTGCGCCTGCAGAGGTCCAGAGCGAGAGGTGCCGCCTAATGTGGCACTTCTGGCAGCCCGGGGGCGAGCTGGTAGAAGGCGCGGGCGCAACAGAAAGCGCCCGGCGGCGATTGCCGCCGGGCGCTCGGGACTCTAGTGGAGGACGGGGAGCTTAGAAGCCCACGCCTCCACCCACGCTCGCGCCACCTACGAAGGCGGGGTTGGCCGGGGGCAACGCCTTGCTGAGCGCCTCGTTCCGAATGAAGTCCTCATTGGAGAGGATCGGCTGCTGGAGGCTCGCTCCACCCTGGAAAGCCTGGTTGGCGGGCGGGAGCGCCACATCCAGGGCGTGGCTTCGAAGGGTCTCGTCGGCGGTGCTGCGCAGGTACGGTCCACCGCGCCAGCGATCCCGCGTGGAGAGTCGCCCGGTAGTCGAGGGCAAGGGGACGACGGTTCTCTGGGCCTTCTCGATCGTGGTGGTGGAAGCCTCTCCCTGAGGCTCTTCTGCCATGGCGGAGGAGCCGACAAGGCCCAATCCGACGAAAGTGATGGTCGCGAAGATGATTATGCGGAACACGATTGCACTCCTCCCTCTGAATGCGTTGTCCTCCTTCATAGCAATGAGCGTGCCATCCTGATTCGGAGCTGAGCGGCCATCTCCTGCGCGGAGAGCCACATCCGGAGTACCACGCTGCCAACTCAGGCGTCGCGGGTGCATCCTTTGGATGCGCTCCGAGCAAGAGATCTTCAGCTTCAGGTGGTGGAGGTGGGTCGGGTGGTGGAATCGGGAACGGTGGGGTCGGAGCCGCGCGTAGACCGCCTGCCGCGCCTTCCGCGGGACCCTCTGCGACGTCCGCGCCGCCGCGTGTTCTTCCCTTCCTTGGCGGGCTTTTCTTCCTTCCGCCTGGAGGAAGCCCGCGGCTGCCCCTGCCACGGGTGGAGCGCCGCTTGCGATCCCGGTCCTTCCCCGTTTTCGGGGGGGCCAGCGGCTCCCAGAAGCTCTCGGGCCGGTCATCCTGTCCGCGGCAGCGGTCGCACATCCCGCAGCCGTCGATTTCGGTCTCCCCGAAGTACTCGCGGAGGAAGGAAGCCCGGCAGCCCTCGAGCATCGCGTAGGCCGCCACGGAGTCGAGCCGCCGTGCGTCCTGGGTGCGAAGGGTCTCGAACTGTCCTGCCAGCTCCCTGGCACGCTCCTCGATCTCGTCGGCCGGGACGGTCACGAAGACCGCGGTGGTGTCCCAGCGAACCAGCGTGGCCTCCTCGAGCAGCGCCAGCAGCGCTCCCGTGGTCCGCGTGCCGAGCTCGGCGGAGAGGGCCAGGGACTCCAGGTTCGGGACCTTCTCCTCGCCTGCCCAGGCGGCGAGAGCCCTTCCCAGCTTGTAGAGCTGCTCGGGCCGGACCCGGCTGCGGGAGAGCAGGGCCTCGTGGATGGCGCGATCTTCTGGTGAGTAGAGCATGATGCAGTTCGCCCGCCGGCCATCGCGTCCGGCGCGCCCCGCTTCCTGGACGTATTGCTCCAGGGAGGCGGGTGCCTGGTAGTGCATCACGTAGCGGATGTCCGGCTTGTCGATGCCCAGGCCGAAGGCGTTCGTCGCCACCATCACCGTGCGACGCCCGCGCTGCATGAACCCGTCCTGGCTCTTGCTTCGCTCGCTCGAGGACATCTTGCCGTGGTAGCGGTAGCAGGGCACGCCGAAGCGCTGCAGCACCGCGTAGAGTTCGTCGACCTCGCGGGTCGTAGAGCAGTAGATGATGCCCGGCCGACGCACCCGCAGCGCGAGTCGTGCCAGGGCGCGGTGGCGCGCTCCGCCGCTGCACTGGAGTACGTCGAAGGCCAGGTTCGATCGGTGGGGTGAGCTCGCGACGATGCGCGGGTCATCCATTCCGACGAAGCGCTGAATCGCGCTTCGCACCTTCTCGGTGGCCGTGGCCGTCAGGGCGAGAACCGGAGCCCCACCCAACGTCCGCAGCCGCTCGCCGATCTGCAGGTAGGCCGGCCGGAAGTCGTAGCCCCACTCGGAGATGCAGTGGGCCTCGTCCACTGCGGCCATCGACGAGACCCGAGTGCGCCAGAGCCTCGGAGGCGTCGGATGCGCCCAGGGTCTCCGGGGTCGTCATCACCAGTACCGGCTCTCCGGTCCGGATGCGCTTCAGGGCCTCCGCGCGCTTCTTGCCCCGGATGGTTCCATCGAGTCGAATGCAGGGAACGCCCAGCTTCAGCAGCTTCTCGTACTGGTCCCGCATCAGAGCCAGGAGTGGGGAGATGACCAGCACTGGTTTGTTCAGGATCAGCGAGGGAATCTGGTAGCAGGCGGACTTTCCAAATCCGGTTGGGAGCACCATCAGCACATCCTGCCCGGTGACGACTGCGTCGATCACCTCCACCTGCTCCGGATAGAGCTCGGAGATTCCCAGGCACTCGGCGGCCGTCTGCATGGCAGAGAGGCGCTCCGCCGGGGTGTCGAGCGCCACGGGGCCGAGCGGCAGGCTCGGCCCGGTGGCCACTGCCCGCGCCGAGGAAGCCGTCTCCCCCGGGTTCGCTCGCTTTCCGCTCGCGGCCTTCTTGGCGACTGCCTTCCTGCGAGGACGCTTCTTCGCCGCTCCGTCTTCGACGGGCGTCTTCTCCACAGCCGGATCCTCGCGCCGCCGGGCCGCCGGCCGATCGCTCCGCGCTGCCGCATCCTTCGGATTCTGTTCCGAAGATCCGTTCGCCGCTTTCTTGGGCACGTTTCGCTCTCTCGCGTGCAGGTCGCCCAATCCCGCGTCACCGGGGCGATTCCGAGACCGGACACAGGCGGGCCTCTCGGAGTCGATGACAGGGCAACGACCGCAGGGTCCGTCCAGGAAGTACTCAGCGGTCACCCTTGAATTAACGAATCTTGGAGGAGTCCGCCCGAAATTCCTACACACTGGATGAGAAAACCCGCTTCGGGGGCGTCAACAGCCTTTTGCCCCTCGGGGGAGATCTGGAGAGGAGTCGCCATGAAAGCCATCGCCTTCGCGATTCTGCTTCTGGTCAGCGGAGGCAGGGGCGCCCTGGCTGGCACGCTGATCGAAACCGAGGCTCGAGGTCTCGGGAGCGATCCGTTGCCCACCAGGCGGGGTGTCATGAACCTCGAAGCCGATCGGATGCGCCTGGATGTCTCCGAGGTGTCCAGCGCGATCATCTACCGGGGTGACCTGGATCTGGTGTGGATTCTCGATCACCGGAACCGATCCTTCGTCCGTATCGACCGCGCCACGATGGAGGAGCTGTCCCGGCGCATGGCGGAAGCGAAGGCTGAGCTCCGCGCGCGTCTCGCCACCTTGTCGCCGGAGCAGCGCGCCAGCATGGAGGCCGTGCTGGGGAAGACGGCCGACCCGGAATCCGAGAAGAGCGTGGGGATCAGCGTCCGCGAGACCGGAGGGACGCATCGGCTCAACGACGTGGCTTGCGCCGAGGCCGAGCTCCGCCGCGGGGAAGAGGTGATCGCCGTGGCGTGCACCGCAGACTGGGCGAGCGTCGAGGTCGAGCCGGAGACCTTCCGCCCCCTCCGGGAACTCGGCTCCTTCCTGCAGCAGACCCTGTCCGTGGCTCCCGTGCTTCCCGATAACTCCATCCGCCCAGTCGAATTCGATGCGCTCGACGCGATCGGCCGGCTCGACGGGGTGCCTCTGCGGATCCAGCTGTTCGATGACGGAGCGCCGATTCGGGAGATCCGCGCCACCTCGATCGAGCAGCGAAGCTTCCCGGGGGAGATCTTCGAGATCCCGGCCGGCTACCAGCAGAAGGTCGTGCCCTTTCCTTGAGCGCCCTCGCTACGCGAACTGGTGAGAAATGCAGGCTAGAGTCCGGCCATGGTCTTCCGAACCGACGATCTTCGAATCCAGGACCTTCGTCCGCTGATCCCCCCGGCGATCCTGATGGAGGAGATCCCCCTTGGGGAGAAGAGCTCCGAGGTCGTCGCGCGTAGCCGGCAGCAGCTCCAGGCGATCTTGCGGGGCGAGGACGATCGCCTGATGCTGGTGGCGGGTCCCTGCTCGATCCACGATCCCGAGGCCGCGCTCGAGTACGCCCGGCGCCTCGCGAAGGTCGGCAGCGAGGTCTCGCGCGATCTGGTCGTCGTCATGCGGGTCTACTTCGAGAAGCCCCGGACCACCGTGGGATGGAAGGGCCTGATCAACGATCCATTCCTCGACGAGAGCTTCGCCATCAACCGGGGGCTGCGCTCCGCGCGCGGTCTGCTGCGGGACCTGGCGGAGCTGGGCGTTCCAGTGGGATGCGAGTTCCTCGATCCGATCACGCCCCAGTTCATCGCCGACGTGGTTTCCTGGGGGGCGATTGGCGCGCGCACCTCCGAGAGCCAGGTCCACCGCGAGCTCGCCTCCGGACTCTCGATGCCCGTGGGTTTCAAGAACGCCACGGACGGCAGCGTCCAGGTCGCCATCGACGCGATCCGCTGCGCCGCCTATCCCCATTGTTTCCTCTCGGTGACCAAGCAGAGCGTTGCCGCCATCGTCGAGACGGCGGGGAACGAGGACTGTCACGTGATCCTGCGCGGCGGCGCGTCGGGTCCCAACTACGATTCCGAGAGCCTCGCCGAAGTGGGAAAGGCCCTGGACAAGGCGGGGCTTCCGAACCGGGTGATGGTCGATTGCAGCCACGGGAACAGCGACAAGGATTTCACCCGTCAGTCCGAGGTCGCCGCCGAGCTCGCCAGCCAGATTGCGGCGGGCGACCGCAGCATCATCGGCCTGATGATGGAGAGCTTTCTCGTAGACGGACGCCAGGACTACAGGAAAGGGGTCGATCTGGTCTACGGCCAGAGCGTCACCGATGCCTGCATGGGGTGGGAACGGACCGAGCCTCTCTTTGGACTGCTCGCGGAAGCGGTGCAAAGTCGCCGCGAGCGCGACCGCTGAGCTAGCCGGGGGTCTCGGCGTTCTTCTCGCGCAGCTGTTTCAGCACCTCGCTGGGGTCATTGTGGTTCAGGACCTCCGCGAACTGTGAGCGGTAGCTCGACACCAGGCTCACGCCCTCGACGATCACGTCGATCACCATCCAGGGGCCGTCGGTCTTCCTGCCCTTCCTGCGCATGCGGTAGTCGACCTCGATCCCGTCGGCCGCTCCGCCGTCGATGCGCGTCCTGACCGTGACGTCGCCGTTTCGCTCGAGGCGGTGGTCGCGGATCTCCACCTGCTCCTGTTCGTAGCGCGTGATGCGGCTGCCGTAGTTCTTGGAGAGCTGGATCTTGAACTGCTCGATGAACTCCTGCTGCTGCTCGGGGGAGAATCGCTTCCACTTGCGGGCCAGAACCAGCCGGGAGATGGTCACGAAGTCGAAGCGGTCGTAGGCGATCTCCTCGATCTGCTGCCTGCGCTGATCGTCGCTGAGGCCCTCTCTGGCCAGGACCTCGAGGACTTGATCCACCGTCTTCCTGACGATCGCCTCTGCCTCCGCCGCATCGTCGGCGATCGCCGGCACCGCGAGCAGCGCCACGGCGACCAGGCCGATGGCCGATCGCCGAATCCAATGGTTCCTATTCATCCTCGAACTCGTAGAGGTCATCCTGCAACTCCGGCGGTTGCCCGACCCGATCCTGCACGTTGTGCTCGCGGATCTGGAGATAGGCGCTTCGCATGAACACGTAGTAGTCGAAGGCGGATTCGCGAGCCTCGCTCAGCTCTTCCAGGTAGTAGGCGCGGATGCTGAAGTTCTCCACCATCCGGACCGTCAGCGACGCCCAGAGCGGGATGAAGTAGTTGAGGGGTCTCGCCGCCGAGTCGACCGGATACCTCCAGACGTCCCGGACCGTGGAGGGTCCCAGCAGAGGGACCATCAGGTAGGGCCCGGGCGGGACGCCGTAGCGCCCCAGGGTCTGGCCGAAGTCTTCGTTGTTCTTGGGCATCTCGATCATGGATGCCACGTCGAAGACGCCGCCGATTCCGGCGGTGGTGTTGACCACGATCCGACCGAGGTCCTCCACGGACTGCCGGGGCTTCAGCTGGAGCAGGTCGTTCAGCAGGGTCACCGGCATGGTGAGGTTGGCGTAGACGTTCCGAATGCCGGTCTGGACCAGTTCCGGAAGCACCCAGTCGTACCCCGTTGCGACCGGCTCGAGAACGTACTTGTCGAGTCCCTCGTTGAACGAGAAGATCGAGCGGTTGAACCTCTCCATCGGGTCGGGCCCCTTCGCGGCGCAGCTGGGGAGAAACGCCAGCAGCGCCAGGAGAAGCGCGATCCGGTGCAGACGAGATATTTGCAGGTTCATTCGCCATCTCCGGTCCGGGTATCGTGGGCCAATGTACCGACCAGCAGGTGGATTCTGTCAAAGGGTCGCCGAGGTCGCCAGGCTGCTCCTGACGCCGCGACCGGTATCCGCCCGCCCCGACTAGCCGCGCTCGACGAACCTGGCCTCGGTCACCTCGAAGGTCTCCTCCGCCAGGTCGTCCCGGGGCGCCAGTCGATGCTCGCCGCAGCGGGTGGCCGCCAGGACGTCGGAGAGAACCGGTCGGAGTCGCTCGAGGGTTGCAGGACTGGCCGCCAGGGTCAGACTCGCGACCTCTCTTCCCATCCCTACCTGGGCGTCCGCCTTGGCCTTGTTGATGGCGGCCTGGGCCAGGACGGCCATCTCGAAGCTTCCGGCGTCGGCGGGCTCGGCAACTTCCTGGAACTCCTCGACGCTGCGGCCAGGGAGCCCGGTGGATGCTCGGGTGACCGGTCTCCTCGGCAAAGACCCAGGACCAGACCTCTTCGGTGATGTAGGGCATGAAGGGGGCGAAGAGGCGGAGCAGCACGCTGAGGCCGAGGCGCAGGCCGGCCACCGCCGAGCCCCGCGCCGCCGCGTCCCCGGCCTCTTCGCTGCGGGCCCGCGTCTTGGTGAGCTCGATGTAGGTGTCGGTGAACCGGCCCCAGAAGAAGCTCTCGGTGTCCATCAACGCGTGGGCGTGGTCGAACCTCTCGAAGGATTCGGTGGCCTGCTCGACCAGCCGCCGCAGCTCCGCGACGAAGGCGCGATCCAGCTCCGCCGTGATCGGATGTATCTCGGCGGTCTGGCTCAGCACGAACTTGCTCGCGTTGAAGATCTTGGTGACCAGCCTCTTGCCGATCTTGTAGACCTTCTCGTCGAGCGCGGTGTCCACGCCGAGCCGCGCGCTCCCCGACCAGTAGCGCACGCCGTCCGCGGTGAAGTTGTCGATCATCGGCAGCGGGGTCACCACGTTGCCCTTGCTCTTCGACATCTTCTTGCGGTCCGGGTCGAGGATCCAGCCGGAGATCGCCGCGTGATGCCAGGGAACCGAGTCCTCGTGGAGCAGGGCCTTGGCGATGGTGTAGAAGGCCCAGGTCCGAATGATGTCCTGGGCCTGGGGCCGCACGTCGGCCGGGAAGAGCGTCGGGTGACGCTCCGGGTCGATACTCCAGTGGGAGCTGATCTGGGGCGTCATCGAGCTGGTGAACCAGGTGTCGAAGATGTCCGGCTCCCCGGCGAAGCCGCCGGGCTGGTTCCTCTGGCTCTCCTGGTAGCCGGGCGGCGTGTCCTCCATGGGATCGACCGGCATCTGCTCCGGGCTCCGCGACGATCGCGGCGTCGAAGATGGGCGCTCCACGGTCGTCGAGCGGGTACCAGACCGGGATGGCGGGGCCGAAGTAGCGCTGGCGGCTCACGCACCAGTCGTAGGCGAGGTTCTCCGTCCAGTCCCGGAAGCGCTTGCCCATGTGTGCGGGATGCCAGTGGATCTGCCTCGCCCTTGGCGATCAGCGCCTCCTTCTTGTCGAGCAGGCGCACGAACCACTGGCGGTTGGACACCAGCTCCAGGGGCCTCTCGCCCTTCTCGTAGTACTTGACGGTGTGCTCGACGGGCCGCGGCTCCCCCTGGAGCGGCGCGCCGTCCCCGGCCGCCCGGCCCTCGGGCTCGGCGAGGAGCTCGACGATCCTCCGCCGCGCCTGCGCCACGCCCTCGCCGGCCAGCTCGCCGTAGTACCGGTTCGCCGCCTCCGCATCGAGGCTCTCGAAGCCGGGATCCCCGAACCGGACGGGCGTCAGCCGGCCATTGCGTCCCCACGATCTCCCGCAGCGCCAGCCCCTGCTCGCGCCACCACAGGACGTCGGTGGAATCGCCGAAGGTGCAGACCATCAGGATGCCGGTTCCCTTCTCGGGATCGGCGAGCTCGCTGGGAAAGATCGGCACCGGGACCCGAAACAGCGGGGTCACGGCGCGCTTGCCGAACAGATCGGCGTAGCGCTCGTCCTCGGGATGGGCGGTCACGCCGACGCAGGCGGCCAGGAGCTCCGGCCGGGTGGTGGAGATGACGAAGCTCTGGTCGCTGCCCTCCACGCCGAAGCGGATGTCGTGGAAGGCACCGGAGGTGGGGCGGTCCTCGGTCTCGGCCTGGGCGATGGCACAGTGGAAGTCCACGTCCCACATGGTGGGCGCCTCGCCGTTGTAGACGTGTCCCTTCTCGAAGAGATCGCGAAAGGAGAGCTGGGCGATGCGACGACAGTGATCGTCGATGGTCTGGTACTCCTGCCTCCAGTCCACCGACAGGCCCAGGCGCTTCCAGAGCGTCATGAAGGCCTGCTCGTCCTCGGCGGTGACGCGGTGGCAGAGCTCGATGAAGTTGGTTCGGGAAACCTCGCGCGGCGGCTTCTTGCGCCGCTTCGCAGTCGCCGCCTCGATCGAGAGCTCGGGATCGTAGGGCACGTTGGGGTTGCAGCGGACGTGGAAGTAGTTCTGCACCCGCCGCTCGGTGGGGAGGCCGTTGTCGTCCCAGCCCATCGGATAGAAGACGTTGAAGCCCCGCATCCGCTTGTAGCGCACCACGATGTCGGTGTGGGTGTAGCTGAAGACGTGTCCCGGATGGAGCGAGCCCGACGCCGTCGGCGGCGGCGTATCGACGACGAAGGTCTCCTGGCGGGGGCGGGAGGGGTCGTAGTGGTAGGTTCCGTTCCTCTGCCACGTCTCGTCCCAGCGGGCCTCCGCCGCAGGCGAATCGAAGTGCTTGGGCAGTGTGGACGGATCGACGGAGCGAAACTGGCGTCTCTCAGAAGTCATCTGTTCTTCCCACGGTGGACCGCATAGGCTAGCCAGAGCGCCTCTGAAGTGCCCGCTCTCGGCTGCTTTCCGCCTTCCGTTCTCGACGCCGGAACGGCCCCAAGATAGGCTCTCGGCCGATGGACATCTTCAACGTGGTCGCGCTGCTGATCGTTCTGACCGCGTTCTTCGCCTACCTGAACCACTGGACCCTGCGGCTGCCCACCACGATTGGCGTGATGGGACTCGCGCTGTTCTTCTCGCTGGTCCTGATCGCCCTCGGGCGCCTCGGCCTGGTGGGCGAGGCCTGGACCGCGTGGTTCCGGGAGGTCGACTTCGGCCCGACCCTTCTCCAGGGCATGCTCGGATTCCTGCTCTTCGCCGGCGCCCTGCACGTCGATCTCGGAGACCTTCTCGATCAGAAGTGGGTGGTGACCTTCCTGGCGACCGTCGGCATCGTGCTCTCCACCGTCGCCATCGGTGTGACCGTCTACCTGGCCTTCGGCGCGCTGGGCCTCGATCTCCCCTTGCTCTACTGCCTTCTCTTCGGGGCGCTGATCTCTCCAACGGATCCCATTGCCGTGCTCTCGATCCTCAAGCAGGCCGGCATCCCCCGGAGTCTGGAGATGAAGATCGCCGCGGAGTCGCTCTTCAACGACGGAGTTGGCGTCGTCGTCTTCCTGGTGATTCTCGGGGCCGTCGCCGGCGGATCCGAGGTGACTGCTTCGGAGATCGGGCTGCTCTTCCTGGAGGAGGCGGTGGGCGGCATCGTCTTCGGTCTGGTCGCCGGGCTGATCACCTACCGGATGCTCCGAAGCGTCGACGACTATCAGGTGGAGATCCTGCTGACCCTCGCCCTGGTGACCGGGGGCTACGCCCTGGCGACCAAGCTCCACCTCTCCGGACCGCTGGCGATGGTCGCAGCCGGTCTTCTGATCGGGAATCACGGGCGCCGCTTCGCCATGTCGGACGGCACCCGGGAGCACCTCGACAGCTTCTGGAAGCTGGTGGACGAGATGCTGAACGCCGTCCTCTTCGTGATGATCGGGCTCGAGGTGCTGGTGCTGAGCTTCGACGTTCGGTTGCTGACCGCCGGGCTCGTGACCATCCCGGTGGTTCTGGCGGTGCGATTCGCTTCGGTGGGGATGGGCCTGCAGCTGCTGCGACGGCGCAGGACGTTCAGTCCCCACGCCGTCAAGATCATGACCTGGGGCGGGATCCGGGGTGGGATCTCGGTGGCGCTGGCGCTCTCCCTGCCCGCGGGTCCCGAGCGGACCGTCATTCTGGCGGTCACCTACACGGTGGTGGCCTTCTCGATCCTGGTGCAGGGTCCGACCGTCGCTCCCCTGGTGAAGAGGCTCTACCGAGCCCGCTGATCGGCTCGGCAGCAGAGCCCAGAGCGTTACACTGCGCGGGCCATGACTGGAATTGCCCTCGGTCCCATCCGCCTGGTCGTCGACCACCGTGCTCCCGGTACCCGGGGAGGGCCCACCCTTCGCGTCATCCGGGACCGGGACGGTCGCGAACTGCTTCGCTTCGACTGCTTCGCCCAGGGCGCCCACTGGCACCTGGACCCGTCGGGCCGCGACGAGATCACCCAGCTTCCGCCGAGTGTCGATTCGCTGGAGTGGTGCCTGAGCGAGCTTCGGGCCAACCTGGCCGGCTATCTGGACGAGGCGGGGTTTCCGGCCGGACTCGACGGGCAGGAGGTGGAGTCGGCGCTGGCGCGGGTCGAGCCCGGCCTCCGCAATCCCCCCACCCGTTTCGACGATCTCGATGTCTCGCGGCTTTCCCAGCGAGGCGGTGAGAAGTGGGCCATCTACCCCGAAGACGTGTTGCCGCTCTGGGTTGCGGACATGGACTTCCCGGTGGCGACGCCGATCCAGCGCCTGATCCAGCGCAGCCTGGACCTGGGTGATCTCGGCTACCCGCTGCATCCGCGTCCGACCTCGCTCCCAGCCGTCTTCGCCCAACGCGCCGAGGAGCGCTTCGGCTGGAGCATCGAGCCCGAAAACGTGGAGCTGATCACCGACGTGGTTCAGGGCCTCTACGTCGCCCTCCATCAGTTCAGCGCGGAGGGGGAGGGCGTGGTCGTCCAGACTCCCATCTATCCGCCCTTCCTGGCCGCGGTCCGGGAGATGCGGCGAACCCTGGTGGAGAATCCCCTGGTGGTCGCGGGTGGTGGCTACAGCGTGGATCTCGAAGGGCTTCGCGACGTCATCGACGAGCGCACCCGGATCCTCCTGCTCTGCAACCCTCACAACCCGAGCGGGCGAGTCTTCCGGCGCGAGGAGCTCGAGGGAATCGCGGAGGTT
>CAVROS010000016.1:0-25200 GCA_963722885.1 uncultured delta proteobacterium
TTCGGAGCGGCGCGGCCGGGCGTGACGCGTCCATTCTTCGCAGGGGCCGTATAGGGCCGCCGGGGGTCGCCACTCAGAGCGTCCGCGTAGCCCGTCGTCTCGGTTGGCAGGAAGTGACCGTAGGTGTCGAGCAAGAGCTTGGCGCTTGCCCACCCGCCCTGCGCCTGGATCCACTTGAGATTCGTCCCCCGCGCCATGTGAAGGCTCGCGAATGCGTGACGAAGCCCGTGCGGCGTGAATCGTCGCCCCGCTCCAAGCGCCTTCTCGACAGCCGGGCGGAAGACTCGCTCGCGAAAGTTGTGGGGGTCGAGGAGACCTCCGGCTTCGTTGGGGAAGACCAGGGCGTCTGGGCCGAAGAGGTCGGGGCGCCGGCGTGCGAGCACCTCGCGGAGACGAGTCGAGAGCTCCAGCATGCGCTCGCGGCCGGTCTTCGTGACGCTCAAGTAGCGGCCGCCCGAGAAGCTGCGCGCGATCCGGGCGGTTCCACGCTCCAGATCCACGTCGATCCAGCGCAGCGCCGAGGCCTCGCCCAGGCGAGCCCCCGTATCGGCCAGGAAGAGGACGAGCGGATAGGCCTCGGTGAACTCGCACCAGACCGTTGCGAGAAGAGTCTCGAGCTCCTCGAACGTGAGCACGTTCTCCGCATCCAGCCGGTGGAAGGCCGAGCGTCGCCGGCGCCCTCGGCTCTTCTTCCAGACCTCGACGGGATTGCGGGGGATCTCCTCGTGCGCCTCGGCACGGGCGAGGATCCGGCGCAGCGTTGCCAATACCATCTCGATGGAGCGCTCGCTCGGCGGCCGACCGGTCTCGAGGCAGCGGTCGTAGAAGGCCTGGACGTCCGTGACCCGGACCTCGCGGAGATTCTTGCCGCGGAAGAACGGAACCAGGTAGCGCCGCACGTGCCGTCGATGGAGCTGGGCGGTGGCCGGTGCCAGCGCGCCGCCCGCATTGCGCTCGATGGGCAGCTCGACTTCCCGCCGGAGCCAGTCGAGCGCGTATCGGTCGAAAGGGATCGCCTCAGGGGCTTTCTTGTCGGGCTCGAAGATCCCGAGCGCGAGAGCCGCGTTGATCTTCTTCGCGATCTCCTCGGCCTCTCGCTTGTCGCCTTGGGAGGGGCCGACGCGCTTTCGGCGGCGTTTCCCATCGTGATGGGTGACGACCCACCAGGCTCCCCGATCCCACTTCACCTTCGCGGCCATCGCTGGTTCTCCGGTCTCGCAATGATGGATCATTCGAGGGCTTCGAGCACGTCTTGGACGGCTCGTTCGACGCGCCGCGATTCTCCCTGGGCTCTCGCGCGTAGCCACTCCCGGAACGACTCGATCGGGATGACGACGCGGCGACCGACGTGGAGGTGCGGGATCTCCGGCAGATACTGGCGCAGATGGCGCTCGCTGACCCCGATGGCGCGGGCGGCCTCGGCAACGGAGATCCCCAGACGGCCTCCCAGCGTCGCTGCGTGATCGCCTTCGCGAGTCACGAGGGACCTTTCGCGAGGGTCGGGTCAGACCCGCTCTGCGAGGGCTGCGCGGAGCCTCTGCGAGCCCTCTGGAAGGCGCGATCGCTGGCCAGGAACTGCTCGAGGATGCCCTCGATGAGCGCGGCCAGCTCGATCTCCTGGCCGTGGACCTGCGCGTACAGCTCGCGGTAGTCGTCCAGGTCGGCGCCCAGCCGACCGGGAAGCCGCAACCGAATCTTTCGCTCCGGAAGGTCTGCCTCCTGGGGCCGGAGCTTGATCGTACGTTTCATCGCTGACACCTCCCCCTCTCGTTCTGTCTAGCCCCGGCCCGCCATCCTCGACCAGACGGCGCACCCCGTGCCGCCAGCGATCATGCGTCTCGCGCCCCTGCTCCTGCCTCGCCTCGAGCTCCCGCCGCTTCGGTGAGGGCAGCAGCACGAAGAGCCAGAGCGCCAGATGGTCGAGCATGCACCCCACGCGCCGCAGCTCGGTCGCGGCCTCCTGCTGGCGAAGAGCGTGCTGCTCGAGGGTCGCCGCGAGCCGCTCCTCCATCGCATCGAGGATCTTGTGCCGGAGCGCCGCCGCCCCAGCCTTGCCCGCCGGAGGCACGGATTCGAGTGCATCGGCCCAGTCCGCCTCGATCTCGTAGCAGAGTTCGAGCCGGTCGCGGACACAGCGCGAGAGTGAGGCGCGGCGTACCGCGGCGTCGCGAAGCACCCGTTCGTAGAGCTCCGGTGGCACCCAGATGCGCAGCTCTTGAAGCCTTCCCCGCGGCATGCTGGCTCGCCCCCCCTCTTCTGTGGGAGCGACTCTGCAACGGGCGGGCCAGGTTCTTGATTGGGCTACGGGGAGTAAGAGGTGACGCTGCTAACGACCTCGGCCGCGAACGCGTTCGCGTTCCCGATCGGTGAGTTGCCAGCCGACCTGCGGTTCGAGCCCGCGCTCGGGGGACGGTCGCTCGCGTCGGGCTTCCACCCGCGAACCGATCTCGAGGTCGCGCCGTTGGCTGGGGATGGCGATGAGACGGGAACCAACGTCGAGCACGGCGAAGCGCCGCCCCTGATCGTCGTGGGCGTGGGCCACGAGCGTCCCCTCGTGACGACCGGTGCTCGGGCTTGCCTGCTCGAGGCGCTTCCCGGAGAGCGTCTCGACCTCCTGCGAAGGAGAGCGCGCTGCGGTCGCGCTGCTTCGCCTGGAGCGCGATCCCCGACACCGCCTGTGGGAGGGCCACCCAGACCGCCCCGCCACCTCGCTCGTTCTCGGGGCCAGCCCGAACCAGGAGGCCGGCCTCGGCGAGTCGCACCCGCCGCCCCGCGAGCGCACGCGCCCAGGCGCGGCCGAAGCCGCGCGGAGGCACCGGAGCCTCCGAGCGAGCACCGGCCCGGCTGCGCTCCATCACCTCCAGGTCGAGAATGGTCGCGAGCTCGCGCGTCCTCACCAGATCCCGAAGCCGTCCGTGCTCCTGGATCTCGGTCCACCGGACGCTGCGCCCCGCACGCACGCTCCCGTGCTCTCGGAGCGTCACCACGTGACCGCGCCGCAATCCTCCCTCGCCGCGCCGCTCCTCCATCGCGGGTGTCTGGGGGATCAGCAGCACCCGGCCATCGGTCGCCTCCAGGACGAGGAAGGGTGCCTCTCCGAGCTCATTGGGCGTCGTGCCCGCCACCCGCCCGCGGACCGTCATCCCCGGCTCGAGCCGCACGAACTCGCGCAGCGCTGCGGGGTCGGTGATCGCGAGGTCGCCCCGCGCCAGGCTCTTCTGAACGTCTCCCAGGAGCTGCATCTCGCGCAGCGCGGGGCGATGGTCGAGCGACAGTCGCCAGGTCTTGGCTCCCGCCCGAGTCGCCAGCCCGAGCCGCTCCAGGAACTGGAGGCGACCGATCAGCTGCAGCCGGAGCTGCGCCGCCCGATTCGAAGCCGGGACCGGATCCTCGAACGAGACCAGCCGCCCGGGCCCCATGCGCTGCTCGAGAATCGCGTCGAGCTCGCCGAAGCGCCGCACCTCGAGCGCCTGCTCCCGAGCCCGCACGCGGTCGGCCTCCGTGCGGTAGCCGAGCATCTGGGTGGCCAGCTCGCGGCTCCGTGCCCGGACCCCGTGCTTCACGTACTCGCGATCGAGGAGCAGGGACCGGCCCGCATCGTCCCGCCCGCGGATGACCACGTGCACGTGGGGGTGGGCCGTGTTGTGATGATCGATCGCCACCCACTCGAGCCGCGTTCCGAGATCGCGCTCCATCGCGCCGAGAACGCGGCGGGTGTGCTCCACGAGGTCGAGCGCGTCCCCACGCTCGGGCGAGAGGATCACCTTCCAGAGCCGCGGATCCTCGGCCCGCTGCCAGCCATCGAGGCGTCGGTCGATCTCGACCTCGCGCTCCGAGGCGTCGAACCCGAGCCCCTTCTCCCCCTCTCGCTGCGCTCCTTCGCGGGCCAGGTAGCGGCCATGGGCCCGCCATCCCCCGGCCGTGCGGTTGGCCACGTACTGGAGCTTCACGACGCTCCGTTGCTGACGGGCACTCGGACCGTATCCCGGCTTCTGCAGCGCTCGCCCGGTGGAGCGCGAGCGTCCTTGGCGGCGTCGGACCCGCGCCGAAACCTTGCGCAGGAGAAGGCCTCGTCCTTCACTTCGCTCGCGCGCGAATGCGCCCGGGGCGAATGCGCCGCGAGCGCTCGGAAGGTTCGTCGTTGTCGCGCTTCATGCGCGACCGCGTGCGCTCGTGAGTTCGGCTCGCTTCTGAGCGCGAAACGTGCGACCATGATGAGCAACGTAGCTGCGCACGAGGCATCATCGGAATCCGGGACCCAAGTGCGCGCGGCTTCGAGCGAATCGGCCCACGGACCCCGGTCGCTTTATTCTTGCTTTCTACGGATCCAAGCTCGCTCCATTCACCACAGCGACTCGCGAGGTTCTCGTTGCGATGACGGATGCCGTGAACGCTCGCCGGTGAAGAAAGCGCGAACGGGCGCGTTCGACTTCCGTCCAGGGGATCTCGGGGCGCGTTCTCCAGGCGCCCGGCGACGGGTACGGAGCTGGCGACCATCCGCAGGGGTGGGCCTTCAAACTCTCCCCATTCCTATCTGCGGGGGTCGCTGCGTGGTGTATGAGATTGACTGTTTTCGATACCTATGGAGAAGGCTCAAGTGTTTCCCGGCCTGGCCACATGGCGTGATTATCCAAAAGGGGCTGTCAGACGAGCCCGGATTTCCCCTGGAAAATCAAGCTCCTTTCTCCTGCGGATGACCCTATCCAAAAGGAGTACCTTTTGGACATCGGTGCGCATGTCTCGGAGGGCGGTCGAGACGAGGTCTCTTTCCGTCATGAGCTGCGATAGGCACGCTGTCGCACAGCTCGGCTGATCTCAGCGGTCAACGGTGGTGCCCTGCCGGACGTCCTCAAATCCCCAGGTACTCGCAGAGCATCCCGCTGCAGACCCTGGCCCACTTGCCAAGCTCCGCCTGCTTGACTCCCCTGTTCGTGAGGCGCTCGGCGACGCTCGAAACGACGGTCTGCACCAGCCGAGCCTTGAAATCGAGGTCGCGAGTGCCAGGTGGCAGGGCTTCGCGAAGGAAGTCGCGCACCCCTGCGACCCCCCTTGATTCGATCTCCCGGTACTCGGGAGCGTCATCGAAGTAGACCTCAGCGCGCCGGAGCGCCATGCGCAGCGGCACCTCCGCAGCCTCGGACTCGAAGAACGCACGCACGGCCAACTCGAAGCGCTGGCGCGGCGTTCGCGAAGTGTTGGAGAGAATCGCGTCGAGAGCAGCCCACGTGGCCTGCGCCTCGCGCTCATGCAACCGAAACAGTAACGACTCCTTGTTCGGGTAATACTGGTAAAGGGATCCCACGCTTACCCCGGCTGCCTCGGCGACGCGGTTGGTGCTGAAGGAAGTAGGCCCCTCCCGGGCCAGAACGCGAGCTGCCCCCTCCAGGATCGTCTCGTTCATGTGTCGGGAGCGTTCCTGGCGGGGCTCCTTGCGGGGTTGCACGAGCGTCCTTCTGCCCATGGAAACGTCCTCCGGAACGCGAGTAGCGAATACGAGTGAAGACTCGTATTCTATCGCAGTAGTTCGAAGGAGCCACCATGAAGAAGCGAGATGAGCCTTTGGCCGCCGTGCCCGATCCCGCCGTCCGCGCGCTTCTCAGCCGTCTCCACGCCGAAGCCGATCGCGAGACACCGAAGCTCATATGGCGATTCGCGGCCCAGGGCCCGCGGCTGCTTTTCAGCCGCAAGCTCCCGTGGGACCGGCTGGGATCACGCCTCGACGACGCCTTCATCGCACTGGACCGCACCCAGGGCGCCTTCTGCTACCTGCTGGCGCGGGCCGTCGGGGCGAAGCGAATCGTGGAGTTCGGCACCTCATACGGGATCTCCACGATCTACCTGGCTTGCGCAGTCCGCGACAATGGCGGTGGCCTCGTGATAGGTACCGAGCGGGTTTCGAGCAAAGCGAAGAAAGCCTGGAATCATTTGCGCGAGGCCGCTCTCGACCAGTATGTCGAAATCCGCGAGGGAGATGCGTTGGAGACCCTGCGGGATCTAGAGGGACCAATCGACTTTATGCTGAACGACGGGTTCCCACCGTCCGCCCTCCCCGTACTCAGGCTGGTAGCTCCCCAACTCCGGCCCGGGGCCGTGGTGGTGGCGGACAACGTCGGCGCGTTCAAAGCGGACCACGCAGAATATCTGGAATACGTCCGCAACCCCGCCAACGGCTTCTGCTCGGGACTGCTCAAGATGAACGAGGGAACCGAGGTCTCGGTACGCATCGCATGAGGCTCTTGATCATCCCGGCCTTCACCCTGACGCTTTCCGTCGTGTTGTTCCTGACGGTCATGCAGACGACCGGGATTCCCAGCTCTTTCGAAGAAGGCGTGGTCTGGATGCAGAGCTTTGGCGGCTGGCTCTGGATCGCCGCCCTCGGTGTGATCCTGGCGGACTCTTTCCTGATCATGCCCTCGGACGCCGCGATGATGGCACTGGGCCTGGTGTACGGAGTCGCCGTGGGTGGTCTGCTGTCGGGACTGGGAAGCGTTGCGGGCGGCCTGTTCGCCTTCGGTGTCATTCGCGGGCTGGGTGAGGGCTTTGCCTTGTGGGTGGTCGGTGAACGGGATCTACGCCGTGCCCGAAGGTTTTACGCGCGTTGGGGGGCCTACGCCGTTGCCACGGCGCGCGCCATAGGCGGGCCGGTCGAGCCGGTCATCGTGCTTGCGGGGCTATCCCGCATGCGCTGGCGCACTGTCTTCGTCGCGTTGTGCGCGGGAGGGATCCCCGCTGGAGTTCTGAAAGCCGGGCTCGGCGCAGTCGCGGAGCAACACCCGATCCCCGCGATTCTGGCAGCGGCTGCTCTAGCGGTTCTGGCCACCTGGATCGCGCAGCGTCTGACCCGAGGTTCGCTAGACGAGTCGGCGCTGGATACCGCGCGATCGGGGTAGCGGACTCTGACCGGCCAAGGGAGTAGGCGAACCGGGTGTTGGGACCAGTATCTGACACCCGATTCATGCCGGTCTCGCTGTGTGTTGACAACGTATCATAAAGGACGTTATGTGGCGTTAACTCGCGACTGTGTGGTCACTTCAGTGTGTTACGCCGCGTCGCTGCTAGGGCGAACCGTCGCAGTGACCATTCCTGGGATCTCGACCCACTCGTCTAAACAACGGCCGGACTGTGAGCGTCTTGGAGATCGAGGCCGCGTGACGAGGACGCCACCGCGCATCGATGGCGTAATGACTGATTCAAATCGAGCCCGCGCTCGAAGACCGGAGCCTCCAGAGGCTCCGCCGAACCTCCAAGACCGCCGGGGAGGGGCTCGAGGCACCACCGGGGGAGCGTCGAGCTGAGTCGATCTTGGCTAATTCAAACTATGGTTTTGAATTAGCCCATCCGCTAAGCTCGGGCTCGATGATCCAGCGCACCCTCGCCCGTCGCGCCCGCGACCTGTCCCGGGGGTTCCCGGCCGTCACGATCACCGGGCCGCGCCAATCCGGCAAGACGACCCTCGCCCGAATGGCCTTTCCGAAGCTCCCCTACGCCTCGCTGGAGGCCCCGGACGTGCGAGAGTTCGCCACCGAGGACCCGCGCGGCTTCCTGGCGGGCTATCCGCATGGGGCGATCCTCGACGAGGTGCAGCGGGCGCCCGAGCTCGCCTCGTATCTCCAGGGCATCGTGGACGAGCCGGGCTTCGAGGGGTCGTGGATCCTCACGGGCTCCCAGGACTTCGCGCTGCTGGCGTCCCTCAGCCAGAGCCTGGCCGGGCGCACGGCGGTCCTCCACCTGCTGCCGCCGAGCCTCGAGGAGCTGCGGCGCTTCGAGGATCCGCCGGAGGAGCTGTTCGACCTGCTCTTCACCGGGGCCTACCCCCGGATCCAGCAGGAGGGAATCGAGCCACGCGCCTTCTACGAGGCCTACGTGGCCACCTACCTGGAGCGGGACGTGCGCCAGGTGCTCAACATCGGCGACGTCGGCAGCTTCCAGACCTTCGTGCGGCTCTGCGCAGGACGTACCGGTGCCCTCGTCAACTTCTCGTCCCTCGGCGGCGATGCGGGAATCTCGCAGCCGACCTCCCGCAGCTGGCTCTCGGCGCTGGAGGCAGGCTTCCTCGTCTTCCGGCTCCGGCCCTACCTGCCCAACCTCCGCAAGCGTCTGATCAAGACGCCGAAGCTGTACTTCTACGACTCCGGGCTGCTCTGCTTCTTGCTCGGTATCCGCGATCCGGAACAACTGCGGCACCATCCCATGCGCGGGGCCGTGTTCGAGAGCTGGATCGTCTCGGAGGTGATGAAGGCCCACTACCACCGGGGCGTCTCGCCGAGTGTCTTCTTCTTCCAGGATCGGCGCGGCCTCGAGGTGGACCTGGTCGTCGAACGCGGGGGCCACGAGATCACGGCCGCCGAGATCAAGTCCGGTGCCACGTTGGCCGGGGATTTCCTGACGTCCCTCGACTCGCTCCGGGAGGCGCTCGCCGAGGCTCGGGGCCCAAAGGTCGACGCGGCGCTTCTCTACGGAGGCGAGCAGGCGGCGACCCGCCGAGGCGTCCGCATCGTGCCGTGGGCGCACCTCGACCGCTGGGTGCGCACGCTGGTCTGAAGACCCACGGGCCAAGCCGGAGAGGGGCCGTCTGGGGCCGTCGGGCCGTCCTCGGTGCAGCCCGGTGCCCCCAGCTGCAGGCCCTCTCCGAGCAGGAGACGCAAGCTCGCGCTACTCCTCTTCGTCCTCGGGCCCTTCTAAGCAGCGGGTCGGGGGTTCGAATCCTGCCCGGGTCACCAACTTCTCGCAGGTCCGTGGTTGCGGGCCTGTGCTGTTACTGAGGGATGGGGCCGGCTCCCCGTTTGACAGCCAATTGACAGCCACGCGCCGCAGAACCGGCTCTCCCAGCGCCGGAAAGGCGAGGGCGTGAGAGTGGCAAGAGTCGGCGTACCCGATACACACGTAGGTGTTAGAGCACCAACCATTCGCCTGTGGTCTCTCGGCTCGGGCTCAGCAACCCGAACCCCGACCAACACACCCTTGGGTCACCGCCGGCCAACTTCTCCCCTCCCTCGCGAGCCTCGCCCGCCGTCGCCAACAGCCAGACCGAAGGGGGTGGGCGCACCCCCCACACTCGCCTTCGACTCGATGAAGAGACCCCTCCCACATCCTGCAATTTGCACGAAGTTGGAAGGCCCCCCGGGGGCAGGCTTTACGATACCAACGCGGATTCCAGTGATTCCGCTACGTGACGAGGGGGCGGGCGAGCGGTAGCCGTTCTCTGGCTTCTCGTTCCAGAGCCAGAAACGCCCCGACCGCGAGTGGGCCGGAGCGTTTCGGTGTGTGCGTGGTGGTTGGGTCTAGTGGAGTGAGCGTTGCCGCCAGCGTTCGTTCCCGGCCTGTCTTCGTCGGATGTAGATAGCGGCCACCCGGAAAACTCTAGCCCCAGGCTGGACCAATGATGGGGGCAGGATCACACGCAACTCACACGCAACACGCAGCGCTTGGATGGTGCGGGAAACCAATTTCCCTTAAGAGGTAGCGTCGGGAGTCCGATTTTGCGGGGGACACCTCGAAAACGACAGGATCAACTCGACATGCTTCACCGAGTCACCATCGCGCTCGCTGCATCCGTCTGCTTCGCATCGACCGCCACTGCTGGAACTATCGTCTGGGAGTCGGAGTTTCTGGATGAGGCCGATATCAATGGAGCGAGCATCACGACCGTGGATGCCCAGGTCGACATCCTGGCGGCTTCCTTCTCCGACAACGACAGCGGCGGCTCGGACCTCTCACCCTTCGGCGGCAACTCCATGTTCTTCAAGGCGGAGCATGGCACGACGGGAAACCATTCCGGCTACGGATTTCTCGGCTTCGACAATCTCCACGACGACCCCGCTGACTATCTCGAGATTACGCTGACTTTTTCGACTCCCGTCTACCAGCTAGCCTTCTCGTTGCTCGATGTCGACCAGCGCGCGCAAGGCGGTGCTAGCGACTTCTCCGATGGGCTCGTCGTCACGTACAACGGCGGGTCGAATGTGATCGGCATTCCCTCGCTCTACGCCCTTGGGCCGAATGTCATCGTCGGCGATGAGGGTTTCGGCGAGTTCGAGGGCCTCGCCCACGGCGACGGTGACGCCTCGCCAAACGGCAGTACCGACGGCAACATCGACTTCGACCTTACGGGGATTGCGATTTCGTCGTTGACGTTTCGCTATTTCTCGACGGACGACGCCCCGGCAAATCCGAGTGGCCAGCTAATGGGCATCAGCGACATGACCTGGATCGTGCCCGAACCCACCACCGCCCTCCTCCTCGCTACCGGACTGGCAGGACTCGCAGCAGCAGGGCGACGGCGCAGGTCATAGAGGCTTCACCCGGAAGGGTTGCCCGTGCTGCGCTCGGCGTTGGCGGCTGAACCTCTGTCGCCCACTACTCGACCAGTCCGCAATGAACCAGGTACTTGACACAGCCAGCCTCGGTACGGTCGGGGTCGTCGGCAGGCACGCGTTCCTCTAGCTGGCGCGACATCTCGATCAATCGCTTCGGGAGCGGGCGCAGCTCCCCGAAGTCGCGATGTGGTCTTCGGTCGGTTACCAGTCCGTATCGGGCGAGATGATTCAACGCCGACCAGGCTGCCTCCCGAACGGAGCGTCGCTCGTTTTCGTCCCACTCGATCGCATGCAATGTCTCGACTGCATCCGGCCGATGTGCTTCCGTCAGGTCAATGGTGCGACGAAGTACTCTAATCACACTCCCCTTTACCACGGACTCACTGTTTGTCGAGAAGCGCCAGCGCAAGGTCAATCGCTTCCGGATGCTCGGTCCTGCTCAGTGCTGCCAGTCCATCGAGGAGGGTGACTTGGTCCCGGCGTTGCTGGGCTTCTTCGAGCAGTTGCTTGATGAAGGAGAACGCTGTCTCGCTCGTCGTGTACGCCGCGTAGTTGAGAAACCGTGCCGAATCGACGTAACCTTCGTCGACGGACGCTTGGTACTGATGAATGAAGTAGAGGGCCAAGCGGTCTCCCCCTTGAACGAGCTTTCGATGGACGCGTTCGCGTCGTCGATACCGATTGAACTGAAGCTCGTTGCCGCAGTCTCCTCCTCACCCCCACCATCGTATCGATGACCGCCTGCAGCGCCTGCTCGGTGGATTCGCTCAAGGCCGGCATCATCGCATCGGGCGCAGTGTGCTGATAGTATCGGTCCCATGAAGGTTTACATCAGCGTGGATATGGAAGGCATCTCGGGCCTGGTGCGTTGGCCGGACGTCGCATCTTCGGGGATCGACTTCGAGCGCAACCGGCGGCTCATGACGCTGGACGCGAACGCGGCGGTCGAGGGCGCGTACGATGCGGGTGCGACGGAGGTCGTGGTCGAGGAGAACCACGGGGTCGAAGACCTCTGCGTTCTGCTAATGGACGAGATCGACGCGCGCTGCTCAGTGGTCCGCGGGGCCGGTCGGCCGACCGCTACGACCATGGCCGCATTGGACTCCGAATGCGACGTGGTCCTACTGGTGGGCCATCACGCCTGCGCCGGCTCCAATCCCGGCATCATGGCCCACACCATCTACTACGGAAAGTTCCAGTCCGTGAGACTGGCTGGCCAGCCCGTCGGAGAGTCGGAGCTGTTCACGATCCGGGCGGGTGAGCTGGGAGTCCCCGTCGGGCTCGTCACTGGTGACCAGGTGGTGGCCGAGCAGCTGCGCAAGCGGGCCCCCTGGGCTGATGCCGTCGTGGTGAAGCGCGCACTCTCGAACGTCTCCGGCGAGCTGATTCCGCCGCCCCGTGCGCGCGAAGCGATCCGGGCCGGAGCCCGGCGTGCAGTGGAACGGTCCCGGGCCGGTGAGTTCCAGCCCTACCGTGACGAACCGTCGCCCTATTACTTCGAGGTCGAGCTGAGAGAGCCCATGTCGGACCCCATGCGTGGCAATCTCGAGGCGATGGCGGAGTTCCAGACCGAGGGAGATCAGCTGGTGCGGATCGTCGCCGAGGACATGGACCTGGGCTTCCGCCGCATCGCCTACCTCGGATTTGCCGACCTCCCCGGAGTCACGCGCTACTAGGGCTCAGACGACGTCGAGGTCGCGGAGGATGCAAATGTTGGATTTCGTCAACCCAAAGATAATCGCAGCAATCCAGATCCTGGCGGCGCTGGGGATCGCCGGGTTCTGGATGACATGGTTGAGAACCGAACACAACGAACCCTGGTTGCCGACGGGTTATGTGGAGCACGAACGATGCTTCGTATACCCCGATTCGGTGCTGGCCGTTCTCATGGTCATTTCGGCGATCCTGTTGATCCTTGGGAATGCACTGGGTGAGCGGTTGGCACTCGTATGCGGCGGCATGATGCTCTTTCTCACCGTGATCGACACCGCCTATTTCCTACAGAACGGCATGTTTGCCAGGGAGAAGGGGGGAGCCGAGAATCTGGGCCTGATCGTGGTGTTGATCATTGTTAGCCTGTTGATGATTCTGCGTTTTCTTTAGATAGGCTGGCCGTCCGGAAACCGAGGTGCACGGTCCGAGCTAGGTCCAGGCTGCTTCGATCCAGCGTGCATGAGCCAGGAGCCGCGCATCCGCCCCGCGGCGTGCCGCGAGCTGTATCCCCAGCGGGAGACCCCGAGGACCTCGGAAGTGCGGAAGCGTCACGCAGGGAGTGTGCAGGGCGGTCCAGAGGGTGTTGGCGGCGAAGTCGCCGGTCTGGGTCCGGTCGCGCGGAGCTTCACCCAGGGCTGCGGGCGTGAGCAGAAGATCGACTTCTTCGAGCAGCCCGTCGACCTGTCGACGGCATTCGACCGCCAGTCGCTGCGCGCGGTCGTACTCGGAAGCGTCGACCCCGGCTCCCGCGTCCGACAAGGCCAACAACCCGGGACTCAGCGCATCGCGATGGTGGGTCAGGTCGTGTGCGAAGGTTCGCACGGCCTCGAAACCCATGATCGTAACGAGCGCCTGATGGAGGCCGCCGCAAACCGCCGGCAGCTCGGCCTCGACGACACGCAGCCCGCTGTTCTCGAGCTCTCGTGCCGCCGACTCGATGGCCGCACGCATCGGCTCCTCGGTCCTCTCCCAGACGGGCGTTCGGCACAGGCCTACCACTCCCGGCCGAACCCCCTCCGCTGCGATCGGCTCGCGCCCGGCGAGAGCGACACGCAACAGATCCACGTCGCGTACGCAGCGTGCCATCCCGCCCAGGGTGTCGAGAGACTCGGCGACGTGCCGAATTCCGGAGAAGCTGAACAGTCCAAAGGTCGGCTTGTAGCCGACGACGCCACAGAAGCTGGCCGGGCGGATGATCGAGCCCGCGGTTTGGGTTCCGAGGGCCAGCGGGACCATCTTGTCCGCCACCGCCGCGGCCGAGCCGCTCGAGGACCCGCCCGGGGTGCTCTCCGGGTCCTCCGGGTGACGGGTCTCGGGAGGGGTCAGGAGCGCGAACTCCGTGGTGACCGTCTTGCCCAGCAGGAACGCTTCCGCAGAGCGGAGCAGCGCGACGCAAGCCGCGTCCGCAGGTGGCCGGTAGCCGCGATAGATCGAACTCCCGTACTCGGTCGGAAGCTCCACCGTGTCGATGATGTCCTTGACGCCAAGAGGAACGCCATGGAGAAGCGAGCGTCGGGGTCGAGAGTCGCACTCGCGCGCCGCTTCGAGTGCATGTTCGCCATCGAGGCACGCCCAGGCCCGGATCTCGGGCTCCCGCTCCTCCACGTGCTCGAGCAGGGCGCGGACCCACGCCTCTGCCGTCAACCGCCCCTCCGCGATCTCCGCTGCTCCACGCCAGGCGGGCATCTCGATCAGTGTCGCTGTCATGGCTCCAGGTTAGCAGCAGCTTCCTCCAGGGGGGTGTCCACTACGAGGGGACAGGGTCACTTCGCTTCCTTCGGGAGGCCATCAGCTCGGCATAGGCTTCGCCCATCCTGTCTGCGACCGATTCGCGGGGCAGTCGCTGGGTGACCATGAGCCGGGGCCTGCTGGAGGTATTCGCTCCGAGGGAGTGCAATTGACGGAGGTCCGTGAAGTAGACGTCTCCGGGTTCTCCGGTGAGCTCCACCACGCGCAGGGGAACGTCGCCCACATGACGGGTTTCTGTCATGAAGTGGTTGCGGTCCAACGGTGTCTTCTCCATCAGATCACGGAAGTAGGGCTGCCGTTTGAGGCGTCTCTTGACTTCCTTGGATCCAATCACGCCGTCGTCGTTGAGCAGCCGATGAGAGCCTGCGACGACCAGCGTGCCGCCTGCACGGGGTGCGACGCTGTCGAGAAAGGTGAACATCTGCACGCCAGGCGGGCCGAGATCGCCCAGCCGCGCGACATCGAGGTGCCAGACATTGTGGGGAACCTGCCACTCCACAGCACCAGGTGGCGTGAACAGCAACTGGGCCTGGGGTGCCGTCGGACGCACGGATTCGCCATCGACCAGCTCTCGAGCGACATCCAATATCTCTTCTGTGATGAGCGTCTTGAACAGCGAAGCCTTGGCCAGACTCTTCAATACCGCCTTCAGCGGCTTGCCCCCCTCCCACCGGGTCGAGGGGCCGTTCCAGACCTGGTCCCGCCAGAAGCCGGCCCGAGTCAATCTCTCGTAGACGAGGTCACGGACCGGGGAGACCACGGCCTTCGGGATGAGCCCCTCGAGCTTGATCACACCGAGCTCGGCGAAGGTCTCTCTTTGCGCGTGCGAGATCATCGTGAGCAGAGCCTACCCGTGACTCTCTCCGGGTAGAACCGCAGCCTGGATGGTCCACATTACTCTGGCGGGTCACATCAGACCTTCTCGTACATTGCCCGCTTCTCATCCGGCAGCTCGGATACGTACTTCTCGGCGATCTTGGGCGCCACGGCCTCCAGCGAGCCGTCGGCATTTTGGATCACGACACCGCTCTCCGTAAGGAGCTTGTAGCGCCGGTTGCGCTCCTCCTTGTCGGGATGGCAGAGGAGCTGGCAGTTGCCGCAGGTGAAGTTGATCTTGCGCCGGCCGGGCATGGCGGGGTGGTGGAATCCGCCCTCGAGCAGCGGCCGCGGTGCCGATGCGATGACAGTCTCCGCCAGCACGGGCATGAACTCGTCGTCAGACTCGGGAATCTCGAAACGCCCCGGGGACCAGGTGGACCACTTCCCGTTCTTCGAAAGCCCCGTGAAGCCGCCGCAGACGAGGTCGCAGCGGCGGTAGGTCTTGCGCTTGGAGTAGCTGAAGTCGACGCCGCCCATGGTCACGGTCGTCTGCTCCTTCTTCTCCATCAGGCCCGAGTTGCAGGAGGCGAGGCAGAGCTTGCAGTCGTCGCAGTACTTGTCTTCGGGCGGAAGCGGCTCGGTGGGCTCCATCTCGACCGTGGTTACGACCGAGCCGAGGATGATGGCGGCGCCGTAGTCCTTGGTGATGACGTTGCCCGAGAACCCGAACCAACCGATGCCCGAGCGCACCGCCAGGTAGCGGTGGGAGATGTCCGGCAGGAAGTCGCCCATGCCGTTCGGCGTGTCCTTTCGGTAGACGGCATTGGCGCAGCACCCGAACGAAGGGTGGCCCTTGTGGTCGAGAAAGGCCGCGCCCTGTGCGGCGAGGCCGCTCACGTAGGCATTCGTGTGGGTGTTGTCGTCCTGATGACTAGCGTGATCCTGCTTCGAGAGATAGAACTCGATCTTCTCCTGGTCGAGCGGAACCGCGAAGGTGATGGCCGACTTCGCGCCCGGTAGCACGTACTCGAGATCGGTGGAGGGCGGGCCGCCGGCCAGCGTCTCCTTCGTGCTCACTCCCACCAGCGGTACGCCCTGGGTCAGGAGCAGCTCGGTCATGTGCTCGGTCCAATCCCTCGGCGTCTCCAGGCTTCGATACATGAGATCTCCTTCCGTGCGGAAGAGGGTTGCCTTGCTGCGGCGCTCGCTTCCCCGACTTGGACCGCGGCGTGGGCATGCCCACGCGTCGAGCCGAAAATATACATTGTGTACAATACTTGGCAACAAGGCGGTTGCGCCGTCTGCCCGGGCTTCGTTCGGTTGCTGGAAGACTCGGTTGGATATAATCCCGCCCGGGCCCGCCGTCAGCTCCGCCAGCTCGGCCGAGTTTTCGGAGTTGATTCAACGACATACGGGAGAGCGGGCGATGCTGCTCGCATAGGAAATCAGATACCGCACCATGACCACACCGACCAGCGATCTGGATAGTGCAAGAACAGCCTCGTACCAGGAACTCGAGTCCCTCTTTCAGCCCCGGAGCGTCGCCGTCGTGGGTGCGTCGGCGAACGAGCGCGTTCGGGGGTACGGGTTCGTCAAGGACCTCATCGACTTCGGCTTCCCGGGTGCGATCTATCCCGTCAACCCCAGGCTGGACGAGATGCTCGGGCTCAAGGCCTACCACCGCCTCGAGGACATCCCGGGGCCGGTGGACTTCGTGATCTCGGCAGTGCCCGCCAGCGCCATACTCGAGCTGGTGGAGGGTGCCAAGGCGAAAGGAACCAAGCTTCTGCACATGTTCACGGCGCGCTTCAGCGAGACCGGGCGCGAGGAAGAGGCGGAGCTCGAGCGGGAGCTGGAGCGCCGCATCAAGGAAGCGGGCATTCGCCTGATTGGACCCAACTGCATGGGGCTCTACTACCCGAAGCAGAAGCTCACCTTCGGTGCCGAGATGCCCAGCGAGCCCGGAAACATCGGCTTCCTGACACAGAGCGGCAGTCACGCCTTCCGGGTGCTCAAGAGTGGCGGTGCCCGGGGCCTGCGATTCAGCAAGGTCGTCAGCTACGGGAACGCCCTCGACCTGAATGAAGCGGACTTTCTCGACTTTTTCGCCGAGGATCCGGACACCGACATCATCGCCGCCTACATCGAGGGAGTGAAAGAAGGCAGGCGTTTCTTCGGGGCGTTGCGGCGCGCGGCCGCTCGAAAGCCGGTGGTGGTTCTCAAGGGTGGGCGTTCTGCTGCGGGACACGCCGCCGCGTCGTCTCACACGGCGGCGTTGGCGAGTCAGATGTCCGTCTGGGAGGCCACTGTGCGTCAGGCAGGGGCTCTGGAGGTCCACACCGTCAGTGAGATGGTCGACCTGATGGTGGCGTTCACGAATGCGGGTCCGGCCCGGGGAAACCGCGTCGGCGTGATGGGAGGTGCGGGCGGCGGGATGGTCGAAGCGGCGGACCTCTGTGCCGAGGCGGGCCTCGAGCTTCCAGCGCTCTCCGATGACATGCGCGAGGCGCTTCGAGAGAAGTTGCCCCACGCCTGGGACTGGATCAGCAATCCGATCGACATCTCCATCACGGGAGGCGGTCATTCCGACACGTTCTTGCTGCTCGAGATGATGGCCGCGAGCCCCGACTTCGACGCGATCATTTCCAATGTGAGCGGGATCGAGTGGGCGCTCAGCCGGGGCGACGAGAAGATGTTCCGCGAGATGCTGGATCGGGCCAAAACGCTGGGCAATGAGAGCGGAAAGGCCACCATGCTCGTGATGGGGGAGCCCGAGACTCGCGACACATCGATCATGGTGGCCGTCCTCGAGGCCCGCGACGAGCTGGCTGCCGCAGGCGTGGCGATTTATCCCGACATGGAGAGGGCTACAAAGACCATGGGTCGCTACGTGCGCCACATGGGCGAAAAGGGCTAGAGAGCGGCCTGGAGGAAGGTCTCGGGCTCCCTTGGTATCCAGGCTGAGAGCTGCTGGCTGATGATAGGCCAGGGGCAGCGGACGGATTCTGAGAAGCCACGGAGATGGCGTCGGAGGCTCGCGATGTCCCGGTACACAGTCGCCCTCATTCTCCTTCTTGGGTTTGTCCCTGGGCCGGCGGTTGCGCAGAAGTTCGACCTGGGCCCGTACTTCGGACCCCCGGCGACCGTAGGTGATTTCAGTGTGTTCGAGCTGAGTAACGGCAGCACTCGAACCCTCGAAATGGTCGAGGTCTCTCTCTGGAAGAAAGGCTTTCGCTGTTTGATCCAGCATACGGAGAACGGGCTGGATCCCGATTTCCTCGAGACCTTCGTGATTCCGGGCAAGAAGGCACTCTTCGGCGACACGTGGGCGGCGGGTCTCCTCATCGATCTGAAGAAGCCGGCGACCATGTACAAGCTCAGAGTGAAACCTGGAAAGACGAACAAGATCCGTGCGAAGGGGAAGGCGCTCTTTGACGGCGCCCTGGTCGGAAAGGCAAAGTACAAAGGTGGCTGGGTCTTCACGAGCTTGGAGCCTCTCGAGACTCCAGCTGCCTCATATCCCGATACCGCCGTCGTTGACCTGATTCTTGCACTCACTGTGAAGGACCGTGTCTTCGGCGACGTCATCGAGTCAGTAGTGGAGACCGTGTCGTGGCATGCTCGCGGTCTAGGCGAGGTCGCGACCCGTCAGCGGACCACTCTCTGGGTGAATGGACTCCTCGAAGACGACTCAGGCTGGGTCGATGCGTGGCTCGTCGATGGCATGCTCGGGGGTCAGCCGATTCCCTGATGCCACGGCGGGAATCCGCATCGACACCATCAAGCGGCTGGCCTGCGCTGCCGCCCGGCGGTCTTGACGGCTGCTTCGCCGTTCGAGGACAAGAGTCGGCTATTCTCTTCCGTAGGGAGGGCACCGAGTGGCCAGCGAGAATCAGTGGCGACGCTGCAGCGCCTGCAAGAAGGCCATCGTGCTCGGCTCGAAGTATTGGGCCTGCAACGTCTCCACATGCAACCGCAAGCGGACCGCGCTTGTGTTCTGCTCGGTCAGTTGCTGGGAGGTGCATCTCCCCGGCGCAAACCATCGAGAGGCCTGGGCGGTGGAGCGGACGGCCCCGCTCAGCTTGGACGAACCGACGAGCCCCGCGAACCGCGAACATCGCGAGCCAGGCCGAAGACGCATCGTACGTACCGAGTCCTCGGGGAAGACGGCGCCAGATACATCCGCCGAAGTCCTGATCGTAGCGAGTCGTCTCAAGGAGTACATTCGAGCGCAATCTGGATTCAACACATCGGATCGGGTGCTCTCACCCCTGTCGGACATCGTTCGCCGTCTGTGCGACGAAGCGATCAGGAACGCCTCACGTGAGGGTCGGACGACGGTTCTCGATCGCGATATCCCGGTGGTGTGATCGCAGCACGCGATTCCAGTTCAGCCGCTTGTTGGGCGACGCATCTCCTGCGCCAACAGCGTTAGTTGTTGGTGTCGGAGACGTTCGGGGAATTGGCTGCTCGGATCGAAGCCACCCGCTGAGGTATGGGCCTTATCAGAAGCGAACACACGGCGGACACCAGCATGAGGATGGCAAACACATAGAACACAGGAAGATACGTATCATGCCTGTCCTGGTAGGACGCAGCGCCGATGGAGCCCAGACCGCCTCCAAGGGTTCCGAGAATGTTCAGAATACCGAAGAGAGATCCGTAGTTCTTCATTCCCAGGTAGTCCCCCGTCAGGAGAGGGTTGAGAATGAGCGGCGCACCCAGAGTGAATCCGTAGATCGCGACGAATATCATGACGGCAAGGTAGGACTGGGAAAACGTGAGTACGACCATTGAAACGGCGAACAGAATGCTCACCGCAACCATGGTGCGCTTCGATCCCCAGCGATCCGCTACGGGACCCGTCGTCAATTTGCCCAGTATCATGGCCCCCATGATCAGGCTCCATGCGAGGGTTGCCCTCTCCGACGAGTGTCCCACGTCTTCCAGGTAGGCCACACAATTGAAGCCCACACCGGCCGTCACCAGCGCTCCAAGAAAGATGATCGAAGCAATCAGCCAGAAGACCGGCAATCGGAAGGCCTCTTTCTCGTTCACTCCCCATACTTCTTCATCGTCACCGGTCGTCTCAGCAGTGCCTCCATAGGGTTCGAGTCCCATGTCGGAAGGACGGGTCCTTATCAGGAAAAGCGTGATGGGAATGACGAGGACGAGGATCTCGATGCCGGCCACCAGCAGTGCGGTTCGCCAATCGTAGTTTCGGATGATCCACTCCGCGACGGGAGACATGATCATGCCGCCGGTGGCCGTCCCGACGAATGCTACGGCCATCGCCGTCCCCCTCCGGGATACGAACCAATTCGAGATGACGAATGAACAGGGAACCAATGTCGTGCAGGTAAGCCCGACGCCGATGAAGCCATTCATGATGTAGAAGTGGGCGATATGGGTCGACTGACTGCCACCCAACAGGGCGAGCCCTAGAACCAGAGCCCCCACGGTCATGATGTGTCTGGCGCCGAAGCGATCGACGATCTTCCCCGCGATCGGAAACAACAGGATCGAGGTCACCATTCCGGTGAGCTGCGTGACCGCCAGGGATGCACGGGTCCAACCCATGTCCTGCGTGATCGGGGCAACGAAGACCGGAAAGGTGTTGAGAACCATCCCCCAGCAGAACAGCAGGATGAGGAAGCATCCAGCAACGATGTAGTGACCGTAGAAGAGCCTTGATGTGCCGGGAGACTGCATGAGTCCGGGCATCAAGCCTCGAGCCCGAGGGCGGCCAGCGCCTTCTTCCGGGCCTGCTTGAAGTCGACCTTGCCCGAGGGCGTGCGGTAGACCTCGTTCACCACCACCAGGTGCCGGGGGGCCTTGTAGCCCGCCAGGCGCTCCTTGACGAAGGCTTTGATCGCCTCGGGATCGGTGCCCGGGTCGTTCAGCGAGAGCACCGCGGTGACGGCCTCGCCGAACTTCTCGTCGGGAACCCCCACCACGACCGCATCCTCGACCGCGGCGTGTCGCTTGATCACCTCTTCGACCTCTTCGGGAAAGATCTTCTCTCCACCGCTGTTGATGCAGACCGATCCTCGTCCCAGCAACGTGAGGCTGACGCCGTCCTCGTTCACCTGGGCCCAATCGCCCGGAACCGAGAAATGCTCCTCGCCGATCTGCACGAAGGTGCGGGCAGTCTGTTCGGGAGCCTTGTAGTACCCGACCGGCTGATTCCGGCACGAGCCCACCATTCCCCTGGCCCCCGGCTTCGTCTCCACCGGCCGCAGCTTCTCGTCGAAGAGCCTGGTGGTATCGGTCAGCTGGAACTTGGCGGTCTTGACCGGACCCGCCGCCGTGGTGACGGACACGCCCAGCCCAAGAGCCTCGGAGGAGCTGAAGGAGTCGGCGAGGATCATGTTCGGGTTGGCCTTCAGCAGGGCCTGCTTCGTCTCCTGGCTCCAGATCACTCCGGACGAGACCATCATGACGACCGAGGAGATGTCGTAGCTGCGGCCTTCTTCCTCGAGGGCGCGCACCATGGGCTTGGCAAAGGAGTCGCCGACGAGGCTGATGGCGGTCGGCTTGTCGCGCTCCACCACCCGCCACAGCTCCGCCGCATCGAAGCTCTTCGGGTTGTCGAGCAGGACCACGGCGTCGCCGGTGAGCCATCCGATCAAGGCCGTGAACAAGCCCGTTCCGTGCATCAGCGGCGGCCCGACCAGGGTCCGCAAGCGCACCGGCAGGTCTTTCACAAAGGCGCCAAAGGCCTCCATATCGACGGGGGTGGACCCCGGGAGGCCCCCGACGAAACGATGGTAGAGATCGTCCTGTCGCCACATCGCGCCCTTGGGCATGCCCGTCGTACCGCCGGTGTAGAGAAACAGCATGTCGTCGCCGCTGCGCAGCACCTGAGGCGCAGGGCGGTCATCCTCGGCCACCCGCTCGAAGCTCTCGGCTCCGGCCAGATCGGAGAGATCCGCTTCGTCTCGCTCGGAGACTACGAGCGCTGCGCGAAGCTCGGGTAGCTTGTCCTGGATCCGCGCCAGCATCGGCGCGAACTCCTCGTGCACCACCACCACTTCGGCATCTGCATTGTCGAGCAGGTATCGGAGCTCCTCCTCGCGGTAGCGGTAGTTGACGTTCACCGGCACCATGGCCGCCTTGAAGCCGGCGTAGACCGACTCCATGTAGGCCGGATGGTTGTAGGTATAGATGGCCAGCTTGCCCTGGTGGGACACGCCGCGCTCCAGCATCCAGGCAGCCAGATTGCGGGCCCGCCGCTCGAGCTGGGTCCAGGAGCAGCGGTTCGCTCCCTGGATCAGGGCGTCCTCGGCGCCGCGAACCTCGGCCACGGTGTCCAGGCAGTCGGCAAGATTCCAGCTGCTCATCCGGCGGACTCCTCCCCCTCTCCGACGATGGAGATCGAATCGGAGACGCTAGCTCGATTTTCCATGGGGTTCGAGGTCTGGTGGATACTTGGAGGCCACGGTTTAGGCGTCCTGGCTGGGAGGATGGTAATCCCTGCACTTCCACCAACGACGCCTCGCTCCACGAGGGCGTCGCATAAAGGAGGCTCAGCACTGATGCAGAGCTCGGGTATCGCCATTGTCCTCGCCGCTGCGATCATCGGGGCTTCCATCGTGGCGGGCGGCTTCCTGGTCCGGACCTCGATCGACCACACTGCTCAAAAGGTGGCGGGTCTAAAGGCCGCCGTCGCCAAGCTCGAAGACTGCCCAGCCGCGCCGCCCCCGCAGGCAGCGAGGGCTCGCCCGGATCCGAGCAAGCGCTACAGCATCGACACAAAGGGCTCCCCGGCGAAGGGGGGAACGATGCGAAGGTCGTCATCGTCGAGTTCAGCGACTTCCAGTGCCCCTTCTGCTCGCGCGTCACGCCCACGCTGGCGCAGATCGAGAAGGAGTACGGCGACAAGGTGCGCATCGTCTTCAAGCACCTGCCGCTGCGATGCACCCCAAGGCGCCCGGCGCCCACGCGGCCTCGGAGGCAGCCCATCGCCAGGGCAAGTTCTGGGAGATGCACGACCGGATCTTCGCGAACCAGCGCGAGCATGAGCCCGCAGAAGTACGTCGAGTATGCGAGTGAGATCGGACTCGACATGGAGAAGTTCGAGCGGACGTCGCATCGGCGAGCGTGAAGCAGAAGGTCGACGCGAGATGCCAGCGAAGGCGGCTCGGCTCGGCGTCACGGGCACGCCAGGCTTCTTCATCAACGGCCGGTTCCTTTCCGGAGCCAACCCTTCGAGTCGTTCGAGGCGTTGATATCGACGCCGAGCTGGGCAGCATCCTAGGCCGCCCCTCCTCATCCGGCGATATCGTGCCAAGGACTTCTAGTGGCGTGAGCGGCGTCGCCACATCCACATCAGCGGCGGCAGGAAGCAGGGTTAGCTCTAATCCAAGTCCGCAGAGCGGACCCTCCCTGGTCCTCGCGCGGCACGCCCACGCAATAGGGGTCGGGCCCGTCGGGTCCGCAACGCCGTTCGCGAAGTGGCCCGCGTCGTAGTCCATCTTCCCATCGCCATTGTTATCGATGCCATCGGCGCACTCAGCGTTTTCGGAAGGCCACCAAGGCTGGAGCACCCGGGGTCCCCCACGCCGGAAGGAAAATTGTTCTCGTCGCCGGGATTGAATCGGGTCACCAGATCGAAGTCGATCCTCCCGTCCCCGTCGTTGTCGACCCCGTCGTCGCAGGGGAATACCCGGTGTCATCCTTTTCGGAAGGGTCCTCGACACCGGCGCAGCCTGGGTCGGCGGGCTCCCCCCCGGGACCACCATTCTCGTCGATAGTTCCATCGCCGTCGTTGTCGAGGCCATCGTTGCAGTGGGGGATCATCTCGCAGATGCCGGTGATGAGGTTGCACGTCTCTTCCAGAGCGCAATTGGAGGTGTTCGAGCAGGTGCCGGCGTCGCAGAGGTCGTCGGTGCACGCCACGGCATCGTCGCACTCGGCGTTGTTCACGCATGCGAGGCAGAAGTCGCCCGCCTCGTCGCAGTGCGCAAGATCGAGACAGGGCTCGAGGCCCACCTGGCAGAAATTGTCGACACAGGTTCCTCACCGGTGCAGAAATCCCCGTCGTCGCAATCTGCGTCCACCAGGCAGGCTTGCGGCCAGCTGTTCATGGGCCCGTCGGCGTAGTGTTGGCTCACCTCCGAGGCGGGAGTTCCCGTCGTAGAAGGCCACCTGAACCTAGGTCCCGAGCCAGGTCTGGACCGTCAGGTCGAACTCCCGTCCCAAGGCCAGGAAGTAGTCCGGGTCCCAGTTCGAGAGATCGCCGCCCGCCGAGCCCACGGCCTCCTCGGCGCCGTCCTTGTAGATCCGAACCACGCCCGCGACGTCGCGTGTGACCACCACGTGGGTCAGGTCGGTGGTGAGTGTCCCTGGATCGGTACTGGTGGAGGGCGTGCCGTTGAGGGTGGTGGCGGTCGAGCGCACCCGGGCGACGTAGAGATCCGAAGCGCCACCGTAGATGCCCTGCCCAGCGTCACGTTGCGAAATGCTGAGTTGGAGGAAAGCGTCACGATCCGCGCCGGGCCGTTCTGGGTGGTGTTGGCGGGGGTGCCCCACCACTCCAGCGTGAATTCGTTGCTGGCCAGAATGGCGTCAGAGACCTTGGTCGCCGGGTCGTCCGAAGCGATGAGAGAGGATGCGTTGACGCTCAAGCCGCGGCCCGAGATCCAGGTCACGTCATCCAGAATCGGAATCGTCAGGTTCAGGGGCGTGCCGTATCCCGAGACGTCGTGGACGGTGACGGTCCCCTCTCCCGCTTCGAAGAGATAAAGAGCCAACAAGCCGTCACAGTACTGCGGCGCAGTGCAGGTATCGGTCACCGCTCCGTTCACGCACTCGGTCTGTCCAGACGCGGTACAGGCATCGCTTCCACAAGCGGTCGCCACGGGCAGGTAGTCTTCGTCGTCCAACCCATCGCAGTCCTCGTCGATGCCGTCACAGACGGCGTCATCGGGTCCGGCCGGCTGATCCTGTACACAGACGAGCGTTCCCGCCTGGCACTCCGTGGTGCCGGCGCTGCAGGTCCCCTGCAGACCCGTATCACAGGAATAGCCCTCGTCCGCAGGGATGCACGGGAGACAGGTCTGACTGGGTTCGTCGCAGTGGGGCAGGTCGACGCAGGGGAGTGCCCCTGCCACACAGAATCCGCCACAGGTCTCCATCCCGGTGCAGTAGAGGGCGTCGTCGCAATCGGCGTCGATCTGGCAGGGGGCCTGACAGTAGCCTTCCCCGGCGACGCCGTTGGCGTAGTGCTGCTGGATCTCCAGGGCCGTCAAGACGCGCCCGTAGACCGCCAGCTCGTCGATCTCACCGTCGAAGTTGTAGCCTTGGCTCAGGTTGAGCCAGCCGGCGTTGAGGGGCGCGTTGGTGGAGGCGAAGCCGGCGTCGAAGTCCTTGGTGGAGGAGTCTTCGGCGAGCGTGTTTCCGTCCACGTAGATCGCGATCTCGTCGCTGGGGCCGTCGAATGTCGCGACCACGTGGTGCCACTCGCCGTCCGTCAGATCGGTGGTGCCTTGCACCCGCGCGTCGGCCTCGAGGCCGTCCGTATCTTTGATCGAAGGAGGCCTCGCCGCCGTCCCAGCAGCCGGTCCACCAGTGGAGCTGGCTCGTCGAGTCGTCACGGCCC
>CAVROS010000017.1:0-84632 GCA_963722885.1 uncultured delta proteobacterium
GAGTATCCTTGCCCGACGCCGCGGGCGCGGACCGCGACCGCAAGCGATTTTGCGAGAGGATACGAAGACGATGGCGAACGGAGAGCTTCTGGATCGCCTGCAGCAGCTGGTTCTGAAGCTGGATCAGGCGGGCGTGGAGGCGACCACCCGCGAGGCCCTCGCCGCGGGGCTCTCGCCGCAGGACATCATCTCGAAGGGGCTGGCCCCGGGCATGGAGCTCGTGGGGCGGGGCTACGAGGAGGGCGAGCTGTTCGTGCCCGAGCTCATGTTGAGCGCCCGGGCCACGCTGGCCGCCCTCGATCTCCTGCGTCCCCACATGGTTGGCCAGGGCACGGGTCCTCCGGGCAAGGTCGTGCTGGGTACCGTGCAGGGTGACAATCACGACATCGGCAAGAACATCGTCGGCATCGTCCTCGAGGGCGATGGCTTCGAAGTGCACGACCTCGGCGGGGACGTGCCACCGCAGGAGTTCGTGGACAAGGCGCGGGAGGTCGGTGCCGACGTGGTTGCACTTTCGGCTCTGATCTCTCTCGCGGTCTCGAAGATGGCCGAGACCGTCGCCATCCTGAAGCAGAGTGGAATTCCGGCGAAGGTCATCGTGGGAGGAGCGGCGGTGACTCCGGACACCGCGGAGGCCATCGGGGCCGACGACTACGGGCGCAACGCCTGGGAGGCGCTGCGGCGCGTTCGCCGGCTGGTACAGGGAGAGCTGCAGACATGAAGCACGACTGGAAGGCATCGGCGGAGCGGATTGCGGCCACCTTGCTGGGGCAGACGCCGGATCGGGTGCCCGTCAGCTTCATCGCCTCCGAGGACATCGCCGCGCGCATCTCCGGGCTGACCATACGCGAGATGCTCACCAGCTCGAAGAAGCTGGCCGAGGTCAGCATCGGCGTCTGCGAGGTCCTGGGCGGTGACAACGTCTCGGTGGTCGTCACGCCGTATTGCGGTCCCTACGAGGGGCTGGCCTTCGCGAAGGCGAACGGCCGCGAGGATCTGTTCGTCTGGAAGGACTACACCACGCCGTTCATCCGCGAAGGCGAGCTGTGCTCGAAGGAGGAGGACATCGAGCGGCTCGAGATCCCGGACCACTCGAAGCTCGAGCCCTGGCCCACGATCCTCGAAGCGATGGCGATCGTGCAGGAGACCACGGGCATGGGCGGGGGCTTCTCGCCCAGCCTCACCTGGTCGAGCGTCCAGATGCTGCGCGGCAGCCGGGCCTACATGGACGTGATCGAGAACCCGGAGCTGCTGCTCGCGCTCTGCGAGAAGATCTACGCCTCGCAGTGGGACTACTACCAGGCCTACTGCGCAGCCGTCGGCAAGCCGGCCTTCGCATTCAACTGCCAGTACGCCTTCAATCGCACCATGCTGCGCTTCGAGGACGCCTGGAAGTTCGAGGGGCAGTTCATCAACAGGTTCTGCCGGGAGACGGGTCTTCCCCTCGCCATCCACAACTGTGGCTTCGATCCCTACTGGGTCGAGCTGATCGAGAAACACCAGAGCGAGGGTGTCCAGGTCATCGCGGTCAACGGGAGCCACCCCCTCGATCTCGACGAGTGGGTCCGCTTCCGCGAGAAGTTTCCCGAGATCGTGATCATGGGCGCATCCGTCTTCGTCAACGGCGAGCTCGAGAACGGCACGCCCGCGGCTGTCGAGGCCCGGGTCCGCGAGAACATCGTGAAGCTGGCCCCCTACGGCCGCTTCATCGTGACCCCGGTCTGCTGCATGCCCTGGCGAGTCTCCCTCCGGAACATCTTCGCGGTTCGCGACGCTGTCGAACGCCACGGCCGGGGGCCGTTCCCGAGAGACTGACGAGGGCAACTCACTCAGACGGGTCAGGTGTATGGAACTTGGCGAGCTCGAACAGCGGCTTCTGGGTTTCGCGAGGGCGAAGTACGCGGATGAGCAGGCCGCTGTCTCCGGCGTGCACAAGATGCCCGGACACGCGGGCTTCTCCTACGGCTTCACCGTCCGCAGTGGCGGGCGGGAGGAGCGCTGGTTTCTGCGGATGCCACCACCCAACGTGAAGTGGCGCGGAACGGCGGATGTGCTGCGCCAGGTGGCGGTATTGCAGGCCCTGGACGGAACCGAGGTGCCCCATTGCTCCGTTCGGTGGTCGGGTGACGACCTCGAGTGGTTCGGATGCCCCTACTTCGTGGTTCCGGCGCTCGAGGGCGACGTGGTGCGCATGGGGCCCGGCGAATGGGCGGCCGAACTCTCCCCCGAGGCACGCCGCGACCTGGCGCGGCAGGCCATGACGGCCCTGGCCGGGATCCATCGAGTCGATCCAGCACAGGTCGCGTACCTCGGCGACCCGGTTCCCTTCGCCGAGGACGTGATTCGCTGGGACCGCTTCTACGAGCGGTCCGCGGATCCCGAGCGGCTCGCCCTGGTGCCGAGGCTGCGCGAGCGGCTGCTCAGCTCACTTCCGGAGAACGCTCCCATCGGCGTCTTCCACGGGGACTTCCAGTGGTCGAACCTCTTCTGCTCCTTCGACGGTACGCTCCTGGCGGTGGTCGACTGGGAGTTGACGGGCATCGGATCCACGCTGAACGATGTCGGGTGGATCGCCACCTTCAGCGATCCGCCCGCCTGGTCGGAAGGCTACCTCGTCTCCGACGTGATGCCGACTGCGGAGGAGATGGTGGAGATGTACGAAGAGGCATGGGGAGCTCCCCTTCCGGATCTCCGCTGGTACCGCGCTCTGGCCGCCTACAAGTTCGCGATCATCACGGGCCTCAATCTCTCTCTGCACCGCCGCGGCAAGCGACCGGACCCGCTGTGGGAGACCACCAAACTGTCGATGTCGACCCTGACGGAGAGGGCGCTGGGGCTGCTCGGGTAGCACGTGCTACGGAGCGTCTTCGTCCAAGGCCCGGGCGAGGCTCTCCCTCGTGAATGGCTTGGTGACGAAGCCGTAACGCGCGCCTCGGGGCAGGTCGAGCGCGCCCGGATGGGCCGAGGTGAAGAACACGCGGACCTCGGGCCACTCCTCGAGCACGCGGCGGGCCAGCTCGGGGTCCGGACATTCCCGGAAGGTCCACGTCCGACAGGAGCGTCCCTGGAGAGCCCTTCTCCCGCAGCGTCTCGAGCGCCGTCTCGCCATCGCCGGCAGCGGTCACCTCGAAGTCGAGCGATCGCAGCAGGGCTGCCGCCAGCTCCCTCACGTCCGCATCGTCCTCGACCACCAGGACCGCCCGGCGGCGCTCTCCAGCAGGGGCGGGCGGTTCGGCTTCCACCGACGCGGCCGGCGCCGGAGCTCTCGGCAGCAGCACGTGGAAGGACGAACCTGCTCCCGGCTCGCTCTCCACTTCGATCATCCCGCCGCTCTGCCCGACGATTCCATGGACGGTGGCGAGGCCCAGGCCGGTGCCGCGGCCTCGGGTCTTGCTGGTATAGAACGGCTCGAAGATGCGTTCGCGCGTCTCCGAGTTCATCCCCTCGCCGTCGTCGCGCACGGTGAGGCGCACCAGCTCGCGGTCGTCCCGCAGCGCGTTCTCCGTCTCGATCTGGATCGTCTTCGCCTTGGCGTCGCAGCCGTTGATGACGAGATTCATCAAGATCTGGAGCGCCTGTCCCGGGTCGAGGTGCACCGGCGCGACATCGCTTCCCCGCCTTGAAGACCAGCGAGATCCTCGAGCCCACCAGGCGCTGCAGCATGTCCCTGGCGTTACCCACCACTTCGTCCCAACGGATGTCGCTGGGCTCGACCACCTGTCGGCGCGCAAAGGCGAGGAGTTGACGGGTCAGATCGGCCCCGGACTCCCCCGCCCGCAACACCTGCGTGAGCACGGGGTGCGCCCGGTTGTCTGCTTCCATCTGCCCGAGGGCCGTGCTCGCACCGCCGATGATCACCGTCAGCAGGTTGTTGAAGTCGTGCGAGATGCCCGCGGACAGCCGGCCCAGCGCCTCCATCTTCTGGGCCTGCAGGAGCTGGTTCTGGAGGCGCTGCCTGTTCTCCTCGCTCTCGCGAAGCTCCCGGGTGCGCACTTCGACACGGCGTCGCAGGGCCGCGGACCAGACCGCGGACGCGATCAGCAGCAGAGCGATCAGCCCGAGTCCAGCCAGCAGGGCGCGACCCCAGTTCGTGCTCCAGGGGGTCCGGGGCTTCAGCACACCGAACCAGTGGTCGTAGATCTGGTCGTAGGCGCCCCGCTCCCGCACCAGGGCGAGGCCGTCGTCGAGCGCCAGAAGCAGCTCCTCGCGGCCCGCGGGAACCGCAAAGCGGAGTTCGGGCTTGTCCAGGGGGATGCCGAGGGCGCGGACATTCTCGAGTCCGTGCTTGCGAATGAAGTAGAGGCCCTGAGTATTGAGCAGAACGGCCGCATCGCCCTCGCCGGCGGCGAGGCGGAGCAACGCCTCCTCCCGCGTCTCGGTCAAGATCCTCTTGACGGGAAGATTCTCTTCCTCGATCCGATCGTCGTGGTATCCGCCGCGGTTGACCAGCACGGAGCCACCGCGTAGTTCGCGGGATGATTCCAGATGGGAATCCTTCCGTACGAAGATCAGGTGGTGCACCCACGCGGTGGAAGTTGTGAAGTCGAGCTGGTGCTCGCGGAGGGGGGTGCGGAATACGCCAGGGCTGACGTCGATCTCCCCAGCCTCGAGGCGCGCTCGAATTCGAGGCCACGGAGCGAGCTGCATCTCGTACTCGAGCCCCACCTCGTCGGCCACCGCCCGAAACAGGTCCACGTCGAAGCCGGCGGGTCGACCCTGTGCGTCGCGGAATTGGTGGGGTGGATAGGCCTCGTCGATCCCGACGACGATCGGCCTCTCGGCCGCCTCGGCGCCGGCCAGAGCGGCTCCGAACAGCAGCAGCACCGACCAGGCGAAGGCACGCATCGTCGGCCGATTCATCGGACCCCCGCTGTGGCGATTCCACGCGTCAAGCTAGCAGAACGCCCTGTGCCCTTGGTCCCCCCGGGAGTCGACCCGAGTCGGCTGACCGGGCACAGGGGCGTGCTAAGAAGTCCCATCGATCTGCGCAAAGCACGCGGACAGGAAACAACCGTGTCGGTCTCGGTATTGGCCTCGAGCGAGTTCATTGGCCAGCCGCCATCTCGAAGGAGTGACACGATCGTGAGAGATGCTTCTTCGGAGCTGCGCCCGATCTTCCATCCGAGAGCGGTTGCCTTGATTGGTGCGTCGAGCGGCCCGGGCAAGGTTGGACGGCTGTTCATGGAGCGTTTCCTCGAGGCAGGCTTCGAGAGGCTCTATCCGGTCAATCCACGAGAAACAGAGATCCTCGGGGTCGAGGCCTATTCCGCGGTGGGGGACATCCCAGAGTCGATCGACCTCGCCCTGGTGCTCGCACCGCCCAAGGCGGTGAAGGATGCGGTCAAGGAATGTGCGGAGCACGGGGTGAAGGGAATCGCCGTCATCACGGGCAGTATGGGTGACGGGGGTGAGAAAGAGGTTCGAGAGATCGAAGCAGATCTCGAAGTCAAAGCCCATCGTCGTCTGGAAATGCGGCGCTACAGCCGCCGGATCGAAAGCAGCCGCCTCGCATACCGGCGCGCTGTCGGGATCGCGCGAGATCTGGAACGCCGTGCTGAGAGGAGCGGGAATCATTGCTGTCAGAAGCCTGGAGGAGACGCTGGACTGTCTCTACGCACTGCACTATCAACCTCTACCGAAGGGGAGGCGAATCGCGATCGTCACCGGACCCGGCGGGCCGGCAGTGGGAACCGTTGATACATGTGTAGATCTTGGACTCGAGGTCGCGCGGATTTCGAGCCAAACCAGACAGAAGCTCGAGAAGATCGTCCCTGCCTCTGGCACCAGCGTCGAAAACCCGGTCGATCTGAGCATCGCGGCGATCGTGGCTCCTCGGATGTACGCCGACGTGATCGAGCTTCTGGACCGGGATGAGAACGTGGACATGCTTCTCGTCATTGGGACGGGCGGAGAGGAATTCACCGACGAGGTTCGCGATGTGGTTTACGAGATCAGCAAGCCCGTGGTCATATCTCTCATCAATCCCGTGGCGTCTCTGCTTCGAGACTATGAGATTCTGATGGGAAGCGGCGTTCCGGTTTATCCCGATCCGATGAGAGCGGCCATGGCGCTGGCAAGGCTGGCTGAGTACGCCAAGATCCGAGGGAGCCCCCCGCTTCGTTGACCGCCGACGGATTGTTTCTCCCCCAGGACAAGCAGAAGCGCGGGCTACGCCGTTCCGAGGAGCATCAGGCCCGTTTGTAGCGCTCCGCCACTTCGCGGGGTCGGGCGTTCCGGAGCGTCGAGACGATCTGGTCCTGCAGGATCTCCCACGTCCAACTGTACATGCTGTCGTCGCGCTTGGATCCGGCTGGCTTCGTGCACATCCTCTCCCGCCGACCCCAGAGGAGGAAGTAGGGTTTCTGCTCCTCCTGGGCGATCCGTAGCTCGGCATTCATACGTACCGATGACGCTGTGTGCTCCCCGCAGATCACGATGACCTCGTCCACCTCGGAGATCTGGCGGCGAACCTTGTCGTCCCAGCGATCCGTCATTGTCGTGGCCTCGGATCGAGCCGAGATTTCGAATCCGGAGGATTGCCTGCGCGATTGCTCGAGAAGCAGATCGTGCAGGTCTTCGTCGTTCTCCCGATCGAAGCTCATGAAGATGCGGACGTTCGGCATGGTTCGCCTGGAATCAACTCCCTGCTCGCTGGCCTGGGTGCAGACCTACCACACGCGTGAAGGTCCGGGATCAGGTATCGCCGCAGGCCGGCTAGTAGCGATCGCGGCCGCCGCCGCCCCCGCCCGGGCGGCGGTCCTGAGCCTCGTTCACGCGAAGGTTGCGGCCCCCGAGCTCGCTCCCATCGAGTGCGCGGATCGCGTCGTCGGCTGCGCTCGCGTCGTCCATCTCGACGAACGCGAAGCCGCGCGAGCGGCCGGTGTCTCGATCCGTGATCACGCTCACCGACGCAACGTTTCCGTGGCGCTCGAAAACGGCACGCAGCTCGTCCTCAGTGGAAGAAAAGGCCAGGTTCCCGATGTAGATCTTCTTGCTCAACTCGTCATCCTCGCCGCGCCACGGTTTCAGAGAGGCGCGACCTACGCCGGGTCCCGGCCCGGTCATTCCGGATTCAGGAGATCCGCCGCAATGGGCTCCGCCCCCGAGGCGATCGTTCGACCCCGGAAGTGGACGCGAAAGGCAAGATCGAAAGGGGATCAGAACAGGCGAGTCAGGCCGGAAGCTGAGGCCAATCGAAAGACCTCTCCCGACTCTTTATAACGCAATCGAGAGCCCGCGCCATCGGCCTCGAATCGCGGAACGAGGGATCTTCGGCTCGGGAAGCAGGCTCGGCGATTGCGGCGGATCGCAGAAAAACTCAATGAATCCAGGGATGTTGCCGCTGGAAGGCCACCGCTCTGAAATCTCCTGAAACGCGACAGCGCAGGGGCTAAGGCAGCGCCGGCTCGGTGCCGATGTAGACCCGGGCCCATGCGGAAGAGGCGCGCGAAGAGTTTCGGAACCTATCTCCTGTACCGGGGCGTCTGCTCGCGCGAGATGCTCGAGCGCGCCACCCGCAACACCGCCGTGTACGGGGGCCGGCTCGGGACCAGCCTGGTGGAGCTCGGGGCTCTGGAGATCGACGAGCTCGGGCGCCATCTCGCTGGGTTTCTCGGCGTGCCGGAGGTGCCTTGCGCGTGGATCGAGACGCCTGCCCGGGACGCCCTCGCTGCGGTCCCTCGGGAGCTCGTGGAGAAGCTTCGCGTGTTGCCCCTGCGCCTCGAGGGCCGGCTGCTCCACGTGGCGATGCGCGACCCCTGCTCCGCCTCCGAGCGCGACGAGCTGGGGAGAGCCACCGGCTTCGGGATCCGGCCCTACGCAGTTGCCGAGGTGCGCTTGTCTGCCCTGCTCGAGCACCACTACGGAATCCCAGGGGAGCTGCGTATCGCAGAAGAAGCCAGCAAGGGTCCGAGTTCGCACCCGGAGACTGGACCCGCAGCGATGGAGCCGGAGTTGGAGGAGCTGATCGACGAGGCGACCTTTGCAAGTCTCCACTCCGACTGGCAGCGCGCGTCCCTGGGGCAGGGCGCCGGGTCCGAGGAGATCTCCGAGCCCGTAGAGAACGCCGGGCCAACGCCGCCGGTCCCCGCCGCCGCTTCGGCAGAAGAGACGCACGCAGACCCGGGTGAGGCTCCGGCGGCTCCTGGTGCGCGGGCCGATGCTGCGGCGCTCGAGGCCGAGCTCCTGCATGCACCCGACCGCGACGCGGTAGCGCAGCTGGCGCTTCGCCTGGCCCGCATCCACGTGGACGCGGCAGCGCTCTTCGTGGTGCGCGGCCGCATCGTCTCCGGGTTTCGCGGCGACGGCAAAGCGATTCCAGAGGTCATCGACGGAATCATGGTGCCCGTGGATCTGGAGAGCGCGCTGACCCGGGCGGCCGCCTTGGGCGAGACCTGTCGCGCCCGACCCGAGGCGGCGACGGATCAGAGGATCCTGCGCGCTCTGGGCCGGGAGGGTGTGCGGGAGGTGCTCGTTCACCCGATCCGTGTCCGGCACCACCTGGTGAACCTCCTCTACGCGGATGCCGGATCCGAGTCGCTCGCCGAGACCTCGGTGGTGGCGCTGGGCGCCCTGTGCGAGCTGGTTTCCAGCGCTTACGCGCGCCTCATCCTGGAGCGCAACAGAAGCATCTCGCGTGAGTCGCACCAAGGGGCCGCCTGGGCCCTCCTCGACGAGCTACCTCTGTAGCCGCCAGGCGCAGCCGACGCCCTGATCGCCCATCTGGAAGGTCAGGTTGATGCCAAACTCCTTCGGCATCTCCTCCCACCAGATTGGACAGTGCACACAGTAATAGGGCACGCCCTCGCTGTCGTGTGCCGTTCCCGCTTCTCGCACGTAGCGTCCGCCGGTGCCACAGGTCCCGCGCACGACGATCGCCTCGTCGGTCTCCTCGAGTGTGAACTCGCCGCCGATGTTGTTCATGTGCTCGCACAGCAGCGGCATGAACTTCTCCGCCCCCACCTCCGCCGCCAGCCTCAGCCTGGGATGTGCGCTCTCCTTGCCCGCCTCGACGTGGAACTGTCTCAGGGCTTCGTCGCCGAAGTTCTTGCCGATGAAGTCGCAGGCCCGCGCGTAGGCGTGCACATAGGCCCACAGGTTGTTCCTGTGCAGCTGCTCCATGCGGTCGTACTCCTCGCGGGAGACCCACGCCTTGTGATTGCCCTTCTCGTCCGGCATTTGCGCCTCCCTCAGGGTCCGACCCGATCCGTTTTTCTTGAGTCTATCCGAGAAATGCAAACAAGGACGGGAAGTTCGAGAGAATTGAAGGTGCAGGGGGTTGCGGCATCGAGAGCTCCTGCCCGAAGCTGGAGATCCATTGAGAGAGGGCTTCAAGATGGACCAGGACATCCTGATCAAGAACGGAACGGTCATGGACGGCACCGGGACTCCGGCCGTGAGGGCGGATCTGATCATCCGCGAGGACCGCATCGAGGATGTGGGGAGATTTCCGGATGCGCAGGCCGGAAAGGTGATCGATGCCCAGGGTCTGGCCGTGGCGCCCGGGTTCATCGATGTGCACACCCACCTCGACTTCTTTCTCACCTCCCCGAGGCATCCCGAGGTGATGGAACGATGGGTGCGGCAGGGAGTGACGACCATCATTGCCGGGAACTGTGGCTTCAGCCCTGCGCCCATCCGTCCGGAGACCCATGACACGGTCAGGACGTACTGGAACTTCGCGTTCCCGAGGGACGGATTGACCTTCGAGTGGGCCAGCATGGCCGAGTATTTCGATCACATGAACCGAAACGGTCTGGCTTACAACGTGGCCGTCCTGACCGGTCACAACGTCCTCCGGATGAACCTGATGGGAATGCAGGAACGGGCTCCCACCGCCGACGAGATGTCGACGATGAAACAGATGCTCGAGGAATCGCTCGAGGCGGGGTCGATCGGCCTTTCCATCGGACTCCTCTACTGCCCGGGATGTTTCTCTCGAACCGAAGAGATCACCGAGCTCGCCTCGGTGCTGACGGAATACGGTGCTCCCTTGGTCACGCACACCCGAGGCATGTCGGAGATCTACGACGAAGCGGTGAAGGAGGTGATCCAGGTTGCAGAGAACAACAGGATTCCCCTGCACCTCTCCCACCATCTCGGTGGCTTCCAGACCGGCAAGCTCATCGATCCGACACAGCTGAAGACAAAGCTCTCGTTTCTGCTGGCGAAGGCGATGGGGAAGAACTTCACCGTCAAGAACCAGCTCAAGAGCATGCCGTCCCATCGACGCGCCAATCAGCTGATCGCTCGAGCACTGGAGCGAGGGGTGGACGTCGGTCACGACATGCTTCCCTGGGTATGCGCCTTCACCAGCCTGCTCGCAATCCTGCCGCCCAGACTATATGCCGGTGGGATGGCCAAGCTGTTGGAGCAGCTCCGTGATCCCGACGGCGCGCAGAGCGGTGGCCAAGGAGATGGAGAGCGCTCGTCCCAGGTGGCCAACCTGGGAACACGGCTGGTGGACGGACAACATGTTCGATGGATCCTTCATGTTGAGCGGCTTCAGGCTCGAGAAGAATCGCCCCTACGAGAACATGAGGCTTCAAGACATCGCAAAGGAGCGGGGAACGGATCTCTACAATACGGCCTTCGACCTGATCGCGGAAGAAGAGGGAAGGCTCTTCTTCGTCTACAGCATCGACGACCAGAAGATCAGCGACTGGATCGGGTCCTGGGCCATCTCCGACCCGAATTGCGCGATCATGACCGACATCGTCGGCGTCGACTACCCGAATCCGTCGCCGGTCTCCTACGGAGCTTTCACGAAGGTCCTGGGTCAGTTTGCCCGGGACGAGCAATACCTGACCCAGGAAGAGGCGGTCCGCAAGATGACTTCCCTCCCGGCGAGGCAGATGCAACTCGAGGGCAGGGGAGTCCTGAAGAAGGGCGCCTTTGCGGACATCACGGTCTTCGATCCCAGGACGGTGAAGAGCTGCGCCTCCTTCCAGGATCCCCATCGGTTCTCGGAAGGAATCGAGTACGTCCTGATCAATGGGAAGCCGGTCCTGGAGAGAGGCAGCTATGACGCGAAGGCCCTCGCAGGCACGGTGATCAAGCGAACCTGAGTCCTGAAGCTTCGGTGGCGCCGCAACAGCGGGTGACGAGGGGGAGCCGGGATCGGCTCCCCCTGCCTCCTCAGAGCGAGTCGTCCTCGCTGTCACCTTCCTCCGCGTCGCCGGTACCGTCGCGCTTCGCCTGCCACTTGCGCGAGCCGAGTACCTCGCCGCTCACGCCGTCCACGAAGACGACGAAGCGGCCGCGGGGCAGCAGGATCACCACCTTGTAGACCGGCTCGAGGCCGGGGAAGCGCAGCTTCCCCACCACGGGGATACCCGCCCCCACCTCGACCAGAGCGATGCCGATGGCGTCGACCATCGAGATCTCGGGCGGAGTGGGCTCGATGCCCTCACAGGTGTGGGCGTCAAAGCGAAGTACATTGCGATCCCCCGCCTCGTCGAACACGGCGACCTTGTAGAAGGTTACCGGGTCGCCCCCGGGCTTGTGGGAGACCTTGAGGCGCGCCCTCGCCACGGTGCCGGGCACCAGCGCGAGGGCCTCCTCGATGGCCTGGGAGAGTGTGCACGGACAATCCGCCAGCTCCGCCAGGATGGCGCGGTCCTCGCGCAGGCTAGCCGAGGCCGGCAGCGCGAAGCTGGCCACCACGGCTAGACAGAGAGCCCAGATTCCCGATCGCTGCATGATTCGATCTCCTTGGTTGAGGTTCCGGACCTATCCAACCCGTCCCGGCAGCGGCGGTTGCGCGAAAAATTTTCAGCGAGCCCGGAGACCATCGAGGATGCGGGAGCGTTGCTCGGGGCTGCGGTCTGGGAAGCGCTCCTCGACCAGCGCCTCCTGCCGCGCGGGCGAGAGCGAGCGGAAACGCTCGAGGCGGCGTCGCATCCGCTCCCGATCGGCGCGATCCATGTCCTCCCAGATCGGGCGGTTCCGTTCGATCCGCTGGCGTTGCTCTTCCGAGAAGCGCCGCAGGTGCTGGACGCGCCCTCGCACCTTCTCACGCTGCTCGGGCGTGAGCTCGTCCCAGTGTTGGATCGCGCGCCGGAAGCGAGCGCGGCGGTCGGGAGGCATCCGGCGGAACACCTCTCGCGCCTGTTCGCGCTCTTCGGGCGACATGCCGCGGAACTCTTCGCGCAGCTCCCGGGGCAGCGCCGGGTGCGGCTTCCTCGCCTGGCGCGCGCTTCGCAAGCGCTCCCAATGCTCGACGCGCTCCGACTCGCTCATGTCCTGCCAACGCTCGAAGAACTGCCGGCGGCGATCGGGGTCCATGGTGCGCAGCCGGCGCCGGGCGGCGCGCTGCTCCCCAGGTGGCAGGTCGCGGACGAAGCGATGCAGAGACTCCGGCGCTCCACGGGCCATGTGGCGCTCCGCACGTGCTCCACCTTTCCGGGGCTGCGCGCTCGTGTCCACGGGAGACCCCGCCGCCACGGCGGCGATTCCCAGGGCGAGCAGCAGTTTCGCAAGGCGTCTCACGTCAGTCCTCAGCTCGACTCGATCTCGCCGAGCGTCTCGAGCCAGTCGAGCATCTCGATCACTTCGAGATCCGAATCGCTCTCGATCTCCATGGTGAGAGCGAGCTCCTCGGGTTCCGGTGCGGGCTGGAGCGGCGCCACCATCCGAGGCTGCGGCTCGACGGTCTCCGGCGCCGAGGGCGGCGTCGGAGACCTGGCGAACGGCGTCTCCTGCGAAGGCGGCGTCTCGCGCAGACGCGGCTGAGCCAGGAGCGCGAAGGCCGCGGCGGCGGCCGCAGCCATCACGGGTACGATCCAGCGGCGCCGGCGCGCCAGAGCCGCACGGACGGCCCGCCGCCGGGGGCGTTGCCTTTGACCCTCTTTCGTGATGCGCTCCCGGAGCCGCGCTGCCAGCTCGGGCCGCACCGCGGGCTCCGAAACGGTGCGGAGCGCCTCGTCGACGCGCTGGAGCTGCGCCAGCCGAGCCGCGAGCTCCGGACGCGCCTCGAGCTCCGCGCGCAGCTCGGTCTCCGCTGCGGTGTCGAGTTCGCCGTCCAGCCAGGCCGAGAGACGCTCGTCGAGGATCTCTTCGGGCCCGTAGTCGTCACGATCGCGTGTCATCGTCCCGTCTCCTCGCTCATCCCGTGTCGCCCCGATCGATCGCGTGGGGCAGCTGCTCGGCCAGCGTCGAGCGACCGCGGTGCACCAGGCCCTTCACCGACTGCGGTGAGGCTCCGAGTGACGCCCCCACCTCGGCGTAGGACAGTCCCTCCACCGCTGTCAGCCAGAGCGCCGCGCGCTGCCGCTCGGGAAGGGACTCCAGCGCCCGCTCCACATCGTCTCCCAGGCGGCGCGCGTGGGCCACGTCGTCAACCGCCGGAGCCTCGGAAGCCAGTTCCCGGGGCGCGCTCTGGTGCTCGGCCTCCGCGCTTTCGTGGACCCTGCGCCGGAAGGGCCGCCGCAGCTCATTCAGCGCGAGGTTCGTCGCGATGGTGAAGAGCCAGGTCGAAAAGCGGGCGCTTGGCTCCCACCTCTCTCTCGCTCGATGCACTCGCAGGAATGTCTCCTGCAACAGCTCCTCCGCCACCGCCGGCTCGGGGATCATCCGCTCCAGAAATCGCAGCACGCGACCGGACCACTGCCGGAAGAGCACGTCGAACGCGGAATCGTCGCCATCGCAGAACGCCTGCATCAGTCGGCGGTCATCGTCGCCGTGCTGCAAAGCCGCCTCCGCTGGGAAGTTCAACCCAAGCAGGCCCGAAAGGTTGCGCGAGAGAGAATCGACCGCAACGCCGGGCCGTATCGACCCCTGGGGGAGCCCTCGACCTCGTAGCGGAAGGGGTGGCGATCGGGCCCGCTATCCCGCCGCCTCGGCGATTTCATCGGGCTCGGCGATCCGCCTCATGGAGTGCGCCTACTTCATGAAGTCCTGGACACCTGCATGCGGCTACAATCGCGCACCATGGCTCGTCGCTCGCGACTCCGTTGGACAACGGCGATGATCTTCGCCGCAGCGGCCGTCTACGTCGTCGCAACTTGGGAGAATCGACCGCCTCCCGAAGACGCCATTCTCCGCGAAAGCGCCCCGGGGATCTCCGAAATCGCGCGGCTCTTCCGCGAGCGACAGTCCGGGGTGGTGGTCGAGGGCACTGGTACCGTAGAAAAGCTGCTACCCGACGATCGGGTGGGCTCGAGACATCAGCGGTTCATCCTGCGGCTCGCGCTGCGGCAGACCATTCTGGTGAGCCACAACATCGATCTGGCGCCGCGTCTCGATTCGTTGCGGATCGGGGACGAGGTGCGTTTTCGGGGCCAGTACGAATGGAATCCCCGGGGCGGCGTGGTGCACTGGACTCACCACGACCCCGCGGGCGCACGGGCTGGCGGGTGGCTTCGGCACGGCGACAGGACCTACCGATGAAGCGGAGATCGGCAAACTTCCAGTGCACTGTCCGACGGCGGCCCTTCAGATGCGTTGATGGGCGTGGGCCGGTCAGCTGCGAGCCGAGAAGACCAGCTCCGTGTCATGGACCGCATCCGGCGGCTCCGTGCCCAGGCCCAGTCGCACCGAGATCTCGGAGAATCCGACCCGCTCGAGCATGAGCGAGAACTCGTGCTTGTGATACCAGCGGAGGCGGTGGGTGCGAAGGATCGACTGCACGATTTCGTCATCTTTGAAGACTTCGAATCGCAGCCATTGATCCTGAACCTGCTCCACCAGATCGCTTCGCGTGCACTCGTGAATCAGAATCTTGGCCCCATCGGAGGGCCGTGTGCCCGAGCGGCGAAGGCGCCATTGGCCCTGGTGCGGAAAGTCGCGCCAGGGAACGGAGACGGCGACCAGAAGCTCGCCGCCCTTCTCGAGGTGACGACGAAAACCCGAGAGAGCCTCGAAGGCCTCCTCTCGCTCGGCGAGGATCTGGAAGGAGCCATTCGGGATGAAGATGGTTCCGTATTTCCGGGGTAGATCCATCTCCTGCATGAGCTGTTGGTGGAGAACCGGTTGGAGATTCATCTCCCTCGCCTTCTGGCGACAGATGGCAAGCATCTCTTCGGACGAATCGACTCCCTCCACCTCCAGCCCATCTCGGAGGTAGGGAAGGAGGAGGCGCCCGGTGCCCGAGGCGACCTCGAGGGCGATCCCCTGGTTCGCCCGGATCCTCTCGAAGAAGAACTCCTGATCCCAGTAGGGTTCGCTCGGGAACCAGAGGTCGTAAGACTCGGCTGCCAGCCCTCGGTAATCCCAGTCCGACTTGGTCAACGCTCCACCCTCTGCCGCCAGACGCCCGGCTCCGAATCGACGCTCTACTGCGACCCTCGAAGCTTCTCTCGCGCGTACGGGATCAGCCCGCCTTTCGCCACGAGATCGAGCGGGAAGATCGACCCATGGGCGTAAGGTCAGGGCCGGAAGGCTCTCACGGTAGCCCGGCCGCCCGGAGGGCGTCCAGGATCTCCGCGAACTCCTGGGAACCGAAGACCCTCTCCGCGTTCGGGAACATCGCCTCCGCCCGGTCGACGCTGAAATCGGGGTTGACCCGGAGGATCTCGCCGACCGCATCCGACGCCTGGTCGTGTTGGCCTTCCCGCTCGTAGTGGGCAGCGAGAACGACCCGTGACGCGATGTGGTCGGCGTTGGCCTCGCGCAGGTGTTCCAGCTGGTCCACCGCCTCCTTCCTGCGACCCGCGGCGAAGTTCACCTGCGCCAGACTCATCAGCAGACCCGTCGGTGCGCGCGGGTTCAGACGAAGTGCCCGTCGCACCGACCGCGAGGCCTCCAGGAACCGGGCCTGCTGGAGCAAGGCCAGGCCGCGGGCCGCGTGAGCGAAGGACCAGTTGGGCGCGAGCTCGAGCACTCGATCAGCCGAGGCGATAGCCTCGGCCGAGTCGCCCCGGTTGAGGTGCACCCAGGCCATCGTCATGTGACCGACTGGGTTCGTGTCATCCAGCGCGATCGCGCGGTGCGCCAGCTCCTCCGCCCGATCGCGCAGGGTCTCGTCGGAGCTCCAGCCGTTGGCGAACTCGGTCGCGTAGGTGCTCCCGAGCAGGGCATGGGCGCCGGCGTAGCCCGGGTCGAGCTCGATGGCGCGCTCGAACAGGCGCCGCGCCTTCTCGTTGTCTTCCCGGGTGGATCGTTGAATGTGGTACGAGGCCCCTCCAGAAGGCATCGACGGCCGTCAAGCTCTGGCTCGGCTTCCGGGCGAGGCGGCGGCTTTCGGCTGCTCCGATCTCGACATCCACTGCCCCCAGGATCTCCTCGGCGATCTCCGACTGGAGCGCGAAGATGTCGGAGAGATCCCGGTCGTAGCGCTCGCTCCAGAGGTGCCCCCCCGTGGTCGCGTCGATCAGCTGCGCTGTGATCCGGACGCGGCCCCCAGCCTTGCGCACGCTTCCCTCGAGCACGTAGCGCACGCCGAGCTCGCGGCCCACGTCCTCCACCTTCACGGCCTTCCCCTTGTAGGTGAAGGCCGAGTTGCGCGAGATGACGAACAGGTACCGGCTTCGCGCCAGCTCGGTCGTCAGGTCCTCGGTGATTCCGTCGCTGAAGTACTCCTGCTCCGGGTCGCCGCTCATGTTCGCGAAGGGCAAGACCGCGATGGAGGGCTCGTCGGGAAGGGCCGGATCGACCGGCGGGCCGCTCACCCCCGCGAGGTCGATGAGCAGGCCCAGGGGGCGGGGCCAGGTCAGCCAAAGGCCGGCGCCGGTGATCGCGACGGCCACGACCCCGCCCAGGATCGCGTTCCGCCAGGTCAAGAAACGCAGCCCGCCGGCGTCGGCCGATTCGACTGTCTGCTCGTCATCGGACGCTGCCGGGGCCTCGTCGGGCGCCTCCTGGTCTCCGGTAGCCTCCTGCACGAACGCCGTGGCCAGGACGATGGGAAGCCCCAGGATCATGACCACCACCGCGAAGCCCGGGACCCATTCGGGGAGGCCCAGCCCGGAGACGAGGGCCTCGATGCCCTGGAAGGCGATCCAGGCACCGACGAGGTAGATCCCCAGCACCTGCCAGAGCGAGCGCCGGTGGATCTCTTGGATGAGACGCTTGAGACGCGACACAGTTTGCCCGCCCTGGCAGTATGGACCCCTGCGGGTGATCAGTCCATATGAGACTTGGGCGGATCCGTGAGATCGGGCCGGATCCGACGCCCCAGGGCGTCGTCGGGGTGATTCCTCGAGAATCCGGATTTCGGAGCTCAGCCTGCTCTGGAGCCGCACCAGCGCTCGTCTTCCGCATACCCTACACTCAAGCGGTCTCGGCGCCGCCCGGTTCCGGGCCGGGGGGTGAATGAGTTCTCCGCCAATGGGCGAGGTTTTCCACCTCGTACTGATCAAGCCATCCCATTACGACGCCGAGGGTTACCCGATCCGGTGGCTGCGCTCGGCGATTCCCTCCAATACGCTGGCCGTGATGAACGGTCTGGGCTTGGACTGCGCCCAGCGGCGAAGCCTGGGCCGCGACGTGGAGATCGCCCTCAGCGCCGACGACGTGGAGAAGCTGATCCGCCACAACCTGGCCCAGGGCGTCCGCAACTTCTTCATCACCGATGACAACTTTGCCCGCAACGCCGAGTGGGAGCCGATCCTGGATCGGGTGATCCAGCTGCGCGAGGAGGGCCTGAAGATCAAGCTCACCATCCAAGTGGACACCATGAGCCACAAGATCCCGCGTTTCATCGAGAAGTGCGGGCGCGCCGGCGTGGCGCGGGCCTTCATCGGCATGGAGAGCATCAATCCGAGCGCCCTGGCTCACAGCAAGAAGCGGCAGAACCGGATCACCGAGTACCGCAGCATGCTCCTGCGCTGGCGCGAAGCGGGGGTAATGACCCTGGCGGGTTACATTCTGGGGTTTCCATCGGACACTCCCGAGTCCATTGCGCGCGACATCGAGATCATCAAGCGCGAGCTGCCCCTCGAGAGCCCGATGATCTTCTACCCGCGCCATGCCTGGCGAACCCTCTACAACCAGGCGCGCCTCCTGGCGCTGGTGTTGAAGTTCCGCCGGGTGCGAGCACAGATAAAACGCGAACCTGACTACCGCGAGTACACCGATCTCGCGCTGACGCCGAGGTAACCAGAAATGAAGTCGCCGAGAAACGTTTCGCAGAGCTTCCGAGTCGCCCAAGGGGCGCTGGGATTCGTCAGTACCTGGGTGCGCATCGTCACCGGCTTCGTCCTGGTCTCCTCCGGGGCGATCGTCTACCTGCTGCTCTCGGTGCCGCTGCTGCCGTGGCGGCCTTTGCGAATCCGGATCGGCAACCTGTATGGGAAGTTTTTCGGGCCCTTGGTTGTCCGGATCCTGGGGGTGCGGACCCGCGTACGACACCGGGAGCGTCTGGGCGGGTCGAGTCCGGCGATCTATGTCACCAACCACACCTCGGCCCTCGACGTCCTCATCGCCATGTGGCTGTGTCCGATGGGCGGGTGCGGAATCGCCAAGAAGGAGATCGGCCGCATCCCCTTCTTCGGGTGGGCCTACCGACTGTCCGGACACCTGCTCATCGATCGCGGCGACCGGGAGGGCGCCATCACGGCCCTGGCCTCGACCGCGGAGCTCGTCCACAGGCACCGTCTGAGCATCTGGATCTGGCCCGAGGGCACACGCAGCCGCGACGGTCGGCTGCTTTCGTTCCGCAAGGGCTTCGTCCACCTGGCGCTCGCCACCGGCCTCCCCGTGGTTCCGGTGGTCCTGCACAGCGCTCACGAGCGGGTGCCCGATCGGAGCTTCACGCTCATCCCGGGAGAGCTCGAGGTGGACGTGCTCGAGCCCATCGATACCCGAAGCTGGAAGCCAGAGACGGTCGATGACCACGTCGAGCAGGTTCACGCGGCCGTCGAGCGGGCTCTGCGGCCCGCCCAGCGGCTGTCCGAGTAGGTGGCGTCAGGTGGATTCGTCCGCCGAGAGCTTGACCCAGAACATCCCTCGAAGCTCGCCTTTCTTGAAGCCGGTCGCCTGGTCCTCGGGATAGAGTGCGCGCAGTCGCGCCTTCACGTCGGGTTTGATCCGATCGCCGTGGCACTGCATGCAGAGACCCTTCATGCGGATCGGCTCCACGTACCCGATGTCACCCGACGCAAGTCGAACGGCCCGCGGCTCGTCGTCGTCCGGGTTGGCGAGATATTCATCCAGGAATACGGACATCCAGGCTTCGGGAGCGTTTGCGGGATTCCGCACCCTGTGACTGGTCCGGCCGAGGAGGGCGCCGCCTGTGCTGGTGAGCCGCGCAATCTCGGGTGCCCGAAGCTGGCAGACCTCGATGGCCCGCTTCGCTCCGCCCTCCCTGAGCGCACCGAGCAACGCACTCCGCAATTCCCTCTTCAGCGGCTCGAGGGCTCCCGCGGCTCGAGCCATGTCGGACGCCGGAGAGGTTGCGTGCTGGTCGCGCAGGCTGAAAGACTGGCGGCCAGCGCCAGCGACAGGCCCAGCCGCGTCGATCCACGGATGGACATGGGACACCTCCTCGCCTCAACCGGTAGCACCGGGGTGGTTCTTTCCGCTTGTACCGGATGGGCGTTGCGAGAAAGCGACCGGACTTGCTCCCCAACCAGGACGGATGCTCTTCCAGCGCCGAGTCGCGATCTCGGCACTGCCTGCGGGATGCGTCGACGGCCGTAACCCCAACGAATTCACGTAGATCAGCCACGTCCATCGCTCGCCACGTGGCTGGCCGCCCCCGTATTGCAAATCGGGAAATATCGCCTATCTAGGGTGGCGCTACTTGCGTCGCGGCATGGCTGACAAACGGCGCCAGACAGGCCAGCCCGTCAGCCCGTCAGACCGTCAGGTTGGGCCGTGGTCGGCAGCTCTACAGACATGAAGGACGAAAGATGACCACATCGAAGATAATCTGGACAAAGACCGATGAAGCTCCGGCGCTGGCGACATACGCCTTGCTCCCCGTCATCGAGAAGTACACCCAGGGTACCGGCATCGAGACCGAGCTGAGGGATATCTCTCTGGTGGGGCGGATCATCGCGAACTTCCCCGAGAACCTCAGCGACGACCAGAAGATTCCCGACCATCTGACCCAGCTCGGAGAGCTCGCAAAGACCCCCGAAGCCAACATCATCAAGCTTCCCAATATCAGCGCCTCGATTCCCCAGCTGCAAGACGCGATCAAGGAGCTGCAAGAAAAGGGATACGACATCCCGGACTACCCCGAAGAGCCCAAGAACGACGCCGAAAGGGCCCTGCAGGAAAGATTCGCCGTGGCTCTCGGTTCGGCGGTCAATCCCGTACTGCGTGAAGGCAACTCCGACCGAAGACCGGCCGTTTCGGTCAAGAAGTTCGCCCAGAAGAACCCGCACAAGATGATGCAGCAGTGGCCGAAATCCGGATCCAAGGCGCGCGTCGTCCATATGAGCGACAAGGATTTCTACTCGAGCGAGAACTCCACCACGATCGAAAAGCCGTGTGACGTGAAGATCGAGTTCGTCGCCGCCGACGGCAAGACGACCGTCATGAAGGAAGGGCTGTCGCTCCTCGAGGGCGAGGTCATCGATACCGCGGTGATGAACGTGGCCGCCTTGCGGAAGTTCTACGCCGAGCAGATCGAAGAGGCGAAGAAGGACGGCGTGCTGCTCTCCCTGCACCTGAAAGCGACCATGATGAAGGTGTCCGATCCCATCATGTTCGGTCACTGCGTAGCGGTCTACTACAAGGAGGCGCTCGACAAGCACGCCGATGCACTCCAGGAGATCGGCGTCAATCTCAACAACGGCCTCGCCGATGTCTACGAAAAGCTGGACAGGCTTCCCGCCGACAAGAAGGCGGAGATCGAAGCGGATATCGCTGCGGTCTACGAGACACAGCCGGCGCTTGCGATGGTCGACTCGAGAAAGGGCATCACCAACCTGCACGTGCCCAACAACATCATCGTCGACGCGTCGATGCCGAACGTGGTTCGCGACGGCGGCAGGATGTGGAACAACGACGACGAGCTTCAAGACTGCATCGCCATGGTGCCGGATCGCTGCTATGCGACCATGTACAAGGAGATCCTCGAGAACGCCAAGAAGAACGGGCAGTTCGACCCTTCGACGATGGGCAACGTCTCCAACGTCGGTCTGATGGCCCTGAAGGCGGAAGAGTACGGCTCTCACGACAAGACCTTCGAAGCGCCCGCCAACGGGGAGTTCCGCGTCGTCGATGCCTCGGGCCAGACCCTGCTGAAGCAGACCGTGGAGCCCGGCGATATCTTCAGGATGTGTCAGGTAAAGGACATCCCGATCCAGGACTGGGTCGCACTGGCTGTCCGGAGAGCGAGGGCCACCGGAGCGCCCGCGATATTCTGGCTGGACGAGAACCGAGGGCACGATGCGCAGATCATCGCGAAGGTGAACAAGTATCTTCCCGCCCACGACACCAAAGGCCTCGACATTCGCATCATGAAGCCGGCAGAGGCAATGAAGTTCTCCCTGGAGAGGATCCGCAAGGGCGAGGATACGATCGCCGTTACCGGCAACGTCTTGAGGGATTACCTCACCGACCTGTTCCCGATTCTCGAGCTGGGTACCAGCGCGAGAATGCTGTCGGTGGTACCGCTTCTCGGCGGTGGCGGGCTGTTCGAGACCGGTGCCGGCGGTTCGGCTCCCAAGCACGTTCAGCAGCTGGTGAAAGAGGGTCACACACGATGGGATTCCCTGGGCGAGTACTGTGCGCTGGTCCCGTCGCTGGAGCTGATCGCCGAGAACACCAAGAACGAAAAAGCCACGATTCTGGCGGAGACACTCGATCAGGCCATCACCAAATACCTGGAGAACGGCAGGCTTCCTTCTCGCAAGGTCAACGAGATCGACAACAGGGGAAGCACCTTCTACCTGACCTTGTACTGGGCACAGGCCCTGGCCGCGCAGAGCAAGGATGCCGAGATGCAGGCGCGTTTCGCCAAGGTGGCCAAAGAGCTCGAGCAGAACGAAGCCAAGATCGTAGAAGAGCTGCTCGCCGCTCAGGGGAAGCCTGTCGATCTGGGTGGCTACTATATGCCCGACGATGAGAAGGCGGAAGCGGTCATGCGCCCCAGCTCGACCCTGAATGCCATCATCGACGCCATGTAGAGGAGAGTCGTTCTTTTTCTCTCGGCAGATTGATTCGTATCGCAATCACCGCCGGGTCCTTTCCGACCGATTCTCGGAAGGATCCGGCGGTTGGCATTTTCTGTGGCCAAGACCTTCCTGGCGTCCCATTCTAGGGGCTCGGGGCTCTCGAGGAAGGGCAGTGGCGATGCGCCCGTCCCCACCGGAGGAAACCACGCATGAGAAGAACGTCTGCCCTGCTGTCGGTCCTGCTCATCGTGATTCCGGCGACCTTCGCTCAGGCGCAGGAGCCGCGCCGTGAGGATGTCGACGACCTGATCGTGCTTCATCTGTACGGCTCGTACCGCGAGATGGGACGCCAGCAGGCGGAGCTGCTCGGACCCGTTTTGCAGGAGGTCTTCGAGTATCAGCTCGCGGACTACAGGCATCTCATGGCAGAGGCAGGCGTGGGAGGTTGGCTTTTCGGCCATCTGTTCATGCCGCTCTACAGTGGCCTCGCGCCCTTTGCCGAGGACAGCGGACTGCACGAGGAGGTCGCCGGGATGGCAGCCGGTCTCCGCGTGCCGCCTCGCGACGTGATGCGAGCCATTCTGAGTCTTTCGGCGGGTTCGACGGTCTTCGCCGCTACCCGAAGTGCAACTGCCGACGGCCGGGCGCTGATCGGGAGAAACGTCGACTGGAACGACGGCTTCGGCCGGCGTCGCCCACTGGTGGCACTGTATCACCCGGATGGAGATGATCTCGACCATATCTTCGTCGGCTGGCCGCTGGTCGGACTGCCGACGGTCGGCGTCAACGAGGCAGGCCTGGCGATCTCCTTCAACTTCTTCGTATCCGAGCCCCAGGTCAGCCTATTCTTTCCATCGTGGCCCCATCGCCGCGCGCTTCAGAAGGCCACGACCGTGGAAGAAGCCATTCGAATCATCTCGGAGCCCCGGCGAAGAGGGATCGCCGCGTTCCTGGTGCTCGCCGATGCCGCCGGAGATATCGCCATGGTGGAGTGCGTCCCCGACGGATGTACCGTCTATCGGCCGGATGGAGATTGGTTCGCGCAGGCGAACCACGCGAGAACCCAGGAGATGATTCCATATGATCGGTTCCGGCATCCGGACAGTTTCCAGAGGAGGTCGGGGATGGAGGAGGCCGTGCGTCCTCACCTTGGCAGCCTTACCCCTCTCCTTGCGACCGAGATTCTTCGGGACCGCGGCGGAGAACAGTTTGCGAATGCCTCGACCGTGGGGAATCTCGCGGTGCTGAACCCTGCCATCGTACACCCGGCTTCGCTGACCCTGTGGCACTCCACCACGATGCAGCCGCATGCGCCGTTCGGGCGGTTTGTTCCGTTCACACTCGGTCCGGAGGCGGATCCGCCGAGCTTCCCGGCGAGCGAAGACCTGGTGAGCGGTGGCCTCGAACTCGAGCGGGACGAGATCCGGAGGACCCGCCGCACACTCGAGCTCGACAGCGTTGGCAAGCTGGAGGAGGCCCGTAGAGCATGGGACGCGCTGCTGTCCTCGGAGATTCAGACCCTCGACGCCCGCCGGCTCGCCTTCGGCAGCGCGAAGACGCGCGACGCGCTTGGGGATGACGAAGGCGCGTACGCCGCTCTGGAACCGGCGACCGGCGAGGAGGCGCCAATCGAGATCCGAGGAACCGCGCTCGTTTCGCGGGGCATTCTCGCTGACAGGCTCGGGCGGCGGGAGCTGGCGATGGAGCACTACGAGGCGGCGCTCGAGCTCTTTGCCACCCGACCGGAGTTCACGGCTTTCGCCCCGCTCGAGGAAATCGCAGAGCGGGGACTCGAAAACCCTCAGGGAATGACGCCGCTTCCCCTGAGTCCGTACGACACCGGCGTGCCGCAATAGAAGGGCGGGAGGGGTAGATAGAGTCTGGATCCGGCTCGGTTTGGCCTCGTCGGATTGGTGCGAGATGTGATATCGTAGGCGCTGGAGCGTGCGATTGGAGGCATCATGAACGATCCGGTCCTTGCCCAGCGTGCCTACACGACGATCCTCGAGCACTTCGTCGAGCACGGCCGCGGCCCGCACTACACCGAGTTGGCGGTTGCGCTGGGGATCTCGACAGAAGAGGCCCGCCTGGCCCAGGCTGACGCCGTCGAAGGCTCTCGTATCGGTTGCTGGAACAGCCCCAATACTGATTACATCGGCTCGTGGGCGCCTTTCTCCAACATCCCGACGCAGTACCTGATCAGCGTCGACGGTGTGCAGAAGTGGTACGGGCAGTGAGGAATCGAGTCGCTGGCCGTGCGCTGGCTCTTCCCGGGACGTGAGGTTCGTGTCGACACGCTGGACCTCGCCACCGCCGAACCGATTCGGCTCCGGTTCCGAGACGAGGAGATCCTCGAAGTCTCGCCGGATACGGTGGTCGGTCACATCTGCCTTCCGATGCCGAAGTGGGGCGAAGCAGATACACCCTACAATTGAGAACGCATGAACCTCTTCCGGTCGGAAGAGACGGTCGCCGGTTGGTCCCAGACCGCTCCGGGCTCCGAGGAGGGCATCCTCCCGGTCCGGACCTGGGCAGGGATGTTCTCCGCCGATCTGTTCCGCAAACGCCCCACCCCCGACTACCTGTCGAGGGTGCCCGAGTACCTCGGCGCGATGATGGGGCTGATGGCGGAGCTGGACATGAAGGGACCCTTCTTCTTTTCTCCACGCTGAGGACGATTCCTTTCTATTTGGCGTCCCTTCCTCGACGTTTTTCGAGACTCATGCCAGATAGTGAACGATCGGCATCCGGCAACGGAGCGAGAAGCCGATGTGTCCACCGCGCTCCGGGTCCTTTGAGCCCAGCAGCCTGAGACAGCGGAGTCCACGGTTCGTGCAGCACGAAGGAGGCCGAGAAGTGGAAAACAGAAAGGTGATCATCATCGGCGCCGGAATTGGCGGGCTCTCGGCGGGATACTGGCTGCAACGCAGAGGCTACGAGGTCGAGATCCTGGAGGCCCTGGACCGTCCGGGCGGACGCATGGCCACGGTCGAGCGCAAAGGAGACAAGGTCGACGTCGGCGCCCAGTTCTTCCACTCCAACTACGTTCACGCGTTCGATCTGATCGACGCGTTTGGGCTGCGGCGGACACTGAAGGACATCGAGGGAAAGGTGGTGTTCAGATTCGCCGACGGCGCCCAGCTGGACTTCACGCCCAGGTCTCTCTACATGCGGGGCCTCGGCCTGGCCAACAACGCGAGGCTCTACGGGTTCGCCCTCAAGCACATCATCTTCGGACACAGGTCGCCGATGTACCGGATCGAAGAAGACCGGCCGGAGCGCGACGATGTCGAGATCGCGAGCTTCTTCAACAAGCCATCGGAGCGAAAGCTCAGGGACCTCTTCACCGGAATCGCCCTGGCGAGCAACATGACCGAGCCCGAGTGGATGAGCCTGTACCACTTCATCCAATTGCTCCGCATCGACATGTTCACGCAGTACTCCGTCCTGACCGGCGGCTCGGCTTCCCTGACGGATGAAATGGCCAGGAGTCTGCCGGTGCGCTGCGACTCCCCGGTGCGCCAGCTGGTGATGGAGAAAGGCCGGGTCATCGGCGTGCAGATGGAAGAAGACGGCTCGGTGAGCAGGGCAGGGCACGTGATCGTCGCGGCCGCGGCACCTTCGGTCGGGCGCATGCTGCCCGAAGAGCTCGCAGAGCAGCGCGATTTCTTCGAGTCGGTTGTCCAGGCGCCTCTTCCGATGCCGGTCTTCTTCCTCGACCGTCCGGTGAGGAGGGATGTCTGGGCCTATTTCAATCAGCCTACCGTCAAGCGGACCTTCAGCTTCGCCGTCGACGGTTCGGTCAAGTGCCCCGAGATGGTTCCCAGCGGCAAGGGGGTGGTGAGTGCGTGGTCGTGCTACCCGAACACGCTCGACCTGGTCGGAAGGTCCGACGACGAAATCACCAAGAAGGCGCTGGAAGATCTCGAATCGGTGATTCCGGGCATTACGGGCTGGGTGGAGGAAGCCCGGGTGTTCTGGCACAAGGAAGCCGGGATGGGACACTACCCCACCGGATCGTATCGAAGAGTCCTGGACTTCAAGGAGAAGGCAAAGGACCTTCGGGGCGTCTCCTTCGTCAGCGACATCTTCGGCGGCTGCTTCATGGAAGCGGCAATGGTGAGCGCCAACGAGGCGGTCAAGAGGGTCTGCAGCTGGGGAGGAACCGCATAGCGGCCGAGCTAGAACCTCACCCGATACTCGCCGAGCAGCGGCAGGGTGACGATCTCGATCTCTGGCTTCGCGTCGCGGGCCTCGTCGACGACCTGTCCGAACCGGGTCCTGGGCACCAGCCGGAGTCCCTTGCGGAGCGGACGGAAGAAGAAGTCGTAGTGCATGGGCATGAGGATCTGGGGATCGATCATCTCGACCATGCGGTAGACGAACTGCTTCGTATCGGCCCTCAGCGAAATGCCCAGCAGCAGCAGGTCGGCGCGCACATCTCTCTCGCTCTCCTCGACGATGGCGGCGCTGCCCTTGTGGTAGATCCTGTAGCCCTCGACCTCGACGAGCAGCCCGAAGACGTCGCCGCGACCGTACTCCATGGCCTTGAGCGGGGGCTGGATGTCCGGCCCGATGTCGAAGTCGCCCGGTATCCTGCCCATCAGTGAACCGTGGGCACTGGGCACGAAGGTGATCTTGAACGGTCCCTCCTCCACGGTGTCTCCCCCCCTCACGACCCTGATCTGACTCTCGTCGGTTCCGTAGGCCCTCAGGAGGTTCGCCGTGGAATCACTTCCATACACCACGGCCCCGGTCTTCGGAGCGATGTAGGGCAGGTCGGCGGCGTGATCGTAATGGCTGTGGCCGATGACGATGGCATCGGCCCTGTCCATGTACCTGTCGATTTCGTCCCGTACGGGCTCGAGGACTCCGACGCGCAGGGCAAGGAGACCCTGCCTGGAGAACCATGGATCGATCCACAGAACCTTTCCCGAGTACTCGAACCTGTAGGCAGCGGTTCCGAACCAGCGGATCGACAGCTCGCCCGCACCGACCGGGCTGCTCGCTACGAAATCGGGCCTGGCTTCGAAATCCCTCGGGTGCATGGGTTCTGCCTCACCCTCTGAGTGCGAATCCTTCGATCAGTTCCGCGACGATCCTGCCGGCGCGGTCGTTCAGGTGTACGAGGTCGACGGTCAGCGCCAGCCCGCGTCGATCGGCGATCCGATCCCAGCTCATGCCCAGGAGGTAGTGGAGCGCTCCGGCGCCTACCATTCGGATCGTGCCCCGCGTTCCCGGCTCGTACCGATGCTGCCCGGCCCCGGAGCTTTCATCGAGAAGCGCCGCCAGACGATCGTGAAGAGGCAGGAGATCGACGCCCAGATCTTCCGCCACTCGAGCAATGATCGCGTTGCATTCGCCGACGAGGGTCGCGATCGGCGCTCTTGGGTCCTCGCCGATCGGGGCCAGGGTCATCAGGGCGATTCTCGCCTCGCTTCCCTCACGAAGCTGGTGTACCAGGACACGGAGATTCTCTTCGAACCACTCCAGATCGGGTAGACGGGGCAGATTCACCAGCTTCAGGTAGCGGCGGCCGGAAGCTTCGTCGTGGGAGGCCATCGCGTCATTGGCACCGATCAGGACCGTCACCACATCCGGGCGGCAGGCCAGAGCCCGGTCCACCCGCTGGGTGACGTTCCATGCGAGCTCACCGTTGATTCCGCCGTTCACGACGGTAAGCCCGCGGCTCGCCAGCAAGCCGGTCCAATCGCTCCCCAGGTGTCCGTGAGTGATCGAGTCTCCCAGACATAGCACGACCGGTCCGGATTCCGGCCGGAGCGATTCGGACCACCGCTCGGGCGCGCGCGCCGGGGGTTGGAGCACGCGGTACCACTTCCACGCCACCGTCGCGGCAGCGACGAGAACGACAACAGCGGGGATGGCGTACAGCACGCGTCCCAGTATAGCCGCGCGCAGAGCGACCTGGTGAGAAAACCGGGCTAGAGCTCCGTAGAGACCGCCGCCGTCAAGGTGCCGTCGTCGATGCCCAATCGTCGACGAGGCTCTCGCACTGGTCGCCGAGGCTCGCGGCGTCCGTTCCGGCGTATCCGACGCCGCGATCCAGGGCGCGCGTGAGCGCCTTCTCACTACGTGAGTCGAACGAATCCCTGGCCTTCTGACGCTTGGCATCGCGTCGCCCGGCATCTGGCCGGGTGGCGTGACGGCTCTCGGCGGAGAGGCCTTGCTGGGAGAGTCGTCCCGATTCGCGCAGCAGGGCCGCCCGCAGCCGAGCGTCCTCGCGCTGCACGCGATCGCTCGGGTCGAAGCCGTTCAAATCGAAGCCGGCCAGCACACCCTGATAGACGGCGTCGGCGTCCGATTGGGCATCGGCTACGACGGCGGACGCGGAGTCGTTGAGCGCACAGACGGCGAGATCCTCGGCAGCCTTGCTGCGCGCCTTGTCGTAGAGGTGCGTGAAGCGGTCCTCCGCCTTCTCGAGGCAAGCGTCCCATTTGGCGCCGCCCGGATCCCGGTCCGGTCGGGAGACGAATTTGGCCGCACAGGAGAGCTGGTCGCGAGAGAGACGCGAGAGCGCCTTCAGCTGGGCGCCCTGACAGAGGGCCAGGGCGTCGGGATCTCCCACGGAGCCCGGCGGGGAGCTGCCGCAGGCAGCTACGAGGGTCGTCCCCCCGCCGAAGGACTGCGCCTGGTAGTTGCCGTAGGTGGTTCCCGCCCGATACGCCCAGCCGACGCCGATGTGCTCGAAGCCGGGATTCAGGATGTTGGCCCGGTGTCCGGACGAGTTCATCCAGGCGTTCACGACGGACGTTGGGGTGGGATAGCCTCCCGCGACGTTCTCTCCCCAGGAGGGGCCCGTATAGCCGGCGGAGAGGATTCGCTCGCGCGCGGAGGAGCCATCGGAGCCGGTGTGGCTCATGAAGTTGTTCGTGGCCATGTCCAGCGCGTGTCCCTGAGCGGCCGCCAGCAGCCGGTCGTCCAGGACCAGCGGGGGAATCTGTCGGGTCGCCCGTTCCTGGTTCACGAGCAGCACCACCTCCTGCTCGAGGGAGGTCGGACAGGCCGCCTGTAGCGGGGTGGCCAGCAGAAGGAGGGCCGCGGAAAGGACGCCGCCAAGCCGATACAGGAGCACGAGACTTCTCCGATTCGGGTGGATCCAAGTCCGTATCGGAAAGCCTGCGCCGAGACTTCAGCCGCTCCCCGCGAGGACCGGCAAGAGATGCGCGGCGCGGAGGCAGCTCCCCCGCAGCGCCCGGTGGTTCACCTGGCGCGGCAGCTCTCACCGCTACGCCCGCAGCTTCTCGACCTCTACCGCCACCTCCTTCGGGACGTGGTTCATGGTGAAGTACATCCCTCGGTACTGGAGATGTCCGTAGTCACCCACCATGTTGGTGGGCTTGAGCGGGCTGGCGACCACGTCGTTCTGCGTGGCGCCCTCGGGGAACTGGTAGCCCTCCCAGGCGTGGTAGCAGATCACCTCGCCGGGCTGGACGGCGGGAGAGATCTTGGCCCGCAGCACGAACTCGCCCACGTCGTTGTAGACCCGAATCTGGTCGTGGTCGGAGATCCCCCGCTCCCGCGCGTCGGCCTGACTCAAGTAGGCGACCGGGCCACCCCGCTGGAGGCGGAGAAGCTGCTGGTTGGCGCGGAAGATGGAGTGCTGGCTCCAGCGGGCGTGTCCGCCGGTGAGACGCAGAGGGTACGGCCCGCCCGCCGGAAGCGGCTCCTTGTGCACCGCCAGCTGCTCGTCGACCTCCAGGAACCACTCGTGGTCGATGTAGAATTGCTGGCGGCCGGTGAGCGTTGGCCAGGGGTTCTTCTGCTTGATGAACCACCCGAACTGGTTCATGGGCTCGCTGCGGTCGTAGTCGCTCATCATCGAGTTGAGCCCCATCGCCAGGTAGACGGGGGCGATCTCCTTGATCTCTACCTTTCCGTCCTCGGCCGCCTTCCGCCATGGCTGCTCACCGAGGTCCGTGGCCCGGGTGATGGGCGAGTGCCGCAGTATGTAATCGAGAGCCGCCGTCTCCCCCTTCTCGCCTTCGGGATACACCCCGTCGCTGCTGAGCTCGTCGTAGATGGAAGAAAGCGTGCGCACGGTGCCAGACGAGTCGGTGAAGCTGTCGATCCCCCGGGCTTTGGCTCGCTCCTGGATCTTCCTGGCAAGGCCGAGCATGATATCCCACTCGTGCTTGGACTCGTAGAGGGGCTCGACGGCTCGATCTCCAACGATCACATAGGGGACGTTGGACATGACGTACTTGATGCCCGGCTTCTCGTAGTAGCCGCAATTCGGCAGGATGTAGTCGGACCACATCCCCGATGTCGACATGCGGAAGTCGGTGGTGACGATGGTGTCGATGCTCTTCCAGAGGCTGTCGCGGATGGCTCTGGCGTTGGGCCAGCGCCGAAGCGGATTGGGACCCGAGTAGTAGAGGAACTTCGGGCGCTTGGGCGGCTTGGGATGGATGGGTTGCCAGTTCCGCTCGAAGATCTCGTCCATGTACTCGGAAACTGGACGGGTCAGGGCGGGGTCCACGTAGGACTCACGTGCTGCAATCTCGGCGAACTTCGGGTCGTGTGCGTACAGCCAGGGGACGAGCGGCGCGCTGCGCCCCGTCGTCTTCGTCAGCTCGAACATCTGCTTCGAGACGTCCTGTATCTGGACCCGATCGACCGGCATGGGTGGGGGCGGCTCGGTGTTGAGACGCGCGGTAAACGAACCAAGGACGAAACCCGGCATGGGCCACCAGTTCGCCACCTTGATCCCCGAGCCAGGCTTCCCTCCGGAGTTTCCGGTGAGCGCCATCAGATAGACCATGCCGCGTTGGAAGAGGTCGGAGTGATAGTGTTTGCAGGCGCCGGGTCCCGAGAGGATCATCGACGACCTGGCCGCCGCCAGCTCTCGCGCGACGCACCGGATGTTGCCTGCCGGTACCCCGGTGATCTCCGCGGCCCGCTCCGGGGTGTATTCGGAGAGGCGGGTGCGGAGTAGCTCGAAGACGGGTCGCACTCGGACTTGCTTGCCGTCGACGAGGCGGACCTTGTGGGCGCCTTCGAGGGCTGGATCCTGATCGTCACCGAGCTCGATCGTCATCACCTCGGAGCCCCAGGTGCCGGAGGCGAGCTCCTTGCGTCCCTTCGAGGCGTTCCAGAAGTAGAACTGGTCGTCGGCCCCGTTCTCGACCACATCGCATTCGCGTAGGAAGCGGCCGTTGTCGTCACGCACCAGGAAGGAGAGGTCGGTCTGCTCCTTGATGTAGTCGGCGTCGTAGAGGTTCTCCTCCACGATCACGTGTGCCATGCCGAGCGCCAGCGCGGCGTCGGTGCCATAGCGGACGTTGAGCCAGCGATCGGCGTGGACCGTGGAGGGACTGAAGTCGGGGGCGATGGAGACGATCTTGGCTCCGCGGTAGCGCGCCTCGTAGAGGAAGTGCGCATCGGGCTGCCGGGTGTAGTTGGGGTTGCAGATCCAGATGAAGATGTAGTCGGAGCGAAACCAGTCGTCGGCCGTGGCCTCGCTCATGTACGTGCCCCAGCTCTGGATCAGCCCTGTGGAAAGGTCGCCGACCCCCGCCCAGGAATCGATGGTGGTGGCGGCCAGGGCGGCACCGAAGAAGTGCATCTCCATCACCGAGCCGATGCCATTGTCGATGTTGGTGGTGCCGTGGTCGTAGATGATGCAATCCGAGCCGTCTTCGGTGATGACGTCGAGGAGCTTGTCAGCGATCTCCTCGAAGGCCTGATCCCAGCTGAGCCGCTGCCAACGCCCCGAGCCTCGTTCGCCGACCCGCTTCATCGGATAGCGGATCCGGCTGGGGTCATACATCTGGGAGCTGTAGGTGCAGCCGGCCGTACAGCCGCGAGGATTGAAGTCCGGGATCTCCGGGAAGTCCTGGGGGTAGTTGGCGTCCTGCTCCTCGCGCCAGACCAGACCGTCCTTCACATAGGCATCGAACAAGCAGGTCGAGACGCAGTTCACGCGAAGGTGTGAGACGTGGACCACGTCGTCCCAGGTCCACTCTTCGCGGTAGACGTCTTCCCAGCCCCTATACCTGTACGGATCGGAGAGCAGTCGGCCGACTCGCTTCTCGGGGTCGATCGGCGCGAGACGGCGTAGTTCCACAGGAGACGAGACAGAGGGGCCCGACACGAAGATCCTCCCATCGAGGGCCAGAAACCCTGGCCCGGGTCCAACGCCAACAGCCCTACCGTACTGAATCCGGATTGTTTTTGGGAATCGGGCAGGGGTCGGGGAGACTGTGAGTCCCGTCAACTCACTCCGCCGCCCGGACGGGCATCGCGCGGCGGTCGATCCGCCTCGATAAGTGGGCGTGATTCCGGGAGAATCGAGTCCTTGGGGTGCAGAGATCGAGGCCTTGCGGGAAGATACGATCAGCATCGATCACCCGAGACAGGCGAAGGAGATGGAGATGAGCACTACGCCGCGCCACGAATACCCGCGCCCACAGTTTCAACGCGAGGAGTGGCTGTGCCTGAACGGCGAGTGGCAATTCGAGATCGACCAGGGTGACAGCGGCCTGGAACGGGGCCTGCTGGAGCGTCCGCTCGAAGCGCGCATCACCGTGCCGTTCTGCCCTGAGGCGCCGCTCTCCGGCGTGGGGGAAGAGGACTTCCTGGGCGCGGTCTGGTATCGGCGGGACGTCGCTGTGCCAGCGGGATGGGCAGGGCGAGAGGTTGTGCTGCGTTTCCAGGCGGTGGACTACGACGCAACGGTCTGGGTGAACGGTACCGAGGTCGTTCGCCACCGCGGCGGGTTCACTCCGTTCTCGGCCAACCTGAAGGGTGTCGTCGCACCGGGCGAAACCGCCACGGTCGTCGTTCGCGCCCGCGACAGCAACGATCGCCCCCAGCCGCGCGGCAAGCAGGCGCAGACCTACGGTCATGCAGGCGCCATCTACAAGCGCACGACGGGGATCTGGCAATCCGTCTGGATGGAGCCGTTGCCAACCAGCCACCTGGGGCGCACGCGGATCACGCCCGACGTCGACAACGCGTGTTTCCTCCTGCAGCAGCCGGTGCGGGGCGTCACGCGGGGGATGTCCGTCCGCGCCATGCTGAGCGATCCGGAGGGTCAGGTGGCCGAGGCGCAGACGTCGGTCGCCTTCGATCTGTCTCCGAGCTTGCGGCTCGCGATACCCGAGGAGCGGCTGCGGCGATGGTCGCCTTCCGATCCGTTTCTCTACGATCTGCGCATCGAGTTGCTCGACGACGGCGGCATCCTGGATCGGGTGGACAGCTATGCCGGGCTGCGCGGGATTTCCATCGACGGCAACGGCGTGCGGCTGAACGGGAGATCGTGTTTCAGCGCCTGGTGCTGGACCAGGGCTACTACCCGGATGGAATCATGACGGCGCCTGACGACGCGGCGCTGGTGCGGGACATCGAGCTCAGCAAGGCGGCGGGTTTCAACGGCGCGCGTCTGCACCAGAAGGTCTTCGAGGAGCGCTTTCTGTATCACGCCGACCGGCTCGGTTATCTCGTCTGGGGCGAGTTCGGTGACTGGGGCTGCCGTGGCTACGGCCCCAGCCGTGGCGAACATCAGAAGCCGGGTTCCGATTACATCACCCAATGGCTCGAGGTGCTCGAGCGCGACTATTCGCACCCGTCGATCGTCGGCTGGTGCCCGCTGAACGAAACCTGGCAGGTGATCGGCGACCGCATCACCGAGCTCGATGACGTGACCCGCGGCATGTTTCTCGCCGCCAAGGCGATGGACACGACCCGCCCCGTGCTCGATGCGTCGGGCTATTCACACCGCGTGCCGGAAGCGGACATCTACGACAGTCACGACTACACGCAGGACGCGGACGAGCTGCGCAGCCGTCACGCGGGGCTCGCTGAGGGGAAACCGTTCGTGAATCGGCGCGGCGACCTGGACTGGTCCATCCCCTACCGCGGCCAGCCGTTCTTCGTCAGCGAGTTTGGCGGCATCTGGTGGAACCCGGAAGCCGCGAAAGGTGAAGATTCGTGGGGCTACGGCGAACGGCCGAAGACGATCGATGAGTTCTACGAGCGCTTCGAACGCCTGTGCGCGGTGCTGCTCGACGACCCCAACATGTTCGCCTACTGCTACACGCAGCTGACCGACATCTACCAGGAGCAGAACGGCGTGGTTCGCTTCGACCGCAGCGAAAAGTTGGATCTGGAGAGGCTGCGCGCCGTGCAGACCCGCACTGCCGCCATCGAACGGCGCGATGCCGACTGAGCGCAAGAGGACGGAGTCGCCCAGGAGGCTGGGGTTGACGCAAGTAGGAGGAGGTCGTCCGTGAGAAGAGCAAAGCGTAGAGGCAAGATCGTCGCTGTCATCGTCCTGATCATCGCGCTCGCGGTCCTGCTGCCGTTCGGGAGCTTCCTGTACATCGCCGTACCCGGTGGCACCAGCTTTGCCGCAAAACAGCTGTGCTCCCTGGTGTTCGTGTCGGGTCTCGATCCCGAGCGCGCAATGGAGATCTACGTCAAGTCGGTGATCTCTCCGCTCGCCGATTTCCTCGATTACGAAGTCGATCGGCAGCACCGGACCGTCCGCGCATCGAGCTTCTTCGGGTTGGTCGAGGCGGAGGCCGCCGCATCGGCGCGGCTGTGGGTGCACGGCTCTCCACGAATCGACCGCAGAGGAGCTGCGCGCGGAGTTCACACCGGAGACCTCCGGTCCGACGAGTCTTGCCTGGGAGATCGATGCAGAGCACCGGCGGAGGTTCTTCGACGAGACCGGGCTGGACCGCGCGATGGACGAGGCTTTCGTGGAACCCGAGGGGGGAGGCCGCAATACCCTCGCTGTTCTCGCGCTGCACGACGGGCGACTGGTGGCGGAACGGTACGCACCGGGTGTCGACGCCACCACCCCGCTGGTGGGCTGGTCGATGACCAAGAGCGTGACGGCCACGCTGGTGGGGATCCTGGTGCGGGAGGGACGCCTCGACGTGAACGAGCCTGCCGGGTTCCCGGAGTGGTCCGCCGCCGACGATCCCCGCCGCCTCATCACACTGGATCTCCTGCTCCGGATGACTGCGGGGCTCGACATCATCGAGGACCAATCGGGAGACGACCCCAATACCGTGATGTTGTACATGCAACCCGACGGAGCTGGCTACTCGGCGAGCCGGTCTCTGTACACGGAGCCGAATACGGAGTTCAGATACATGAGCGGCTGCACAGTGCTGGCCTCTCGACGGGTCCGCGAGGCGGTCGGCGGCACGCTCGCGGAGACCTACGAATTCGCCCATAGGGAGCTCTTCGATCCGTTGGAAATGACCACCGCGGAGATCGAGCCCGACGAATCTGGCACCTTTATCGGGTCGTCCTTCATGTTGGCCTCGGCGCGCGACTGGGCACGATTCGGTCAGCTCTATCTGCAGCGCGGCGTCTGGCGGGGACGGCGCATCGTGACCGAAGACTGGATCGACTACGTCACGACCCCGACCACGCTCTCACCGGATCGGCGCTACGGCGCCGGCTTCTGGCTGAACCCCGATCAGGCCATCTGGCCCGACCTCCCGGCTGGTACTTTCGCCGCGAAGGGCTTCCAGGGTCAGATCATCTTCATCATTCCGTCGCACAAGCTCGTGGTCGTTCGCCTGGGAGCCTCCCGCGTGGCGAGCCGCGCGGACGAGTTCGCCGCCGCTGTCATCGACAGTCTGCGCGTCATGAGCCCGTAGGCCCACGGAACGCCACTCGCCCCTCGGGCCGGCGATCGAAAAAGCTGAACATTGGCGGGAAGGATCGAAGGGATGAAATTACTGGCAGGCTTGGCTGCTTTGCTCGTGGCACAGGTCACCCTCGCCGCGGATCTTTCCCCCAATGTCGTCATCATCCTGGCGGACGACCTCGGCTGGAGCGATGTGGGGTATCACGGAAGCGAGATCGCGACCCCACGCCTGGATGAGCTGGCGGCTCGAGGCGTGGAGCTCGATCGCTTCTACGTTCAGCCCACCTGCAGCCCCACCCGGGCCTCGCTCATGACCGGCAAGGCAGCCATGCGGCTTGGCGTCTTGTCGCCCATCTCCAAGAACAATCCCACCGGATTGCCGCTCAGCGAGCGCCTGTTGCCCGAGTACTTCCGCGAGGCCGGATACCAGACGTTCATGACCGGGAAATGGCACCTCGGTCACAGGAGACGCGAATATCTGCCGCTCTCGCGGGGGTTCGATCACTTCTATGGTCATGTCACCGGAGGTATCGGCTATTGGGACCACGTGCACGGCGGCGGTTTCGACTGGCAACGCAACGGCGACACGCTTCGGGAAGAGGGCTACAGCACCCACCTGATCGCAGATGAGGCAGTGCGCCTGATCAAGTCGCGCAATCCTGCGAAACCGATGCTGCTGTACGCAAGCTTCAACGCGCCGCACCTGCCGAACCAAGCGCCACCCGAGACGATCGCGAGGTATGCGGACATCGACAATCCCTATCGGCGAACCCACGCCGCCATGGTCAGTGAGCTGGATGCGGCGATCGGCCGATTGGTGGATGCGCTCGATGAGGAGGGAATGCTGGAAGATACTCTCGTATGGTTCATGAGCGACAACGGCGGTCTGAACCCAGCTGCCGTACCCGAGGGTTTTCGCAAGCTTTCCACCCGGCTCGAAGGCTGGTTCGGCAAACCCTTGCCCGTCAGGTTTCTCGAATTCATACGTGCCAACGCGCTCGAGGGTGGTTCGGACAACCGGCCTTTTCGCAAAGGGAAGCAGTCGGTCCATGAAGGAGGTGTGCGCGTTCCCTCCTTCATCTGCTGGCGGGGCCGTCTAGCGCCGCGTCGAGCTGTCGAAGATGGTGACGGTGCAGGACGTCCTTCCGACCGTTCTGAGCGCAGTCGGCCTGGAGGATGCCAATGCCGAATTCGATGGCAGGAATCAATGGCCTCTGATTTCAATGAGCGCTGAAGTGGCCACTCCAGACTACGTGGCTCAGGCGAGGGTTGGCGAAGCCTACTACCGCTTTCCCTGGAAGCTGATTTCTGCTTCATCGGGCGAGGTAGAGCTCTACCAGATCGATGAGGATCCAACCGAGCAGTTCGACCGCGCCGCAGACGAACCCGGAGTGGTGGCCGAGTTGACGAATGCCCTGGGTGAATTCCCTCGGGGTGAGAGCATCAATCTGCCCTTGTACAGGTTCGTCTGGGATCCGGATTTCTTCGGTGGTGAAGAAGATCGAGAACCGTGGGCGGATACCGTGAAATGAAGAGGGGTAATCTCAAAGTTTCGCCATGACCTCTCTGGCGAACTCCCGAGCGTTCTTCTCGTCCTCGGCGTCGGGGTGCTTGTCGGTCTCCGCCATTCGCTTCGCCCACTCCTCGTCGGACAAGCCCTGGGATTTCTGGACCATGGGCTGGATGGCGGGGGCGAGACGGCCCTGGCAGTCGAAGCACCCAAGGTACCTGATGCCCTTCTCCTCGGCGGTCGACGCCAGCGACTCGAGACCCTTCTCGTAATTCTCCTTGCTGTACAGGTCGGACGCATGGGTCACCAGGCCCGCGAACGCGAAAGCTGGGCGAAGAGGGTAGGGCCTCCAGCAACGTCTTCACCGGCCCGGACAGCCCGCCCGCGTGAATGGGGGTGCCGACGAAGACCAGCTCGTAGCCGGCCAGTCCCGTCGCGTCGATCTCTTCGATCTTCTCGAGATCCACCTGATGATCTCCCGACAGCTCCTGCTGAACCGCCCGGGCGATCTGCTCCGTGTTGCCGGTCTGACTGAAATAGGCGATCAAAATCTTCACGTGCTGGCTCCCTGATCCCTTCGAAGTTGGTATTCGCTCATGGGTTCGGCGGCGGATGGTACTGCAGGGGCTCCCCGGTGTACGGCGGCACCTGCGAAGCAGATGTGGCATAATCAACACAGGTTGGAGGAGTCGCCGTGCTGAGAGCCCTCGGCATCGACGGCATCTCGCTCGTCTTCGAGAACTACATCTTTTACGCTCCGGGGCTCGCATTGGCCACGCAGGAGCGCGGGCTGCTCGCCTTCGCGTGGGACTTCGAACAGATCCCTCAAACGCCCGAGAGGATGCAAACCGCCATCGAGATCGGACTCGACGGCTACATCGTGAACGACCCGGAGACGTTCGCCAACATCATCCCGGAGCCCGGGACGCTACTCCTGGTTGGCATGAGCCTGGCGGCGCTCTCACTGGTATCTCGTCGAGATCGAGGCCGAAGCCATGCGGGATGATCACATCCCGCGGCAGGGGCTCTCGCCCATGATCTCCTCCGGCAGCACCTTCGTGATGCGGTGGCCCTCCGTCCGAACCTCCAGGCCGCAGTTGGTCGCGCAGAACGCACAGGTCGTCTTCTGCCAATCGTTCATGATTTTCTCCTCTCCATCGTTTTATCAGCTGGACAAAGTCGAGTCGACTCGTCTCCAAGCTCCCAGAAGTGCAGCCCAGGAGATGCCCCCTTAGAAAAGCGCTCTCTTGGGAAAGCACACGGAGGTGAAGCTCTCTTCGCTAAGTTCGCGTGTACAAACCGTTTGGAGGGTGGCCGGTGGGCAAGAGCGTTCAGATCGATACGATGGCCGATTCTGCTGATTGCGGCGGTTGTGACCACAGCGCACGCCGAGAGCGCAACGACCGTTCGGTTGGCGGTCGTGAATACCCCACAATTCAGTGGCCTGCTGGATGACCTGCTCCCCGAATTCGAAGCCAAGACCGGACTCACCCTCGAGGTCTACAGTGGCAACGATGTCTACCAGCAAGCACGAGCGGGAAAGGCCGATATCGTCATCTCGCACTACGGGCGACCTGAGGTCGAGAGCTTTGTTCTGGAAGGGTACGGCTCATGGCCCAAGATCGTTTTCGCCAACCAGGCCGTTCTGATCGGCCCCAAGAGTGACCCGGCCAAGATTCGGGGGCTTTCGAGTGCTTCGGAGGCTTTGAGTCGGATCGCAAGGGCCAAGGCCCCTTTCATCACCAACAGCAGCAAGGGGGCGGGCTACCTGACGAGCATCCTGTGGGAGTCGGCGGGGCGACCTGACAAGGGAGACTGGTTTCTCGAGACGGACAGAGTCAATGTCGCGTCTGCCCTGCTGGCAGAAGAGAAGCAAGGCTATTTCATATGGGGCGCCTGGCCTTTCTTGCGCTTCACCAGCCAGCGCGAATCGGACCTGGAAATGCTGGTCTTCGCCGACCCGCTACTCCAGCGCAGCATGGCAGCGGTGATCGTCAGTCCCCACAAGATCCAAGGCGTAAATGTCGAGGGTGCGACTGCCTTGCGCGATTACCTCCTGTCTCCACGGATCCAGGCGAAGATTGCGGCATTCCGCTCACCATGGAGCGACAAACAGCTGTGGTGGCCAGCAGGTCGAGACAACTGAGCGCACTGGCAGATCTTCGCGATGAAGCCGCGCCCTGCATCGCCGGCGGGCTCGGATCACGGCTTGAAGGTGCATCCGGCTGTGCTCCTGACTCAGCAATATACCGGCATCTCGCGATGGTCGTATCGACCGAGTTCGACGCTGCTGGAGCTTTCCGACATTGCCGCAGAGAGCTTTCTGCCCCTCGCGGCAGGCGCTTTCATCGGCGAGCACTCGTTCTCAACCGCTGAGACGCCCTTGGCCCCCGGTCGACCGGACGCTCGGGATATCAGCTCAGGCCGAGCCTTCGGCGCCCGCATCAAGGGCAGGTTGGAGCAATTGACCAGTATTGCCGACGCTACTCCGGTCACTGTGCCGGGCAATTTCACCTATCGCAAACGGGTGCGCCTTTTCAAAGCGCTCCTGCGACCTCGATCGAGCTGTGCACCCAATGTGGTGAATGCGCTCCTGTATGTCCAACAGGAGCCATTGACAAGAACGACGCAATTCAGACGGACCGCGAGAAGTGCATCTTCTGCTGCTCCTGCATCAAGAGCTTGTCCCGAGAATGCGCGGTTCACGCAAGACGCAGAGGTCAGGGCCATCACTGACAGACTGCTGCGCACTTGCCTGGAACGGCGGGAACCCGAGACCTTTCTCTGACCCTCCGGAGCTCAGGGGAGGGGAGACAACTTTACCAGCGGGCCCTCGAACACCAGTGTGGCCGGTCCCATGGCCTCCTTCGCGGCCACAAGGCGCCCTTGCCTGCCAAGGAGCCGATCTGCCAATGCAACCATGAGGGGATTCGGCTGAGCGTGGGGGGCGGCTGCGCGCAAGACCCGCGCGGCCTCCATCTCCCGGCCATCGTTCTCGAGGGAGAGAGCGAGGAGAGCCGCGGCCATCGAGCGGCTTACACCTGCGTAGCAGTGCAGCAGGAGTGGCTCGTCGCCGGGCCAGCTCTGCAAGAAAGCCAGCAGCTCCCGTACGTGGGCTTCTCCAGGGACGACGCCGCCGTACTCGGGTTCGGAGATGTCGTGGACCGCGACGCGGAGATGCCGATCGGCAGGGACTCCGCTGGGGGTTGGGGGCTGAAACTCGGGCTGGACGAGCGACACGAGGTAGCCCACTCGCAGGCTGCGAACGTGCTGCGGCATGTCGTGAAGGTTGCAGACGTAGATCATCAGATCGCGAACCCGATGGCGGCCGCGCTCATGGGACGCGCCCCCCTCGAAGGATAGCGGGAAGCAGAGCCAGCGCGCCGAATCCAGCCGGCAGCAGCAACCAGGCCGGGACGCCGAAGCCCGCCGGCAGGAAGCCGATCAGGGCCGCGGCGGCCGCGGCGAGCAGCGCGTAGGGAAGTTGCGTGCGCACGTGCTCGAGGGGCTCGATGTCGCAGGCGATCGAGGAGACGATGGTGGTGTCGCTGAGGGGCGAGCAGTGATCCCCGAATACCGCGCCGCTGAACACCCCCGCCACGGTGCCGGCGACCACGGGGGAGATCGCGCTCGCGTCGCTCGTGCCGGTGAGCGTGAGCGCCACCGGCAAGGCCAGCGGCATCAGGACCCCCATCGTGCCCCAGGAGGTGCCGGTGGTGAACGAGATCAGTGTGCCGGTCAGGAAGACCGCCACCGGGAACAGGCCCACGGGCATGCGCTCCGCCAGCAGACCGGCGATCACCCCCGAGGCGTCCAGCGACTTCAGCGTGCTGCTGAGCACCCAGGCGGCGATCAGGATGAGCACCGGCGTGAGGAGCTGCCGCACGCCCTCGCCGAAGATCTTTGCGCCGTGCGTGCCGTCCACGCCGCGGGGATTGAAGGCAAACGCGACCAGACAGGCGAGAACGCTCGCGCCGACCAGCACAGAGGCCGCGTCGGCGTTGCCGAAGGCATCCATCACCCCGCGGAAGGTGATCGGCCACAGGTGCTCCGCGCCGCTGGCGTAGAGACCGCCGAGCAGTGCGAGGAGCAGCAGCACGAGGGGTGCGAGGGCGCGCAGCGGCGAGACACTCGTTCCCTCGTCGAGCCGATCTGCTTGCTCCTCCCTGGCATCAGGTACACGCTTCGCGCCTTCCTCGGCCGCCGCCATCGGACCGAGGTTCCACGAGCGCTGGATCACGACCGCGAGCAGCGCGATCGTGAACCAACAGTAGAAGTTCAGCGGGATCGAGCTGAGGAAGACCTGGTAGGCATTCACCTCGAGCCCCACCGCCTGGTAGCCCGCCCGGATCATTGCGAGCTGGTAGGCGATCCAGGTCGAGATCATCGCCACGCAGGCCACCGCCGCGCTGGTCGAATCGACCAGGTAAGCGAGCTTCTGCCCCGACACCCCGGCGCGGCGGGCGAGCGGGGAGAGCGTGCGACCGACGAGCATCGCGTTGGCGAGACCGTCGAAAAAGCACACCAGGCCCATGCCGAAGGCGCTCCACTGCACCCGCTGGGCGGCGCGGCTCGGGCTCTTCAGCCAGCCCTTCAGCAGTCCCTGAAAGCCGCCGCCGCGCTCGATCAGGGCGACGAAGCCGCCCAGCAGCAGGGTGAAGGCCACGACGCTGAGGTTCCAGGTACTCGCCAGCGCCGGTGCCAGGTGGTCCCGGAAGAGGGCGAGAATCGCCGTGGCGGGGTTGCCCGATTCGAGCAGCAGCACACCGGCCAGCCCACCCAGTAGGAGGCCCGCCAGCACCCGGCGCAGCAGGAAGACGCAGGCAACCGCCACCACAGTGGGCCACAGCGCCTTCAGCGAGATCTCGCTGGGAACCCAGAGCCAGGTCGCCGCCAGCAGCGCGAGCGCCGCCATCGCGCGGCCCCGGCCAGCCGGGCGGGTTGCTTTGCTCCGGGTCATGCCCATGAGGTAAGCGATATGCGCCCCAGATTCCAGCGCCGCCCGCGCCGCCGCCAGGGGAGATCGGCGTTACAGATTGGCTGCACGCGAAAAGGGGCCGAGCAGACGGTCGTCGCCATCTGCCAGTGCCAGGAAGTTCTCGTGGACCTGGGCTTCGACAGCGGCAGCCGAGGTCCCGAGCACGCGGCCGAGTTCGGCCAGCACGTCGAAAAGCAGCCTGGGGCGTCCCGGCTCGCCCGCACGCCAATGGTAGGCGACGGGGTTGTCCGTCTCGGTGAGCAGGCGATCGGGCGGAATCACACGCGCGATCTCACGAATGGCGTCGGAGCGCAGAACCTCGACGCCGACGGTGAAGTAGACCCCCAGATCGGCGAGCTCGCGGAGGGAATCCATGGGCCCCGAGTACCAGTGCACGATCGCGCGCCGCGTCTCGAAGCGGCGCAGGGCCAGGACGATCTCAGGTTCGGCGCCCTTCGTGTGCAGGTTCACGACCTTGTCTTGATTGCGCGCCGCGTCGAGGAAGAACTCCAGCACGCGCATCTGCGCGGGATACGCCGTCGCGTCCTCTACGTAGTGATGATCGAGGCCGATTTCGCCGATCAGCGGTGTCTCCGTGACGAGCGGAGCCAGTTGATCCAGCTGGTCCACGTACTGAGGTGCCAGCTCGGGGTGGATGCCGAAGGCCGGCAGCACGAAGGGGCAGTCGGCCGCGAGCCCCTTGGCGGCCTCGTAGGTGGCCGGATCGAGGGCGACCGAGACCGAGAAGATGCGAAGCTCCGCGATCTCGGCCAGGGCGCCAGCCGCCTCTTCCCCGTAGAGCTCCAGGTGAAGGTGGGCATCGATCCGCATGACCTGGTCCCGTATTCCATGTGCTCGATTCTCGAGGCCGATCAAACAATGGCGAACGATCCTCGGACCCGCCAATCCCACTCCCCGCTACAATAGGGAGGGTTCGAGGGACACTTCCGAACCAGACAGGAGTCGAGTCGATGACGAAGCCGGGGTCGAAACGAAGCAGAATGGGAATCTGGGCCGTCATTCTCCTGCTCTCGGCCTCCGCGGCCGGGGCAGAGGCCGAAAGGGCGCTTCCCGCCGGCGTCGACTACGGAGCGGGGCTGACCCTCGAAGAAACCACCCCCTTGCGCGAGGTGGTGAGCCGCCCTGAGTTGCATGTCGACCGGACGCTCCTGGTAAAAGGACGGATCTCCGACGTCTGTCAGAAGAAGGGCTGCTGGATGGTGCTCTCCGATGGCGAGTCCCAGATGCGGGTGCGCTTTGCCGACTACGGCTTCTTCGTGCCCAAGGACAGCAGCGGCAAGAGCGCCTACATCGAGGGCCGGGCTGTGGTGGAGGAGATCGGTGAGAAGGAGGCTCGCCACTATGAAGCCGAGGCCATCGATGGCGATCCCTCCAAGATCCACGGTCCGCAGCGGGTTGTGACATTCACAGCGACGGGTGTTCGTCTGGTATCGGTCGAGTAGTCGGGGGCGAGATCGAGGGCTCCACCGCTTCTCCAGAAACCCGATGTACGTGGCGCAGGTGGCATACCTGCTTGGCTAGGTGCGTGGGTTTCGCGAGATGCAGCCGAGCATCAGACAACCCGCCGCAAGGAGGAACAGAGTGCCGGGCTCCGGCACCAGCAGTGTCACGTCGCCCGAGGTGGTGAAGTCGATGCCGTCGGGTCCGGGGCCGTCGGGGTTTACGATCGTGATGGTGTTCTGCCCGTCCACGAAGACCGGATTCGTGGTGGGCTGTGCGTAGATCAGGCCCGAGGTAAGCGTCGCCGAGCTGGAGGTCTCCGCAGCCGCGAAGGAGATGCCGGTCTCGCTCAGCGAGATGATCAGGCGGGGGATCCCGTTCCCGTTCGTGACCCAAGGCGCCACGATCGCCGGTGTGAAGACGGCCGGGTTGTTGGGATCCACGGGTACTGTCGTGACACCGTTCACCACCACGACGAAGTTGTTGTCCCAGCTGTCGAAGTCGATCTCGATCGTGGTGCTGGTAAGGTCCTGGGTCAGCGCGTCCAGGTCGAAGGCCCAGGCGAAGGTCGAGCCGCCGCTGCCGCCCACGCCCCCGGTACGCTCCTCACCGGGGTCGTAGTCGCCGCTCGAGTTCAGGTCCTCGTAGATGGTAATCGGAACCGCACCGGCCGGAGCGGCGACCACGCACCAGGCCAAGGCAAGCATCGCCGCGGCAGCGAGATGGCGCAGGCGCATCGTTCTCCCTCCGGAACGTCGCATCGGAAGAACGTCGGAGGAGCTTGAACCCACGGGTGCCGGGACTTCGATTCTCGCGGAATTGCGCCCACCTATCGTTGTTCGCGCAGACCAAGCTGGACGAGTTCGTCGAGTCTCGAGAGGAAACGAGAGCGGTCCTTCTCAGACATGGCGGGCGGCCCGCCGGACATGACGCCCGCCTCACGGAGGTGTGCCTTCAGATCCCGCATGGCAAGCCGATTGCCGATCGAGTCCTCATTGAAGATCCGCCCCGTCGTGCCAAGTACGCGGGCGCCCGCATCCAGACAGCGCGCCGCCAGCGGGATGTCGGCCGTCACGACAACGTCCCCCGGCTGCAGGTTCTCCACGATCCAGTCGTCGGCCGCATCGGGCCCCTGCTCGACCAGGACCATCTCGACACCGAGACCCTCGGGCACGCTCAGGCGAGCGTTGGCCACGAGCGCCACAGGCACCCCGTAGCGCGTTGCCACCACGTAGACTTCGTCCTTTACAGGACAGCCATCACCGTCTACGAAGATCTCGATCAACTCCGGCCCCCTGCCGCCTGTAGTCGCTGGTGCAGCGCGGCTCGGAAGCGCAGTGGCGCATCCCGATCGACGACCCCGGGCTGGGCCGAGCTTCGCCCAACGCCCTAATCCGGACTCGAGGTCCTTCCATTCAAGAGATGCTTGGACAGTCTCTTGCCGAGGCCGAGAACCGTCAGAGTAGGCGGCAAGCCCCAGGCTTCGGGAATGACGGAACAGTCACAGACATAGAGATTGTCGTGCTCCGTCTTGAGATTGGAATCCACGACATCACCGAGCTTGACGGTTCCGCCTGGGTGAGCCGCAAACACCATGCTCTTTGAAACAGCTCTTGACCCCTGCATTCTTGAGTATCTTCCTGGCACGGACGAATCCATCATTCAGCTTTCTGTAGTCGCTTGGTGACAGGTCTTTCCTGCAGCCGCCCCTGTTGGTGATCCGTCCGCCAAGATCGTCCTTGATCTTGATCATGATCGAGAGTTTGGGGACGTTCGGCATTGCCAGGTCGGTCATCACATATTCGTCTTTCGCGTGCCAGCCCGCCTGCATCTGGAGCTCTTTCCCCTCCTTGATGTCCGGGACCTTCCCGGTGGCCAGGACGAGGGGATCGACGAAGAAATCATGTCCTGCGCTTTCCACACCACTGCGTCTCAAGATGTCAGCCGAACCGATTCCACCGGCCCCCAGGACAACGGTTGGCGCTTCAACCCGGTATGACCGGCCTCGCTTCTTCAATTCAACGCCTATGGCCCCGTTTCCATTCGTGAGCACCGATTTCACCTTGGTACCATTCACCAGCGTTGCGCCGTTCTTTACCGCCTCTTCGACGAAATAGCGGGCAGTCCATTTCGCGTCGTAGGGGCAGCCATAGGCACACCTCCAGCAACCGGCCCTGCATTTGTCCTGGAAGATGAACTTGTTGAGCTTCTGCCAGTCATAACCGAGATCCTGGGCACTGCTCATCATTCTGCTTGCCATGGGACCGATGAGTTCATCGGAAAGAGGCTCGATGGGAACCTCCTTCTTGAGCTCCTCGATCTCATTCCGGATATCGATGCCGTGGGATTCCAGCATTTCAAAGGGCGGATCGAAGGCCGTACCACAGTAGAAGACCGAGCTGCCGCCGGTTGTGATCCCCCTCAACAACACATGCATCTTCTTGTTGGTAATGAGGAGGCTCTTCCCCGGGATGCCGATCATCGTTGCCGCTTGAGGCAAGGTCCCCTTCAAGGGCGCATTGCTTCCCCACTCCAGAATGAGAACCTTCTTGCCGCTTTGTGACAGCTCTTTCGCGACAGTGGCTCCACCTGGACCGGAACCGACAACGATCGCATCATATTGCCTCTGGAATGCCTCCATTCGAGCATCCTCCCTTCTCAGCTCGAGACCGCCTCAACGGCGCCTCGCAGCTGACCTGCCCCCGTTTTTGTACCACTCCCTGTGGCAGAGTGAAAGCCCTCGAGGCCCCCCAACGACCTGGTTCACCAGGTGAACGAGTCTGCGAGTCCGGATATCATCACTTGCCAAGCGATGAGCACACGACCGCTTCCCGCCCTGCACCGTCTGGCCCCCCGGCTCTTCTACGGCTGGATGATCACCGCTGGTGCGTTCCTTCTTTCTTTCGTCATCGTCGGAGTCGGGTTCTACAGCCTGACCATCTTCATGGATGCGCTGTGTCTGGACCGCGGGTGGTCCCGCGCATCGGTGTCCGGGGCCACGACGCTCTACTTCCTCACCTCCGGAGCCACGGGGACATTGATCGGCCGCGCGGTCGATCGGTACGGCCCCAGGGGCTGGATCGCGGGGGGCGCGCTCCTGATGTCTGCGGGTCTCCTCGCCATCGGGCGGGTTCGAGAGCCGAGCGACCTGTTCTGGGTCTACTTCCTGATGGCCGTGGGCTTCGGGATGAGCTCGGCCGTCCCGACCAATGCAATCCTCGCACGCTGGTTCGTGTCCCGGCGGGCGCGGGCGGTGAGCTTCTCGCACACCGGCGTCTCGGTCGGAGGAATGGTGGTCGTCCCGCTCGCGAGCATGCTCGTGCGTCGGGGTGGACTCGAGCTGGCGGTTGGATGCCTGGCGGCGATCGTCGTCGCGGTGGCCCTTCCGATCGTGCTCTTCGTGCTTCGGTCGGACCCCCGGGAGCACGGTCTCGAGCCCGACGGGGGGGCAGCAGAAGTACCCGAGGTCGCGGTTCTGTCGGACGCGGTGCAGCTACGGGTCTGGAGCCGGCGCGAGGCCGCCCGTACAGCGAGCTTCTGGGTCATCGCCTTGTGTTTCGGCGCCATGCTGTTCACGCAGACGGGCTTTCTGATCCATCAGCTCGCGTTTCTCCGCGAGCAGATCGGTACTCTCGCGCCCTACGCCGTGAGCGTGACGGCGTTCGGCAGCGTCGTCGGAAGGCTCGTGGTCGGGAGCTTCGCGGACCGGGTCCCCAAGCGGGCTGTGAGCCAGGGGATCTTCCTCCTCCAGGCAGCCGCCCTTCTGGCTCTGATCTCAGCCGAGCATACGGCGGTATTGCTCGTGAGCGCCTTCGTCTTCGGTCTCACCATGGGCAACGTCTACATGCTGCAGTCGCTGCTGGCGGCCGACCTCTTCGGAAGGGTCTCCTTCGGGGCCGTCTTCGGATTGGTGCAGCTTCTCACATCCATGATGGGCGCGCTCGGCCCCATGGCGCTGGGGATCCTGTTCGACCAACTGGGAGGCTACGTCCCGGCGATTCGAGTATTTCTGCCCATTCCCATCGCGGCGGCGCTGCTCATCGGCCTGCTCCAACCCCCGGCTCCTCGAGACGCTCGAGCCCACAGCCGTCGACTTCACATCCCGTGGGGACGAGGTTCTTCGTCGAATCTCGATGGTTCATAGGCGGCCTCGTTAGACTGGTTCGCAGATGAAATGGTTCGAGAAGATATCGTCGATTGCCTCGGAGTACTTCGCCTTGTGGGTTGCGCTGGCTTCGGCGATCGGTTTGATCTGGCCGTCGACCTTCCTGTTTCTCCTGCCGCACATCCGGATCGTGCTCGGCGTGATCATGTTCGGCATGGGGATGACACTCTCACTGGCTGACTTCAAGCGCGTTGGCACGCGACCGGCGGCCGTGGGCAGCGGGGTAGGGGCGCAGTTCATGGTGATGCCGTTGCTGGCCTTTGGCATCGCCCGGCTTCTGCGATTGCCTCCCGAGCTTGCCGTGGGGTTCATTCTGCTGGGCGCGTGCCCTGGCGGGACTGCTTCAAATGTCATCACGTACCTTGCGCGCGGAGACGTGGCCCTGTCTGTCACGATGACATCGATCTCGACCGTCCTGTCTCCTCTACTGACTCCACTACTCACACTGTGGTTGGCCGGACACTGGATGCCGATCCCGGTCACCTCGCTCTTTCTCTCCATCCTTCAGATCGTCCTGGTTCCGGTCACACTTGGCGTCGTGGCAAAGCGTTACTTCTCGAGGGCAGTTGCCAAGGGGATCAAGATCATGCCGCTCCTGTCGGTCACCGCGATTGTGGCCATCGTGGGCGCGATCGTGGGCAAGAATGCAGAGCAGATCCTCTCCATCGGACCGCTGATCTTCCTGGGAGTGATCGCCCACAACGGACTGGGCCTGTTCCTGGGCTTTGGCGTGGGATCGATGTTCCGATTCGGAAACGCCCAGCGCCGCACGTTGGCCATCGAAGTCGGAATGCAGAACTCAGGTCTGGCCGTGGTTCTTGCCGCGGCTCACTTCAGTCCCGCCGCCGCCATTCCTGCCGCGCTCTTCAGTGTCTGGCACAATGTCACGGGACCTTTGCTTGCCACGATATGGGTGAGGCAAGACGCGGCCGCATCTCGGCGCCGTGCATGGGGACGGTGACCAAGTCCGAATGCGCGGGAGTTTCTGTCTGCGATTGAAGCATACGCGGAGGGAGGTTAGGTTTCGGGCGGCATGACAGATACCGACTACGCAAGGCTGTGGCACGACCTGGTCGAAGCTTTCAGAGAGGAGCCGGCCCAGAGCGAAAAGCGCATGATGGCTCGATGGGGGAAGCGGGCCCGCACCTCGGGCTATTCTGAGGAGAAGCGCAAACGAGACTGGGACGACCCACTGATGCGGTTTGTCCTCGGTCGTCTCGAAGATGAGGACACCGTGCTCGACGTGGGAGCGGGGACCGGGCGCTGGTCCATTCCCATGGCCACGCTATGCAGGAAGGTAACCGCTCTCGACAAGTTGGACGGCATGTTGGACATCCTCCGCGAGAGCGCATCTCAGGAGAAGGTCGGGAACATCGAGACCATCCAGGGCGACTGGCAAGAGATCGCCCTGGAGCCCCACGACTACGTTCTCTCCTCCCATGCCGCCTACGTTAGCTCCGACATCGTGGGCTACGCGCGCAAAATGGAGGCCTTGGCGCAGAAGGCCTGTTACATGGTGATGCGTGTGCCCAGGCACGACGGCGTGCTCGGAGAGCTGTCGCGGCGCCTGCACGGTTGCTGGCACGATAGCCCCAACTTCCTGGTCGGCTACAACGCCCTCCTTCAATTCGGAATCGGTGGCCATGTCATCATGGAGGAGACGGGCCGTCAATGGCACAACGACACCCTGGAGGACGCGCTGGGCCGCGTGAAGCGCCACCTGCGGCTGTACTCGGAGGAGCATGATGGCGCGATCACGGGCGTGCTGAAGGAGCGGCTGTCGTTTCGGGATGGCGAGTATTGGTGGCCCGACTGGATGCGGTCGGCGCTGATATGGTGGCGTCCCCAGAACCCGTGCCTCCCGAAAACCTGAAGCTGCGTTCCCGGCTGCAACGCTCCCCGTTCCTGGTGCGCCCGATGGCAGATAGGATGGCCCGCTTCTGGGCGTGAACTCCCAGTCCTCGCAGTCCGAGGCCATTCATGGCGCTATTTCGTGAGCACCTCGAAGAGGTCACAGGGGGTTGCCTGGGCGTTCTCCCCATTCGGATTGAAGCGGCGCACGAAGCACCTTACCGTGATGTCGGGATCGCCGAGCACGCCGGAGTGGATCAGCACTCCTGCTCGTGTTCGGAGCGGGCCCTCGTCCTGGCAAACGCACATGCCCTTCACCTTCGGATCGAGCACTTTACCCTGATCCCGCTTCGCGAACTTCTGCACCTGCTTCAGGAACTTCTCGAAATCGGTCGCCGGCGCGGCGCCAGCCGGTTGCGCGGCAAGGCACATCGAGATGGCCACTCCGCCAAGGATCGTGAAAAGAACGCGCACGTAGTTTTCCTCCGTTTCCGGGTGGCCCCGGCGCCACCAGTATACACTCACAGCTCTCTGCGCTGGATCGCGGCACTGCTCGGGCTGTGGAGTGTGTCCTGTTCGCTCCAAGCGTAGCATTGACGACTATCGTATCCGACTATCGCTGCGCCCCTCGAAATAGTCGGGGTTCGTGCCAATCTTGTCGGTCACCGGATCGGTGAGTTCATTCAGCCGCTTCAGGACTTCGGCGGAAAGATCATGGGAGAACGCTTGGATGTCTTCCTCCAGTTGCGACACGTTCCGCACGCCCGTCAGCACACAGGTCATCTCCGGTCGTGCGATGCACCATCGCAAGGCAAGTTGGCTCATGGGAATGCCCTCCCGCGCTGTGATCTCCCGAATTTCCTCGAGTGCCGCGAACACCTCCTCCTCGGCCCCAGCCTCTCCGTGCCTCGAGAGGGGTCGGCTTCCATCGAAGTGTCTGGTCCGCCCGCGAGCCTCGGGGATCTCGCCCGGCGTCTTGAATTTGTCGGCCAGGAGCCCCTGCAAGAGCGGCATATAGCCCACGATCCCGATCTGGTACGCTGCGCACAGCGGCATGATTTCCTGCTCGATGCCGCGCGAAAGCAGGTTGTAACAGAGCTGGTTGCTGTCGAAGCGCACCCCGGTGTCGCGAGCTTCGCCCAACTGATCGACGCCGAAGTTGCTCACGCCGATGACGCGGATCTTGCCTTCCGACTGCAAGTCCTCGAGGGTGGCAAAGGCATCTGCCGTGGAGTGGTTGGTGATCGGCCAATGGATCATATAGACGTCGATCCGATCGGTTTCCAGTCGCCGAAGGCTTGCCTCGCACCGCTCGCGGAGCACGCTGGGCTCTGTGTTGTCGGGGCCGACCTTCGAGCCGATGATGGCTTCGTTGCGGCGACCCTTCAGCGCCTTGCCCAGCGCCTTTTCGCTGCGCCCCTCGTTGTATGCCTCCGCGGTATCGAAGTAGTTGACGCCGTGATCCAGCGCCGCCTTGACGACGGATTCGACCTCGCTCTGGTCCTGAGGGCCCCAGTAGTCCTCGTCGCCGCTGCCGAAGGACCAGCAGCCGATCCCACAGACGGAGATCTCGATATCCGACTTGCCCAATCTTCGCTTTTCCATCGTCGATACCTCGGGACGGATCTACCGGCTGGATGTCTGCTCCTCCAGGGCTCGCAGCATTCGCTCGGGGGTGACGGGGATTTCGTCGATCCAGACGCCGACGGCGTCGTGAATCGCGCCGAGAATGGCGGGGGCCGCGGCGCTGGCCGTCATCTCGCCGATCCCCTTGGCCCCGTATGGCCCTCCGCTGGAGGCGCATTCGACGATGACCTCCTCCATCTGCTCCGGGATGTCGAGGGCCGTCGGAATCACGTAGGTGTTCAGGTTGCTGGGCTGGCCGTCCGTGGAGGGGTAGCGCGGGTAGAGGTTCTCCATCAGGGCCGCACCCATCCCCATGATGGCGCCGCCCTCGATCTGCCCCTCCACCAGCAGCGGGTTGATGGCCTTGCCCGCATCGAAGGAGCTGACCAGCTTCAGCACCTCCACCTCTCCGGTCTCGGTGTCCACCTCGACCTCGGCGAGCGTCGCGCCCCAGGCGAGGCTGCAGAAGTGGTCGCACTCACCCGTCTCCGGGTCTGGCGGAGAGCGGTCGCGCGCGAACTGCCCGTGGCCGACGATCAGCTTCTTCATCAGGATGCCGGCCGTCGAGGCCAGGTCGTCGAAGGCCATCGAACGGTCCGGGTCGTCCCGCACGAAGATCCGGCCCCCCGCTGCCGACAGCTCTTCGGGGGCCGCCTGCAACAGCGGTGCGGCCGCCTCGAACAGAATCGACCGCGCCTCGCGGGCCGCCTCGATCACGGCGTTTCCCGCGGAGTAGGTCACTCGGCTGGCGAAGCTGCCGAAGCAGAGGGGACCCGTGTCCGTCCCCTGGTTGTTCACCTTGACCCGTTCGTACGGGATGCCCAGCTCCTCGGCCGCGATCTGGGCGAGGACCGTCTTGGCGCCCTGGCCCAGATCCACGCAGCTGACGATCAGGTCGGCGGAGCCGTCGGGACCCACCTTCAGGATGGCCTGGGTGGTATCGCCTCCTCCGCTGAGTCCGGTGGGGTAGTGGGACGCGGCGACTCCGATTCCTCGCTCCTTCATTTCTCACCTCGCGGCGTGTTCGAGGACATGGCCAGGAGGTCGGGTGGGAGCTCCACGCCCGCCTTGCGGGCGCAGGCCTGCATCGTCTCGATCAGGTAGACGCTGTCGAGCACCCGGCGGGTGGCGGTGGGCTCGCCGTCCCGGAAGGCGTTGAGGAAGCGCAGCTTCCACGGGTCCATGCCGAGCTGCGCGGCGATCTTGTTCATCTGCATCTCGACCGCGAAGGTCCCCGGTGTGACGCCGAAGCCGCGCATGGAGCTGGCCGGAGGTCGGTTGGTGTAGACGCAGTAGCCCTCGGCGAGGATGTTGGGAACAAAGTAGGGCCCGCTCACGTTGAAGGCGTGCTTTTCGACCACGTAGGTGTTGAGCGCGCTGTAGGCCCCCGCGTCGCGGATGCTCCGGATCTGTCGGGCGACGATCCTCCCGGACGCGAGCACCCCGTCCCGGATGGTGATCTGCCAGACACCGCGGTGGGTGGAGTAGAGCATCTCCTCCTCCCGGGTCCAGCGCCACTTGACCGGCCGACCGGTCTTGAGCGCCAGGAGGGCGGTGACGTGGTCGGCGTGGATGTCGTTCTTGCCGCCGAATCCGCCCCCCACCGTGCCGCTCCGGAAATCGATCTGCGGCTTCCCCTGCCAGCCGTTGCGGGTCCTACCGGCCCAGCCGGCGATGCGCAGGTCGTTCTCGTCCATCTCCAGGATCCTGGCCAGCAGCGCCCGATGAAAGACCAGCGACTGCGAGACGGTGTGGATCGTGAGCCTGCCGCCGTCCCCGGGAACCGCCAGGCTGACCTGCGTCTCCAGCGGCGCGTGCTCGACCGAGCTGGTGCGGTAGCTTCCCTCGACGATGCAGTCCGCGGCCGCGAAGCCGGCCTCGACGTCTCCGAGCACGACTCTGCGAAACGGGCGCCCGTCGAAGAGAAAGCAGTTTCCCTCGGGTCGTACCAGGGGGGCGTCGGGCTTCATCGCCTCCAGCGGATCGAAGACCGGCTCCTCTTCGTCGATCTCCACCGCGATCCGGTCCAGCGCGCGGAGGGCCGTCCTCTCGTCCACGGCCGCCACGGCCGCGATCGGCTGGCCCTTGAAGCGAATCGACTGCGCGAGAACCGGCTGATCGGGAACCAGACCGAAGGCGTTGTTCGGAACGTCCTCGTGGGTGATGACGGCAGCCACGCCCGGCAGCCGCCGCGCCTCGGAGGTGTCGATGCGGCGTAGCGTGCCCTTGACCGCCGGGCTCCGGAGGACCTTGACCATCAGCGTTCCGGGGATGTGATGATCGTCCACGAAACGCGTCTCTCCGGTGACGTGGGCCAGGCCGTCGTAACGCTTCTTTCTCTCTCCAACCACTTTCAGCTCCATCAGCGGCTCCCCCCATCGCCCAGCTTGCAGGCGGCGTCCATCACCGAATCGATGATCTTCAGGTACCCGGTGCACCGACAGAGGTTGCCGGAGACCGCCTCCTGGACCTCCTTGCGGGTCGGCGTGGGGTTCTCGTCCAGCAGGGCCTTGGCGGCCAGGATCATCCCGGGCGTGCAGAACCCGCACTGGGCGCCGTAGTGGGCGTGGAAGGCCTCCTGGAGGGGATGCAGCTCCCCTGGTTCGGCGAGTCCCTCGACCGTCTGCACCCGGCGGCCGTGGACCGCGAGCGCGTTGGTGATGCAGGCCTTGACCAGCATTCCGTCGAGCAGGACCGAGCAGGTTCCGCAGTCGCCGCCGTTGCAGCCGTTCTTCGGGCTGGTGATCTGGAGCTGCTCGCGCAGCACCTCGAGAAGGGTCGTGGAGAGCTCCACCTCGACCCGGTGACTCCGACCGTTGACTTCGAGCTCGAGCCAGGGCATCAGGCGACCTCGTTTCCGGGAGTGCAGAGGGGCGTGAGAAAGCGCCGGAGGGTGACCTCGCAGATTCTGCGCCGGTACCAGGCCGTGGCGCGGGCGCCGTCTCGCTCGGGTATGGATTCCGAAGCGGCCGCGATGGCCTCCTCGACGCGGCGCTCGTCGAGGCGATGTCCGGAGAGGATCTCTCCAGCCCGACGGGCGAGCAGGGGCGTCGTCGCGACGGTTCCCATGCTGATCCGGGCATGACTGCAGACGTCCGCTTCCAGGCGCAGTGCCATGGCCACCGAGATCACCGCGCAGACGCTGCCATGGCGCTGGCCGAGCTTGTGCCATCGCCACTGGTCGGCGGCGTCGTGGATCGGAACCATCACCTCCTGGAGGAGCTCGTCCGGCCGGAGCACGGTTTCGCCGGTGCCAGTGAAGAAGTCCTCCAGGTCGACGACTCGCTCGCCCCGGGTGGAGATCAGCTTGACCCGGGCCCGCAGGGCCAGCAGGGCCACCGATCCGTCGGCGGCCGGGGAGGCGTTGGCGATGTTGCCGCCGATGGTTCCCATGTTCCGGATCGCCGGGGATCCGATGCTGAGGACCGCCTCCGCCAGCAGAGGGGCCCTGTCGCGCACCAGCGGGGAACGGGCGATCTCCGCGTGGGTGGCCGTCGCCCCCAGGATCAGGTCGGTCTCGGTCGTCTGGATGGAGTCGAGGCCGAGGGAGCCGAGGTGAACCACGACCTGGAGCGGGCGCTGCGCCTGGTTGACGGCGACCATCAGATCGGTTCCACCCGCCAGGACGCTCGCGTCCGCGCCGTAGCGTGCCAGCAGCGAGCAGGCTTCTTCGGTGCTCGTCGGGCGGAAGAAGTCAGCGCTGGTCATGAAGGTTCTCTCCCCCGAGGCCAATGCGCTTCAGGGTATCCGGGGTGGGCCGGCCCTCCTCATCCCAGCCCATCAGCGAGTAGTACTCCTCCACCATCCGCTCCAGATGGGGCGCGATGCTCTTGCCCTTCGCGATTCCCCCCTGCGGCGCCTCGAGCAGGCGGGGTGACACGTCGAACTCGTTCTCCCGGCGGAACCCGCGCCGAATCGCGATCACCCGCTGGAGATTGGCCATGCGCTCTCCGACCCGGAGGGCCTCTTCCCGGTCGAAGCCCGTCCACCCGGTGGCAAGCTCGATGGCCTTCGGCGCAAATTCCAGCACGCCCTTGACGCCCCAGCAGGCAAACCAGCAGACACCCAGGCAGTCCTCCCACAGCTTCTTCGCCTGTGTCCGAGCCACGGCCTCCGCCTTGCCTTCGGGGACGGTGCCCTCGGCGAACTCCGTGTATCCGAGATCAGGCTCGGTGGTGAAGGTGTCGACGCCCGGTGCCTGCCAGCACACTCCAGCACCGGATACGATCTGACCCAGGAGCACACTCCACGCCGGCCTCCAGTCGTGCATGTTGATGCCGCCGCCGCGAATGTGGAGCACGCAGCTCTCGGCACCGCGTCCGATCAGACGCGCCGCCTCCATCAGCCCCTTGGCGAGAACGCGGCCTCCGAAGCCCTCGCCGCTGCACATCTGGTCGAGGAGCGTCATCGCCTCCTCATGGTTTCCCCAGCGGAGCTCCAGCCCCTCGGTATCCTCGACGGTCAGTACGCCGCGTTCGAAGAGTTCGTAGGCCATCCCCAGCAGACCCCCGACCACCGACGAATCGATCCCGATCGCGTCGCAGTGCTCGGTCAACGCCACACAGGTCCCCGGTTCTTCGACTCCGATCATCGCGGAGGCACCCTCGATGTTCTCCCCGCCGCCACACAGACTCGCTGTGAGTCCGGCAAAGGGCCCGGTCGTCACGTTGCAGTCGTAGGAGCAGGAAATCGGGCAGTTGTAGGACTCGCGCGGTGTGATCACCCACTTCTTGGCCTCCTCGGCCATCCGCTCGCCGTGCTTCTGGCCCCAGACTGGATCGGTCCAGTTCTTGGCGGCGAGGATGTGCTGCGCCCCGAGGAGGTTGTAGGCGCGCAGTGTGCCCCCGTCTTTGACGATGGCGCCGAGAGCGGGCATTCCCTCTCCGGGGCCACGGGGGGCGAGGATCGCCTTCTCCCATTTCCCACAGACATCGACGAACTGCTCGCGGCGCGCCAGGGGCACTTCTCGGCTTCCTCGCACGGCCACGGCTTTGAGACGCTTGCTGCCCATGACGGCGCCGAGGCTGCCCTTCGACGCGCCGTGGTTGCGATCGTTCTTGATCGAGGCGCCTGGCAGCATGGCTTCCCCTGCCGGGCCGATGCACGCCACGCTGATCCGCTCTTCGTCGCCCAGCTCCAGCTTGATTTCGCGTTCGGTCTCGCGGGTGTCCCGGCCCCAGAGGCTCGAGGCATCGCGCAGCTCCACGTGGTCGTCGTCGATCCACAGGTAGCTCGGCCTCTCGGACCGGCCGGTGAACACCACCCCGTCGTATCCGGCGTGCTTCAGATATGCGGCCCAGAAGCCGTGGGAGTGCCCGGTAGCCACCGCATAGGGTGTGTTCCAGTTGAGGGCGACCACGGCGAGGTTCGCCGAGCTCGGCGCCACGGTTCCGGCCAGCGGCCCGGCCATGAACATGAGGGGCGCCTCCGGGTCCGATGCTCGAACCTGGGCCGGTACATCGTCCAGCAGGAGACGCAGGCCCAGCCCGATCCCGCCAACAACCTCTCGAAGCACGCCTTCGTCGGGAAGGCCCTTGACCGTGATCTCTCCGCTGCTGAGGTCTACGTAGAGGAGTCGCCCCGCGAACCCGCCGTCCACCTCTCGCCCTCTCATCTACCCATTCTCCTCTCCGTGGAGTCACAGGTCTGCCCCGATTCCATAGATACCTGCACCATGCCGCGAGGTCCGGGCTACTCTGGCTCGTCGATGCGCTGGATCATGTCGATGATGAGCTGAAGGGTCACTGAGAGTGACTCGGGGCGGACCTTCTCTGCAGTGTCCAGGCGGGTGTGGTAGTGAGGAACCAACTTGCTGGTGTCCTGGCACAGAATGCAGGTCGATGGGACGCCCGCGAGGCTGAAGGCCGCGGCATCGGTTGCGCCCACGGGGACCATCGTCACTTTGATGGCCCGTCCCCTCTGGGCGGCGGCCCGCTTCGCCAGCTCGACGAGATGGGAGGAGTGCTTCGCCCCGATGAAGAGCTCGCGGTCGATTACTGAGAGGTGTTTCTCGTCGTACACTCCATCCACGAACAGGCCGTAGCAGGGGATCCGTTCGAGCTCCTCTCTGTGGGCCTCGACGTAGCGCTTGGCACCGCGCAGGCCGGCCTCCTCTGCACCCATTCCGATCAGAACCACCTCCGTGCCCTCGGGGAAGAACCCATCTCCCTCTTTGCAGTCACTCAGGTACCTGGCGAGTCCCGCTACCACCGCCACGCCGGCCATGTCGTCCATTGCACCCGGGACGGGCGTGTAGGTATGCCAGAACAGAAAGAGACCTACGACGGGATACAGGGCGGCGGCGATCACACCCGCGGTGAGGAAGGTCGCAGAGTCACCGCCGGCCAGCGTCTTGGCCCCGGCGGCGACGCAAAGAAAGAGACTGGCGAGCACGGCGAGCACGATGATCGGCATCGACGCGTTCTTGAGGAAGTACCAGAGGGTGAACTCGTAGGCGGAGTCGGTGTGCGCGCTGACGATGACGCGCCTCTCTACATTGCCCCTGGGCCGGATCACGCCGACGATGTTTTCGCCCTGCTCGCGGGGGAAGAGGGGGTCCACGAACTCCCAGTAGAGCATGAGCTCCAGGACGAAGGTGGCGAAGGCGAGCCCTGCGAGCAGAAAGGAGAGCAGCGGGACGAGCCAGTAGCACGCGACGGCGCCGAGGTAGAGAAGCGCGTAGGCCGGCAGGAAACCGAGAAACGCCCGCGGGTGGCAGGCGAAGGACTCGGTGGTGACGGTGTCACAGAGAGGCTCCCACTCCTTCACCAGGAGTTGGCCGAGCTGCTTCTCAGCTTCGCCACAGGATTCCCGGGGACCGATCTCCGAGACGACCTTCTGAACCAGCCTGTGCATGTAGTCTGCGTATCTCTCGGCCACCGTCACTGCTTCCTCTCCTCACTCAGCTCGCCAGCAGATCGTTCTCGCATCTGCGGGGTCAGGCAGAAACCACGACTCCCGCGTTGGCCGAGCCATCGACCACGCCGTCCTTCTTGACCTGTCTGCCGTTCATGAACACGGCCTCGATTCCGGTGGGCGCGAGGTTCGTCTCGGCCACGGTGTTGTTGTCCTTTACATTCTCCCAGTCGAAGACGGTGATGTCTGCGGCCAGACCGGTTCTCAGCAAGCCCCGGTCCTTCACGTTGAGTCGCTCGGCCGACGCCCCTGTCATCTTGCGCACGCTCTCCTCGAGAGATGCCAGCTTTCGATCGCGGGCGTATTGCAGCAGCAAAGGGAAGGCTCCGAAGGAAGCGGGATTCTGGACGCCCTCGGCCGACACCACCGAGTCCGTCATGAACAGGCAGGCCGGATGGGAGATCAGCGCGTCTATGATCTCCATGTTGCTGTAGTTGTGATTCAGTATCCGCGCCAGTCCGTGCGTCTTTTCTGAAAGCGCCACCACTACTCTAGAAGGCGGCATGCCCAGCTCGTCGGCAATCTCGCTGATGAACATTCCGTTGAACGGACTGAAATCGGGATGATTCGCAAAGGTCAGCTGGACGTCTTCATAGCCGAAACCCACGTTCCGGGACATGTTGTCCAGACCGCGTTCCACCCTGGCCAGAGCCTGGCGATCGCTGTAATTGGCAGGGATATTGGCCAGGAACCACGGCGGCAGCACCACGTTGATGATCGAGTTTCCACAGTGGTAGGGGTAGGTATCGATCATGACATCGACGCCGTCAGAAATGGCTCGATCCATCGTCTCGAGACATTGCGCGTAGGTCGGGTGCGTCTTCGTGCCTGCGAACATCAGGTGCGAGTACTGGAGGCGCACGCCCGTGTCCCGCGCCACATCGATCATCTCTTCGAGTGAGAGTACGTTGTGAGGAGTGCCACCCCTGTCCTCGTAGAACCCGGACATGAAGGAGTAGACGCGGCCGTGGACCGTGATGATCTTCTCCTTCTTCTTCACCAGCTGCGCGACCTTCTTGATGTCATCCTTCGAAAAGAACATTCCCGGCTCGTATCCGAGCCCGAACGACACGCCCCGTGCGCCCTGGTCCATCGCCTCTTCGAGCAGGGCAAGCAGCTCTTTCAGCTCACTCTCATCCAGCGGGCTCGGGTCCATTCCGCGCATCGAGATCTGCGTGGTCCCGTGGCCGGCCAGATGGACGATGTTGTGGCTCAATCCCGCCCGACCCAAGTACTCGAAATAGCCCTCCATGGTGTCCCAGCTGACGTCGAACCCCCGATCCGCCCCCAGCCGGATCATTCCCTTGTATTCGCTGTTCCTGCGAAAGCCGCCGGGACTGAACCCGCAATTCCCCGTGACAAAGGTGGTGCAGCCCTGGGCGATGAACGGGCTCTTGAGCTCCTCGGCGCCCTCCATGGGCATTACCCAATCCATGTGGGAATGCGCATCGATGAAGCCGGGTGCGACGACCAGACCTGAACAATCCATCGTCTCGCAGTCGATCTCTATGGGACTTCGTGAGATCTGCTCGATCTTCGCTCCCTTGATGAGCAGATCCCCGGGGTACGCCTTCTGACCCGTCCCATCGACGATCAGCCCGTTCTTCAACAAGGTGTGGGGCTCGGAGCCCTTCTGATCTGTCCTGGTCTGTGCGGCCACGACACGCCCTCCTGATGCGGATGTTTCGGAAGTTACGTCAGCGCTTCTCCGGTGATACTACATCGAGGCTCGGGATCACGTCGAGCCTGCGCGTGGTCCTACGTCACGAGCGCGGTCGTGATCGCCCGGGTTCCGGTCGTCAGCTCGGCGCGGCGCAGGAAATTGCGCTTCGATTCCGGGTCTGCGTCGAAGTTCCGAGACGCCTCCCAAGCGGCCAGGCTCGGATACCAGTTCAGAAGCATCAGCTGGGTCGACTCGGCGCTCGGCTCGACGAGCGTGAGAAAGAATCCGATGACTTCCACTTCGAAAGTACTTTCGAATGTCTCCCAGGCGGCCGCGGAGAGCTCGACGATCTCGTCGACGTGGCGCGGCTCGACGTCGAACCAACGATGCACGTAGGTCCCTGGCCTGCACGGAGGCTCTGCGGTCTTCGGACGGGCGGTGGGGGCGACCATGTGGTGGTCGATGCACTCCACGGCTTCCAGGGATGACAGCGCTTCTTCCACAGAGGATGAAACGCCCTCCTGTCGATCCCAACAGGTCATCAAGACGAGCTGGTTGGAGGCCAGTCCAAACTGCGCGATCCACAGGCCGTAGAACCGCCCTCCGATCGCCTCGAGCCGAGGCAACCCGTCTTCACGCAGCGACCGCGCGAGTGCCTGAGCAGGACCGGCATGGAAGTGCGTGCCGGATGCCCGTCGTCGCCCCGTGATGGTCGCATAGTCGAAGTAGAGCCCGGACGCCATCGCCCCATCCTATCCTGGGCGCCGCTTCGAATCCACCGCCAACAGGGGATCGAGGATGAACGAACGCCCACACCCGCCTCGAGAGAAGATGTTATGTTGGCTCGCCGCGATCGAGTCGGCGGACCGACGGCAGGCTCGTCGCTTGGATGTGAGGAGAGAGCATGACCGCCAGCCCCCGCGGTGACGCCGTCGCCACCTGGCTGGGGCCGAAGAGCCGCCCTCCCGCTCCCATCCGCTGGGCGAACCGGCTCGGGCGCCCCCTCGGGAGATTCGTGAATCTCGACGAGTCGTACCTCGTGGACCGGGCGCTGCGCCCCTACCCCAACTTCCCCGCCGAGCGCCTCGAGTTTCGGGATGGACTGCGCGCCCTCATCGCCTCCTTCGAACGCGAGGCCCGCCTCAACTTTCTCGGTCGGGTCGTCGCCCAGCAGCTCGCGCTCCGCCTGATTCGGACCCAGGTCCGGATCCTGAGGGAGTTGGATCGACATCCAGAAGTGTGTGATCAGGAGATCCGCCGTCCGGTTTTCGTCGTGGGACTCCCGCGCACCGGGACCACCATTCTTCTCGCCCTGCTCTCGCAAGATCCCGCCCACCGACCCCTGCTGCTGTGGGAGGGCCTCGATCCGGTGCCGCCGAAGCGCGGTCCGGATCGAAGGCTCCAGCGAGCACGCAGCACGATTCGCGGCTTCGACTATTTCTCGCCCAACTATCAGTCGATCCACCCGATGAGCGCAGATCTCCCGGAGGAGTGCGTTCTGCTCTTCATGCACCTGTTCTCGACTCCCCAGCTCGATTTTCAATACCGGGCGCCCGGCTATCTGGATTGGCTGCGCCAGAGCGATCTGGGAAACGCGTATCGACGCTATCGAGATCAGCTCCGCCTGCTGCAGTGGCAGGACCGGCAGACGTCATCTTCGCAGTACCCGGGGCGCTGGCTCCTCAAGGACCCCGCGCACCTTCTCGGGCTGGAACACATCCTCGAGATCTTCCCCGATTCCTGTGTGATTCAGACTCATCGCGACCCGCTCAAGTCGCTGCCCTCGAACTGCAGCCTCTACGCGCACTCGCGAATCATGTTCAGCGACGAAGTGGACGCCCGGGAACTCGGCGCCTACGTGGCCGGCGGCATCTGGCCCGAAGCCCTCGATATCGCCCTCGAAGCCAGGAAGCGACTCCCGGAGCAGAACTTCTTCGACCTCCGATACGCGGACTTCATGAGAGACCCGATCCGCTCCATGGAGGGGATCTATCGCTACTTCGGGCTCGAGCTCAGCGAGTCGACCCGAGAGGCGATGCACGCCTATCTGAATCGCCATCCCCGTAAGGGCGATCGCGTCCACAGCTATTCGCTCGGGCAGTTCGGTCTGTCTGCGGCGGACCAGCGCAAGCGCTACCAGGCCTACTGCGCGCGCTTCGAAATCCCTCCGGAGAGCTGAGCGGAGCTCGAGCGGCTTGCGGTGTAGAATCCCGAGGCCGCAGGACACCGGAAGCCGATCATCAATGCCGGGTTGTCAGCCAATCTCACGTGCCGGCTCAGGGATCCACATCGAGATAGACGGGTACGTCCAGGCGAAGCTCCAACGTGTCCGACAGGTAGATGTTCTGGACCTGCGGATTGTGGTCGAGCGGCTCGAGCACGAGGCGGTCCTTTTCGCCCACCTTGCGCTCTGCGATCGGCTGCAGACTGCCGTCGAGGCTCGCCCAGTGCGCCACGCGGATGGTCTCGTCGCCCAGCTCTCCGCCCAGTACCTCGAGGACTTCATACTCGTACATCACCAGCGCCTCTCGGTACGGCACGATCTCCTTCAGCGTCGGCACGTGAGACCGCCCCACCAGCTCGCCCCGTAGCTCGATCCGCTCCACGGGCTCCCGTTCCGCGATCAGATCCAGATAGGCGCGCGCGTTGGCGGCTGCCTCTTCGGACTCCATGAATCGGCTGTAGAAGGCCGCGCCCTCGATCGTTCCATCCCATTCGGACACCGAGCCATGGCCCATCCCGAACTGCAGCAAGTCAAGCACGGACCAGGAGCTGAGATCACCCTGCACCGCGTCGGTGTCGAGGACCCTTTCTCCGTTGAGATAGCCGGTCAGCCGACCGGGGTGGTAGGAGACGAGCACATGGGTGGGCTCGCTCGCCGAGAGTCGGCCGAGGCTGAACAGCTCGCTGCCTAGCGGGCCGGTGAGGGAGGTCCCCAAGCGAATCCCCAGCTCGTCGCCCGACTGGACGAGGGCGAAGCTCACGCTTTCCTGTTCGTCCATCTCGTGCGCGAGGGTCACGATACCGGCCAGCTCCCGATCGCCGTTCGACTGGTTGATCGCGGGCCGAATCGTCGCCTCGACGGTCACGGCGCCAGCGCTTCGAAGGGTCTCCACCTCGCGCCTGGCGAACTCGACGACCCGGAAGTATCCGCCCGAGACGAGCATTGCGTGGTTGTGGTCCAGCCGCGCATTCATGCGCCCCTCGAGCTCGTAGGTGTGCGAGACTTTGGTCAGAGGGTCGCGAACCAGGTTCGGATCCCGAGCGGTCTTCCAGAGGAAGACGAGTCCATCGTCTCGGGTCGGCCAGTCGCGCGGTTCTACGAGAAGGCGGTGAGCCTCCATCGGGTTGGGTGCCTGCGCCCGGTCCACGAAGCCCCCGATCAGAAGGTGGTCCTCGGTCTCGACCGGGGGATCGCGGTTCAGAGCCAGCGTGCGGCCATCCTCTGCGATCTGCCAGCTTCGAACCAAGGCGCCGGATTCGAAACGAAGGCTGGGCTCTGCGGGCGCGATGGGTTCGTCAAATACGACAACCACCTCGCGCCCCGCTTCGTGTACTCGTACGCGCTTCGGAGTCGGGGGTCGGGCGGGATCGACCTTCACGTCTCCGGAGAGCTCGGTGGCACCGCGGGATGCCGTGACCGGGTAGAGGCCAGGCCGCTCGAAGGTGTGAATCCCGGTCTCGCCCTCCGCCGAGGTGCCGTCGCCGAAGTTCCACTGCCATGGCTCTCTGGTACCGGCACCGATGGCTTGATCGGGGAGCTCCAGCGCGATGGAGAGCGGTGCTTCTCCGCGGTGGTGCCCGAGCTCCATACCCGAGAGGAACACGTCGGGATAGCGGTCCGTGCCCGGATCGAAGCTGTAACGAACCGGATCGTCGATCAGCTCGAGGCCGAGGGGATCCACTCGGCCCACGAAGACGTCGTAGTCCGCCTTGAACTGGTCGTGCTCATTCGGGGACCGGGAGGCAGCAAACGCGATGAGACGCTGACAGGAGGAAAGCATGGGAAAGTAGAGGTAACCGTGGCCCTCTGGCATCTGGGGGTCGTCGCGACTGATGATGTTCCCCGTCGCCCCGGTGACCAGGTCGATCCGGCGCACCGGACCGCCGTTGGCCTCGATCCAGAATCCCCAGCGACCGTCGTGAGAAAAATAGGGCTGACAGCCGTCTTCGGCACGGCGCCGGGCGATGCTGCGCTTCTCCGGGTCGTAGAGGGAGAAGGTCGGGGGGTTGCCCAGTGTAGCGTGGGTCAAGGTGGGATTGATCAGAAATCCGAAAGCCCGATGGGGCTCTTCGGTGAGCTGCCGCTCCTCGCCGCTCCCGACGTCGAGCTGCTGGGTGTTTCCTCGGGCATCGATGTAGATGAGTTCGCGATTTCCGAGCCAGACGACCGCGCGATCCCCCTTGTAGGAACGCGCGCTGGGGACGAGCACGCGATTGCTCCCGTCCTCGATGTGCAGGAGATGGAGCGGCACCGATACATCTTCTGGAATGGACTTGTAGGCGTTCCGGGGAGTGGGATAGCTCAGATAGACGAGGTGGGTCCCGTCCGGGGCGATGTGGGGCGCGAAATGGTCGCGCCCTTTCTCCTCCGGACTCAGCTGGCGGAGGCCGGAGCCGTCGAGGTCACGGTACCAGATCCGCCAATTTCCGGTGCGATTGGACTCCCAGACGACGAAGCCTCGACCCAGCTTCTCCATCTGTTGCCAGCGTTCCGCCCAATCGGCAGGAGTCTCCATTGGCGCTGGCTGCGCGGCCTTCTGGGCATCACCAGGCTCCCTGGCCTCGCAGTGGAGCAGGACGCAGAGGAGGGCGACCGTGCCAAGTCCCAGGACCGCTCGAGGCAGGCGAGCGCGGGCACCGGACTGCCGCTGCGTCCTACGCATCCTGGATTCTCCGCTTTAGGAAAGGGCTGGCAGCATCAATGGCCCGCGTTGGTATCCAGTGTCACGCATCTCCCCGGCGTGTGCCGCCAGCCTTCACCTGACATTCATTTCGCGGCTCGCACCGAGCAAACCCGCGCGAGGTCTCCCGAATCTCCCACATCCCGATCTCCCGGTACGCCATCTCCACTGCCTTCTTGGCAGCGGAGATCGGCTCATCCGGTCCCTCGGGGCGGGATCATGCCGTTGAGAAAAGGCACGCGAGAATCAGGTTTTGGGGACCCACCGGCGTACGCCTCGCCTACGATGTGTCCTAAGAGAGGAGGGACTTTCGAAACATGAGGCGCGCACTGTCCCCGCAGGCTTTCCTGGCGGCCGCCAGCATTTCTCTCATGGTCGGGTGCAGCCAGCTCGGTCCATCGGGATTCATCCGTGAGGCGAACTACACGGGGACGATTCGCGTGGCATGCGTCGGGGACAGCATCACCTATGGCGAGAAGATCCGGAATCGGGGGAAGAACTCCTATCCCGTGCAGCTGGGGGAGCTACTCGGCGAGCGATGGGATGTACGCAATTTCGGGGTGACCGGCGCCACGCTTCTCAAGAAGGGGGACATGCCCTACTGGAAGGAGTCCGCCTTCCACCTCGCCCGGAGGTTCAAGCCGCACGTCGTGATCATCATGCTGGGAACGAACGACACGAAACCTCAGAACTGGAAGCGTTCCAGAGCATTCGTCGGTGACTACGTGGAGATGATCCGCAGCTTCGCTGAGCTGGAATCCAGGCCGCGCATCTGGATCTGCTATCCGGTGCCAGCCTACCCGGGGCGCTCGGGGATCCGGGATTCGATCATCAATCCGGAGGTGCTGGCGAAGATCGACCGGATCGCGGCGAAGACCGGCTGCCCTGTCATCGATCTCTACGAAGCGCTCAGCGGCAAGCCCCAGCTCTTCCCCGACAGGATCCACCCCAACGCCGCCGGAGCCAGGGAGATCGCCGAAACCATCTACACGGCGCTGACGGGAAGGACCTCGGCAGTCTCGTCAAATCACGAGCCTGCTCTGCTGAGGTGGATGGGAGCTCCCAGCGTCGCCCATGGTAAACTCGATGCCGGCCGCACAGAAGCGGCTCGCCGTCAGCCGGCGGGTGGTGCCCAGCGGGTGAGCGGCCCCACCATCGTCGCGGGGCTTCCGATCAGGACGCCCAGGGGAGTCAATCGATGAAGGCCTTGAAGATCGCAGCACTCGTGGTCCTGGTCTACGTGGGAATCGTCGTCGCGTTCGAGTCATTGATCGGGTACTTCCAGCCCGCGGCCGGGTCGATCCTCGTCATCACCACCTTCGATGGGGACGGAACTCCGCACGACCGGGTCGTGTCACGCCTCGAGAGCGATGGCCAGCTCTACGTCGCGGCCAACCACTGGCCCCGGGCCTGGTACGACCGCGCGTTGGAGAACCCGGACGTGGAGGTCACGCTAGATGGCGAGAAGGGCGACTATCGGGCCGTCCCCGTCACGGGCGCGGAGCACGATCGCGTCGACGGCGAGAACAGCCTCGGTGTGGTCTTCCGGATCCTGACCGGTTTCCCTCCGAGGTACTTCGTCCGGCTGGATCCCCGGCAGACGGCAGGATCATGATCCCGTTGTTCGATCACCCGGAGAGGTGAGGATATAGCATGGTGACGCGCCGCAATAGGCGAGATCTGCTGAAGGCGGCCATCGGCCTGGCGGCCGGAACGGCATCCTGGGCGTTTGGGCGAACTGCAAACGCGGGCGCTGAGCAATCGCGCGCCAAAGAAAATCTGTTCCTGCTCCGGTACGACACCGAGCGAGGAAACCCGGAAGTCATGAAGGGGTTTCTGGAGAAGATGGTCGAAGTGCATCGGAGCCATCAGATCCCGGCCACGTTGTTCTGCACGGGGACGGCTCTGGAACGGATGGAGATGCCGTTCAGGAGCTTCTATCAAGAGGTCAAGGATGATTCTCTGTTCGACATCCAGGATCACAGCTATTCCCATATCGGCCTGGGGTATGAGCGGGGAAAACCGGTATCCACGCTGAAGGCCAACTACGAGAGGTCATTCGCCGTTCACGAACGGCTGTTCGGCGTGCGGCCGATCGGTATCAGCATGTGCGGAACGGGCGGGAAAGACGGCAATGGCTTGCAGGGCTTCGACGCGACCGAGAAATCGAGAGCGGAGCTGGAGATGGTGGCGTCGCTGGGCGTGCGGATGATCAACAGCTTTCTCATCGGCCACCACAGATCGAAGGCATTCATCAACTATGGAGCCATGGGGCATCCAGAAATCATGGGGTTTCCCAGCGGCTACCCCGACACGGGATGGATGCACAGGCGAGAGCGTGGAGATCCGCTGGAGTACATACTCGGCCAAATCAGAAAGCGAGCCGCGCGGCATGAGACCATGCCTCTGATGCTGCATGATTGGGTTGCCTGGACGAGCGCGGCGGATCGTGAACTGACCCACGTAAAGAGAATTGCGGATGCGGCTCGCAAGGTTGGATACAAGCTCGTGACCCATGTCGACTGTCTGCGGAACAGGGATCTGTGGGCCTGAGTAGCGGCCGCAGTAGCGAGCTGGTGCGAAAAGCGGGCTAGCGTTTCAGGTGCTCCGGCTCACGGGTCGACGGCGGTGCAGGCGAGTCCGCCGCAGACGTCGGTCACGGCACCATCCGTCCACAGGAAGTCAGACTTCTGCTGCTTGGCCTTGGGGTCGCGCCGGGGTGTTTCGTGCGGATCCTGTCCCTCGCTGGGAGGGATGTTCTCGAGCGGCGGAGTGGCGGTGCCGCTGTCCCAGATGATGATCGCCGACCCGTCGAACGGATACGAATCGATTGCGGGGATGTCGAAGTACGGCTCCACCTCGACCGGGCCAGCCGTGGCCCTGGCCGGCAGATGAATGCTGGCGCCGAGGGTACGGGCCTCGACCTCGGCGCTCACCGGGGCGACCTGGTGATCTCCGTACGCGACGTGCAATAGGATCTCGTGCTCCGGTGTTCCCGGGTAGGTGTCCTGGGTGATGTGCCGTGCGTGCCCGCTGGTCTCGGTGCGGTCCCAGAGCATCTGCGCCAGGGCGATGGTGAGCAGCTGGTCGATGCGCGGGACGTAGACCGCCGCGAGGACCTGGTTGAACGGCTCGAAGTCGACGCTGCGGTGGAGCAGCGTGCTGTAGTTCATGCCGGGCACGCCGAGCACCGCCCGGGTCCAGTCCTGGGCGAACGCCGTGACGGCGCCCCCGGCGATCGCACCCTGGCTGTTGCCGTCGTAGAAGAGATCGCTCCGGTCGAAGAGCGGGGCACCGCTCGCGGGGCAGGGATCCTCCGTTGTGGGTGCCCAGTCGACGGCCTGGAAGGCGCAGTGGGAGGCGAACCCCTCCTCGTGAAGCAGCAGCCGACCCAGGAAGAGCGTGTTGAGGAGTCCCTGCTGCATCCGATCCGGGAGGGTCGGGAAGTTGGAGAAGTCGGACAGGATCTGGGTGAGGATGTGGCCGTAGTCATCGTCCGCCATTCCGATCCAGTCGGTGGCGCAGGAGAGGAAGTTGTGCTCGTCCGTGAAGTCGCGATTGTGGCCGGACCGGGCCTCGAAGCGTTCTCCCAGCAGTCCGTGTCCATAGAGACTGGGGCGCGCCGGGTTGGCGAGTAGCCCGCCCCCTTCCTCGACCACCGCGGCGTTCGGGATGATGCAGAGGAATCGCGCCTGGTAGAAGAGAGGAGTTCCGCCGTCCTCGACCTGCACCGGAAGGCGGTCCGGGTCGAGTGTGGGGCCACCCGCCTCGGGGGCGGGATTGAGTCGGGCACCGGGCGCTCCCCCCTCGGTGACGTAGAGGGGGACATCGAAGCGCCCGTCGATCCGGCGGAAGGTCTGGCTGTACGGATATTCGGAAACATCGTCGATGTAGAAGACCGGCGCTCCACCCGCGAGATTCGCGAACGACTCGTCGCGCATGTGGAGGAGGCGTTCGGAAAGGCCGCGTGTGCTGATCACCGTGAAGTCCCAGGCCAGATAGAGATCCGAGCGCTCGATGCCCGCACTCGCGAGCGTGTCGAAGATCGACTCCATCGCAGGGCGTCGATCCTCGATCGTTGGCCGAAAGGTGGGGATGCCGTCCCGGTAGACCTGGAAGGGGCGCTCCGGCGGCAGGATCTCCCCCCCGGCGTTGCGTAGCCGACGCAAGGCGACGATATATCGCTCGCCATCTCGGAGATTCACCCCTGGGCGGATCAAGAGGGCGGGCTCCTCCGGGTCGATGGCTCCCGAGTCGAACTCGGTCCAGAGCAGCTGGCGCTCGCCCGTACTGGCTCGCACCAGCACCACCGCGGTGTCCGGGTCGTTCACCGATGCCCCGATGTCTTCGATCGGTGCAGCACCGCTCTCCGGGAGGTCGAGTCCGGGCACGATGGTGGTGATCATCGGGCCGGGGCTGAAGCCGTCGTTCCGGTTGAACTCGGTCGGGTCGACGAAGATCCCGATGCGGGAGGCCGGCATGCCCTCCAGGGGGAAGGAGATGCGAATCCCGGTGTCGGTCGCGGCATCGGGGCGCGTGAAGTGGTTGCTCGGGAACGGCAGCAGGCAGCGGTGACGGTCGAGGAATTCGCAGTCTTCTTCACCGGTGAAGTCGAGCCTCGGCTCCCAGGAGAAGGTGGAGCGCGTTATGTGTTCCGGGATTCGGTCACCGTCGCGATCGAGGCTGACGAAGAGGATGTTGCGTCCTTCCGCGAGGTCGTCGGGGCCGAGCTGAGCGGTCGCCTGCGAGCCCGATACCTGCACCCGGTTTGCGCTCGGGTCGGTGAGGACCACGACCCCCGCGGGTGGGGTATCGATACCGAAGAACAACGTCACCCTGAGATGGGCTTCTGGAGCGAGTGGCTCGCCCAGGGAGATCTCGACTGCGACCTCACCGCTGCTCGGGGCGGCGCTTTCGTGGGAGGGAGAGGTGATCTGCGGCGGGACGCCGGGCAGGCAGCCGGAGGCGACCAGAAGCAGGGCCGAAACTGCGAGGCCGAGCATCTGGTGCGCTGCACGGGACGCGGACGGTATCACGAGAGGGATCATCGTAACCTCCTGGCTGAAGCGACCAGCCCGGTCTTCCCGAGCAGGAGCAGGGTGGCGGCGGTCGGCTCCGGGACGGTCTGGAGTCGCAGGTCGTCCACGAAGAAGCCGTCGCGCAGGTCGAGCGGCTCTGCGCACAGACCCACGATACATGACGTCAGCTCGATCGCCGAGAACGGGACGTCCGCGGCAAACCTCAGCTCCGGGGCGAGGCTATTGGAGGGACCCAGCCGCCGAGCGGATCGCTTCCATCGTCGCTGCATTCTTCTCTTCATCGCGTTGCAGAGAAGTGGTCTGGCGCAGCGGGAAATGTCAGAGACCGCCAGATAGGGGGCTCAGACGCTAGATCCTGTCTCTCCGCAGTGGACACCCCCTTGGAGGGAGTGGAGTTGACGGCTGAACAGCGTTCAGTGGCTTTGGCAACCCAACTATGACCCCACCGCGGTGATGGTTGTAGAGATTCCACCCGCCAGCTGAGCGAATCGAACCATCCGATGCGGGCTAGTAGCGTCCGTGTTCCCGCGCGGTCATGAACACGGCTCTGATCTTTTCGGAGGAGACGTTCTCCTGGATGTCGTGGTCGACGCAGAAGACGTAGCCACCTCCTGGCTTGAAGGTGCCCATCCGCTCCTCGACCTCCTTGCTGATCTCCTCGACCGAGCCATGGTGGAGCGTGGTCTGGGCGCTCACGCCGCCGCCCCACAAGACGATGTCCTTGCCGAATTCGCGCTTCAGCACCTCGGGGTTCATGTCTCTTGCCGACGTTTGGAGCGGGTTGAGCGCGTCCACCCCCGACTCGATGAACTGCGGCACCAGGCGATAGACCGAACCGCAGGAATGCAGTACGACCCTGGTATTGGGCGAGACCTCGTGGATGCGGCCGCATATCCTGGTGAGATGCGGACTGACCAGTTCGGAGAACATCCGAGGAGATATCTGCGGGCCGTTTTGAGAACCATAGTCGTCCGTCATGACCACGGCATCGAGAAAGCGACCCACCCTCTGCAGATACCTGGTGATGAATTCGTCCACCGCGTTCGTGTACAGCTCCATGAAGTAACTGAAGAAATCCGGATCCGCAGCCATCAAGACGAACAGGTTCTCATACCCGAAGAGTTGAAGCGGCAGCTGTAACACAGAGAAGAAGTAAGGATCTCCTACCAGGGCGAATTCAGTCTCTGCGTGGAGCTTCTTCGAGCGCGCTTCGATGAAGTCGAGCTCCTCGTCGCTCATCGTCAACCAGGAGCTGTTCTTGACGAAAGGCCAGACGGCATCCAGATCGCTTGCTCTTTCTATTCCGGCGAGCGGGTAGGTCACGGGATCGAAGTAGTGGCCCCCCTTTGGCATGCGAAAGGTGGTTCCATGGTCGGAAAACTCCAGGTCGCCTGCTTCGTTCTCCGTGGGGTTGAAATCCTCGGGCACCATGCACTCGCTGCCGTCCTTGAGGGTCCAAGGCTTCCACGCTCTTGCGGAGAATCCATCCACCACGTAACGGGGAACCATCACGAAGTCACTGCCCATCTCCTTGAGCAGCGTGAAATCCTCTTCCAGATCGGGCGCGCTGATCATCATCACGATGTTGCGCACGTAGCTCGGCGTGGCGATCCCGAGGCTCTTCTTGAGCCGGTTGTATGAGATGACGTTGATACCGGTACAGCAATTCGAGGCCAGATCGATGGGAACCCGATCCGGCTGCTGATGATTCAGGACCGCGGCAACGCGCTCTCTAGACTTCATGTACGAGCTCCTTTGGCAGCTCCGTGCGGTGGCCGAACTCACCGTCTACTGATTCCGCTCGACTGCCCCGCTTTCAGCAGGTGGCCGCCGATGATCCCGGTAGAGCAAGAGAATACATCGGAATTCGAGGACGCCCAGCAGCCCGGCGACGTTCACCGCGCTGCGAGTGTGCGCCGCAGCGGTTTGAGTACCCGTGGTGGGCGTAGGGGTGGAGCCCGTAGCAGCCGGAGAGGCCGGCGCTGGCGCTCGTGAGAATGCCCAGCGCAGCAACCAGCGCCCAGTCCGCGTGCGTCGTGAGGGTCCTCGAGGAAAGCAGCAAGAGCCTACGGGTTGGCCGGAATTGACAAGCGCTGAAAGCGAAATATCTTCAATATATACACTGAAATATACGGTTGAACGGTCAGAAGGAGAGGGTGGAGCGATGAGAGGATTCGTGACAGTGGCGTTCGCGCTCACAGTGTTCCCGCTCGCGCTCTCGAGCCCGGCGCTCGGCGGTACTCGATGGTTCGTCGCCGCGAACGGCACCGACAGTGCCACCTGCGGAGGCAAGAAGGATCCCTGCCGGACGATCACCGCCGCGATGGCGGACGCCCTCGATGGCGACACCGTCGAGGTAGGTCCGGGGCGCTATGGAGATCTGAACGCCAACGGCGTGCTCGGAGAGGCCGAAGAGGAGGCTCCGTTGGCGTGCGCCTGTGCGGTCTCATTGACGAAGTCCCTGCTGCTGCAATCGCGCGCGGGAGCGGCGGTTACGGTCATCGAGGCCGGCGGCGCTCTGTTCGGCGTACAAATGGATTCGACCGACGGGGTCCTCGGTAGGTCGGGCAGGGGCTTCACGATCCGCGGTGCGGGCTCGACCGGTGTCGAGGTGCGCGGCAGCCGGAATCGCGTGGAGGGCAATCTCGCGACCCAGAACGTCGACTTCGGCTTCCGCGTCATGAGCACCGACGCAGTCCTGGTCGGCAACACAGCAGTCGGGAATCCGCTCTCGGGCATATTCGTTTCATCCGGACCCGGCGCGACCCTGATCGGGAATCGATCGTTCGGAAGCCAGACTGGCTTCCTCGTGCTCGAGCACGATTCAACCCTGACGGGGAACGTGGCGAGCGGGAACTCGGACAACGGCTTCCACCTTGCCGGGTCGGGTCACCAGTTCGAAAAAAACGTCGCCAACGGAAACGGCGAAGCCGGACTCTTCGTGCAGAACGCTGCTTCGGCTGAATCGATCATCGCCAACTCCTTCGTTGGCAACGGTGGCCCAGGCCTTTGGCTGATTGGACCGGCCGGCGAGATCAGCCGGAACAACATCTTCGGCAATGATCCGTCGGGGAACTGCGGCGTCCTGAACCAGACGGATCTCGCCGTCCAGACGACGAAGAACTTCTGGGGTGCGGCGTCGGGTCCGGGTGCCAACCCGGCGGACGATGTCTGCAACCTGGGCACGAGCACGACCTCCGTGGGTCCCGTGGCGAAGAAGCCGTTCAAGGTCAAGTTGAAAGCCCCGAAGTGAGGCTCGCGCCCGAGCCAGCTGACTTGCGGTCACCACTCCCGGCGGGTGGTTTTACGCCAGCCCTATGCCGTACGGAGAGTCCGGCCGGAGCGTGGCAATGGGTGCGTCGATACTCTCACTCCACCGCGAGGGCGGAGATGGACCAGATGACCGGCTCTTGCCCATCCAACAGGAGGAATCGACATGTGGCGAAAGACCGACGAGGAGCGCTGACCGCGGAGACGCCGCCTGGGGCTGACTGCTCCTTCTGCTGGCGCCCGTGGCTGTGGCGGCACAGGCGAGTTGACCTGACGCGCTACCGGTTGCTGGACCTGACGGAGCGTCCTTCGGTCGCGCTGCGGCGCCGACGTGGCGTCGATCGACTACGGATCATCGACGGAGATTTCATCGTCCACCCCGGCGGGCAGCGCCGCCGCCGCCGGGGAGTGCTCGGACTGGAGAACCTCGCCAACCTGAGCGCGCTCCCGCCGAGCGGCGCCACCATGATCGCGTTGCCGATGAAGATCGAGAATGGATCCGGGGGTCCGGTCCGGGCGATCGCGCTGATCCCCAGGTAGGCCCTATTCGCGGTCGATGCCTCCCTCCGGTTCACTCTCACGGTCACAGACGAGAACGACCGTTCGTCAATCCCGATACAGTCCTTCCTGGCGTCGTTTCTCGGCCTTTTCGCTGATGTGGCTGTCTTCGCGCAGAGCCAGTCCCAGCTTGTCCTGGATCAGGGTTTTCAAGTAGTCGATGTGGGGGCAGGGCAAACCGTGAAAATTGTCTTTGGTGATACACGAGGCCAGGTGCACCACGATGCGGTCTTTGGCGATCCCCTCCTTCTTCTTGATGGTTCTGATCAGATCACTCAGCTTGCGCAGGACGGCCCGTCCGCAACAGCCGCCGCAGGTCAGATAGAGGCTGCGCAGCTCTTGTTGGGTGCCGGCATAGGCTCCAAATGCGCCGTTTCGTTCGTTGAAGGCCTTCTCGCAGAAATATCCCGAACATCTCTCCATCACGATGTCGCATTGCACGACGACGACGTAATCAGGCGTGGTGGTCATGGTCTGGTGCTCCTTTTCCGCTCCTTGCTCCGTCTTCTCCTGGGCCCGCTTCAGAGTATAGGGTTTGTCCATCCGGCGCCGGGTGGCGGAAGCCGCTAGTGGAGGTTCGAGGATGAACGCTCGGGCTGACCGCCCGTATCCCGAGCACGGCGTGGTAGAATGTTGTGGGCGGCTGCCAGGCGTTTCACCATCGAGTGGTGCTAGCTGATCATCAGAGGAGACATGAGGTGGAAGCCACGAAGATACTGATGGAGGAACATCGCGTGATCGAGCGCGTGATCGCCGCCCTCGAAGTTGCGGCACGTCGCCTCGATTCCGATCCATCGATTCGCGCGGGCTTCTTTCTGGAGGCTGCCGACTTCATCAGGGAGTTTGAGATGGTAGCCACCATCGAAAGGAAGAAGGGGTGCTTTTCCCTGCAATGGAGGCCGCCGGTGTTCCCAAGAAAGGGGGACCGATTGGCGTCATGCTGGCTGAGCATGAGGAAGGCAGGCGGATGACTCGCGGAATGCGGTCTGGCTCTGTCCCTCCGCGCCGTCTTCGATGGGCGGGACCCGGGCCGCGCGATTCCTTCGAAGCGCCCTAGTGCTTCTCGCCCGCGGGTTGGGTCCTCATTTCCTCCTCCCACTGCGTCATTTCGTCGGCCAGTCTCCTCGCCACCTCCGGGTATTTTCCCGACAGGTCGTACGACTCGTCGGGGTCGCTCTCGAGGTTGAACAGCAAGGGCAGGGGTCCCGTGGTGTGCTCGCTCAAACCGCCGCGTTTCTTGTTCACCGGCATGGGCCAGATGTAGTGGTTGATCGAACGAAAGTACTTCCACTTGCCCTCCCGGACTCCTTCCAGCTCCCCGTGGTGGTAAAAGAACATCCGCTGATGAGGCGACGGGCTCCCGGGATGCGTGAGCAGGGAAACCATGCTCTCGCCGTCGATGATCCGGTCTGCCGGTAGCGAGAGCTTCCCCAGCGCAAGGCAGGTGGGAAACAGATCGATGTTCATCGCCGGTTCGCGCGAAACGATTCCGGCGGCGATCCCCCGCGGCCAGCGGGCGAGGAAGGGCACGCGGTGCCCACCCTCGAAGCTCTGTCCCTTGCGGCCGCGGAGCCCCCCCGGGCTCCCCTGATACCAGGGGCCATTGTCGCTGGTGAAGACGACCAGCGTGTTGTCCCGCAAGCCGTGCCGATCGAGGGCGGCCAGAAGCTCGCCCACACTCCAGTCGATCTCCTCGACCGTATCGCCGAAGATGCCGCCGTCGGAGCGGTTGCGGAACGGCTCCGATGCGTAGAGCGGCCGGTGCGGAAAGGTGTGCGCGAAGTAGAGGAAGAACGGACCCTGCTTTGACGACTCGATGAAACGGATCGCCTCCTCGGTGTAACGTCTGGTCAAGATGGTCTGGTCGTCCACGTTCGCCAGCAGCTGCTCCTCACCCTGGTAGAGGGGGAACGGGTGCATGTCGTTGCTGTGCGGCACGCCGAAGTAGAAGTCGAAACCGTGCCGCAGCGGGTGGTACTCGGGATTCGTGGCGTAATCGCCGAGATGCCACTTGCCCACCATGCCGGTCGCGTATCCCCCGACCTTCAGTGCCTCCGCCAGAGTGATCTCGTACGCGTGGAGCCCGCTCGCGCCGCCCTCGCTGGCCATGTCCATCAGGCCGAGCTTTCCGCTCAGGAAACCGACCTGGTTCACGACACCGGTCCAGAAGGGGATGTTTTCGGACTGCAGTGGAAAATCCAACCCCATGCGTGTCGCGTAGCGTCCCGTCAGGAGACCCGCTCGTGACGGCGTGCAGACCGAGTCGCTGGCATGAAAATCGGTGAACCGAATCCCGTCATCCGCCAAGCTGTCGATGTGCGGGGTGCGGATCGCACGGCTCCCGTAGGAGCCCAGGTCCCCGTAGCCCAGATCGTCGGCCATGATGATGATGATGTTGGGTCGGTCTGCGATCGCCGTCTGCACGGTCGCAATGACATCTCGTGCATCTACGGGAGGCCGGGGCTCCTCCTGTTGGGTGCACGCCTGTAGCAGAAGCGCCGAAGCCAGAAACAGTCCACAGACGGGCCCCCCTGTTCGGAGTCCGGTCCGGCTCTCTCTTGCTCGCTTCATCTGAACTCTCCCTTCGGGGATAGGGGGCTACGCCGAGGTTGCATGATAGTGGGCCTTCAGCGCTCGTAGAAGGCCCTATATTTGTGTCCTGGTCGAGCTACCCTCGGCTGGCCACACAGGAATCCAGGAAGGGAGAATCTCCGTGAGAGTCATCGGCTTCAATGCCAGCCCGAGAAGGGGAGCGAACACGGCGACAGTCGTGGAGGCCGTCCTGAAGGGAGCCGCAGCGAAAGGCGCCGAAACGCAGCTCGTGAACCTCAACAGACTTGACATGAGGTGCTGCCAGGGCTGCGATGGCTGCAAGAAGGACCTCGGCCACTGCGTTCAGAGGGACGATCTGTCGCCGCTGCTCGAGGAGCTGCCGGGATTCGATGCAATCGTCCTCGGAACTCCCATCTACTGGTTCCACGTGAATGCCCAGTTCAAGACGCTGATCGACCGTCTCTATTGCTTCTACGGTTTCGACACGGACCCCGAGACGGGGGATACGAAGGAGACCGTCGTGTTTCCCGAAGGGAAGAAATTCGTCGTCGTGACTTCTCGTGGAGACCCTGAGGACAAGCCGATGGTCCCTCAGCTGTATGACTATCTGAATGAGTGGCTCAATATCGTCGGCATGGCGATGGGGGCTTCTTCCGTCGAATTCCTCCACCACTACGGCTCATTGAATGCGAAGGATTCGGCCCGCAACGATGTGGAGCTTCTCGCCAGGGCCGAGTCGGTGGGTGGCTCCCTGGTCTGAAACTCAGGCAGGAAGATTGGCGCAGCTACTGGCCGAGGTGATGACACGATGAGCAAGCTGGCCCGCCGCATCTCCCCCCTCTTCACCCTGGCGTTCACCCATTCCCGCACCCGCGCCGCACGGCGCTGGGTCGCCGAACGGCGGCGGCGGCTTCGCCGCGAGCCCCATCGCATCCGCTACTTCCATCAGGTCGATGATCCCTACAGCCATCTCGCCGCCCAGGTGCTGGGTGAGGTCCTCGAACGCTACGACGTCGAGCTCGAGCCTTTCCTCGTCGGCCCGCCGCCGGACGAGGCCGCCCCGGAACGCGAACGCCTCGAGGCCTTCGCGCGCAGGGACGCCGCCGACGTGGCGCCGCGTTATGGCCTGGACTTCCCGGAGACCGTTGATCTCCCCAGCGAGGCCGCGATCGAGCTGGCCTCGCGGATGCTCGCCGCGGCGGCGAAGGCGGGGCGATTCGTCGAAGAGGCAGGTCGGGTGGGCGACGCCATGTGGCTGAACGATCTCTCCCAGCTCGAGGAGATCTCCACGCGCGTTGCTCCGGCTCCCCTCGACTCGACGCGCGATGCGACCGAATCCGGGACGGCGCTTCGTCGTCGGCTCGGGCACTACCTGGGAGCCATGTTCCACTACGGTGGCGAGTGGTATTGGGGAGTGGATCGGCTTTCGCATCTCGAGCGCCGCCTCCAGGCCCTCGGCTCTTTGCGGCCCGGGAAATCGGCGGAGCCCATCGCCCCGCGTCCGCACCCCTCTCGAGAAGGTGCGATCGAGTCGTCCCGCCGTCTGCAGCTGGAGTGTTTCCTCTCCCTTCGCAGCCCCTACACAGCGATCGCGATGGAGCGGGTCCTCGCCTTGCCAAAGCGGCTCCCGGTCGATCTGATTCTTCGCCCCGTGCTGCCGATGGTAATGCGCGGTCTTCCGATCCCGAGCGCCAAGCGTCTCTACATCGTCCTCGACACGAAGCGCGAGGCGGAGGATGCGGGCGAGCCATTCGGCCGCGTATGCGATCCCGTCGGCCGACCCGTCGAGCGCTGCTTCTCCCTCTATCCCTGGGCCTGTCAGGAGGGACGAGGCGGGGAGCTTCTTGGGTCGTTTACCCGAGCCGCCTTCGCCGAGGGAATCGACACGGCCGGAGATGCGGGGCTTCGCGTCGTGGTGGAGCGCGCCGGACTGTCATGGGAGGGGGCCCGGAAGCATCTCGACAGCGAAGGGTGGCGGCCGGATCTCGAGAGGAACCGCAAGCTCCTGCTCGAGCATGGTCTCTGGGGTGTACCGAGCTTCCGTCTCGTGGGCGAGGACGGCGAGCCCGACTACTGCACCTGGGGCCAGGATCGTATCTGGCGCGTCGAAGAGGAGATCCGTCGGCGACTCGGAACGCCCGGCTCTTGAATCTCATTGCGAGGCTGCAGCCTGGTGTGCAACCCGTTCAGTTGTCCGGGAAGGCCTTGCGCACCGCCATGGCGACGGAGTCCTTCGCGCCGGACGTGAGCAGGCTTCCGTGGGCGGAGAGCAGGCGGTCGAAGTCCAGAGTGAGCAGGCTCTCGAAGTCGCGCTTCAGGGAACCGCCCTCCGGCGTCATCATCTTGAGCCAGATGGGACCGACGACGGTGGTCTTCGGGAAGCCGATGAGCGGCATCACGAGCCGAGCGAGCAGCGTGTTGTGGCGGTAGTCGCCGTAGTGCTGGATCGCGTCGCAGGTCAGGAGGATCCCGGGATCCCGTCGGATCAGCAGAGCAGATTCGGGCTGCTTCGCGCCCTCGAAGGCAAAGAGCTCGGCATCGGGGAACGGCAGCGGCCGGTCCGCGGCCAGCTTCTGCTCGATCTTCGGCTCCGGGTAGGTCTCCGACTCGCCCTGGGCCCAGAACTCGGCGCGGAAGCGCTCGACGTAGTAGGGATCGTCCAGGCCGTGCATGGGGCCGAGCCGGAGGATCCGTTTGATCTCACCCAGGGCGAGGAGTTGTCGCTCGCCCTCCTCATCGAGACGGATCGGGTTCACCAGGCTGAGCTCTCCCTGGTGCCGGACGATGGCCATGTTTCGAGTGATGCGCATGAGCGCGTTCATTCGAATGCTGCCGCGGACCATGAAGAGATCCGTAGCGATCTCTTCGATGGGATCGTGGGGGTAGGCGGGCGGATGGGGCATTGGTGGATCCTCGGATTCGCGAGCTGCGTGCGGGCTCCGCGATGATGGAAGTGTAGTGCTCCCCTGGAGTCGGGCCACCGCGGTTGATTGTGGAACTCGATACGCTACAGGGCTCTGGCAACCCCACGGCCGGGGCATCCACGCCTGGGGAAGGGTCCCGCAAAATGGGCGTGATTCCGCGAGAATCGGGCTCTCAGGACGCACAACGCTTGCGTCGGAGGTCTCCAAAGGCGATACGTTGCCGTCTCAATGACCATTCATCTTGATCGGGTGCGACAATTCTTGACGGAGCGGTATTCGCCCGAGCAAGTCGCCCGTGCTGGCGCTGGGGAGTGGTCGACGGCGTTCACCTTCAAGCACGATGGCCGGCTGCTGGTTGCCCGGTTCGGGCGGCACATCGAAGACTTCCGCAAGGACAAGCGAGCGGCCGCCCTGTACGGGCTTCGCATTCCAGTGCCTCGGGTGCTGGAGATCGGAGAGGCGTTCGATGGGTACGTCTACGCCATCTCCGAGTGGGCGAATGGCGAGGTCATCGATGGACTTCCCGAACCGCATTTGCGGGCGGCGCTCCCGTCGTTGCTCGATACCCTGGATGCGCTCCGCGCTGCCCCGCCACCGACCGCGACCGGGTTCGGATGGTGGTCGAGCCGAGGAAGGGCGACACACGACACATGGCGGGACGCGCTGCTCGGCATCGTCGAAGACGAGGAGAACTCGCGACTGGCCGGATGGCGGGTATTCCTTCGCGCCAACGCCGAATGGTCGCGGATCTTCGACGGCGCAGCAGACCGGCTCGCGGGGCTCGCCGATGCTTGCCCAGACGGCGTTCGCCACCTGGTCCACGGCGACTTGACCGCGGGCAACCTGCTCGTTGTCGACGGCGCGGTCTCCGCAGTCCTCGACTGGGGAAATTCGCTCGTCGGGGACTCGCTCTATGACGTGGCGTGGCTGGTGTTCTGGTCGCCCTGGCACCCCGGGCTGGACGTCGACTTCATCGTTTCCGAGGCTCGACGTCGCTGCACCGAGACGGGTGTCGACGTCGAGAACTTCGACGAGCGGCTCCGCTGCTGCCAACTCCACATCGCCCTCGACTCGATGGCCTACAACGCCTTCCGCCGGAACGACATGAACTTGAGCGGTACGATCGATCGACTATTGCCCCTCCTCGACGCGCCAATCGAGAAGGTCACAAGAGGATGAAGGGGAAGAATGGCGTCGCTTGGGCGTGGGTAGGGCTACGCGGCTCTGGCCCCGCTTCTCAGCGGATCCCGATGGCCATGGAGATATAGGGGCCCCCGCTGGGCTTCTGCGCGGTCACCGCGTAGTTCCCCTCCGCGAGGCCAATTCCGCCATTGTCGAAAATCGCGACCCACCGATTGAGGAATGCTCCTCCGTTGCCCGTTCCCGTGAAGGAGTGGCTCTCTGGACCCTCGATCGACACGTCGACGTCGCCGGTGGTATTCCGGAACGAGCCAGCGACCAGCAGCGTTCCGTCCGCCGCCAACGACATGTCGCTCACGCCCCAGGCGGTGTCCAGAGTCATCGCGCCATCCGCGCCCGTCCAACCGGCCGCGTTTTCGTCGAACCAGAGGGCGTTGGGCTGGGCGGGAGTGCCACGCTGGACCGTCGTGAGGTACACGCCCTCGTTCTTCTCGAGCAGGAGGCGCACCGGCTTCAGCTTCTTGGACACGGCGGCAATCGCCTTCTGCTGCTCGGCGAAGATCTTGTCGAGCGCTGTGTCGATGGGCCCCCCCGTGCCATAGTAGAGGTCCTTGGGGTATTGGCCCATCAGCGCTGCGCCATTGGCGTAGCTTTTGAGGACGGGCTGCCCTACGAAGAACGCGTCATGGCCCGAGCCGCGTACGACGCCGGTAACCCCGTCCAGGAAGTCCTGGTAGTCGAAGAACAGGTCCTGGAGAAGGGCGAACGAGTATCCCCCTCCCTTGACGGTGCTCTGGAAGTCCTTGAGGACAGCGAGGAACGCTTTCTGTTCGGCCTTGATGCTTGCCAGGTCGGTCTTCATGCGGACGCTGATGCCGGATTTGAGATTCTTGTTCGCCTCGCTCTCGCTGATCTGGGCTACCGCGGCTGCGGCGGACAGCAGGGTCGCGGCGACGAGAAGCATGCAACGAGTCATGACGGCCTCCTCAGGACGGCAAAGGGATGCAAGCGTTTCCAGGCGGTTGCGGCGCCTCTTGCCCGCCCTCGGGGCGCCCTATACGAGCGGTCGAAGCAGTATCGTCACTCCAATACCGCCTCCGTTGCCGAGTCTGATCGGCCGGCCGGCGCGAACGCTGAAGCCACCTATCGTACGTGTGCAGCGTGTGACCCGTCAGAGTGATGTAGATGCGAGTCGGGTGGCCCGGGGTGGGCAAATGCCCCGGGGAACTCCCTCGGGGTGCGCGGGGGCATGGCTCGTAGTGGCGGAACTATTGCAGGTCATCCGACCGCGAATTCGGCCACACTCGTCATTGTTCGATCATTTGACATGGCAACACTCTCCTTGGTCACACCGGGCCTGCTCCCGTCATTGCACTGTTCCCTGTGTCAGTCCTTGAGCAGCCGCGAGGTGGGGCGGGAGAAAGCCTAGCGGTCTGATCTCGATCGCCTCCGGCGCGTCCATGGGAAGCTACTGGCTCGCTGCCTTCTTCCTCGTGCCGGTCTTCGCCTTCGTGCACCCTCCCTTCTGGGGCCGGGGGTCTGTGCTCAGCCGCCTCGCCGCCCCGGGGCTGGGCCCCGGGCTGCGCGTCGCCCCGGCTGCTGTCAAGGTTGCTGTCGGAGGCGGGAGGTTGGGTGGGGGAGCCAGGTCTGGATGGGTCGTCGAGGATTGCCGCCGATGAGCCGCCGATTGTGGGCTCACTCATCGCGCCTCTGCCGCTGCTCGACTCCCCCGACAGAGGTCGTCGTGCCCATGCCGCCGCCCGTCCGGGCATCGCACGGCCAAGGGCGCGCCTCGATAAGAGGGCGTGATCGCTCGAGAATCGGGTATTCGGGGGGGGACAGGCTCCACGGGAGTCTGGCGCGCTTGATTGGCGGTCCGCTTTCCGCTTCGCCCTCCGCGCGGGTACGAGCCGAGCTCGTCGCAGCGAGAGGGCCGTATGACGACGAAATCGTTACGATTGCGCCCCGAATTATCCCTGGCCAACCTCTGGAGGAATTCATGGCTCGAGAAGCAGTCATCGTTGAAAGCCTGCGCACCGGTCTTACCAAGGCGCACCGCGGCTCGTTCAATCTCACTGAGCCCGTCGATTACCTCGCCCACACGTTGAAGGCGGTGGTCGATCAGCATCCCCGAGCTCGAGTTCGGCGACATCGAAGACGTGATCGCCGGCTGCGCCATTCCGGAGGGGTGCCAGGGCATGAACATGGCGCGCATCGCCGCCATGGCCGCGGGCATTCCCAAGGAAACGCCGGCGACCACCGTCAACCGCTTCTGCTCGTCGGGCTCCCAGGCGGTGATGATGGCGGCCCACGCCATCCTCCACGAGGGGGTGGAGGTCGCCATCGGCTCCGGCGTCGAGACCATCACCATGATGCAGGACGGCACGCAGAACACCACCCGGCTGGCGAACAAGAAGGCCGCCGAGCGCTTCCCCGGGCTCTACTTCCCGATGGGCGTCACGGCGGAGATCGTGGCCGAGCGCTACAAGGTGTCGCGCGAAGACCAGGACGAGTACGCGCTCCAGAGCCAGCAGCGCTACGCCGCGGCCGTGGAGAAGGGCTGGGTCGCCGAAGAGATCGCGCCCATGACGGTCACCCGCAAGGTGATCAAGAAGGAGCGAGGAGCCCTACGAGGAGGAGTGCACGGTCGACCGGGACGAGTGCAACCGGCCCAGCACTACACTCGAGGGTCTCGCCGGGCTGAAGCCGGTCTTCAAGAAGGAGGAAGAGGGCGGCACCGTGACGGCGGGTAACGCCTCGCAGCTCTCCGACGGCGCGTCCGCAACGCTGCTGATGTCGGCCGACAAGGCCAAGCAGCTCGGTGTCGAGCCGCTGGGCATCTACCGAGGAACTGCGGTGATGGGCTGCGGCCCCGAGGAGATGGGCATCGGGCCGATCTTCGCCGTACCGAAGCTGCTGAAGCGCCACGGGCTCACGATGGACGACATCGACATCGTCGAGCTCAACGAGGCCTTCGCCTCGCAGCTGCGTCTACTGCCAGCGTGAGCTCGACATCCCCAACGAGAAGCTCAACCCGTGCGGTGGATCGATCTCGATCGGTCACCCGTTCGGAATGACGGGCTCACGCATGACGGGTCTGCTGCTGCGCCAGCTCAAGCGGCAGGGCAAGCGCTACGGCATCGTCACCATGTGCGTCGGTGGCGGCCAGGGCCTGGCCTCGCTCTTCGAGGCCGCCTGAGCCGCTAGCGCGCCCTGACAGATTGGGGGGTGCGGAACACGTGAAGGGTCTATGCGAGAAACAGGACCTCTTTGAAGCCCGGACCGCGGGCTACCACGTGTACCGCATCCCCGGTCTGCTCGTCACCAAGAGTGGAATCGTCATCGCTCACTGCGAGGCGCGCAGAGGGGAGGGCGGCGACTGGGATCCCATCGACATCTGCATGCGCCGGAGCACCGACGGGGGTCGGTCCTGGGGCGAGCGCTACGTCGCCATGGACCACACCCGCTTCGACCCGGACAAACCGATCAACAACTTCAGCTGCTTCGCCGACCTGGAAACCGGTGATGTACACGTGCTGTTCTGCAGCAACTACGAGCGTGTGTACTACGTCAGGAGCGATGACGACTGCCTGAGCTTCAGCGAACCGAGAGACGTCACCTCGACCTTCGAGGAGTTCCGCAGGGAATACCCCTGGAGGGTGATCGCCGTCGGCCCGGGTCACAGCATTCAGCTCGAAAACGGCCGGCTCGTGGCGGCGGTGTGGATGTCCGACGGGTCGGGAGGAGAGTTCGGGGCCGACAAGCTCGGCCACCGACCTTCGGAAGTTGCCGTTGTGTACAGCGACGATCACGGGGAGAGCTGGAACGCTGGTGACTTCGTCGTGCGCAACGAGGAGCGCTTGAGGAATCCGAACGAGACCTGTGCCGTGCAGCTCTCCGACGGTCGCGTGCTCTTCAACATCCGAACGGAATCCGACACCCACCGCCGACTGATATCGATCAGCCCTGACGGGGCCACGGGATGGAGCGCTCCGGAATTCGACGATCGCCTGGTGGAGCCCATCTGCTTCGGCAGCATCATCGGCTTCGACACGGGCGACGCCGGAAGGAAGATCGTGTTCGCCAATCCGGACGTGCTGGAGCGCACCATGGAAGGCGGCCCCGGCAGCTTCGGGTTCGGTCCGGAGCTGACGGGCGTACCCTTCGACCGGAAGAACCTCACCGTACGCCTGAGCGAAGACGACTGTCGCAACTGGTCCGCGTCACGGCTGCTCGAGGACGGCCCTTCGGGCTATTCGGATCTCGCGGTCCTCTCCGATGGTACCCTGCTCTGTCTCTACGAATGCGGCATCGTCCGCCGTATGTTCGACGACAAGTATCTGCGGCTTGCCCGGTTCAACACCGAGTGGATACGGGGAGAATAGGCAGACTCGCGCAGGGGCGAAGATTCGCGCTTTCCATGCGTCTTGGAGGGAAC
>CAVROS010000018.1:0-84666 GCA_963722885.1 uncultured delta proteobacterium
GGTCATCTGGCCCGATTCGCTCCCCTTTGCGGGGGCTTACCCGCCGCATTCCCTACCGCCGAGAACAGGGAATTGGGCGCCATCGAGCCCCGATTCGGATCCCCTCCTCCACCGACGGAAGGGAGCGAGTGATGTGCGTCTGGCCCGCTTGCGCCGGCCGCGTGCATAGGTCAGAATTTGGTATCAAATTCTGTCTGGAAACGGAGAGCCCCCATGCCCTCGACGTGAACACCCAAAACCGGCCATAGTGATCCCCTGAAAAGCGGCCATAGGGCGGGGGGTCGTACGGGACGTCGAGTGGGCCGAGGTCGCGGTCCGCGATCTCGAGGAGATCGTGGCCTTCCTCGCGCTGGATTCGCAGCAGGGTGCCGAGCGCGTACTGCGGCGGATCGAAGCTCGTGCCGCCACGCTCGAATCCAGCCCGGCGCGTGGCCGCGTGGTCCCCGAGTTGGCCCGCTTCCAGATGCGCACCTGGCGGGAGCTCATGATCCGGCCGTATCGCCTCGTCTACCGCATCGAAGGCGATACCGTGACCGTCCTCGCGGTCTTCGACGCGCGGCGGGACCTGGAAGACCTGCTATTCGAGCGTCTCCTCCGGAGCCCGTGAATCCAGTGCCACGAACTCGGCGCGGGCGCGATGGTGTTAAACCACCCGGACGAGAGCGCGCTCGCGGGCCTCTCTCACTCACTTCGATATCTTCGAGTAGGCGTACAGGCCATAGATGGCCCTGGCCGCTTCCTCGGGAAATTCATAGGTCGGGATGTTGCGCTCACGCATCAATTCATAGACGACACCGCTCCGTTCTCGTCTCAATGCCGTCGCGATCACGGGTTTTCCGTATTGCTCGGGGATCCGAGAGACGATCTCTGCCGCATTCAGCGCCTCCTTGACATTGGAGGGTTCGATCCCCCAGGTGGGCGCCCGCACGATGATGGCGTCGATTTCAGGCTGCTTGGCAAGGAACTCAGAGATATGTGCCACGGTCATGTGCCTGGGGTCTGCAGCCAGGTCGATCGGGTTCTTCGGCCTGGGTGCGTGGGGCAGCAAATACGCTGACAATGCATCTGCAGCCTTTTCATCCAGCTCCGGAACCGCCAACCCATAGCCGTTGCAGGCATCTGTGGAGCAGACACACTCGCCGCCGCCGCCCGACACGATGCCGACCCTGTTGCCTCTTGGCAGGGGTTGTTTCGAAAGGGCTTCCGCAATATCGAAGGCATGAATGACATCACGGGTTCGAATGATACCTGCCTGGCGACAAGCGGCATCAAAGATCTCGTCCGAACCGGCCAGGGAAGCCGTATGGCTCAGGGCCGCTCTCGATCCATCTTCAGTGCGTCCTGCCTTGAAGACGATGATCGGTTTCTTGGCTGTAACCGCTTCGCGCACTCTCCAGGAATCTCTTCCCGTCCTTCAGCCCTTCGACGTAGAGGACGATGACTTTGGTCCGCTCGTCATCGCCCAGGTATTCTATGTAGTCCGCCATTTCCAGGTCTGCCTGGTTCCCAACGCTCAGAAAGGCATTGAAGCCGTAACCCTTGTCGTTGGCTGTGGCGAGCAGATAACCGCCCATGGTGCCGCTCTGGGAGATGAAGGAAATGCCCCCTGCTTGGGGTGTAAAATCGAATGCGCAGTTGAGACGAACCTCGGATGTCCAGATTCCCATGCCATTGGGCCCCATGAACCGAATCCCGGCAGATCTGGCGATGGCTACGACTTCATCCTGCAGGGCTTGCCCTTCTGCCCCCGTCTCGGCAAATCCCGCTGAGATCAGCACGATCGCCTTGATGCCCTTCTTGGCGCAGTCCTTCACTGCCCCGGGAACCAGTGGAGCCGGTATGGTAATGACGGCCATGTCAATGGGATCATCGACATCCAGCACACTGGGATAGGCTTCGAGTCCTTCGATTTCTCCTCCTTTGGGGTTGATGGGATATATGTGCCCCCGGAAGGAGGACCGAATGGGCCTGAGCACCATGTCGTTGCCCCATTTACCCCTCGTACCGGAGGCACCGATGATCGCAATGGACCGGGGAGAAAAAAGAGGCCTCAACTGATCAAAAGTCTTCGTACGCAATATCATGGGGTTGGCCCTCTTTGGTGACCTACTATGTCCGGAGGTCGAAAAGCGACGGGAATCGATCCTGGCTGGGTGGCCATCCACCTTCCCCGCCTTCTGAAAGCAGACAGGCCCTCGGCCACACCGTGCAGGGGGCGATCACGGAAGCGTCGCCGCCCAGTCGACGAGGGTGTCGGTGAACAGCTTCGGGTCCTGCCCGTGCATGGAGTGGCCCATGGTCGGGAATGATCGGTAGTCGACGGGCTGCCCCGCCGCGCTGATGAGCTCGCGAGCACGCGCCGCCTGCAGGTCGGAGAGCGCGCCGATCAGGCGCCCTTTCGCTTCGTCGACGACGCGAAAGTGGTGCGTCAAGAGCACGGGGACCTTCACTCTTGCGAGCATGCGCGCGTGGTCGCAGCTCGCGGCGACAGTTCCGGTCCAGAACGCCCGTCCCCACTCGGGGTCGTACTCCTTCAGGTTCTGCGGGGGCTCGTCGCCCGCCATTTCCTCGAACCTCGCTGCGAGCCAGTCGGGGAGCTCGTGCGGTGCGGCGGCGACCAGGGCGTCCCAGTCGCCGATGCTCCACTGGTCGCCCAGGTACTTGCTCCAGAGCGCGAACACCGCACCGATACCCTGTCGGATGGACTGGCCGCACGAGGTGTCGACCTCGGAGGCGAAGAGCGGTGGGTCTTCGTAGTGGGCGCCCCGGATCTGGCCGGGCTTGGCGTAGGCCGACAGCCAGGCTGAGAGCACGCCCCCGGACGAGAGGCCGCTCACGACGGTGGGGCGCCCGATCGCGCGGTCGATGAAACGCACCAGGTCGTTGCCCATGTTGTCGAGCGTGTAGCGACCCGGCGTTCGGGTGGATCGGCCCTGTCCCCGCAGGTCGACCGCGAAGGCCTGGAAATGCTCCCCGAGGAGCGGCAGCGCATCTTCGTAGCCCCACCAGGACTCGGACTGGCCTGGGATGAGGAGCAGCGCCGGCATGTCGTCACTGCCGGCGACGGCGTAGTTCAGAGCGACCTCACCGGTGTCGAAGGTGCGCTCCGGGAAGGCGTGTGCGATGTAGGTCACCTCCGGGTGATCGGGCCCGAACGCGTGTGCATAGCGTCCCATCGTCTGCTCCAGCTCGTCGTTCGGTGGATCTCAGGCTGATGCGCTCCCAAGACGCGAAAACAGTCTGGCTGCGTTGTCTCGCTCGATGGCCCTCTTGGCGGTGGCATCGAAGCCGCCGTGCTCTTCGAGTCCGCTGATCGTCTTGCCCATCACACCTTCCGGGGCAAACGGATAGTCGGTGCCGAAGAGAATGTGTGTCGGGTCTGCCAGCTCTTTCAGGGAAGGCAAGGCATACCGAGTCGCTGAGAGAGCCGTGTCGTAGTAGAAACATTCGAGAGCAGCAATGGCTCCATTGGGGATGTTCCGCGATACCAGCGGATTGTCGTCCGCGAGGGCGATCCGGCCCGCGATGTAGGGGATGGCACCGCCGGCGTGAGAGAGGATCAGGCGGATATTGGGATGACGCTCCAGGGTGCCGCTCAATACCAGGTTGGTCGCCGCCCGCGTCGTGTCGAAGACGAACTCCATCAAGGGAGCCGGCCAGATCAGCTCGGGCACATCGAATCCGGGGGGAATGTTCGGATGGGTGTAGACCACTGCATTCCGGCGATCGATTTCGTCGAACAGCGGTTCGAAGACCGGGTCGCCGAGGTATTTGTTTCCAATGCTCGTCAGCAAGCCCACCCCGTCCAGCCGCAGCGTGTCGAGTGCGTATTCCATCTCCAAGAGCGCCGCATCGACGTTCGGTAACGGCAAGGACGCGAAAGCTCCGAAGCGTTTCGGGTGGTCGCTGACGAGTCCGGCGGAAATCTCGTTGCAGCGCCGCGCCAGGTCGCGAGCAAAGGCGTCATCACCAAAGTAGACACCCGGCGCAGTGATCGAGGTCATTGCGGTGGCGATGCCGTTCTGGTCCATCAGCTCGAGCGTCGCTTCGGGCGACCAGTCGGGGAAGGGAAACCGGCCCGGTGTCTCGACTCCGATATCAGCCAGGGCTTCGACATATTCCCGAGGTACGATGTGATGATGGACATCGATGCGGTGAGGCTCGCTGGGCATTTTCTTTCCTTCTGCTCCTGTGCTCTGTGCGGCTGGGGTAGGTTATCGCGGTTCATCCGAAGCCGCGGGATGCCCTTGGGGGAGCCGGTCGAGTCACTCCGCGGTCCTGCGCTGGGAAGAAGAGGCAACGTGGCTGTAGGTGTCGGGCTTTACCGGGACCGGCGAGTACCCGAACCACCCCTATGCAGCCCTTCCGCGAGACGCAGGCAGCCGGTGCGCTGGTTCTCGATCCTCGGTCTGGGTCTAGCCGCCGTCCTCTGGGCGACTGTGGGCAGCGCCGCCACGCGACCGCACCTGGTGCTGATCGTGGCGGACGACCTGGGCTGGAACGACGTCGGGTCCCACGGAAGCGAGATTGCGACGCCGCACATCGACTCCCTGGACGCGTGCCCAGGTGACGGCTGGCCGCCAAGAGGATCCGGCATGTCCCGCCGGCACCCAGCCGCTCCTCCAAGGTCCAGGACAGGATCCGTCTTGAGAAGTTGTCGATCACAGCGTGAAGGTGGGCCCTGGTGCCATCCAGCAACCTGATGATGGTGACGTCGACATGCCACAGCTCGTTCGGGGCGTTGGCACGGATGCCCGTTTTGGGCTTCGCTGGATACACACGGCGGCGCGGCCTTTGCCAGTCGCCCTCTCGCACCAGCCGAGACCACGGCGACGCGATAACTCTTCCGATGCGTTGCGCGTACAGTGCGAGTCCTCGAAGCGACAAGTGGCGATGGTCATCGCTCTCCACCATTTCCTTCACAGCTCGAACCTCGGCGGCTGTCAGTCGTGTCGGCTTGCTTCGTGGACAGCTGGATCGATCGTCAAGCTCGCACCGAATTTCGGCGCGGCTCCAGCCGTGGTAGCGGAACGACGACAACCGTGCGATCCGCAATGCCACACCCAGTGGTACCTCCCTACTCGCTCGATCGATCGCCCGAAGCAGCGCTCGTTTGCCATTGCCTTCGGGAAGCCTCTCGTGGTCCACTCGGCGCTCCGATACGCGAAGCATTGCGACCAGCAGGCCGACGATCGCTCCGAGTACAGCCACCCGATGACGTAATTCCTGCAATTCGGCCAGAAGCTCGGTCTTCTCAGCCGACAGGGGATCACACGTCACGACATCGGGAATGCCCCGGTGAAGCCAGCTTCGAATCGTGCACCGCGGAATCTTCAGCTCGGGGAACAGGTCGGTATCGCCTGTCTCGCAGATCATTTCTCGAATGCGGTGGTCGTAGGTACGTCGAGTGCGGAGGGTCGTCATTGCACCGGTATCGGCAGGTTCACCAATCGCGGCACACCACAGAAGAGCTCAACGAATTCAGGGGCGTCGCAGCTGCAACGCCTCCACGTCAGGATGTCCTGAAACGCAGCTGGGATTCGTATCCGAAGCGCAGGGAGCCCGTCGAAAGGGAAACGGGGCCGTTTCGGAGCGTGGAGTTCGTGCGGGGGTGCGTAGGAAGCCCGGGGGGTCGCAACCTGGCGCGGCGAGGTGGCGATCGGCGGCGCGCGGAGATCTTCTCTTGCCGATGTCGCCCCATGCCCGGGGGCATCCACGCCTCGGGAAGGGTGAACCGCGCATTTCTCCAGCACCCTCGTCCCCGCTTCTTACCGCTGCCGGAGCCCGAGGCCGACGAGGTGTCGCGCGATCGCGATGACGAGGGTTGTACATGAGGGTGACGCCTGTCGGCCCTGTTGACGTCAGATTGCAGTCGCTGTTCGCCATTGGTCGCTCTCCGCGGTGTCGACGGGGGCGAGGTGCTCGGGCAACTCGTCTCGCGCAAAAACGTCGTCCAGCGTCTCTGCCCTACGAATCACCGCCGCGTGATCGCCGGTAACCAGCACCGAGGCCGGGCGCGGCATTGCATTGAAGTTGCTCGCCGAGACCTCTTGGTAGGAGCCGGTGTCCAGCAGTGCGACCACGTCGCCGATCTCGACCTCCGGCATCGGGACGGCAGCGAGCAAGCGATCGCCGTAGCAGCTCCGCCCGACCACGTCGGCTTTCATCGCCGCTTCGGCATCCATACGGTTGGCAACACAATAGTCGTGGAGGTGGTGCTCGAAGCGGCCTCCAACCATCCAAAACTCCGACGTATCGATTGTGACGAGATTCCAGTTGATAGGCGAGGTCATGTGTTTCGTCGTCTGAACCGTAGTCAGGTGCACGCCCGCGTTGCCGTGAAGGGCGCGACCGGGCTCTAGCTGCAACATGATGCCGGACGGCTCGATGCCGTGTTTCGGCAGTGCTTCGAGCAGCGCCGCCGTCGTGGAACTCGCGTACTCTTCGATCGTTGGCGCCGCGGTCGTGTTGGGGTGTCCCTCGACCGCCGAGAGAAGCCGGTCGATCACTCGATAGCGAACTCTGGACCCAAGGTATTTCAGCCCTAGCGATACCAAGTGCAACGCACCAAAGAGGACGGCATCGCTGTGATGGGTGGCTGCCATGAAGGGATCCCTCGGGACGGCAAACCCGCCTCCAATGCTGATCTCTTGGGGCCGATAACCGCCCAGGGCTTCGCAGACCCGCCCCATGTCCTTCGCGTACGCCCGCATCTGCGCCTGCCAGTACTCGGTCGAGCGATGGTGCCGCCCATGGTGTTCGTGGAAGCCCACGAGCTCGACGTTGGGGATGCTCATGACCCGCTTGCCCGCCTCGATGACCTCGTCGATCGACAGTCCACCTTTGTACAGCAGCGCAGCCAGATCGGTCGGCACCATTCCGTCAGCCGCGAAATCGGTCTTCTTCACGAACTCGGAAATCGCGGGGCGCAGCCGGAGCCGAACCCGCGCCGTACCCGACAGCTTTGGCGCGAGCGCTTCCAAGAAGTCGACGTCCCTGAGGCTATCGATGGTCAGTCGCGCGCCGACCTCTAGCGTCCGCGCGATGTGCTCCTTGTCCTTGGGTACTCCGTTGACTGAGATGAAGGCCGGGTCGAACCCGGCCCGGAGAGCGATGTCGAGCTCGCCTGGCGAGTAGATGTCGGCGCCACATCGCTCGTCGGCGAGTACTCGCTGGACCGCAAAGATCCAGTTCGCCTTCACCGCGGGCATCACCTTGACCGCTCCCGGTGTCCATCCCGTTTCGAATGCGTCGCGGAACCGGCGGACGTTGCGTCTTAGTTGATCCTCGGAAAACACGAACAAAGGTGACCCGAAGCGCTCCACTAGCTCGGTGCTGTCCAGCTCCTCGATGAACAGAACGCCATCTCGATTGCTAAGGCATTCGTCGATACGTTTCTGAGTCATGATTTCTCTCCTTGGTGGAAGGCATACATCCGTGCAGTCCCGGTGCCGATCGCGGCGTCCATGCCCAGAGCTCCAAGCCCTCCGAGGCGGTACGCCTCCGTACGCCTCGACACGGAGGAGAACGGAGCGTCGATGACGGGCAGGAGCTCCAAGTAGGAGAAAAAAAAGTATGGAGCAGTCAACGAGGTAGACCACTTGATCCCGTGACGAGATGGCGCCGCTACGCGAACGTGCGAGAAGGTGGAGATGAGCGGTATCGCGGTCGATCGCAGGCGAACTCGACGAAACCTGGCTCATGTAGGGCCTCCGTTGTGCCTTCCATGAGTAACCCGGGGGCCGACTCCCTTCTTGACGGCGCGCGCCAGAGATTCGACCTTCGGCGCCATCGTGCCGTCCGCGCAGATCCGAGGATCCATGCTCGAGCGCGTGCTCCGGGCCGTCTCGGACGCCGGGGTCGACCCCGGCACGCTCGGGGTCCCCCCGGTTCCCCCCGCGGGGGAAACCGAGGAGGACGGGTTCGTTTCCCTCGAGCAGTTCGTCGAGGTGCTCGAGGCTGCGGCGCGGGCCCTCGAGGATCCGATGCTTGGCCTTCGCCTCGGCCTAGCCATGGACCCCTGCGAGTTCGGCGTCCTCGGCTTCGTGGCGATGAACTCCCCGACCTACGCCGAGATGGTGGCGAACCTCGGCCGCTATCTGCAGATCCACCAGACCCAGAGCGAGATCGCCACCCAGCGGGCAGGCGACCGCTGGGCGATCACCTACCGCGTGCCCGACCCCCGACTCGCCGACCGCTACCAGGACGGCGAGTGCACGGTGGGGATCTTCGTGGCCGCCATTCGCCTCCTCACGGGCGACCAAGGTTCGGCGAGCGAGGTGCACCTGCGCCGCGGCCGCCCGGCGAACACCACCGACTACGAAGCCCTGATCGCAGCCCCGGTCCACTTCGGGCGGCCTCTCGATGCCGTCCTCGTGAGCGACGCAGTGATGGCGACCGAGATCGTCGGCGCGGACGCGGATCTCCTTCCGGTGCTAGAGGCGCACGCTCGCGACCTGATCGAGCGGCTTCCGGGCGACGATCCACTGCTCGCCGAGCTCCGCCGCGCCATCGCAGATTCGCTGCCCACCGGGGCACCGCGACTCCAGGCCGCCGCTCGCCCGCTCGGGATGAGCGAACGCACGCTCCAGCGACGCCTGGACGAACGCGGCCTGTCCTTCCAGCAGGTCGTCGAGGAGATCCGGGAGTGCCTGGCGCGGGAGTATGTCCCACGACGCGATCTCTCGCTGACCGAGGTGGCGTTCCTGCTCGGCTACTCCGAACTCAGCGCCTTCGGACGCGCCTTCCGCCGCTGGACGGGAAAGACTCCGCGTGCGTTCCGCAAGGACACCCCGGTCTCCTGAGGGCCACGCGGTCGATGGGTCTTCGGGCGCCACGTTGAGTTCGTAGTCGATGCCCTTCTCCTCGAGCTGTCGGTCCTCAATATCGGTACATCTGGTCGAAGGCGGCGTAGGGTGCTCTCCGATTCACCCGAATGCGTCGATCGGACCCGTGGGCGAGTTCTGAGAACGGACAGGGTATTGAGGACGCACAGCTCCTCCAACCGAAGCGGGAGACGGAGACCAGCTCGGAGTGAGCTTTCAGCCTCAATTCGCGGGCGCGCTCGCGCGCGGGCGGCTGGCGGCCAGGCCGAGTGCGCGCGGGAAGTCTCTGCAACAGCAGACTGGTTGGCGGAGAGAGTGGGATTCGAACCCACGGTACCTTTCGGTACACACGCTTTCCAAGCGTGCGCCTTCAGCCGCTCGGCCATCTCTCCGCGCAGCACGACGGGGGTCTCCTGGTTCGCTAACCGCAGGCGAAAACGGGCCCCCGCAAAATCGTGGCGGAGAGGGAGGGATTCGAACCCTCGGTAGAGTTGCCCCTACGCAGGTTTAGCAAACCTGTGCCTTCAGCCGCTCGGCCACCTCTCCGCGAAGGAGTTGGGGAATCTAGCAAGCCCTGCGAGCCCTCGGCGAGCAGGGCGCGCAGCGAGGCGCAGCCGAGCGGAGTTCGCGAAGGCCGGGATCCTGGCGGAGAGGGAGGGATTCGAACCCTCGAGGCGCGTAAACGCCTGGCGGTTTTCAAGACCGCTGCCTTCAACCACTCGGCCACCTCTCCTAAGCCTTTGAATTTGATGAGGATTCTAAGCCTTCGCCAGATGCGGTCAAGCGGGCTCCTGCTTGACTGGCCTGGGGCCAGCTGCTTCCCTTCCCCCCGATGCTGGATCCCCGAAGCCTTGCAGACCGTCGCGACGAGATATCTGGAGAGCTGCCGGCGAAGGCGCGTCGACGCCGACGTGGACGGCGCCATCGCCCTCTACAAGGAGGTGGCGGCGCGCCAGACCGAGCTCAACGAGACCAACCGGCGCCGCAACGAGCACCAGGCCTCGGGGAAGCGCAAGATGGAGCCCGCCGAGCGGGAGGCCCACACCGCCGAGGGTCGGGCGCTCAAGGAGGCCGTCGCCCGCGTGGAGGCGGCGCTGGCCAAGACACGCGCAGCCTTCGAGGAGGCCCTGGCCGCGGCTGCCGAACTTCGTCCATCCCGAGGTTCCCGAAGGCGGCGAGGACGACTTCCGGGAGATCCGCCGGGTCGGCACGCCGACGCAGTTCGACTTCGAGCCCCTCGATCACCTGGCGATCGGCAAGCAGCTCGACCTGATCGACTTCGAGGGCAGGCGCCAAGGTCGCGGGCCAGAAGTGGTACTACCTGAAGAACGAAGCGGTGCTGCTGGAGCTCGCCCTCCAGCGCTACGCCCTGGACTTCCTGCTGGAGGAGGGCTTCACGCCCTTCCTCACGCCGGACGTGGCGCGGCCGGAGATCCTCGACGGGATCGGCTACAACCCCCGCGGCGAGGAGACCCAGGTCTACTCGATCGCCAACGCCAATCTCTGCCTGGTGGGAACCGCCGAGATCACCCTCGGCGGGCTCTACGCGGACCAGATCCTCGACGAGGAGCGAGCTTCCGCTCAAGCTCGCCGGCCTCTCCCACTGCTTCCGCACCGAGGCGGGCGCGGCGGGACGCGAGAGCAAGGGGCTCTACCGGGTGCATCAGTTCAGCAAGGTGGAGATGTTCGCCATCACCCGTCCCGAGGACTCCGAGGCCATGCACGAGTACCTGCTCGCCCAGGAGGAGAAGATCTTCCAGGGGCTCGAGGTGCCCTACCGGGTGGTGGACATCGCCAGCGGCGACCTCGGCGCTCCCGCCTATCGCAAGTACGACATCGAGGCCTGGATGCCGGGGCGCGGCGAGGGGGGAAGCTACGGCGAGGTCACCAGCGCCTCGAACTGCACCGACTACCAGGCGCGGCGCCTGCGGACCCGCTTCCGCCGCAAGGGATCCAAGAAGAACGAGCTCGTCCACATGCTGAACGGGACCGCCGTCGCCCTGTCGCGCGCGCCGATTGCGCTGCTCGAGAACCACCAGCGCGCCGACGGAAGTGTCGCCATTCCCGAGGCCCTGAAGCCCTACATGGGCCGCGACGCCATTGGCCCGCGCTGACGAAGCAGCGCAGCGGCTCGTCCTCGGAACGGCGGGCCACATCGACCACGGCAAGACCGCGCTGATCCGAGCGCTGACCGGTGTCGACACCGATCGCCTCCCCGAGGAGAAGGCGCGCGGGATCACCATCGAGCTGGGCTTCGCGCCCCTGGACCTGGCCGACGATCTCCGGGTCGGCGTGGTGGACGTCCCCGGCCACGAGGGTCTGGTGCGGACCATGGTCGCCGGAGCCACGGGAATCGACCTGGTGCTGCTGGTGGTGGCGGCAGACGAGGGAGTCATGCCGCAGACGCGGGAGCACCTGGCGATCTGCGATCTGCTGGGCCTCACCCACGGCGTCGTGGCGCTCACCAAGATCGACCTCGCCGACGAGGAGATGGTCGGAGCTGGCCGAGGAGGAGGTGCGGGAGCTGATCGCGCCGAGCTCGCTGGCAGAGGCGCCGATCCTCCGGGTCTCGGCGCTCACGGGAGATGGCATCGAGGCGCTTCGCGAGGCCCTGGTCGAGACCGCCAGGGCGAGCGCGGCGCGGACGCCGCGCTCCGGGCCGCCGCGGCTCTCGGTGGACCGGCTCTTCGCGGCCAAGGGATTCGGCAGCGTGGTGACCGGCACCCTGATCGGGAGTGCGCTCTCGGTGGGCGACGCCGTGGAGATCTACCCGATCGGCCGGAAGGCCCGGGTGCGCGGTCTCCAGAGCTTCGGAGTCTCCTCGGAGCAGGTGAGACCGGGAGCGCGCTGCGCCGTGAACCTGCAGGGAGTGGAGCTCGCCGAGCTCTCGCGGGGCCTGGTGGTCTCGGCGCCGGAAGCGCTGCAACCGACCCGGGCGCTGGATGCCGAGATCACCCTGCTGCCCGAGGCGCCGGCCGTCACCAAGCCGATCCCGGTCGAGTTCCTGGCAGGTACCGCGGAGCGGCGCGCTCGCCTGGCGCCGATCGGCAGCGACCGGATCGATCCGGGGAAGAGGAGCTTCGCTCGCATCCATCTGGAAGACGAGCCCCTGGCGCTGCTTCCCGGAGACCGCTTCATCCTGCGCGGCTTCGCCCGGATCGCCGGGGGTGGCGCCAGCGTGGGCGGGGGCTCGGTCCTCGACGTGGCGCCTCCGCACCGGCGACTCAGCAATCCCATACTGCGTCGAGGAGCTCACCGCGCTGGCCGCGGGCGATTCCGGCGACGCCGTCGAGATCCGCATCCAGCGGACCGGCTTCGCCGGGCTCTCCTTCGATGTCCCTCGGGCGCGAGACCGGGATCCCGGAGACTCGGCTCCGCGATCTCCTCGCGGAGCGCGCCGCAGCGGGAACGCTCTCCCAGGTGAGCGCGGGGATCTGGCTGGGCAGCGGAAGCGCTCGACGAGCTGGAGAGCCGACTGCTGGCCGCCCTCGCCGCCTTTCACGAGCGCGAGCGCCTGCTCCCGGGGATGCCGAGGGGAACGCTCCGCGGTGCGCTTCCCGACAACACGGCCGAGGGAGCCTTCGAGCTGCTGCTGGAACGATGTGTCGCGGCGAATCGGATCGCCGCGGAGGGAAAGCTGGTCCGGCTACTGGATCACGTTCCCACGCTGAGCGAGCGCGAGGAGACCGTCGCGGCGCGGATACGTGCCGATGCCGCGAGCGCGGGTCTGGAGCCCCCGACCCCTCGCGAGTGGGCCGAGAAGAACGGAGTGGATCTCGAAGCGCTGCGGGGCGTGCTCGCTCATCTGGAGCGAGAGGGCTCGCTGGTCCGGACGCCCGGCGACCTCTGGTTCGACCGGGCCGCGGTGGACGATCTCCGGGAGCGCGTCGTCGCCCATCTGCGCGAGCACGAGACCCTCGACACCCCCACCTACAAGAGCCTGATCGGGACCACCCGCAAGTACGCCGTCCCGCTGATGGAGTTCTTCGACGGCGAGCACCTGACGATGCGTGCGGGAGAGGCCCGGATCCTGCGACGAAAGCGCTAGCCCGTCCTAGCGAGTGACCAGGAGCGCGACGGATTCGCGGCTCCAGTCGAGGGCGCGGAGCCAGGAGAGGAAGTCGCCGGCCTCGTTGTTCGGGAAGATCCCCAGCACGAGCACCGCCACCGCACAGATGGCCAGCACCGCCCACTCGCCCGAGGAGAGCTCTGCGCGCGGCTTCTCGTCACCGGGCTCGCGCATGTACATGGCGACCGGGAGGCGCAGGTAGTAGAAGACGGACACCAGGCTGGCCATCACGGCGATGATGGTGATGTTCACCTGGCCCGCTTCCACCGCCGCGCGCGAAGAGCGTGAACTTCGCCATGAAGCCGCCGGTGCCGGGAATCCCGGCCAGGGCGAGCATGAAGAGTGTCATCAGGGCCGCCAGGCCGGGGCGCGATTCCGCCAGGCCCGCGAAGTCGCCGATCCGATCCGAGTCCTGGCCGCGGTTCGGCAAGGGCCACGATCACCCCGAACGCCCCCAGGTTCATGAAGACGTAGACGACCAGGTAGAACATCATGGCCGAGTAGGCCTGCTCGGTCCCCGCGACGAAGCCGATCAGCAGGTAGCCCGCATGGGCGATGCTCGAGTAGGCGAGCATCCGCTTCACGTTGTCCTGGATCACCGCCATCACGTTGCCGAGCACCATGGTCAGCGCCGCCAGGACCCAGAGCATCTCGGAGAGGCTCTCGGCGGCGGGATCGAAGGCGCCGATCACGATCCGGATCATGGCGGCGAAGGCCGCCACCTTGACGGTGACGGACATGAAGGCGGTCACCGTGGTGGGTGCGCCCTCGTAGACGTCCGGCGTCCACTGGTGGAAGGGCACCGACGAGATCTTGAAGGTGAAGCCGACGATCACCAGACCCAGGCCGATCATCGCGATGGGGTTGCCCACGTCGAAGGCGGCCTGGATCCCCGCGAAGTCGGTGTGGCCGGTGGCGCCGAAGAGCAGGGCCATCCCGTAGAGCAGCAGCGCGCTGGCGAAGGATCCCACCAGGAAGTACTTGAGAGCCGACTCGTTGCTGCGCAGCTTGCGGCGATCGAAGCCGGCGAGCACGTAGATGGGGATGCTCATCAGCTCGATGCCGAGAAAGACGCTCACCAGGTCGACCGCGGAGACCAGCAGCACCATCCCCGCCGTCGCCAGCAGGATCAGCGCGTAGTACTCGCCGTGGTTGATGCGGAGCTCGGCCAGATACGCCACCGAGAGCAGGCAGGAGAGCAGGGCCGCCCCGCAGACCAGGGCGATGGAGAAGTTCGCGAATCGATCCAGCTGGATCAGCGGGTTCTCCGGGTTGAAGACCACCGAGCTCCCGACCAGGAAGTTCTGGCAGGAGAGGATGACGACCGCACCCAGGAAGACCGCCGAGACGATCGACAGCATCGACCCGAGCCATTCGCGAGTCACGGTGCGGCCGAGAAAGGTCTTGCGGCCCGAGAGGAGGATCTCCCCCAGGAGCACCACCAGGGCAGCCACGGAGATCAGCAGCAGGGGCATGGCCGCGGCGATGTTCAGGTCCGGTGTGGGGATCATCGCCGCTCCCCCTCGGAGATCGCCGCCGCCAGGTAGGCGGCAGCCGCCCCCGCCTCCGGGTCCACCTCGGCCATCTCGCCCGGTCTTGCTCTCCATCACTCGAAGCAGCTCGAGCACCGGCGGGTGGAGGCGGCGCAGGAAGGTCTCCGGGTAGATCCCGATCCAGAAGATGGGGATCAGCAGAATCACCAGAACCGCCTTCTCACGCAGCCCGAGATCGAGGAGCCCCCGGTTCTCCGGGTTCTCCACCGGTCCGAACATCACGCGCCGGAACATCCAGAGCAGGTAGCAGGCGGCCAGGATCACCCCGAGCGTGGCCGCCACGGCGAACAGCGGTGCCGCCTTGAAGGCGCCCAGCAGGATCAGGAACTCTCCCACGAACCCGTTCAGCATGGGGAGCCCGACGCTCGACATCAGCACGATCCCGAAGAGCGCGCAGTAGACGGGCATGGGCTTGGCGATTCCGCCGAAGTCCGCGATCTCGCGGGTGTGGCGCCGCTCGTAGAGCATGCCCACCAGGAGGAAGAGCCCGCCGGTCGAGAGCCCGTGGTTGACCATCTGGATGATGCTTCCCTCCAGGCCCTCCACGTTCAGCGCGAACATCCCCAGCATCACGAAGCCCAGGTGCGCCACCGACGAGTAGGCGACCAGCTTCTTCACGTCGCTCTGGATCATGGCGACCAGGGCGCCGTAGAGGATGCCGATCACCGCCAGGGTGAACATGACGGGAGCGAACTGGACGGAGGCGACCGGGAAGAGCGGCAGCGCGAAGCGAACGAAGCCGTAGGTTCCCATTTTCAGCAAGACACCGGCCAGGATCACCGAGCCCGCCGTCGGCGCCTCCACGTGAGCGTCGGGAAGCCAGGTGTGGAAGGGCACCATCGGCACCTTGATGCCGAAGGCCAGGGCGAAGGCGGCGAAGAGCCAGGGCTGGGTCTTCCACCAGACCGTCTCGCCCCCGGAGGCGATCGCCGCGTCGAGAATCGCCGGGGCTTCGCTTCCGGGCGCCGCCACCAGGTCCAGATTCAGGAAGCCGAACTGCTCGAAGTGGAGGTAGTAGACCACCAGCAGCGCCACCAGCATCAGCAGCGACCCGAACATGGTGAAGAGGAAGAACTTGACCGCGGCGTAGATGCGCCGCGGGCCGCCCCAGACCCCGATGATGAAGTACATCGGGATCAGCATCAGCTCCCAGAAGACGTAGAACTGGAAGAGATTCAGGGCGGCGAAGGTCCCGATCATGCCCGTCTCGAGGAAGAGCATGAAGAAGATGTAGCTCTTGAGCGACTTCTTGATGTCGTTCCAGGAGCCGAGCAGAACCAGTGGCATCAGGAAGGTGGTGAGGATGATCAGAAGCAGGCTGATGCCGTCGATCCCGGCGAAGTAGTTGATGCCGAATTGCGGGAGCCAGGGCGCGTACTCCACGAACTGGAAGGCGGTCTCGGTGGGATCGAAGCCCGTCCAGAGCAGGAGTGAGAGCAGGAAGGTGAAGAGTGCGCTGGCGAGACCGATGCCGCGCCATACCTGGGGAGGCAGACCCCTGGAGCCGAGCGTGCTGGCGAAGCTGTCCACGGCGAGAAGAACGAGGCCGGTGAGCAGCGGAACGAAGGTCACCCAGGAGAGAAGATGGGCTTGTGAGATCTCAGCCATGGGCGATCACCACACCAGGTATCCGATGATCGCGAGGGTCCCCACGACCATGAGGAAGAGGTATCCCTGGGCCAGGCCCGACTGGAGATACTTCAAGACGTCACTGGCGAGGCTTCGCACCGCCCTCGCGGATCCGTTGGCTCCGACCTCGTCGATCAGCGTCGCGTCGATGCCGCGGTAGAGCACCTTGTCCGAAATCACCACCAGCGGCCGGACGATCACGGCGTCGTAGATCTCGTCCACGTAGTACTTGTTGACGACGGCGCGGGAGAGCCCGCCCAGCGACGACGCGATCCGTCCGGGGAGCTCGGGTCTGCGGATGTAGAGCAGGTAGGCGAGGAGAATTCCGATCAGGATGATGCCGGTCGCCAGGGCCGCCAGCGCGTACTCGGTGCTGTGCTTTACGTGATGCGCCTCCTGGGTCAGGGCGGGCAGCAGGAAGTTCCCCAGGCTGTTGGCGTCCGGGATCGGAACGAAGGCCTCCGACGGCCCGAGATAGCCCCCGAAGATCGCGAGGACTGCGAGCACGTAGAGCGGCACCAGGACCACGTTCTTGGGCTCGTGGATGTGCGAGCGCACCTCGTCCGAGGCTCGGCACTCGCCGAAGAAGGTGCGGAAGTGGACTCGGAACATGTAGAAGGCGGTGATTCCGGCGGTCAGCACGCCGATCGCGTAGAGCGCCATGTAGCCGGGGACGTGGTGCGCCAGGTAGGCGGAGAGCAGGATCTCGTCCTTGGAGAAGAACCCCGAGGCGATGTAGGGCAGGCCGGCGATGGCGATGACTCCGATCCCGAAGACGGCGTGGGTCGCGGAATGAGCTTGCGCAGGCCTCCCATCTTGTCGGTGTTCTGCTCGTGGTGCATGGCCAGGATCACCGCGCCGGATCCCAGGAAGAGGAGCGCCTTGAAGAAGGCGTGGGTCACCAGGTGGAAGATGGCCGCGGAGTAGGCGCCCACGCCGGCGGCCAGGAACATGTAGCCGAGCTGGCTCACCGTGGAGTAGGCGAGCACCTTCTTGATGTCGGTCTGGGCGATGGCGATGGTGGCGGCGAAGATCGCCGTGATGGCGCCGGTCCAGGCGATCAGCGCCGAGGCGCCGGGGGCCTCCGCGTAGAGGAAGCTCATCCGGCACACCATGTAGACGCCAGCGGTCACCATGGTGGCGGCGTGGATCAGCGCCGAGACCGGGGTGGGACCCGCCATCGCGTCGGGGAGCCAGACGTAGAGCGGAATCTGCGCCGACTTCCCCATCGCGCCCACGAAGAGGCAGATCCCGATCAGCGTGGTGAGCCGCCACTCCGGCGCCCCGGGGAGGAACTGGAGCCAGCTCGGAAGCGTGACGGTGCGCTCGACGATCGCTCCCATCCCGGCCTCGATGTCGCGGAAGGCGATGGCGGCCTGGCCGGCGTCGGCCAGCGACCAGAAGAGCAGGAAGATTCCGACCAGGAAGCCGAAATCGCCGATCCGGTTGACGATGAAGGCCTTGCTGCCGCAGTAGGCGTTGAAGCGGTCGGCGTACCAGAAGCCGATCAGCAGGTAGGAGCAGAGGCCGACGCCCTCCCAGCCCAGGAACATCAGCAGCAGGTTGTCCCCGAGCACCAGCATCAGCATCGCGAACATGAAGAGGTTCAGGAAGCAGAAGAAGCGCTGGAACCCCTTGTCCTCGCGATGGTCCTCGTCCATGTAGCCGATCGAGTAGATGTGGATCAGCGAGCCGACGCCCGTCACCATCAGACTCATCGCGGCGGAGAGCGGATCGAGAAGGAAGGCGACCTCGGCGCTGAAGCTTCCCGCGCCGATCCAGGTGAAGAGGTTGTCGACGAGAACCCGCTCGCCCTCGATGCCAATCAGCTCGATCAGCGCGACGAAGGAGAGCACGAAGGAGGCGATCACCGCACCGCAGGAGAGCAGGATCACGACTCCGCGGGGCAGGGAACGCCGCACCACGCCGAGAAGCACGCCGTGAATCGCCGCCGCCAGCAGCGGCAGCAGCGGGATCCAGCGCAGCAGCTGGCTCTCGGTCAACTCGCCTACCATTTGAGCAGACTCACGTCTTCGACGTTCACGGACTCACGGTTCCGGAACAGCGAGATCACGATGCCGAGTCCGACCGCCACCTCCGCGGCGGCGACCACGATCACCATCAGGACGAAGATCTGACCGTCGAGATTCCCCCACAATCGGGAGAACGCCACCAGCGCCACGTTCACCGCGTTGAGCATGAGCTCGATGGACATCAGCACCACGATCAGGTTGCGGCGCGTGATCGCACCGACGGTTCCAATCGCGAAGAGGATTCCCGATAGGGCGATGGCGTGTTCGATGGGCACCATCAGTCAATCTTCCGTTTTGCGAGGATCACGGCTCCCACCATCGCGGCGAGCAGCAGGAGCGAGGTCACCTCGAAAGCGAGCACGTAGTCGGTGAAGAGCGCGGTACCGACCGGGCGGTAGCCGCCAAATCCGTCGGGAATGGCCGCCGGCGCCCCGAACGCCCCGTGAATCAGCACGAGGAACTGCACCAGGACGAGGAGTCCGATCGCCGCGGCGGCGATCTTGGTGGCGAGCTGCCGCTGCGGCGAGAAGTCCTGCTGGCGCAGGTTCAGCAGCATCACGACGAAGAGGAACAGGACCAGAATCGCACCGGCGTAGACCAGGATCTGGAGCGCGCCGATCAGGTAGGCCTCGAGCAGCACGTAGACGCCCCCGAGGGCGACCATGGTCAGGACCAGGCTGAGCGCTGCGGCGACCGTGTTGCGCGTGTTCAGCACCATTCCCAGGGCGCCGGCGATGGCGATGGCTGCAAAGAGGTAGAAGAACAGCAGGCTCATTGGAGACCCCGGATGAAGAGAACCACCGCGCCCGTGACCAGGATGTTCGCGATCGAGAGCGGCAGGATCATCTTCCAGCAGAGATCCATGATCTGGTCGTAGCGGAAGCGGGGCAGGGTCCATCGGATCAGAATCTGCAGCCAGATCATGAAGATGACCTTCAGCAGGAAGGTCCCCACGTGCAGGGCCATACAGAAGGCGGTGGCGAAGCCCTCCCCGAAGACGGGGGTGACGCCGCCGATGATCGTCTCCTGGGAGAGGAATGGGATGGCCCAGCCACCCAGGAAGAGGGTCGTCACGATCATGCCGATGACCGGAATCTCGAGGAACTCGGAGGTGTAGAAGAGGCCGAAGCGCATCCCCGAGTACTCGAGGTGGTAGCCGGAAACGATCTCGGACTCCCCTTCCGGCGCATCGAAGGGCGGCCGCTTGTTCTCGGCCATGATGCAGGTCAGGAAGAGGAGGAAGCCCAGCGGCTGAAGGAAGATCCCCCACATCGGGAGCCGGATCCAGTCGAGCCAGATGGGGAGCGTCTCGACCATACCCAGAAGCTCGACGAAGCCCAGCAGGCGGAAGGTCTGATCCTGGAAGATCGCCATCTCGGGCAGGCGAAGCGTCCCATACACCATGAAGATGCCGACCACGGCAAGCCCCATCGTGACCTCGTAGGAGATCATCTGCGACGAGGCGCGCATGGCGCCGAGGAGCGACCAGTTGTTGTTGCTGGCCCAGCCCGCGATCACCGCGCCGTAGGTGGCGAGGGATCCGACGGCGAAGATGTAGAGCATCCCCCAGTCGATGTCGGCCACCACCAGGTTGAGCTCCAGGTCGCCGAAGCGGTAGACGCCCCCATAGGGGATTACCGCCATGGCCATGATGGCGGGAACCATTGCGATGACCGGCGCGAGCAGGTGGAGCACCCGGTTGGCGCCGTCCGGTACGAAATCCTCCTTGGTGAATAGCTTGAGGACGTCCGCGATCGGATGAAAGAGCCCCAGGATCCGGATGCCGAAGATGTCGGCGCGGTTCGCGCCGATACGGTCCTGCATCACCGCGCTCTGCTTCCGCTCTACCCAGGTGATGATGGGCAGGAACGCCGCCATGATCACGAGGATGATGAAGAGCAGCTTGATGATGACTATCAGCATCGCTCAGCTTTCCGCCCGATCCGAAGAGTCTTTGATTTCCGCACCCTCGCCGCCCAGGGAATCCAGATCGATGTCCGCGAAGGCGGGCACCGAGCTCGCGATCTCTCTCGATACGGCGCGGGGGTCGTAGCCGCTCTCGAATCCAGCCAGCCCCAGCGCGACACCCAGGCGGTTCAAGACCTCGCCCTCGGCGTAGCTCTCGAAGCGGGGCTCGACGGCCTGCTCGATCCGCTGCACCCGCCCGGCGTGGTTGGTGAGGGTCCCGCTCTTTTCGGCCGCGTGCCGGGTCGGAAACACCACGTGGGCGACCCGCTCGAGTTCCGAGTGGTTCGAATCGAGGAGGATCACGGTATCGAGCTTGGCGAGCTCCGCGGTGTCTCCCAGGAAGGCCGCGTCGAGAAGGTCGTGGCCGAGCGCGATCACGGCGTCGGCACCCCCGCCGCGAACCCGTTCCAGAACGCGGTCCGGGTCGGCGAAGCCGAGGGCACGGGCGCCGGTGGCGTTGGCGGCCTTCTCGGCCTTGACGAGCAGCTCGTCGGTCTCGCCCGTCACGACGGGAACCGCGGCAGCGTCGGTGCCGAGGCCGGAGAGGAGCTTGCGGAAGGTGAAGAGATCCTCGTTGGTGGCGTGGGCCGAGGCAAAGCCGACGATCACGCCCGCTCCCTTGGCATCCGCCACCCGTCGCAGACGCTCGGCCGCGGCGCGGATCCCGGTCTCCAGGCTCACGGGCTCGAGGGCGCCGCTCCCGCCGCGCACCGAGACCTCGGTGAGCCGGTCGTCGGCCTGGATCTCCTTGTAGCTCATGCGACCGGCGTCGCAGATCCAGGTCTGGTTCACCGCGTCGTTTCGCCGGGGCACGTATCGATAGACCTTGTTGTTCGCCACGCCCATGTAGATGTTGCAGCCGTTCGCGCAGCCGGTGCAGACGCCGGGCACCTCGTCGAGGAACCAGGTCCGGATCTTGAAGCGGAAGTCCTTGGTGGTGAGCGCGCCCACCGGACAGATGTCCGCCACGTTCATGGAGTAGTCGTTGTCGAGGTCGATGCCCGGGAAGGTGTCGAGCTTCGTCCGGTCGCCCCGACCGAAGGTACCGAGCTCTCCGGTGCCCGGAACCTCCCTGCAGAATCGCACGCAGCGACGGCAGAGGATGCAGCGCTCCTGGTCGAACTTGATGGTGGGACCCAGATCGACCCGCTTCTTGGCCGCCCGCCGCGGCTCCTTGGTGCGGGAGTGCGGCACTCCGTACTCGTAGGCGTAGTCCTGGAGCTTGCACTCGCCGGCCTGGTCGCAGATCGGGCAGTCGAGGGGATGGTTCACCAGCAGGAGCTCCATGACTCCCTCGCGGGCGCGCTTCACCCGATCGTTCTTGGTGTGGATCACCATCCCGTCCTTGACCGGCGTGTCGCAGGCGATCTGGAGCTTGGGTATCCCCTCCACCTCGACCTGGCAGAGCCGGCAGGACCCGTCGACGCTGAGCTTCGGGTGCCAGCAGTAGTGGGGGATGTCGACCCCGTTCATCAGCACGCCGAGGTCGTCCAGAGCCTGGAGGATGGTGCGTCCCTCCTCGACCTCGTAATCGATTCCGTCGACGGTGATGTTCGGCATCTAGAACTCGAAGCTCTCGGGGAAGGGGCACTTCCCGAGGGTCACGTGCTGCTCGAAATCGGAGCGGAAGTGCCGCAGGAGACCCTGCATCGGCCAGGCAGCCGCGTCCGCGAAGGCGCAGATCGTCCCGCCCTCCACCTTGCCGGCGATGTCCTCGAGTATCTCGATGTCCTCCTCCGAGCCGGCGCCGCGCTCGATCCGCTCGACGATCTTGTTCATCCAGCCGGTCCCCTCGCGGCACTGCGTGCACTGGCCGCAGGACTCGTCCCGGAAGAAGTAGCTGATCACGCATGCGACCCGGACCATGCAGGTGGTCTCGTCCATCACCACCACGCCACCGGTTCCGAGGAAGGTCTGGCGCTCGCGCAGGAATTCGTTGGCCATCGGCACGTCGAGCATCCCCGCCGGAAGGATGGGCATGGACACTCCGCCCGGAATCACGCCCTTGACCTTGCGTCCCTCGGGAACACCGCGTGCGTGCTCGAAGACGATCTCCTCGAGGGTGGTGCCGAGGGGCAGCTCGTAGAGCCCGGGGCGCACCACCTGTCCGGAAACCCCGAAGATCGTGGTTCCCGGGCTCTTCTCGGTTCCGTACTGACGAAACCAGTCGGAGCCATTCTTGATGATGTGTGGCACGTGGCTGAAGGTCTCGACGTTGTTCACGGTGCTCGGCATGCCGAAGGCGCCGTACTGGGCGGGGAAGGGCGGCTTCTTGCGGGGTTGCCCCTTCTTTCCCTCCAGGGACTCGAGGAGTCCCGTCTCCTCGCCGCAGATGTAGGCGCCGGCGCCCCGCTGCACGACCACGTCGTGGCTGAAGCCGGTCCCCATCACGTCCTTGCCCAGGTATCCCTTCTGGTAGGCGTCGTCGACGGCGGCCTGCATACACTGCGCCGGGTAGGCGTACTCGCCGCGGATGTAGAAGAAGGTCTTCTCTGAACCCGTCGCCCAGGCGGCGATCAGCAGCCCCTCGATCAGCTGTTGGGCGCCGCGCTCGATCAGGATCCGGTCCTTGAAGGAGCCCGGCTCCGACTCGTCGGCGTTGCAGACCAGAAACTTGGGCTTGTCGGTCTGCTTGGGCATGAACGACCACTTGAGACCCGCGTTGAAGCCCGCCCCGCCCCGACCTTGCAGGCCGGAGCCCTTCACCAACTCGATCACCTCCTCGGGTGACATCTCGGTGATGGCCTTGCGCGCAGCCGCGTAGCCGCCGTGAGCGACGTATCCATCGACGGTGGCGAAGGCATCGTCGTCGAAGTGCTCGCTGAGGTAGCTGGTGACGTAGGGGACCTTGAGCATTTGCCGTCTACTCGAGCTCGTCGAGGATCTTCTTGGCCTGATCCAGGTCGAGATCCTCGTGGTAGGTCTCATCCACGCGCATCACGGGCGCATACGCACACGCACCGAGGCACTCCTCATGTCCGAGCGTGATCCGTTGATCCGCAGTGGTCTCCCCCGGACTCACGCCCAGGTGCTCCTCGAGCTCCCGCAGGAGCGCGCGGCCACCCCGGAGGCTGCAAGAGAGGTTGGTGCAGACATAGGCGTGGTGACGGCCCTGGGGCCGGTCGTAGAACATGGTGTAGAAGGAGACCACCCCCAGAACCTCGGTGGGATGAATCTCGAACATCGCGGCCAGCTCTTTGGCGATCTCCGGCGAGATGTGCCCGGTCTCGCTCTGCACCAGATGCAGCGCGTTGAGGAGGGCCCCGCGCTTGGCCGGGAACTTCGCCATCTCCGCTTCGATCTTCGCCCGGATCTCACTCGAAATCCGCGCCGATCGATCCTCGCCGAGCGACTCCACCCCCTGCGAATGGTCTGCGTTCTTGTTCACCATTCGAGGGCGCCCTTCTTCCACTCGTACATCAGACCGATCACCAGCGGCACGGTGAAGACCAGGATGGCGATGTAACCGAACCACCCGAGCTCGCGGGAGAGCGCACCCCACGGGTAGAAGAAGACCGCCTCCAGGTCGAAGAGCACGAAGAGCATCGCCACGATGTAGAACTTGACCGAGAAGCGCTGGGACGGTGAGACGATCTGACTCTCGCCGCACTCGAAGGGCTCCTGCTTCTCCGCAAACTCCCGCTTCGGACCGAGCAACTTGAAGGCGCCGAGCATGACGGCAGCGACGACCACAGCGAGGGCGAAGATCAACAGGACGCCGGTGAACTCGGCCAGCATGGAGCCCCCTCTTCGTCTGGGCCACCGGCGCGGCCCCGCAACGGGAACGTCGCCGCCGAACTGCAGTAACCACGCGCTGAAGCACCGAAAATGAGCGCGGACGGTATAGCTGGGGGCCTCCGAGGCGTCAAGAAAAGACGGCCGAAGCACGCGTTATCGCGCGATTTGCACGCTCTGCACCGCGCGACCGATCGTCCGGCAGCCCCCGGGCGGACTTCGACAACCAGCTGGATCGATCTCGGTCGCAGATCAGTCCGAGCTGATCGGGTCGGGTGGCAAGCTGGAGCCCCGGTCTTCGAGGGTCCAGGTGTGGGGGTTGACACGCTCGAGGGCGACGCCGATCATCTCTGAAATCGACAATCATTGTCATTTTCCTGGGCTGGTCGAAGCCCCTCAGGCCTGAGCCAGGAGTGGATCCGTGCCCCTCTCCCAGATCGAGATCGGGACCACTGCCATCATCGACCGCGTCGAGGCGCCCCTGCCTATCGCCAGGCGCCTGGGCGATCTGGGGTTCATCCCCGGAACGCCCGTCACTCCGATCCGACGGGCGCCCCTGGGCGATCCCGGCGTCTACGAGATCCGCGGGGTTCGGTACTGCCTGCGGCGCTCGGAGGCCGGGACGATCCAGGTGCGCTTCGGTGAGTGAAGCCGGGGTTGTAGCACCCGTCCGCTTCGGCCTGCTGGGAAGCCCGAACTCCGGCAAGACGACCCTCTTCAACGCCCTGACCGGCCTGCACGCCCGGGTTGGAAACTACCCCGGCGTCACCGTCGAGCGGCGCGAGGGGCGGGCCGAGATCGACGGACGGCAGGTGGTGATGATCGATCTGCCGGGGACCTACAGCCTGGCGGCGATCAGCCCCGACGAGGCCATCGTCTCACGGGTGCTGGCCGGCGAGGTCGCCCAGGTGCCCGCCCCCGACGCCCTGATCGTGACGATGGACGCTTGCAGCCTGGAGCGCTCCCTCCTGCTGCTCGCCCAGGCCCTTCGCCAGCGAAAGCCCACCTGTCTGGTCCTGACCATGGTCGATGAGTTCCGGGCCCGGGGCGGCAAGATCAATCTGCCGCGGCTCTCGAACGCCCTCGGAATTCCGGTGGTCGGCGTGGTGGGACACCGGGGCCTCGGTGTGGACAAGCTCCGCCGGCTGCTGGGCCGATCCGAGGACTGGATCCGGCCCCACATGCTCCCGCCGGAAGGGGCGGAGGATCGCGCCGCCTGGCTCGATTCGATCCTGTCGAATGTCGTCTCCACCCGGCCCGGGCGAAACCGGGTGAGCGACGCCGTCGACCGCGTCGTCCTCCACCCCCTGGCCGGCAGTCTGCTGTTTGCCGGGGTGATGGTCCTCTTCTTCCAGCTGATCTTCAGCTGGGCAACACCGGCCATGGACGCCATCGACGTGGCCGTGGGATGGATGGCGCAGTCGGTGCGCATCGCGCTGCCGGCGGGGCTGCTCGCGGACTTCCTCGCCGACGGGATCATCGCGGGCGTCGGCTCCGTGATCATCTTTCTCCCGCAGATCGTGCTGCTCTTCACCGTGCTCTACTTCCTCGAGGGGATCGGCTACATGGCCCGGGCCGCCTTCGTGATCGACCGCGTGATGGGCTGGGTGGGACTCGAGGGGCGCGCTTTCGTCTCGCTGCTCTCCTCCTACGCCTGTGCCGTCCCGGGCATCATGGCGACCCGCACCATCCCTTCGCCGCGCAGCCGCTTGATCACGATCCTGGTCGCGCCGCTGATGACCTGCTCGGCACGCCTCCCGGTCTACGCCCTGCTGATCGCCGCCTTCGTTCCGGCCACCACGGTATGGGGCTTCCTCGGCCTCCAGGGACTGGCCCTGCTCGGCCTCTATCTGCTCGGCGCACTCTCGGCGCTCTGCGTGGCGGCCCTGCTGAGCCGCACCCTGGCGAGGGGGGAGCATCTCCCCTTCTACTTGGAGCTGCCGCCGTACCGGATGCCCTCCGCCAGGCTCCTCCTCACCCAGGTCTGGGGCTCCGCCAGCGCCTTCGTGAAGCGGGCGGGGACGATCATCCTGGTGGCGTCGATCGCGCTCTGGTTCCTGCTGAGCTTCCCCCGGACCGAGGCGCCGACTGGGGCCGATGCGTCGGCCTCTGCGCGCTACGCCCTCGAGCACAGCATCGCCGGACGGATCGGTCACGGCATCGAGCCCGCCATCGCACCTCTGGGCTTCGACTGGAAGATCGGGGTGGGGCTGGTGGCCAGCCTGGCGGCACGCGAGGTGATCGTGGCCACCCTCGCGCAGATCTACGCGACCGAAGACGAGGGGCTTTCGCTCCGCGAGGCGGTGCGCAAGGACCGCGATCCACGGACCGGGAAGCTCGTGTTCAGCGCGGCGACGGTGGCATCGCTGCTCGTCTTCTTCGTCTTTGCACTCCAGTGCACATCCACCCTCGCGATCATGCGGCGCGAGACCAACTCCTGGCGATGGCCGATCTTCGCCTTCGGCTATCTTCTCGCCTTGGCGTACGCCGCGAGCTTCTTGACCTACCGGGTGATGAATGCGCTGGCCTGAGAGCCGTGATCGTCCCAACTCATCGAGGTCCTCGGGCCCAGCGCTGCCACTCTCACCGCTACCGCCAGCGACGAGGAGCGGTGCGTCGGTGCGGATCCTGCTCGGCCTGGTCCTCGCCCTTGCCGCGACGGCCTGCGGGCCGCGGTATTCGCGCGTCACGATCCAGGATTCCGGTGGATTGATCGTCCAGCTGCGCGCGGAGGTGCAGGACGGCGAAGCCGTCGACCGGGGCTTCGCTCACCCGGCCACCATCTCGCGAGCGCGGATCACCAACATCCTCTCCCGGATCGAAGTTCGTCTGGAGAGTGGGAAGGAAGCCGCCAGGGAGCCCGCCATTCCCGCCGAGTTTCTCTACGACCTCGGCGATCTGGTCTCCGCGGCGCTGGCGGCGGCGGCTCCCAGCCAGGAGGTGGTGGTCCGTGCGGTCCGCAGGACGCGCCGCCTCGGCATCTTCACCGAGAAGTTCCTGACCAGCTTCGTCACCTACGTCCGGGGCGACGACCTCTACATCCATCTCTCCCGGGTGGACGACTCATTGCCAAAGAACGAAGACGACACGATCCCCGAGCCGTGGCCGAACCGCGAGGTGATGCCCTTCAAGGTGCTCCCCAGCGACGGGATCGTCCCACTCGGGGCCCAGGCGGTGACCGTGGCCTGGCGGGACCCCCTCTTCCGCGCACCGGGTCAAGTCAAGGTGGGCCCGGGGGGGCAAATCCTGAGACGTGAAATCCTCCTCGAGAGTCTTCCGGTGGAGATCGAGAGTGCGACGCCGGAGACCACCGGGCATCTCTCGCCGGAAACGCTCCGAGCCCTGGCCGACCTCGAGGAGTTGCGCCGCCAGGGTGGGATCAGCGAAGCCGCCTACCAGGAACGCCGCAGGAGCCTTCTCGCCAGCGACCCGTCCACCCGATAGCGCCGGATAGGCAAGCGGGACGTTCCTTGCGTTCTTGCGTTTTTGGTCCGACCAAAAACGCAAGAACGCAAGGAACGTCCCCGCCGGTGAAGTTCGAGGCGGGCGGGGACGTCTGCCGATAAGAAAGCGCAGGGCTCCGAGGGATTCGGTGGTGAGGGTCTGGTACGATCCCCGGTGCTGCCGGAGAGATTTGAGATGCGCGCCCACGTTCTCATTCTGGCTGTCCTAGGACTCGTGCCGGGCTTTGCCGCCCAGGCCGATCCCCCCACCCCCAGCCTGGCCATCGTCGAAGCGTCGGCTGCGCCTGCACCGGATCCGGAACCGGTTCGGCTGCTCATCGAGCAGCCGGTCGGGGGGAGCCTGGTCGAGTCGAAGATGCACATGGCGGAGATCCGCGGTGCGGCGACATGCGCCGGCGGCCAGCCGAAGACCTTCGACGTGATGATCGCGATCGACGTCTCCCAGTCGACCAAAGCGGCCAGTGGCGCAGACGTCGACGAAGACGGGGAGATCGGCGAGAACCCCCACGAGGGGCTCTACCTGCCGGGCGAGTATCCCGACGAGGTCTGGTCCACCGATTCCGAGGACACGATCCTGGCCGCCGAGGTGACGGCCGCTCGCGCGCTGCTCGAGAGCGTCAATCCGGAGCGGGTGCGCGTGGGTCTGCTGACCTTCTCCGGTCAGGTGAATCTCGAGACCGGTCGGCAGATCCGTCGCAACCAGCAGGACGCGAATCTGGAGGTGCCGCTGACCCGGGACTACGACCGCGTGCGGCGGGCCCTCGATGAGGTCGCCGCGCGCCCGCCGCGCGGCGCCACGAACTTCGCCGCCGGAATCCGGCTTGCGACCCAGGAGCTCGCGGGACTCTCCGGCGCGGTGAGCTCGACGCGGCCGGACTCGAAGAAGGTGATCCTCTTCCTCACCGACGGCTTCCCGACCTTCCCTTCGGGCCAGGCCACCGTCTCGGATCCGGGGGACCTCGAGGCGGCGGTGAATGCCGCGCGGGTCGCTCAGGCAGCCGGGATTCGCATCAACAGCTACGCGCTCGGCACCCAGGCGCTGACCCGGCCGATCGCCGCCACCGAGATCGCACGGGTCACGCTCGGCACCTTCACGCCGGTGCTCGAGCCCGGCGCCATCGTCGCGACGCTCCAGGCGGTCTCCTTCGCCAACATCGAGGACGTCGGCGTCATGAATCTGACCACCCGCGAGCACGCACCCGATGTGCGCCTCAATCCCGACGGCAGCTTCGTGGCATTCGTTCCGGTGCGGGAGGGGAAGAACCGGGTTCTCGTCAACGCTCTCGCCTCCGACGGCGGTGAGGCGAATCTCGAGCTGGAATTCCAGTTCCGGGTGAAGGAATCCGAGGGCCGCATGAAGGAGCGCGAGCTGGCACGGCTGCGCAAGCTCAACGACGAGCTGCTGCGCCACGTGGAAGCCGAGCGCATCCGCCGCGAGAAGCGCCGTCAGCGCATGGAGCGGGAGATCGACATCCGGGCGGTCCGGCCGGAGGACGAGGAATAGACGCGGCGGACGCCCGCCTGCGCCCGCATCCGTCTCCTGGTCCGCAGGCCGCCTCTGTGGGTCGCGTTTTGCTTGACTTGCCCCTGGGGGCACGTATGCTTCCAGGACGCGACCAGGGTTGATTTCTGGCGCTTGCAGAACCCTCGGACCTCCGGCCCCACTCGATCGGGATCCGCACCCGATTCTGCTAAGCGCCCCAACTAGCAAAGCGAGAACTGACGATGGCGGAACACCCGTCCAGGGTGGGCGAGTCCACCCGTGCCGTGCACGCCGGAGAGCGCGAGCAGCGCGAGAGCAGCTCCCTCACCACACCGATCCATCAGACCTCCACCTTCTGGTTCAAGCAGACGGAGGAGCTCCGGGCGTACGCCGAGGGGCGCCTGATCCGAGACGAATACGGCCGCTACAGCAACCCCACCTGGAGAACGGTCGAGCGCAAGATCTGTGAACTCGAGGGCGCGGAGGAGGCGGTGCTCTTCGCCTCGGGGATGTGCGCCGCCACCACCACCTTTCTCGCGATGCTTCCGCGCGGCGGGCACATCGTGGTCACCAGCGACTGCTACCGGCGGACGCGCCAGTTCATTCAGCAATACCTCTCGAAGCTCGACGTGGAGGCGACGGTCATCGAGCCCGCCAACACCATCCAGCTGAAGGAAGCGATCCGCGAGGAGACCTGCTTCTTCTTCTCCGAGTCGCCGACCAACCCCTACCTTCGCGTGATCGATCTGCCCGAGGCCGCCCGCGTCGCCCACGAACGCGGCGTGAAGGTGATCATCGACTCGACCCTGGCGAGCCCGATGAACTACCAACCCCTCGCGGACGGAGCGGACCTCGTGATCCACAGCGCCACCAAGTATCTCGGTGGTCACAACGATCTGCTCGCCGGAGTGGTCGCCGGACCCGCAGAAGTCGTCCAGCCGATCCGTGCGGCGGTCGGCGTGCTCGGCGGAGTCATCGACGCGCACGCGGCCTACCTGCTCCTCCGCGGGATCAAGACCCTGGGCATCCGCATGGAGCGGCACAACGAGAACGGGATCCGTGTGGCGCGCTGGCTCGAGGCGCACCCGAAGATCCAGAAGGTCTGGTACCCCGGGCTCGAGAGCCACCCGGACTACGCGGTGGCCACGCGGCTCATGAAGGGCTTCGCCGGTGTGGTGACATTCGCGCTCGAGAGCGATCTCGAGGGAACCATCCGCTTCACCGATCGCTGCCGGATCCCCTACCTGGCCCCGAGCCTCGGGGGTGTCGAGTCGCTGATCGAGATGCCCGCGCTGATGTCCTACTGGGACTATTCCAAGGAGGATCGCGAGCGCTTCGGAATCACCGACAACCTGGTCCGCCTGGCCTGCGGCATCGAGGACACGGACGACCTGATCGCCGACCTGGAGCAGGCCCTGGAAGCAGTCTGAGCGGGGACGTTCCTGCGGCTAGAGCAGATCGCCGGCGGCGGGGCGCTCGCGCTCCATCACCAGCAGCTGCCTCTTCATCGCGAGCCCGCCGCCGTACCCGCCGAGCCTGCCGCCGGCGGCGACGACGCGGTGACAGGGAACCACCAGCGAGAGCGGATTCCCGGCGTTGGCGTTCCCGACCGCGCGAAACGCCTTCGGGTGCCCGAGGGCCCGGGCGATCTCGGAGTAGGTCGCCGTCTCGCCGTAGGGGATCCGCGCGACCTCGCCATAGACGGAGAGCGCGAACTCCGTCCCGCGCAGGTCGAGGGCAAGATCGAATCGCTCGCGCTTGCCCTCGAGGTACTCGAGAATCTGCCCGATGGCAGGCCGGTTGGGCGCGTAGGCCTCTTCCAGGCTGGCCTGCGGAGCGAAGCGCCGCAGCCAGCCGTTCAAGCCGCGGCCGCTGGCCCGGGGCAGCTGAAGGTAGGCGAAACCCCGCTCCGTGGAGGCGGCGAGCATCTCGCCGAAGGGCGTATCGAAACGGGCGGTATGCACGATCTCCATTGACCCGCCAAAATAGCATCACCGGGCATCCGGAACAGCGGATATGCTTCGATCGGGTCCCGGATTGGAGGCGGTACTTGGCACATCTCGTCGTCACGGGCGGAGCGGGATACATCGGGAGTCACGCGCTGCGGGCCCTGGAGGCGGCAGGGCACACGGTGGTGGTGGTGGACGATCTGCGGGCCGGCCGCGAGGCCTTCGTGGAGAGGGCGCCGCTGGTCCGCTGCGACGTCGGAGATCGGGAGGCCCTCGGGAAGCTCTTTGCCAGCTACGGCCCCTTCGACGGCATCGTCCACTTCGCAGCACTCACCTCGGTCTCCGAGTCCGTGGCGAAGCCGCTGGAATACTACGCGAACAACGTGACGGCATCGGCGGTCCTGATCGATCAGGCGGTGGAGTACGGCGTCCGCAGCTTCGTGCTGTCGTCGAGCGCCGCGGTCTACGGCCACCCCGAGGTGCAGCCGATCTCCGAGTCGGCAGCCATCGCACCGATCAATCCCTACGGCGCCAGCAAGGCCATGGTCGAGCGCATTCTCGAGGACGCCGAGAGAGCCCACGGTCTGCGCTGGACGGCGCTGCGCTACTTCAACGCTTGCGGCGCGGACCCGGGAGGTGGAATCGGCGAGTGCCACGAGCCGGAGACCCACCTGATCCCACTGGCCCTCGAGGCCGCCGCAGGCCTGCGCAGCGAGCTCAGTCTCTTTGGAACCGACTACCCGACCCGGGACGGCACCTGCGTCCGGGACTACATCCACGTCACCGACCTGGCCTCCGCCCACGTGCTCGCCGTGGAGGCACTGCTGGATCAGGGCTCCGGCGGAGCCTACAACCTCGGTACCGGAACCGGGCACACCAATCGCGAGGTGCTCGACCAGATCGGCGCCGTCGTCGGGATTCCGGTGCCGCTCCAGGAAGCGAGCCGCCGCCCCGGAGACCCCGCCGAGCTGGTCGCCGACGCGTCGCGCTTCCACCGCGATTTCGGCTGGCAACCGCAGCACTCCGATCTCGACACCATCATCCGCACCGCCTGGGACTGGCTCAGCGACTGGAAGGGGATCTAGCCCAGGCGGGATGTCAGTCGATCTCCAGGCGCTTCATCATCTTCTGGAGAGACTGACGGGGAATGCCCAGGCGCTCCGCCGCGCGGGTCTTGCTGCCGCTCTCGCGCACGGCGTCGAGGATCATCGCCCGCTTGAGAGCATCGACGGCCTTGTTCAGGTCGGGCCCCTTGGGTATCTCGATCCCCGACGACGAGGCGTCATCTCCTCCGCCGCGGAGATGCTCCGAGAGCATGTCCGAGTGCACCGTGTCCTCGTCCCCGGCCAGGGCGACGACACGCTGGATCTCGTTCTCGAGCTCCCGAACGTTTCCGCTCCATTCGTAGGCGGTGAAGAGGTCCATGACCGCGTTCGAGAAGCCCCGGAGCGAACGGCCCATCTTCTTGTTGGTGATGTCGAGGAAGTGATGGGCGAGGGCGGGGATGTCGCTTCGCCGCTCGCGGAGCGGCGGGATCGGGATCTCCACCACCCGGAGCCGGTAGTAGAGATCCTCGCGGAAGCGCCCCTCCTCCACCGCCTTGCGCAGATCGCGATTGCTGGCGGCGATGACGCGCACGTCCACCTTCCGGGTGTCGGAGGAGCCGAGGGGCCGGATCTCGCCGTCCTGGAGAACGCGCAGCAGGCGAACCTGCATGCCCGGCTCGGTCTCACCGACCTCGTCGAGAAAGATCGCGCCGCCGTCGGCGATCTCGAACAGGCCCTTCTTGTCGGCGTGAGCACCCGTGAAGGCCCCGCGCTTGTGACCGAAGAGCTCGCTCTCGAGCAGCGTATCGGGCAGCGCGCCGCAGTTCTGGGCGACGAAGCGCCTCTCCTTGCGCGGCCCGGCGTAGTGGATCGCGCGGGCGACGAGGTCCTTTCCGGTGCCCGTCTCACCCAGGAGGAGCACCGTCGCGTCCGTCTGGGCGACCTTCTCCATCACTTCGAAGACCCGCCGCATCGACGGGCTGGTGCCGATGATCTGGTCGAAGGAGTACTGCCGCTCGACCTCGTGGCGCAGGTAGATGTTCTCGGCGCGAAGCCGCTCGTTGGCTTCCGCCAGGGCCGCCGCGAGCTCCACGTTCTGGCTGCTCAGCCCGTAGGCCTCCAGTGCCCGCTTCACGTCCACTCGGAGCTCGTCCGGCTCCCAGGGCTTCTGGATGTAGCGATAGATCCGCCCGTCGTTGATGGCCCGCACGATCGAGTGGATGTCCGCATAGCCGGTGAGCATCATCCGCACGGTCTGCGGCTTGCACTCGATCACCTTCTCGAGGAGCTCGACCCCGCTCATCGAGGGCATCACCTGGTCGACGATCACCAGGGCGATCTCCTCGCGCTCGAGGATCTCCAGGCCGTCGTGGCCGTTGGTCGCCGTGAAGACCTGGTAGTCCTCGCTCAGGGTCAGCTCGAGGGACTCGAGGATCGCCTCCTCGTCGTCGACGATGAGGATGCCGTAGGGATGCGAGCCGGACTGGCGCCGCGCCCCCTCGATGACGCTGGAGCCGTCTTCCAGTGCGTCGATCACCTGTTCCTGCTCACGTACTCGAGGTCCCCCAGATCAGCCGCGAGGCCGACATGGGTGCAACATACCCGACCCCTTCCGAACCCGGCAAAGGCGAGGAAGGTGGGTAGCGAGAAGAGACGGCGGGGAGCGGGAGAAGCGACGGAGCCGCCGCTCCTCCCGCTGCCTTGGCCGGACGCCTAGCGGCGACGTGCGGTCTTCTTCCGCGCCGTCTTCTTCCGGGCCGTCTTGCGGCGAACGGTCTTCTTGCGAGCGGTCTTCTTGCGGCGCCAGCGGTCTTCTTGCGAGCGGTCTTCTTGCGGGCCGTCTTGCGGCGAGCGGTCTTCTTCCGCGCCGTCTTCTTGCGAGCGGTCTTCTTCCGCGCCGTCTTCTTGCGAGCGGTCTTCTTCCGCACCGTCTTGCGGCGTGCGGCCTTCTTCCGACGAGCGGGTCGGCCGCGCCGGGCCATCTTGGTCCGTGCGACGTCACCATCCTTGTCGATGAAGTAGAGGAATCCATCCTCCCGCTTCACGCCCGCCTTGGCGACCTCTTGGGGCTTGGCCCGCGACGGCTTGCCGCCGCCTCGCGCCATCTTCGCCCGGCTGACATTCCCCTTCTTGTCGAGGTAGTAGAGCCAGCCCTTCTCGCGGCGAATCCCGGTCCTCTCAACCTTTGTGGCCATGGACCACCTCCTTTGCTTTCGATCGGTGTGCTACTCGCCCGCGCGGGGATCGCGGGACTTCGGAGGAGCGGCACCGACGAGCCCGGGGGCGGTGGTCGACGGTACACTTAGTGATGATCGGTCCCGTTACCGTCGGTGTCAATGATTTTTCGGGCATCTACCGACGGAGTTGCGGATCGGGGAGGGGCGGTACCGTCGGTCGGGAGCCACCGAGGGCCTGGTCCGCAACGATCAGGGGGTCGACTTCCGGACTCCCGCTCCCCTCGAGAAGAGCCTCGACGTGATCGAAGACGGTCTCCTCGTAACGAACGCCGTCGAGGGCGTTCATCTCCTGGATGCCGGTCGGGCTGGTGACGTTCACCTCGGTGAGGAGGCCTCCGATCACGTCGATTCCGACGAAAAAGAGGCCATCCTGCCGGATCCGGGGCGCGATCCGCTCGATGATCCGGCGGTCGTGCTCGTCGATGACGGCCTTCACCGGCCGTCCCCCGACGTGGAGATTCGAACGAGTCTCGTCCTCGGCAGGCACCCGGAGCACGGCGCCGAGCGGCTCGCCCTTCGACGAGGAGGATCCTCTTGTCGCCCTCCCGAACGGCTGGGAGGTAGCGCTGGGCCATGGTCCAACGGGTCCCGAAATCGGTCGACTGCTCGAGAATCGAGAACAGATTCCGGTCGTCCTGGCGAACGTGGAAGATCCCCTCCCCGCCCTTGCCGTCGAGGGGCTTCACGATCATCTCGCCGCCCATCTTCGCCAGAAAATCGAGCAGCTTCGGCATCTCCCGGGCCACGCAGGTGGCCGGAATCAGCTCGGGGAAGTGGAGGGCGTAGAGCTTCTCGTTGGCCGCCAGGATTCCCTCCGGCCGGTTCAGCACCCGGGCCCGGCGACACAGCGAGAGGATCTGGGTGACGGTGACGTAGTCCGCGTCCACGGGGGGATCGGTGCGCTGGAAGACGAGATCGAACTCGTCGTCCACGAGGACCTGGCGAGGCGGCTCCAGATCCACGTGCCGGCCGGCCTCGCGACGGAGCGTCGCCAGCTGCACCTTCGCCGTCACCCGGGCCTCGTCGACGCCCAGATCCCCGGGATCCACGTAGTAGACCCGATGGCCCCGGCGCTGGGCCTCGAGCATCAGGGCAAAGCTGGTATCCGCCTCGATGTCCACCTTCTCGATGGGATCCATCACGAAGGCCATGGCGGCTTTCTGCGTCGGTCATTCAGATGATCTCCGCGATTGCCGATTCGTTAGCGCAGTGGGCGGGCCCTCGGCTACGGTGCGGCCAGGTAATCGGAGATCTCATGGCTCTTCGTTGGTCCCGGGTGATGCGACTGCTCCTCGGCGGGGTCGTTCTGATCGTCCTGGGAGCAGGGGCCGCAGCCTTCGCCTTCTACCTGGCGTTCCTGCGCGATCTCCCCGATTTCAGGACGCTGGAGGACTACCGGCCGGCCCTCACCACCACGGTCCTGGACCGAAACGGCATCCCGATTGCCGAGTTCTACGAGTACCGCCGCCGGGTGATACCCCTCTCGGAGGTGCCAGAGCTGGTGATCCACGCCTTCCTGGCCGCCGAGGACGACACCTTCTACGAGCACTCGGGGATCGACTACCTCTCGATCGTGCGGGCCGCCTGGGCCAACCTGCGCGCCGGCGGCGAGACCCGCCAGGGTGCCAGCACCATCACCCAGCAGATGGTCAAGCAGCTGCTGCTCTCGCCGGAGCGGACCTACCGCCGCAAGATCCGCGAGCTGATCCTCGCCCGTCGAATCGAGGAGCGCTTCTCCAAGGAGGAGATCCTCTTCCTCTATCTGAACCAGATCTACTTCGGGAGCGGCGCCTACGGGGTCAGCGAGGCGGCCTACACCTACTTCGGGAAGAAGGTCGCCGACCTCGACGCGTCCGAGGCCGCGCTGCTGGCCGGGCTGCCCAAGGCACCCAGCCGGTATTCCCCGTTCCTGCATCCCGAGCGCGGTGAGGAGAGGCGACTCTACGTCCTGGACCGCATGCACCAGGAGGGCTTCATCGACGACGCGACCTACGCCGAGTCCGTGGCAAAGCCCCTCGCGCTGCAGCCGCCCCTGGAGCGGGAGGCCTACGAGACGGCGGCCTACTTCACCGAGGAGGTTCGCAAGAGCCTGTTCGATCGGCTCGGAAGCGACCTGGTGCTCCGCGGCGGGCTCACCGTCGAGACCAGCCTGGACCTCCAGCTCCAGAAGGCAGCGGTGGAGGCGGTCGCGGAGGGTCTCGAGAACCTCGACCACCGCCAGGGCTACCGCGGCCCGGTGCGGCGCGTCGAGCCAGGGGAGATCGAGGCCGAACGCGCGCGTCTTGCCGAAGAAAACCAGCTCCAGCCCGACGAGGAGGAGATCCCCGGCCGAGCTTCCCCTGGATCGGCCGCTACTCGGCGTGGTGCTCTCCGTCGACGCAAAGAGTGATTCCGCGCGTGTCGCCTTCGCCCCGGGACATCGAGAGCAGCGTCGCTCTCGAAGACGTCAAGTGGGCCCGACCCGCCGACCCGACGAGCTACCCGTGGGACGTGAAGTCCATCGAGAAGGTCTTCGCCGTGGGAGACGTGGCCCGGTTCATCCGCGAGTCCGACTCCACGGCGCCAGGAGGAGGAAGGCGCGGCTTCCCGAGACGCGGGTCGCTCCTCGTATCAGGAGCCCGAGGTCCAGGGAGCGCTGCTCTCCTTCGACGTGAACAGCGGGGACGTCCTGGCCCTGGTGGGCGGCCGCGACTTCGACGAGAGCGAGTTCAACCGGGTGACCCAGGCCCGCCGGCAGCCCGGCTCGGCCTTCAAGCCGATCATCTACGCGGCGGCCCTCGGCCGTGACGTTCACCCCCGCCTCGATCATCTACGACCGCCCCGTGGTCTACGACGATCCCGAGTCGGGCTTCACCTGGCGCCCGGAGAACTACGGACGCCGCTTCCTGGGCCGCCTCACCATGGGCGAGGCCCTGGCCCGCTCCGTCAACAACGCCACCATCCACCTGCTCAAGGACGTGGGGATCGACTACGTGATGGAGTTCGCCCGCCTCCTGGGCATCGAGGCGCCCCTGGAGCGGAATCTCAGCCTGGCCCTGGGCTCGAATCCGGTCAGCCTTCTCGAGCTCACCCGCGCCTATGCCGTGTTTCCGGCCGGCGGACGGGAGGTGAAGCCGCGCTTCATCTACCGCGTGATCGACCGGGAGGGCAACCTGCTTCTGGAAGACCTTCTCCTGGGCGAATTCTTCGACCCCGAGATCGGAGGCCACCGAGCGGCGGAGAAGACGGAGAGAATGGATCCGGCGAAGAAGAGGTCCGCTCCCGGCCCCGGCCGACGAGCGAGGCCGACCCGGAGGCGTTGCCACCGGGTCAGCTGATCGCGGAGACCCACGCCTACCTGGCCACGGATCTCCTGCGCGGAGTGGTCAACCACCCTCGTGGAACCGGCCGGAAGGCACGCTCTCTGGGAAAGCCGGTGGCCGGCAAGACCGGGACGACCAACGACCAGGGAGATGCGTGGTTCATCGGCTTCTCTCCCGACGTCGCCACGGGGGTGTGGGTCGGCCACGACGAGAAGCGGGTCCTCGGCCGCGGGGAGACCGGGGGACGCGCCGCCCTTCCCATCTGGATCGACTTCATGGGCGCCGCGCTGCGCGGTCGCCCGCCGCGGGACTTCGAGGTCCCCGACGGCATCGTCTTCGCGCGCATCGACACCAAGACCGGACTCCTGGCCTCGTCGCAGACCGAGACGAGCCTCTTCCAGGCGTTTCTGGAGGGAACCGAGCCGCGCGAGCAGAGCCCCGCGAGGGCCTCCGCCACCGAGGACCACCGGCGCCTGCGTCTCGATTTCTAAGAAGCGGGGACCGTTCCCGCTAGAGCGAACAGCCGGGCCAGCTCTTCCGGCGAATTCACGATGTGGTCCGCGCCCGCGCGGCGTAGCTCGGAGACGCTTCCGATCCCCCAGCTCACTCCCACCGTCGCCAGCCCCATCGCGCGACCGGCCGCGACGTCGAAGTGACGGTCCCCCACCATCGCGGCGGGGGCGGGAGCGCCGAGGGAGCGGGTCTCGATCCCCAGGGCCTCCATGGCGCGCTCCAGGGTCCGGGCTCTTCTCCTCTTGACGGCCGGGATCCAGGGGCGGACCGACGATCTCGAGGAAGCAGTCGACGATTCCGAGCTTCTCGAGGATCGGCCGCGCAAAGGCCTCCGGCTTGGCAGTGACGACGGCGAGGGTGTAGCGCCCGGCGAGCCGCCGCAGCGCCCCCTCGATCCCGGGCATCAGGATCGTCTCGTCGAGGGAGGTCTTGCGATAGCGCTCCCGGTAGCTTTCGACACAGGCCTCGGCCAGCCCGGGATCCGCCGCCTCCGACTCGAGGATCTCGCTGAAGGCCTGCAGCAGAGGCGGGCCGATGAAGGGATGGAGGCTCTCTTCGGACCGGGGCGCCAACCCCTGGGATTCCAGGGCGAAGTTGATCGCCCGGGGAATGGCGATGCTGGAATCCACCAGAACCCCGTCCAGATCGAAGAAGATCGCCCGGATCTCGCTCAGCTCGGACACGGATTCTTCGCCTTCCGCATTGACACGGCCACCACTGGCACGGTAGCAACCGGGTTTGTGGGGGAATCGGGCTTCGACACCACGGGGGGAGCACTCGCTCCGGGAAGGCATCCCAGGCGGGAAGGCCTGGGATCGGACCAGGATTTCCAGAGCCTCCTCGGCGGCGCGGTGCAACGACTCGCCGCAGCGACGGGCGCCGGCCGAGCCGCCGCCTGGAGCCGAGGAGAGGACGGCCGACCGGTGGTGCGCGCGGCCCAGCTGGAGGGCTCCGCCCTGCTGGTTCCCGAAGAGTGGGAGTACGCGGCCGTCGCCTCTCTCTCCGGGGCGAGCGATCTCAGCGCGGTCGGACTTGACGCGCGATCGTCGAACGCCACGGATTCGCCGCGGCGGCTCCGGTCGCAGGAGGGGAGGCGACTGCGGCGGCGGTCCTCCTGCTGGGCGACGCAGAGGGACGTCCGGAATGGGTGAGGCCGCGGATCCTCGCTGAGCTGGGGGCCGCGGCCCAGCGCCTCCAGGGCCCGGCCGCCGCGGCTCTTGCGGCAGATCGCCTCGCGCAACTCGAGACAGAGGTCCGCCGCCTCCACCGGCTGGCCGCGCTGGGTGGCCTGGTCGCGGAGATCGTCCACGAGATCCGGAATCCGCTGGTCTCGGTGAAGACCTTTCTCCAGCTCCTCCCGGAGCGGGAAGAGGACCCGGAGTTTCGCGAGAGCTTCCTCCAGGTGGCGTCGGAGGAGGTGCGTCGCATCGAGCGGCTCCTGGATGCGGTGCTCCAGCACGGGCGCCCGGCGCCGCCGGTTCGCGCCGACGCCACCAGCTCGGCCGCGGATGCCTTCGAATCGGTGGTGCAGCTGGTCGGCCATCGGGCAGCGGAACGCGGCGTCAGCCTCGAGATCGAAGCCGGACGGGAGCTTCCCGACGTCCGCATCGCCAGTGACGCACTGCGACAGGTGGTGCTGAACCTCAGCCTGAACGCCATCGACGCGACACCGTCCGGTGGACGCGTTCAGCTGCGGGCACACGGCAGCAGAGATCACGTCGTCATCATCGTCGAGGACGAGGGTCCGGGGATCCCCCCGGAGTTCGCCTCGAGGATCTTCGAGCCCTTCGTCTCGACCAAGGAGGACCGGCCCGGGGGGCTGGGCCTCGCCATCACCCGGCGCATCGTCGAGGAAGCGAACGGGACGATCGAGGTCGCGGAGCGACCGCAGGGAGGCTCCTCCTTCACGCTCCGGCTACGCCTCTAGCCAGACTGCGGCGAGGCGGCTGAGATCCGCCAGACCCGCGGCGAAGAAGTGGTCCGCCACCGGAATCACCTCGAGCCGGACGCCGCCCGCGCGTCTCGGTGAGCTCGCGCAACCGGTCCGGCTCCACCAGGGAATCGCACTCGCCGACGAGCACCAGCGCAGGTCGCGCCAGCTGCTCGAAGGCACCGGGCGGGAGCATGGCGGGCGGCGGTGCGACCAGGACCAGCCGATCGATTCGCCGGTCGCCGAAGGCGACGCGTACAGCCGCCGCCGCACCAAAGGAGTAGCCGCAGGCGACGATGGGTCCGTCCACCGTCTCCCCCATGTGGGTGAGGGCGGCGCGGTAGTCCGCGTCGGCATCGGCGGCGTCCCCGCTCGGCACCCCCGTACTCGCACCCACCCCGCGCCAGTTGAAGCGCAGGGAGGCGATTCCGGCCCTGGTGCAGGCGTAGGCGATCTCGTTCAGCACCGGCGACTCGATGCTGCCGCCATACAGGGGATGGGGAGGCGCGATGACGGCGCCCCGGTTCGAGCCCGCGGCGCCCGCGATGAAGATCCCCTCGAGGCTCCGTCCCGCCGGCGGTCCGCCCCGGCAGCGCGATCGTCACCATCCGCTCCTCCTGACGCGATCTCATCCGGCTCGCCTCCCACTTCCAGGCGTGCATGATAAGGCTTCGCTCACCTACAGTCGCGGCCAGGAGGCACGCGCGGTGCCGAGAGAGAGCCGAGCCGAGCGGAAGAAGCGGGCGCAGCGGATCGTCCGAGCGCTCCGACGTGCCTATCCCGAAGCCAGGTGCGCCCTGGACTTCGAGTCGCCCTTCCAGCTGCTGGTCGCCACGATTCTCTCGGCGCAGTGCACGGACGAGATGGTGAACAAGGTGACCGCGGAGCTCTTTGCCGAATACGCCAGCCCCCAGGCCCTGGCCGACGCCGAGCCCGGCGAGATCGAGAGGCTGGTGCGCAGAACCGGCTTCTTCCGCCAGAAGGCCAAGTCGATCCAGTCGGCGTCCCGCGACATCGTGGAGAAGTTCGGCGGGGAGGTGCCGCGTACCCTGGAGGAGCTGGTGACCCTCCGCGGTGTCGCCCGAAAGACGGCGAACCTGGTGCTGGGAACCGCCTTCGGCGTCCCCGGCCTCGCCGTCGACACCCACATGAAGCGGGTGAACCAGCGCCTCCGCCTGACCTCGGAAGACGATCCCGTCAAGATCGAGCGCGATCTGATGGAGCTGATCCGGCGCGAGGAGTGGACCGGCTACACCCACCGCGTGATCCAGCACGGCCGGGAGTGCTGCGATGCGCGGCGGCCGCGCTGCGAGGCCTGTCCGCTGCGAAGTCACTGTCCCCACCCGGCTCCGCAGCGAAGGAGGGCGAAATGAAGCGAAGGGTCACCTACCAGGGACGCTCCATCACGGTGTACGTCGAGGAGGCGGAGCTGCCCGATGGACGCCGGGTGGACCTCGACGTGGTGCGCCACCCGGGAGCCGCGGCCGTCGTGCCCTTCGAAACCGAGAGACGTGGTCCTGCTGATCCGGCAGTTCCGGCACGCGGCGGGCGGCACGATCTGGGAGGTGCCGGCCGGCAAGCTCGACGGCGACACCCCCGAGGTCTGCGCGGCCAAGGAGCTCGAGGAGGAGGCGGGGCGACGGGCCGGCCGACTCGAGCGGCTCGGCTCGATCTGGACCACACCGGGATTCACCGACGAGGTGATCCATCTCTTCGCCGCCTTCGATCTGGAGCCGATCCCCCAGCGTCTCGAGTCCGACGAAGTGATCGAGGTGGTGCCCACGCCGATCGGCGAGGCCCTCGAGCTGATCTGGAGCGGCGAGCTCCGCGACGCCAAGAGCGCCATCGCCCTGATCCACGCGGCGCGGCGGATCGGTCTGCTCCGTTGAAGCTCGCCGTCGCCCTGGGGTGGCACTCACTGGGCTTCGAGGAGCTGCTCGATCTGGTCCGTCGTGCCGAGTCGGCGGGATTCGAGGCGGCCTTCGTGGATGGGGATGTCTCGCAGATTCCGAGCCGCGGGGAAGCCGATGTGCTCGACGGCTGGACCGTCACCGCGGCGCTGCTGGCCAGCACCGAACGGATCCAGATCGGCTCGATCCGCCTGGTCCACCACTGGAACGCGGCGCGTCTCGCCCAGGCCGCCGCCACCCTGGAGCGCATCGCCCCCGGCCGGCTGCGCTTCCTGATCTCGATCGGCGGGCAGCCGGCGGATCGGCGCTTCGGCCTCCCGTTTCCGTCTGCGCGGGAGCGGATCGCCTGGCTGGACGAGACCCTCCGGGCCGTCCGCAGACTCTGGCGGGGCGAAGAGGTGACCGCGCGAGGGCGCTTCGTCCGCCTCTCCGGCGCTCGGATCCGGCCCTGCCCGCCCGCGGGCCGGCTTCCCATCGAGATCGCAGCCGCCGGTTCCCAGATGCTTCAGGTGGTCGCCACCCACGCCGACGTGTGGGACATCAACCTTCCACCGATCCCCTCCCGCGTCGGAGCCGCCGAGCAGATCCTGGCCGCCGCCTGCCGCAGGAACGGCCGCGATCCGGCGGAGATCCGCCGCTCGATGTGGATCTTTACCCGGCCCCACGGGGACTCCGGGATGCGGAGATCCGGGACGAGTTCCGCCGGCTCAACCCGTGGTTCCGGAGCCTGCCCGACGACCAGCTCGGCGAGGCGATCGTGACCGGCTCCCCCGAGGCCTGTCGGAGGCGAATCGCCGAGATCGCCGAGAGCTTCCGGCTGGAGCTGCCGGTCGCGGATCTCTCCGGCCTGCCTCATGACGCAGCGCGGCGTGCAATCGACGCCCTCGCGTCAAGAAAAGCCCTCGTTGACTCGAATACTTGGTGAACCTACGCTGTCTAGGATTGATAGCGGGATCTCGCGCCCGTCCCGCCGGCCCACATTGCTGGACGCGACGCCGAACGCAGCGGTCGTGCACTCGGGTGTCGGCCGAGCGATCGGGCAATCGACCAGAGACCGAACTGAAGTCGGCTCGCCGAAATGACTCAGAGTGGGAGGAGGCGAATTTGTACGGACGCGGGTACCAGACGGTCAGCTTCGGACCGCCCGTCACCCCCAATGTCATCAAGCAGCTGCTGATCGCGAACCTCGCGGTCTTCGTGGCCCAGGCGCTCTTCCCGCTGCTCTGGCAGCTGGGATCCGTCACTCCCTACCTGTTCTGGCGGCAGGGATACCTCTGGCAGCCCTTCACCTACATGTGGCTGCACGCCGGCCTGATGCACATCGTCTTCAACATGCTGGCGCTCTGGATGTTCGGCTCGCCCCTCGCGCTGCTCTGGGGTGAGAAGAGGTTCCTCCGCTACTATCTGCTGTGCGGCTTCGGCGCCGGCTTGATCATCGTGACCTGGCCCGGCGATTCCCGTGCTCTTCGGCGTGGGCGTTCCTCAGCGGCTACCTGATCCCGACGCTGGGCGCCTCGGGCGCCGTCTTCGGCGTGCTGCTGGCCTACTCGCTCACCTGGCCGGACCGCACCATCATGCTGCTCTTCCCGCCCATCCCCATCAAGGCGATCTACTTCATCCCGTGATCATTCTGTGATGGGCTGCATGCGGGCCCCCGAACGTCAGCCACGTGGGTCACCTCGGCGGCGTCGCTGGTCGGCTGGATCCTGCTGCGCCGGATGGGAACCACGGGGGGGATCACCTTCAAGTCGCTCCAGTATCGATGGCGGCGCTACAAGATGCGCAGGAACCTCCGCGCGGTGCGCATGGACGAGCTCCGCTCGCGCCGGCGCTCCGACGATGATCATCGGACCTTTCATTAGCGCACGGAAAGAGGACCGATGCCGGAAGCCAGACGCATGCTCGTGATGGGAACCGCGACCTCGTGACGGACGAATCCACGGACAGGGAGTGCGGCGTCGGCCGCAGGGGCTTCGGGAAGTTCATCGAAACCCTGCTGGCCGGGATCCCCTGGAGCGAGCGCGCCGAGGAGACCGAGACGATCCACGTCCCCCGGCCTCCCGGCGGGAATCTGCGCATCGACAACGCCAACGGGCGCACGCGCGTGGTCGGCGAGGACCGGGGCGACATCGAGATCCAGCTCAGCAAGGCTGCGCGAGCGGAGTCCGTCGAGCAGGCGCGGCGCCTGGTCGAGGCGATCCGCGTCGTGCCCACCGAGGACGCCGCCGGAGACCTGAATCTCGACGTCGAGATCCCCGGTCGCTGGAACCGACGCGGCCGCGTCGACATGGAGCTGCGCATTCCACGCGAGCTCAAGGTCCAGGTGATCGCCGCCAACGGGAAGGTCTGCGTGCAGGGTCTGCGGGACTCGGTCCGCGCCCGCTCCAGCAACGGAGCGGTGCGCATCGAGGACGTGATCGGCGACGTGGAGATCCACACCTCCAACGCCAAGGTCTCGTGCCTGTGCACCTGCGGGCACCTGGTGGCCCGCTCCAGCAACGGAAGGATCGAGCTCGAGGATCATCGCGGCTCCGTGGATGCAGCCACCTCGAACGGCACCATCCACTGCGAGCTCGAGGACGTCGGGAAGTCCGGGGTCGATCCTCTCGACCAGCAACGGACGCATCGTTCTCGATCTCCCCGAAGAGGTCGACGGCGACGTCGACATCCGGGTGGACAACGGATTGATCCGCAACTCCCGGGAACTCGATCCCCCCTCCCGGGAGCGCAGCGGGCGCGTCAAGGGGACACTCGGCCGCGGCGGCACCCCGATCCGGCTTCGCGCATCCAACGGCACCATCTCGATTCGATGAAGTGACTCGGCGGACTGCAGCCCTCACCCGGTGAGAGACGACGATCTCGGAGGAGACCCTCCGCCGCCGACCAGCAGCCGACCGACGGAGCGCCGCCGGCCCAGACCCGGCGGGCCCGAGTAGCCGGGATTGAAGTAGAGCCTGCCGTCGCGCCGGGTGTTGTCCGCTACGTGGGTGTGCCCGTAGACCAGCACGTGGGGATCCCACTCGTCGATCTCCCGTTCGACCTTGGGGTGGACTCTTCCCCAGTTGTCGTACCAGTGACAGAGCAGGAGGCGGGCTCCCGCAACCTCGACCCGCTGCTCCCAGGGATAGCGGCGGGCGAGATCCGGATCTCCGTTGCCGACGACCGCCACCACGGGCGCCAGGGCGCGGAGCCGGTTCAGGATCGACTCGCCACCGATGTCGCCGGCGTGCAGGATCAGGTCCGCATCGGAGAAGAGATCCAGGGTCTCGTCGCAGAGGTGTCCATGGCTGTCCGCCAGCACGCTCACGCGAAGCTGGCTGCCGCTCACCGCCCGCTGCCGACCTTCCGATGGAGCTTTTCCCCTCCGTGGAGAAAGACGACCCCCGAGGGCTTGATCTCCGAGACCACCAGCGTGCCCACCGCATCGCCCTCGTGAAGCTCGAGTGGGCCCTTGCGCCCTTCCACCTCGATCCGGGCCACCCGGCGCTCGGGTGTCGGGTGCCAGATGGTCTTCTTCACCGTCAGCTTCGGCGGCTTAACCGTCGCAACGCGGGCGGGCGTGGATGCCTTCGGTGTCGGCGGCCTGGCGACGGGGGGCGGCGGCTCGCGACGGCGGCGGCGGTGGCTGGCAGCCGGCGGCTCCGCGACAGGGGGAGGGGCGAGGCGCGGACGGCGACCTCTCGGGAGGCGGGGGCTCTGCGGCGGCGGGCTTCGCAACGGCCTCGGGCGCCGGCTTCTCGACGGGGGAGGAGGAGGCGCGGCGGCAACCGCTTCGGGAAGTGGCTGCGGCTCTGCGATCGGGGGGGGCGGGGCGGCCAGCGGCCGGGATGGCCGCCTGGCGCCGAGCGGCGCGAGCCGGCGCATCCGGCTCGCCGCGGCGATACGCCGGCCTGGTCCGCGGCGCTGCCGGCCTGGCGCCGGCTCGACGCGCTCGGCGGAACGCGCTGGCCGAGGAGAGGCTCGGAGGCGGCTCGGGCGGCCGCAATCACAGGCGGCGACGCTGCGGACGGCTCACCGGCCTCCTCGGTGGGAATCAACCACCACAGGAAGCATCCGAGCACGAGCAAGGCGAGGAATCCGGCGAGGCCGATCTGCCAGCGAGGTCTTCCCGCCCGCGCCAAGGGCTCATCGGGGGGAACCAGGCCCTCGCGAAGCCCCCTCGCCGGCCCGCCCATCTCGCCGTCGCCGCCCTTCTCTCCCTCGACGCGCTGAAGCGCTCGTAGGATCGTACTCAACCGGTCACCTCGTCGCGCTCTCTGAGTCGCGGCACCGCGTAGATGCCCGAGCTTCTCGTACAGCCTGATCTTGGTAACGCGCCCCACCGTGCCGTCTACCTCGATCTGCAAGCTCGCCTGCAGATCGCGCACCCCCTGGATGGTGGCGGCGTCGAACTCGCCGGTCGGGGCACCGTCGTAGAAGCCCATGCGGCCGAGCGCCTGCTGGAGCCAGATCACCGGGGCTCCGCCGAGCGGCGGCCGCAGGATATCGGGCAGCTCTTCGAAGTCTCGCCAGGCCACCCAGGCGTCGCCACTCCAGTGATCCCCGACCTGGGCGATGGGAACGCGCAACGGCAGACCTTCACCGATCCCTGCGATCAGCGCATGCTCGCCTTCCAGACCGGTGAGCAAGACGAAGCGCGGCATTCCGTCGAGGGCAGAGAGCTCGAGGATTGCCGGGTAATTGAAGAGCTGGAGCGTCTCGAGGCTCGCTCTCTGCAAGGCCAGGACCGCCAGACCTTTGCTCTCCAGGATCGCCAGAGCCTGGGGAAGGGATATCAGCTCACTCCCCGTTGGAGCTTCACTCCAGATCTCGAGCAGTGCGTTGAGCGAGGTGGCGGTGGTGACCGCCGGAGAGCTCCGCGCCAGCATGGTGGCCAGTCCGGCGCGCGGCAGCCGGCCGCGCGGCTCCGCCGCGGGAGCGGCGATGGCCGCGGCCCGGACCGGCTCCACCTCGAACTCGGGAGCCTCTACCCCCTCTTCTCCCACGACTCGCCCGGAATTCGAGGCGGTGGCAGGCGCTTCGGCGAAATCCCCGTCGGGTGCGGTGAGATTCCCGGGACCTGGGAGAACCGGCCCCGGCTCCAGGCCTGACGACGACGGGGCGAGCTGGCGCGGCGGTGCCGACACCCGAGGGCGCTCCGAGGTGGGATCGACGCGGTCCCCTCCGCTCAAGCTCTGCCAGGCAACGCCGGCCAGGACGCCGATCGCAACCAGCGCCACTGCTGGACCGACCCTTCGGAGCGAAGGCGACACGAGCCGATCCAGGCGAGAGAACACCGGGGACGCGGGAACAGTACGGGCCCCGCCTCGCAGCTCCTTCTGAGTCTGCGTCACCAACCCCAGGCCAATGGCTTTTGCACTCGCGGCATAGCCAGCCAGCAGCGCCCGGTCGCAGAGAAGGTTGACCACCCGGGGAATCCCCTGGGAACGCCGATGGATCTCGCGCATGGCGAGCTCGGTGAAGAGCTCTCGCGGCGCTCCGGCAGCGATCCGAAGCCGGTGGCGTATGTACTCCCGGGTTTCGTTGGTCGAGAGCGGAGCCAGACGCCAACGCACGCTGATGCGCTGGCACAGCTGGCGCAAGCTCGGCTGTTCGAGAGTGGCATCGAGCTCCGGCTGACCGATCAGGATGATCTGGATCAGCTTCGCCGTGTTGGTCTCGAGATTGGAGAGCAGCCTCACCTGCTCGAGGGCATCGGGCGCGAGGTTCTGCGCTTCGTCGATGATCAAGAGCACGCGGTGATCTTCCTGCCGCTTGGTCAGGAGAAAGCGATTCAGCCGATCGGTGAGCTCGCGGCGGGTACAATCCCCGGTCTCGAGACCCAGCTCGGCGCTGATCGCCTGGAGAAGCTCGAGCGCCGAGAGCTGGGGGTTGAAGATGAATGCCACCTCGGTCCCGGGCTCGATGCGCTGAAGCAAGGTACGACACAGAGTGGTCTTGCCGGTTCCGACCTCGCCGGTGATTGCGATGAACCCCTCCCCCTGCTCGATCCCATAGAGCATGTGGGCGAGGGCCTCGCGATGGGAGTCGGCCAAGAACAGATAACGGGGGTCGGGACTCAGGGAAAACGGCTTTTCGCGGAGCCCGTAAAACTGGGTATACATGGGTGGGCAGGTCCTGGCGTCTAGCTAAGCTCCTGAAACGGAAAGAGTATCACTTGGCACAGCTGACGAACACAGCGATTGGCGTAGATGCGGGTGCGACGCTGGTGAAGGTCGCGACCCGGTCCCCGGAGGGGAAAACGAGCTACCGGTTTGCTCCGGCGACAGCGCTCTCGGAGGTGGTGGAGATCATCCAGGCCGCCCGACCCGACAGCGTGGGACTCACTGGGGGCGGCGCGACCAAGCTCGAGACGAAGCTCAGCTGCCCGACGACCCGCGTCAACGAGTTCGCCGCGTGGGGCAACGGGGCGGCCGAGTTGCTGCAGGACGCGGCGGTGGGCCCGGCGAGGCGATACCTGCTGGTCTCGCTGGGGACGGGAACCTCCGTGATGCTGGTGGACGGCATGGCGGTGAATCGGATCGGCGGAACCGCCCTGGGCGGCGGAACCGTGGTCGGACTCGGTGCGGTCCTGCTCGATCGCTCCGATTTCTCAGAGATCGCCGCGCTGGCCGAGCGCGGCGACCGAAGAAAGGTGGACCTCCTGGTCTCGGACATCTACCGCCCCGGGGAGATTCCCCTGCTCGGAGATTTGACCGCGGCGAGCTTCGGGAAGCTCGCGGGTCTGGGCCGCGGGCAGGCGACCCCGGCTCGAGAGGATCTGGCCGACGCGGTGATGGGACTGGTAGGAGAGAACGTGGCCTTGATCTGCGGGGGCCTGGGAGCCGCCCACCAGGTCGGGCGGGTGGTGTTCGGCGGTTCGACGCTGCGGGACAACCGCACGCTTCGGGAGGTGCTGCAGCTGATCACGGCCGCACTGGGCTACGAGACCGTCTTCCTCCCGGACGGTGAGTTCGCCGGCGCGCTGGGCGCCCTTCGGCTGGCCTGCAATCCAAGCTAGCGGGGACGTTCCTGGGTCAGGTCTTCAGGACCGGCTCCGTCGCTTCATCCGCGGGCCGGGTGAGATCGCGCAACATCCGTTGAGTCCGCGCGATCGCGGCGCGTTGGACGCGCAGCTCCTCGGTCTGGGCGGCGATCTGTCGGCCGAGACGATCCTTGGTGTCGATCATCTCGTCGACGCGTTCCTCCAGCTGGGCCAGGCGTCGCTCCAGCTCCTGACTCGGATCGGCACCCGGAGCGGACTCAGCGACCGGAAGGGCGACAGCCACCTCCTCCCGATCCGGGGCCGCCTCTTCGCTCTGCGGCTCGTCCAACGGATCCACGCTCTCGACCGGTTGATCGAAGAGCGAAGACTCCTGGCTCGCTCCAGCCGAAGCGATCGGGAGATTCGCATCCGTGTCTTCCTGCGGCTCGGCCACGCCGGGCTGCTCGTCGACCGAGAAGGGCTCCCCAGCGGCGAAGGGCGTGGCCGGCTCCTCCTCCTCTGCAGCGCCTCGGCGGCGCGCAACGGCAAAGGCGATCGCCAGGATCAGGAACACCACCAGCGCGCCGAGGAAGAGCGGTTGGTCGAGCGGTTCGGGCAGCCCGTCCAGGAGGCCGCCTCCAGCGGCGGTCTGCGGTGGGACGACGCCGGACGGAGTCGGGGCCTCGGAGGCTGCGGGCACCGGCTCCTCCGCCTCTTCGGCAGCCAGCACCGCGCTCGGATCCGGCTCGGGGTGAGCGGGAGCCACAGCCAATTCTTCGCTCTCCTCGACCTCTTCGGGGGCGGGCTCGGCTGGCATGGACTCCAGGGGCGCCTCGGCCGGCGGCGCATCCGCGGGCTCCGGGATCGCCTCCGCCACGGGCTCGGGGAGCGGACTCTGAAGCGCGGGTTGCCCAGCCGTCGGTGCGAGCTGTGCATCCTGCGGTGCGGGTTCTGCAGCTGTCGGCGGCGCCGCAACAGCTTCCCCCTCACCGCGCAGATCCAGAACGATCCGGTGTGGCGCGCTCAGGACCAGCTTCTCCACCTCCACCGGACCGCGAAGGGCGATGCGAATCTCGCTGGCCCCGAGCTCGGCCGGCTCCACCGCCATCGAGGCCATGTGAGGGCTCTGCTCGGAGGCGATCACCTTGGCCCCACTGGCGGCACTCAGGCGGAGCAACAACTCCTCGCTGTCGGAGGACTCGATCCAGCAGGGAGCCCGGGCATCGGTCTCCAGGACGACGCGGGTGTATTTCTCGTGAACTCCGATCCGTACACCGACCAGGTTCGCCGCCTTCGCTGGGAACGCAGCGAGAAGCAGAATCGCGGCCCCGAGAAAACAGAAAACCCGGCTCGATCGCTGCGCGGTGGACTGGTTCACGAGCGCACCCTCCTCCCCCTATCCTGCCCCCCAGTGGTCGCTCCCGCGAACAGTGCGCGGAGCGTTTCAATCGCCTGCAGGATGCGCGGACCGTACCACGAGACGAGCGTACCGTCGATCAGGTGGATGCAGCCCGCGCGGGCGGCGGGGACATCGAGAGCACCGAGCTGCTGAGCGTCTCTCTGTCCGAAGGCATAGGGCTCGTCGGGCAGCAGGATGAGCTCTGGACTCGCAGCCTCGATCTCCGCTAGCTCGACGCGTGGGTAGCGCCGCCCGCTCGCACCGGCGAACAGGTTCTCTCCACCACAGAGTGTGATCAGGTCGTGGGCGTAGGTGTCCCCTCCAACGACCATCCAGGGATCCCGCCAGATCGGGCAGACGAACCGGACCCGCCGCTCGAATCGCTCCTGCTCGGCCTGGGCGAGCGCGAGCAGGGCCGAATCCACTACCGCGCGCCGCCTCTCCGGAGGCGCACCCAGGTCGGCCAGCGCGCCGAGCAACGCGACCGCATCGCGAACCGTTCTTGGGTGGGTCACCCACACCCGAATCCCGGCTGCCTCCAGGCTCTCCACGTCGCGGCGTCGGTTCTCTTCGCGGTTGGCGACGACCAGCTCCGGGTGCAGCGCGAGGATGGCATCGATGTCGGGGTTCTTGGTTCCGCCGACCTTCGCCAATCGGGCCACGCCCGCGGCGGGGTGCACGCACCACTCGGTCACCCCGACCACCCTCTCTCCCAGTCCCAGCGCAAAGAGCGCCTCGGTCAAGCTCGGAACCAGCGAGACGATCCGCCGGGGCGTCACTCGAAGTCGACCTCCAGCACACCCTCGTGTAGCCGCGCCCTTCGAATCGGACGACCCCTCACCGACGCCGGAAGCGCGATCCAACGCGAGGCATTGCGCACCTGCACGATCAGATCCGAGCCGCGGATCACCACCTCGATCTCTTCCTTGGAAACGCTGGGGAGATCCACCTCGAGGCGGGTGCGGCCGGCGTGCTTTCGCAAGCGGATCGGACGGCTGTGGGTGAACACCTCGGCCGGGTCGCGATCCCCGTATACGTCCCGGGCCAGACCGGCGAGATCCTCGATGCCGCGGAGCTCGCGGGGATAGAGGGGCGCCCGGAACTGCGGGATCGGAAAGGAGGCTTCGATCGAGGCCAGCTCGCCGCGCTCTCGCTCCGCCCAGCGCGCCAGAAAGCCGCCGGCGGCCTCGGCCGGGAGCAGTCGGTTGACCACCACCGCATCCGTCGCGACGCCGTAGAGGCTCAGATAGGCGAAGGAGCGACGCGTCTCCTCCACCACGACCCGGGCCGGATTCACGACCAGCCGCGCGGTGGTTCGATCGCCGTCCATCAGGATCTGGCGCACGTCCTCCACGTCGCAATAGAGCCGCTCGATGGCCTCGAAGAACTCGTCCCTCGGCACCACGCCCGCGGCGTGAACCCGCTCCATCAAGGGGCGCAGCAGTCGAGCGCCGCGGCGCTCCAGATCGAAGAAGTTCTCCATGAAGATGCGCAGCGCGTCCGGAAAGCGAAGCATGCGCAGGGTCGCGCCGGTGGGTGCGCAGTCGACCACGCAGACGTCGAAGTCGCCGGTCGCCTCGATCTCTCGAACCGCCCGGAGGGCCATCAGCTCCTCGAGACCCGGAAAGACCAGAAGCTCCTCGGCGAGGACTTCGTCGGTCTCGTCCCGCAGCAGCTCCCGGAGCCAGCGCTGGATCTCCGACCAGGACTGATCCAGCTCGTCGAGGACGGACACCTCCCGGGCCACCACGCCCTCGGTGAGCTCGACGGGACGCGCCCCGATCCGCCTCCCGAGGGCGTCCCCGAGGCTGTGGGCCGGATCCGCCGAGAGCAGGAAGACCCGGTGGCGGTGCGCGGCAGCGCCCAGAGCCGTCGCGATGGCGTGGCTCGTCTTGCCGACACCACCCTTTCCGGTAAGGAGGATGACCCGCACCTAGGGCACACCCGAAGCGGCGATGAAGTGGACCAGCAGCAAGTCGCCCTGGAGCTTCGCCTGGGAGAGCTCCAGGTGCGCGATTCGCCGCGGGAGCGGGAGGGAGCGCCGCCGCGTCCCGGTTCCGATCACCAGCTCGTCGTCGACCTTGGCCACGTCCAGGTCTCGCGACGCCGCGTGGGGTAGCGGCACCTTCACGCAGGTAGCCGCCCTCCTCCGCCTCGAAGCGAATCTGCGGCGCGGTGGAGAGCACCGCGTCGGGCTCGACCGCGCCGAAGAGCTGGTTCGCGTGCTCCGCCAGGCGATCGAGACCGGTGACCTCGTCGTCCTGGAGAGGGGCCGTCAGGACCGGGAGCGGCGCGAAGAGATTCTCCACCTCGGCGAGCCGCTCCAGCTGCAGGCGAGCCCAGTCGCGGAAGAAATCCTCCTCGGCCGCGGCCTCCGGGAGGAGCCGGTTCATCACCACCGCGTCACAGCGCAGCTCGAAGAGAGCCAGGTCGGTGTGGGCGCGCCGCGCCTCGTCGATCACCATTCGTTCCGGGGTCACCACCAGGCGGACACTGGTGTGCCGGATCGCCGGCGAAGTCGCGCAGCCTGCGGAGCTTCCGGAAGAGGAGATCCTCGGCGTCCCGAAACACCTCGGATTCCGGCAGGGGCACTGGAACCAGGTTCCGGGCGAGGGGTGTCACCACGCTGGCGAGGGCCCGCTGCACCCGGAGAAGCACCCGAAATGCCCCGCGCGCCACCTCGGGAAGGGTCAGCAGCCGCAGCGCCGAATCGGTCGGTGCGCAGTCGACGACGACGAAGTCGTAACCTCCCTCCCGGGCGTAGGCCTCGACGGCGAGAAGGGTCGTGATCTCCTCGGCGCCGGGCAAGAGCGCCAGCTCCTCGGCGACCACCTCCTCGATCCCCTGGTAGCGGAAGAGCGAGATCAGGTAGTCGCGCACCGCGCCCCAGTGTCGCTGGGTCTCGCTGGGCGTGTCTACCTCGAGGGCGTCGAGGTTCGACGCCAGCTGGGTGGGCCTGGGGCCCAGCCGGCACTCGAGAACGTCTCCCAGGCTGTGGGCGGCATCCGCCGAGGCCACCAGCGTGGAGCGCCCGCGCCGGGCGGCGTGAACCGCCGTCGCCGCGGCGGTGGTGGTCTTTCCGACACCACCCTTCCCCGTGTAGAGAACAACCCGCACCGCCGAGAACTTATCACGCGGCGGAGTTCTCCTCAGCGAACCCGGCCGAAGGCGGCGCCACCCAGGCGGGGGGGCGCTCGGTCCAGCGGTGATCGCAGCGGGGACATTCGGCCAGCAACACCACCCCGCGATCCAGCACCTCGTCCGTCCGGATCTCGGTGAAGCCGCACACCAGGCAGCGCGTCATGGTTCGTAGCGCAGGTGTCATGTCTCTCTCCCGTCCTCTCAGGGTCTTCTCGGGACCTTTTCGGGGCCGTCTCGGAGCCCCCTCCGAGCCCTCTCGGAGTGGCGGGCGGGGGGCGACCCGCCACTGCTCGAGTAAAGCCGAGGGACGTGACGGATCCGGTCACGGGGAGCCCGATCTTGCTTCGTTAGACTCCCGGCCATGAAGAGTGGACTGATCCTGACCAGCGGCACGGTTCGAGGCGACGTGGATCTGGCCGTGCGCGCGGAGGCGGCGGGCTTCGACTCGGTCTTCACGATCGAGTTCTTCAACCGGCACGGCTACGTGCCTCTCGGAGCCATCGCCCAGGCGACCCGGCGCATCCGCTTCGGAACCGGCATCGCCAATGCCTTCACTCGCAGCCCTCTCCTCCACGCAAGCGCCGCCATGGATCTCGACGAACTCTCCGGTGGCCGCATGGTTCTCGGGCTGGGAAGCGCCACGCGGCGGATGAACCAGGACTGGTTCGGAATTCCCTTTTCCGAGCCAGCGGCGCGAATGAGGGAGCTGGTGACGCTGCTGCGCCAGGCGATTGCCGCCCAGAGAGGCGGCGGCTTCCGCTTCGAGGGCCGGTTCTGGAAGCTGAACGTGCCGATCTACTCGCGACCGGGTGCCCCCCGCAGTGAGATTCCGATCTGGGTCGCCGCGGTCAACCGGGGCATGATCGCGGCCGCGGGAGCGGTCGCCGACGCCCTGGTCGGTCACCCGATCGCGACCCGGCGCTGGCATCGCGAGGTCACCCTTCCCGGCCTGCGACGCGCCGAGGAGCGGGCGGACCGGGAGGCCGGCGCCTGCAAGCTCGCGCCCTACGTCGTCACCTCCATCTCCGACGATCGCGACCAGGCGATCCGGGACGCGAAGGGGCAGATCGGCTTCTACCTCACCACGGAGCTCTACCACTCGGTGCTGGACCTTCACGACATGCGGGAGGTCGGCCAGGCTTGCCGAAAGGCGCTGCGGAGCTTCGACGTGGCCGCCATGGCCGCTGCGGTGCCGGACTCACTCGTCGAAGAAATCGCCATCGCCTGCACACCCGACGAGGCCCGCGACCGCCTCGCGCAGTGGGAGGATCTGACCGACGAGCCGCTCTTCTACGCTCCCGCGGTCGGAGTCGAGCCGGAACGGCTGCGCGCGAACCTCGACGCGATCCTGGATCTATTCGGGACCAGCTCGGGCTAAGCGAGCTCGCGCTTGAGGATCTTGCCGGTCGGGCCCTTGGGAAGCTCCTCGACGAACTCGACGATCCGCGGGTACTTGTAGGCCGCCAGCCGCTCCTTGCAGAACGCGATCAGCTCCTCCGATGTGACCGTCTGATCCTTGGCCAGGGCCACCACCGCCTTGATCTCCTCGCCATGGCTTTGGTGGGCAACGCCGATCACCGCGGCCTCGACCACGGCAGGGTGCGTGTAGAGCGCTTCCTCCACCTCACGCGGGTACACGTTGAAGCCACCGCGGAGGATCATGTCCTTGACTCGATCCACGATGTGGTAGCACCCGTCCGCGTCGCGAATCCCGATGTCGCCACTGTGGAACCATCCGTTGCGCATGGCCTCTTCGGTGGCCTCGGGGCGACCCCAGTAGCCCTTCATGACGTTGTGACCGCGGATGCAGATCTGTCCGCGCTCCCCGTCCGGAACGGGTCGGTCGTCGTCGTCGAGGGCCGCCATCTCCACCCCCCAGACCGGATAGCCGACGGATCCCACCTTGCGCGGCCGGTCGGACATGTTGAAGCTCGCGACCGGTGAGGTCTCGGAGAGGCCGTAGCCCTCCAGGATCGTGACGGGGAACTTCTCCTCGAAGGCGGTCATCACCTCGACGGGCATGGGCGCACCGCCGGACAGGCAGTATTTGAGCTTGGAGAGATCGTAGGTGCGCTCGGCCTGGTGGTGGAGCAGTCCGAAGTACATGGTCGGGACGCCGGCGAAAAGCGTCACTCCGTCCCGTTCCATGATCTCGAAGGCGTCCTCGGCCGTAAAGCGGGGGAGCAGTGTCAGGGTGGCGGAGACGGCGATCACGGCATTCTGGATGCAGGTCTGTCCGAAGGAGTGGAAGAGCGGGAGGACTCCCAGGGCCACGTCGCTCTTGTCGACTGGAACCAGGCGGGGCACCACCAGGGCCGCGTTCATCAGCAGGTTCGAGTGGGTGAGCTCCGCCCCCTTGGGCTGGCCGGTGGTCCCCGAGGTGTAGATGACGACCGCGGTGTCGTTCGGACTGGTCGGATGCACCGCGGAGATCGGCGGCGCCGAGGCGAGATCCGGGAGGTGCCCCTTGCTCTCCCCCTCGGTCCAGACCACGGGAACCCCGGCGCCGAGGGCGCCCTTGCTGGCGGACTCCTGAAAGAAGGTGTGCGCGATCAGGAGGCTCGAGTCGGAATCCTCGATGTGATAGCTGACCTCGGGGGCCGCGAGCAGGACGTTGAGCGGCACGACCACGCAGCCGGCGTAGAGAATGCCGAAGTAGGCGATGGTGAACTCGGGAACGTTGGGCACCATCATGGCCACCCGGTCGCCGGGCTCGAGGCCGCGCTCCCGCAGGCTGGTGGCGACTCCCCGCGCCATCCGATCCAGCTCTGCGTAGGTGATGACGCGATCGTTCAGCTTGACCGCCGGGTGATCGGGCCGGCTCTCTGCGGCGGCGTAGAGGATCGATCCGAGGTTCAGGCTCATGGGGGGTCTCCTATTCCACTCTCAATTTACAGGGGCAGGTCGGCTCGGGTGTAGATCGCCTCCAGGTCGATGCCGCGCTCGGCGAAGGCCTCCCGCGCTCCCTCACCCCGGTCCACCAGGCAGAGCACCCGCGCCACCTTGCCGCCCTCGGCCTCCACGGCGTCGACGGCCTCGAGGGTCGAGCCTCCGGTGGTGGTGGTGTCCTCGACCAGGGCAACGCTCTGACCCGCCTGGAAGCCTCCCTCGATGCGCCGGCCGAGACCGTGCTTCTTCGCCTCCTTGCGAACGAAGAAGCCGAGGAGATCGGTTTCCGGATCCCGCTCGGCGGCGGCGAGCAGGATCGCGGAGACGAAGGGGACCGCACCGACCGCCATGCCGCCCACCGCCTCCACCGGCGGTCCGCCGAGCAGCTTCTCGAGAGCGAGGAGACCGGCCAGGCGGGCGCCGCGCGGACGCATCAGGGTCTGACGCAGGTCGAGGTAGAAGTCGCTCTGCTTGCCGCTGGTAAGCGTCACTTTGCGCTTCTCGAAGGAAACCTCCAGGATCAGTTTCAGCAGATCGTCCCTTGCACTCACCTTCTTCTCCCTCTCAGGTTCGGGCAAGACGCGCCCATCCTCGGCTCACTGCTTGCGGATCCCCAACATGAACTCCGCGATGATCTTGTTGTGGAGCTCGCTGGTCCCTTCGCCGAACTCCAGCGCCTTGGCTTCCAGCAGCAGACGACCGACCTCGTACTCCTCGGAGAGACCGTAGCCGCCGTGGATCTGGATGGCGTCGAGAGCGTTCTGGACGGCGGCCTGGCTGGCCATCAGCTTCGCCATCGACGCCTCCATGGAGGCCCGGGGCACACCGCCATCCTTCATCCGACCCAGCTGGTACACGACCCCGCGCGCCGCCTGGGTTCGGCACGCCATGTCGGCGATCTTCTTCTGAATCATCTGGAACTCGCCGATCTTCTGCCCAAAGGCCTCCCGATCCAGCGAATAGGGAACGGCCAGGTCGATGCAGCGCTGGGCCTGCCCGATGCAGCGCGCCGCCACCGAGAAGCGCCCGGTGTCGAGGGCCGATCCCAGCACCGGAAACCCCTTGCCCGGCTCGCCGAGCAACCCCTCATCGGGAACGAAGGCGTCCTCGAAGTGGACCTCCGCCAGGTTGTCGCGCTTGAGGGTGCGCATCGGGAAGTCGCCGATCCGGATCCCCTCCGTCTGCGGCTCGACCAGGAAGGCGGTCACGCCCCGATGCTTCTTCTCCCGATCGACGGTCGCCACCACCAGGAAGAGCCCCGCGTAGGCGGCGTGGGAGATGAAGACCTTCGTCCCGGTGAGTCGCCAGCCACCCTCCACCTTCACCGCCAGGGTGCGCATGTTGGCGAGATCGGTTCCACCGTCGGGCTCGGTCAGGCAGGCCGAGGTGAGGCAGCTTCCATCGGCCATCGCCGGAAGCCAGCGCCGCTTCTGCTCCTCGGAGCCGAAGCGCAGGATCGACCCGGCCAGCAGCGAATTCGTGACCGAGACGACCGAGGCGACCACCCAGTCGACCCTCGCCAGCTCCTCGCAGATGACACCGTAGGTCATCACGTCCAGGAAGGAGCCTCCGTACTCCTCGGGAATCATCGGCGCGATGTAGCCCAGAGGGACGAGCTTCTGGATCAGGTCGGTCGGGTAGCGCGCCTCCCGCTCGTACTGCTCTACGAAGGGCTGGATCTCCTTCTCGGCGAAGCCACGAACCGCGGCGCGGACCTGTCGCTGCTCGAGAGTGAGGTCGAAATCCATCATGCGGTCGAGGGGCGTCTCCATCGGCTCTCCTACACGGATCTGGCCCAAGGGTAGACGCAACCATCGCTCTCGCCTACTTTCCGCCGGCCCCAAGAACGCTCCGGAGGAGCCCATGAGGAAGTCGACGAAGCTCCCCCACAGGAATCGCTCCAAGACCGCCCGCTACCGCGCCAGGCTCAAGGCCAAGCACCGAAGGGTGCGCCTGCGGCGAAGCCGCGGCGAGCGCAAGACCTACCGCTAGCGGGCCACGCCACGGGCTCAGGCGGAGACCGCCTCCCCCAGCTCGCCGATCGCCCGATCCAGCGCCTCGTCCACGGCTCGCTCCCAGCTGGCGAGATCGTCCGTGTCGGAGCCCGGGGGAAACAGGATCGCGCGGGAGGAGTTGACCAGGCCGCCCTCCAGGCGACCCGCGGGCCCGGCGACGAAGCCGGCCACCGCCTCCCTGGCCCCGCCGCCCTGGGCGCCGTAGCCGGGCACCAGGAAGAGCGCACCTGGCAGGAGCTCCCGGAGGCGCTGGTGCACCTCCGGATAGGTGGCTCCAACCACCGCGCCGAGCGACGACCAGCCCGTCTCGGGGCCCCTCATGCGCTCCGCGATGCCGGCCAGTGACTCGGCAACCCGCTCGAAGAGCGGCTTCCCACCGAGACTGCGATCCTGAAAATCTTCCGACCCCGGGTTGCTGGTCTTGACCAGGACGAAGACGCCCGCACCGGTCTCGAGGGCCGCCTTCACGAAGGGCTCCAGCGCGTCGAGGCCCAGGTAGGGGTTCGCCGTAATGGCATCCACCGGGAGCACCGCCTCGCTGCCGAGATAGGCCTCCGCGTAGCCCCGCGCGGTCGAGCCGATGTCACCCCGCTTGGCGTCGAGGAGAACCAGCAGACCCCGCTCTCGGGCGGCGGCGGCGACCCGTTCCAGCACTTGCATGCCCCTCCAGCCGAGCCGCTCGAAGAAGGCGATCTGGGGCTTGACGACCGCGACCCGCCCGGCCAGCCGATCCAGCAGCGCCAGGCAGAAGGACTCGACGGCCGCGGCGGTCTCGGGAGCCTCGGGAGCCATCCCACCGCGGCGGAAGAGGGGTGGGAAGCGATCGAGATGGGGATCCAATCCGGCGCAGAGGGGGTGGCCGAGCCGGCGCGTGGCCACGGTGACGCGATCTGCGAACGCTTTCTGGATCACCTCGCTCCCGGACAGTTTCGGCCCCGAGTATATCGAAGTCGCTAGGATGCTCGGAGATGGGCCAGCCCTTTCGCTACACCCTCCAGCAGACCAGCGGTGCGGCCCGCGCCGGCGTCTTCTCGACACCCCACGGTGAGATCCACACCCCCGCCTTCATGGTGGTGGGCACACAAGGGGCGGTGCGCGCCATGACGCCCGACCAGCTGCGAGCAGCGGGTGCCGAGGTGCTCCTCGCCAACACCTACCACCTGGCCCTGCGTCCCGGGGAAAAGCTGGTGGCCAAGCTGGGAGGCCTGCACCACTTCATGCGCTGGGAGGGCCCGATCGTCACCGACAGCGGCGGCTTCCAGGTCTTCTCGCTGCCGAGCAAGGAGATCAGCGATCGGGGCGTGCGCTTCAAGAACGAGGTGGACGGGTCGACCATCGATCTGACGCCCGAGCGCTCGATGGAGATCCAGCAACAGCTGGGAGCCGACATCATCATGGCCTTCGACGAGTGCACTCCCTACCCGGCTGACGAGAAGCTGGCCGGGGCCGGCGTGCGGCGGACCCTCTCATGGATGGAGCGCTGCCTCCGAGCGCACGAGCGCAGCAACCGGCAGGCTCTGTTCGGGATCGTCCAGGGCAGCGTCTACGAGCACCTGCGCGTGGCCTGCGCCAGCTCCCTGGTGGCTCTCGACCTGCCCGGCTACGCCATCGGCGGCGTCTCGGTGGGGGAGGGCCACGAGCTGCTCTGCAAGATCACCGCCCTGACCGCGCCCCTGCTCCCGGACTCCAAGCCCCGCTATCTGATGGGCGTGGGCCTGCCCGAGGACCTCCTCGCCACCATCGGCCAGGGGATCGACCTCTTCGACTGCGTGATCCCCACCCGCTACGCGCGCTCGGCCAGCGTCTTCACCTCGCGCGGCCGGATTCGCCTCAGCAACCGCCGCTACCGCCGCGACGCCTACCCGATCGACGCCTCCTGCGACTGCGCTGCCTGCGCCGGGGGGTTCTCGCGCGCCTACCTGCACCACCTCTTCGCTTCGAACGAGATCCTCTCGGCGATTCTGGCCTCGATCCACAACACCCACTTCTATCAGCGCCTGGTGCGAGACGCGCGCGAGGCCATCCTCGCCCGACGCTACGACGACTTCCACAGGGACTTCCTGGCGTCCTATCAGAGCTGATCTCGATTTTGGCTGGTACCCTTCAGCAGGCTAGGAGCCCGATGTGAGCCGTCGAGACAGCAGCCCCCTGCTGACCACCGATCAGGTGCTGCAGCGATACACCTCGGGTCCGAAGAGCGGCGTCTTCACCGACGGCTCCTGTGAAGGGAATCCGGGGCCGGGTGGCTGGGGCTTCGTCTGGGTCGAGAACGACGAGATCGTCCAGGAGAAGTTCGGCCGCGACGGCGACACCACCAACAACCGCATGGAGCTGACCGCCCTGATCCAGGCGCTCCGCGTGCTTCCCGAGGACGCCGAGGCCGCGGTCTACTCCGACAGCCAGCTCTGCGTGAAGACGGTGAACGAGTGGGCAGCGGGCTGGGAGCAACGCGGGTGGAGGCGCAAGAGCGGGCCGATCGCCAACCTGGAGCTGGTGAAGCAATTCTATGCATTGGCCGGAGCCCGTCCCGGCGTGCGCATCGAGTGGATCAGGGCCCACGACGGCTCGCGCTGGAACGAGTACGCGGACGCCCTGGCCTCGCGCTATCTGCTGGAGTAGCGGGGGGCGGCTCGCTACGGCTCCGGGCCGGCACAAGCCACCGGCAGATCGCGCAGCGCCGCAGCGAAGCCATCTCGAACCACCTCACTCAGGTCGTCACGCTCGATCACCTGGCAGATGCGGCCGGAGGCGACGCGTTGCAGGTCGACCGCGACCCCCAAGAGGAAGAGCGCCGCCACACCGGCTGCGGCCAGTCTGATCCGCCGCGAGGAGCGGCCGAGGGGGATCGGCCCGTCGCCGCGGGAGAGGAGGGCCATCGAGGCCATTCCGCCGACGAGGCCGCCGAGGTGCGCGATCCACCCGATCCTCTCGGGAGCCACCAGAACCACGGCGCCGTCGGCGACGAGGGCGATGGGGAGAAGCCAGCGCGCCCTGCGCAGCAGGGGCGGCGGAGCCCGCCGCTGACGCAGTGCCAGAGCCGCCATCGCCCCCACCAATCCGAAGAGCGCTCCCGAAGCCCCCACCACCACACCCGCCGCCGGCGGGAGTGCGAGGGCGGCCATCGACCCGGAGAGCATCGAGAGGGCGACGACCAGCAGGAATCTCGCGTGCCCGACGAGCGCCTCCAGCGCGCCGCCGAGGCCCAGCAATCCCGCCAGGTTGAAGATGAGGTGATAGAGGTGCAGGTGGAGGAGAGGAGCGGTGACGATTCGGAAGATCTCTCCCTCCAGGACCGACGAGGCGTGCAGACCGCCGACCAGGTACACCGCGTAGCCGCTGCCGTCCTCTCCGACCGCGCGACCCCACCACTGGACCAGGAACACGAGCGAGAGCGCGGCGGCGATGACGCAGGTGGCGATGGGGTTGTAGACCTCGCTACTGGCGGGATCTCGACCGAGACCGGGGTGCGGCGCCCTCTCCTCGCTCATCGGGATCGCCTCCGCCGGCGCGCGGGCCAGGAGCGGATCAGCAGAGGGGCGAGCAGAAGCTGCGCCGCGATCAGTATCCAGTGCAGTCTCCCGAGACCCGGCACCGAAGCGAGGCGTACCGGCGAGCAGCTCTGATTGGCCCCGGTGGCACCTCCCTGGTCACGTGAGTCGCTTCCATCGGGAGCCGGGGCGGCGACCCCGTTGGGGCCGGACCCCGTCCCGTTGACCCGCCGAGCCACCCAGATTGCGAAGTCGAGCCCGGCCAGCGTCATCGAGACCCCCGCCAGCACGGCGAGCACCGGCGACGTGACGAAGAACAGCGACACTGTCGCCACGGCAAGGCCGGCGGTGGCGAGGGCCCCCTCCAGGGCGGACTCGAAATCCCGCCCCGACGGATCCGCGAACCAGACCGGATTGCCGAGCGTGTAGGCGTATTGATTGACGTATTGAAGCACCGGATCGGGGGAGAGGAAGCGACCCACGGCCGGATCGTAGATCCGTTCGCCCAGAGCCATCAACTCGCCGATCTGGCTGCGGCCGGCGAAGCGCACCGGATCGTCGTCCGATCCGCGCACCCGCCGCAGCCCGTATGCGTCGTACTGGTAGTGGCTGCGGATTTCGCCGTCCTGGTCGGAGACGAACTTGACGTTGCCGCGGAAGTCCAGGTGGCGGTAGCGATGCTCACCCGTGGCGAGATCCACGCGAACCTCGCCGAAATCGATCGAGCGGGGGAGGCCCGCCGGATCCGCCTGCACCCGGCCGCCGAAGAGCCAGAGGCTCTCCGTGCCCATCACCTCCGAGCGAACCTTGCGATCCAGTGCATCCCACTCGAAGCTCAGGTCGCTGCCAACCGAGGCCAGACGACCCGACGCCGTCCAGGCGAGGGGAACACCCCGACGCGAGGTGGCGAACCCCGCCTCGTCGTAGCTGTAGTCGATGGTTCCCGCCGCCATGGTGGTCGCCGAGAGCAGGCGGTTGCCCTCCGCGTTGTACTCGAAGCTCTCACCCATGCCGGCCCATCCCCGGCTGTTGCTGAGCGCATCGTGCTCGTAGAGGCTCAGGTTCTCGCCGTCGTGCCACATGTAGATGCGCTTACCGACTGCGGGCTCCTGGCCCGCCTGGTCGGGGGCCGGGCCCAACACGTACTCTTCGGTGGTGGTGGCGGCGACACCTCGGGAGGTCGTGGTGACGGCGGTGATGTGCAGGCCCGGCGCGAATCCGGCCTGCCCCTCCCGCGTGATCACCGTCTCTTCGACGACCCCGCCGGGACCCTCGGTCCGGGACCCATCCAGCTGACCGTTCGAAGCATCGTAGCCGTAGGTCCGGACCAGACCGTTTCCATAGCTCGTCTCGACGAGCTTCCCGTTCTGGTAGTCGTGCTGTAGCAGGAGCTGACCGGAATCCGAGAAGCTCACCGCGCGGTCGTCCAGGTCGTACTCGCGATCGAACCAACGCGCCAGGGAATCGCTCCAGAAGACCTCCCGGGTATTCCGGGAGCGCAGGTCGTACTGCCGCAGCAGGACCTCTCCGTCGGGATACTCGATGGTCGCGACTCGGCCGGCGCCGTCGTGCGAGTAGAGCTCGACACCACCGCGAACCGAGTCTTCGATGCTCCGAAGCTGGCCGTCGGCGTAGCGGAAGGCGGCCGTGGTCTCGATCACCCCATCGCGGAGGTTGCGAATCGCGGCGATCCGCCCGGCTGCGTCGTAGCCGATCTCCCGCCGCATGCCGTTGGCTCTTTCGATCGCGGTCGAGCGACCGGCTGCGTCGTACTCGAAGTCCGTCGACACCCAGGCGCCGCCCACCCGCTCGCGGACCCGCCTGAGTCGTCCCAGGGTGTCGTACTCGAACTCGTGATCGCCTCCACCGGGGCGGGCGATGCGGGTGCGCCGGCCGTCGCTGCGATACTGGATATCGATGTACTGGGTGGGATCAAGTGGAGCGCCCCCGTAGAGTGCATCCGCCACCGCGATGCGCCTCAAATTGCGATCCTCGTCGTAGTCTCGGGAGACGATCCCACCGAGCTCCGGGACCACCCCGTTCCTCCCGCGGCGTTGGTTCCCGACCAGATCGTATTCGCTCTCAGTCTCGACTCCGGCGATGGTCGCCCGGGTGGGGTGGCCGTGTGCGCCGTAGCCCCCGTAGCCGATTACGCCGTCGACGGTGGAGAGGGAGGCAACGGTCTGGTCGGGGGCGTAGCTGTAGCTCGCCACCAACTCGCCTTCTCCGTTCTCGAAAGCAGCGAGGCGACCCGCCGCATCGTAGCTGCGCCGCTCCCGCAGACCGATGCGGTCGGTGACCTCGAGCGTCGCTCGCTCTCGCAAGGCGTCGCGATTCACCCCGTCGGGGGCGTAGCTCCATTGAACCACGTTGCCGGAGGGCTGCAGCTCGGTCGCGACGTCGTCACCGTCGTAGGTCCAGCGGGTCGTAACACCGCTCGGCTGGATCTCCGCGACGACCCGCAACCCTTCCCAGGCCAGTCGCAGCAGCTCCTGCGGGTCCGCCGCCTCGCGTTCGTGGAGACGACGCTGCCGGTCGTACCGAAACCAGGTCGGGTGGCCGAGCGGATCGATGTAACGGGTCGCGTAGAGGCCCTCACCGTTCTCGACGTAGTAGTCGAATCGCTGGAGCGGGTTCTCTTCGCCGATCGCGCGCACTTCCCGGATCCGATCTCCCGAGTAGGCGTACTCGACGCGCTCACCCTCGGAGCTGACGATTGCCGTGAGCTTGGCTCCCTCGTACTCGTAGCGGGTGCCGGGCCAGCCGCGGGCAGTGTCGAGTCCGTCGCGGACGCTCACCAGCCGGTCGGCGGAGTACTGGACCTCCACCACTCGGCCGGCCCGATCGCTGATCGATACGACCTTCCCGTCCAACCGGTAGGAGATCGCGAAGACCGACTCACAATCGCCGGGAGCCATGCACTGATCGATCGCTACCGTGCGCGGCTCTCCAGCGATCATCTGCGACACATGGCTGAGCCGTGGATACTCGGCGCTCGTGTAGTGGACGGCATCGAGGCGCGAATCGGGGCCGAACTCGTGGGCGAGCCCTCCCTTGGTCTTCACGGTGTCCGCGTCGACCATCACCCAGACGGTTCCCGGAATCGCGTCACCCGGCGCGAGGGTCGAGGTGTCGTAGGAGGCGCCGGTCGGATCGACGAAGCAGGCGCCGTCGTAGCGGAGTTCGAAGCTCCAGAGCCACTGCTCGGATGCGGAGTTGTAGGCGGCGCCGATCTCGCGGGTGCCGAGATGGGTATCGATGCTGAGATCCGAGCGACGCACCAGCAGGTTCCCGCCCAGCGGACTCACGACCGCGCCGGGCACCGGAATCACCGCGCGCTCCTGGTACTGGGGCAGCCCGGCCGACGGGGCCAGCTTCTCGCCTTGCGGTGGACAGCCCAAGGTCGCGATCAGGGCAATCCACAGCGTTGCGATCGCGCGATCGATCGGTTTCGAGTTGTGCGTTCTTCTCATCGGCCCTCTCCTGAGTCGGGTGTGAACGGATCGGGGTGAGAAATGGGGAACCGCCGAAGGCTCCGCGGGGAGCGGATCTCGCTCTCCCACCGACGACAGATCACCCATGGAGCGCTTCCACCGCAGAGTCCCAGACCGAGCGGAGATTCAGTCCCACGTGGAATCCGATGCAGGCGGTGACAGTCCCGGAGACGCGACGGATCAGTGCCAGCACGACTCCGACCAGGAAGCTCCCCAGCATCTGCCACGGCGTCAGATGGGTGAGCGCGAAGAGCGCACTGGTCAGAAGCACCGCACCGCCCATCCGCAGCGGCGTCGCGGCGATGGCATCGAGAAGGCGCTCGCGATAGAGCAACTCCTCGAAGACCGGCGCGGCGACCACCACCGCGACCAGGAGCGGTAAAGCCGCTGGCGCCCGAAGGTGCTGCAAGGCTCGGGGCCAGCCCCAGTGCGAGACCCACCAGAGCGATCGCGGCGCGGAGCGGGGGATGGCCAGCAAAGCCCAGCCCGATCGTCAGCGCCAGGAGCGCCGCATCGGACAGGCGAGGCCGCACCAGGGAGGGACGGCGCGTCACGATCAGGAGGGCGGCGGAGCAAGAGAACACCAGGAGCGTCGCGGGCTCTTCGCCGATCAGCGAAGAGAGCATCGACCCGCTCGACAGAATCGTCCAGACGGCCAGCATGACCAGAAGCGCGCTGACGAGCGGAACCCTCCTCATCAGCGGCCGAACCCCGGGCGAGGGCGCCAGAGGAAGGCCAACGCCATCCCGGCGCCGACGGCGATCCAGCCGATCGCCAGCACCGTCGGTGGGATCAGGGGTTCACCGAGTGGTGAAGGCACCCGGAAGGGCTCGCTGATCAGCCGAAGCGTCCCGAAACCCGAGAGTGTCGCCGGCCCCACCCAGGCCGCCGGCAGTCGCCGAGTCCAACCGGCCAGAGCGAGCAGACCCGCGATCTCGCAGAGCGGGGTCGCATCGACTCCAAAGACGGCAAGGGTCCCCTGGCAGCAGCCGCAGGCGAGGCAGCCGAGACGCGCCACCGCAAAGGCCTCGGGCAGGCTCCCCAGCGCCGCCGCCAGATACCGCTCGCGGGCGGCGCGCTCCCCCGGCGTCAGAGCCAGGATCCCCAGAGGAGCGAACAGAACACAGTGACCGACTGCGGGATTCAGCAGCGCCCGGGGATGAGCCATCACGTCGGCGAGATGAAGAAGCGCCCAGCCGAGGTGCGCCGACGCCCCCGCCAGTGCGAGGCCAGCGACGAAGCGAGACCCGGACTCCGCTTCTCCGCCCCGGCGCAGGTAGACGAAAATCGCCATCCAGAACGCGCCACCGAGAGCGATCCAGCGCGCCACCGGCGCGACGGACCGATGCAGACGAGCCGCGAACGCTGCCCCCGAAACCACCGCCCAGAGCGCGGTGCCGACGCCCATCGCTTTTTCCACCGCGGGACCGGTGGATCTGCACGCCACCCACTATACGGCCGGGCGCATCCTTGTGAAGACGGTTTGGCCGGCCGAGAACGGACGCCGCCGGTCGCTGCCGCACGCCCCTTCGTGAGACCCCCTGGGCGTGGTCTGCCACGGCACCGCAGAAGGCATTAGACTGGGTCCATCGAAGAGATGCAGGCTGGCTGAGACCGACAAGGATTCGCGCCGGAGTGCGATCAGACGACGAGGAGGCGGAGCGGGTGCAGGAGCTGGTGGACCTCGAGCTCGGCCGGGTCACGGTGCTGTTCGGCGAGAAGCAAGGCAAGTACCCGCAGGGGAACACGGTGGTGGTGCGGGGAGACGAGGAGTCGCTGATCATCGACCCGTGTCTCGGCTTGATCCCCCGCCAGGATCGACTTCCGGCCGTCGATCGCGTCGTCAACAGCCACTGCCACGAGGATCACGTCGCCGGCAATCACCTCTTCCCAGGGGTTCCCTGGCATCTCCACGAGGCGGATGCGCCGGGCATGCGTTCCCTCGACGACTTCATGGCGATCTACGGATTCGACGACGAGGCGGTCGACCGCGCCTTTCGTCCACTGGTGATGAATCAGTTTCACTTCACTCCGCGGGCCGACGTGGAGAGATTCCGCGACGGAGACGTCTTCGAGCTGGGTGGATGCCGGATGCGGGTGATCCATACCCCCGGCCACACCCGGGGCCACTGCGCCTTCCACATCGAGCCGGATGATGTCCTCTACCTCGGAGACATCGACCTCTCGAGCTTCGGCCCCTACTACGGAGACGCCTGGTCGGACCTGGAGGCCTTCGAGCAATCCATGGCGAAGGTGCGAGAGATCGACGCCCGCCACTACGTGACCTTCCATCACGTCGGCGTCCTGGAAGGCCAGCGGGCCTTCCTCGAACGCCTCGACCGCTTCGCCGCCGTGATCCAGCAGCGCGAGGCGCGTCTGCTCGACTTCCTCCGAGATCCCCACACCCTGGAGGAGATCGCCGAGCACCGCTTCATCTACCGCGCGGGGGACCCCGTTCCGTTCCTGGCATGCGTCGAGCGCCGCAGCATGGGGCAGCACGTCGAGCGGCTGGTGAGAGAAGGCAGGCTGCGCGAGACGGAGCCGGGGCGCTTCAGCGCGGTTTCCGGTCGAGGGTAAGGGAGACCGAGTTCATGCAGTAGCGTCGCCCGGTGGGATCCGGGCCGTCCGGGAACACGTGGCCGAGGTGACCGTCGCAGACGGCGCACACCACTTCGGTCCGGATCATGCCGTGGCTGGCATCGGAGATCTCCGAGACGCTCTCGGGATCGATCGGCGCCCAGAAGCTCGGCCAGCCGCTCCCCGAATCGTACTTGGTGTCGGAGTGGAAGAGCGGCTCTCCGCAGCAAGCGCAGCGGTAGATGCCTTCTTCCTTGCAGTCGTGGTACTCGCCGCTCCAGGCCGGCTCGGTTCCCTTCCGGCGGCACACCGCGTAGCGCTCGGAACCGAGCTGCTCGAGCCACTCCGGGTCGGTCTTCTCGACTCTCCTGCCCACCGCGCTCTCCCCGATCAATCGACGCAGGTGCGGAGCATCGACGCGACGGCCGTCACCAGGGCCACCACGACCCAGATCGCGGTCCTGGGCCCCTTCCCCAGCACCTCACTCTCCTCCGGCTCCTGATCCTCCGCCATCGGATCCGGATCGAAGCCCTCGGCCGCCGAGACCATCCGGCGCCCCTTCTCGAGGGGCGCCCCGCAGTGCACGCAGCGGCGGGTTTCGGGGGCGAAGGAGGTCTGGCACTGATAGCAGCGCACCTCGTAGACGATGTCCTTGCTCACGGGGGAGAGGATACGCTCTCACCGCTGGGACACAATCGGAGGCGCTGCGCGGGAGCTGCGCGCCCTCATGCGCATCTCGGTCTTCGCCGATAAGGAGATCCTGATGCTGCTCAAGGTCATCGCCGGAATCCTCATCCTCTTCGGGGCCTACCAGTGCTGGGACAGCCGCGAGGTCTCCCAGCCTCCCGGGATCCGGGCCCCCAACCAGCCCATCCAACAGAGCATCACGAACCCCAAGCCCTTCGACTTCAAGGGCTACCGGGTCACCCCCCTGGCCGCCTTCGAGATCGAGGCGCGGGTGCTGAGTCGCGAGCGATACCGCCGCGGCCGGGAAGCGGACCTCTCTCCGATCGATCTCGCGCTGGGGTGGGGCCCGATGTCCGCCCAGGAGGTGATCGACCAGCTCGAAATCTCCCAGAGCAACCGATACTACCGCTGGAGGACCAATCGGCTCCCTCTTCCCGCCCCGGTGATCGCCAGGCACAGCGCAAACATGCACATCATTCCCGCCGGCGATGCGATCGAGGATGAGCTGATGAAGGTCCGCAAGGGCCACATCGTTCGCCTGGGGGGCTACCTGGTCCAGTTGACTTCCCCGGATGGCTGGCGCTGGCGAAGCTCCCTCACCCGAAAGGACACCGGCGGCGGCGCCTGCGAGATCATCCTCGTCAACCGCATCGCCGTTCTCTGAGCCCAGCATCGGGGACGTCGCTCCGCTCGACGCCCTCCGATGTCCGGCTCCGATCCGGGCTACCATCGCGCGGTGACAGCTCGACCATCCCGGGTCGCGCAGAGGAGACCGCATGGCCGGCAAAGAAGCGCCCCGCTCCACAGGGGATCTGTTCCAGTTGAAGATCGCAGAGCGTCTTCTCGAAGCCCGCACCATCCTGATCGTCGGAGAGATCACCTCGAGGCTCGCCCAGCAGGTCACCGCGCAGCTGCTCGCCATGGCCTCGGAATCCGACGACGACATCACCATCTTCCTCCACTCCGAGGGTGGTCACGTGGAGTCGGGCGACACCCTCCACGACATGATCCGTTTCGTGAAGCCGAGGGTGAAGATGGTGGGCACCGGCTGGGTGGCGAGCGCCGGCGCTCACATCTACCTGGCCGTCCCCCGGGAGGATCGCTTCTGTCTGCCCAACACCCGCTTTCTGATCCATCAGCCCCAGGGAGGCATGGGGGGACAGGCAGCGGACATCCGCATCGAGGCCGAGGAGATCATGAAGACCCGCGAGCGGCTGAACCAGACCCTCGCCGACGCCACGGGTCAGCCCCTCGAGAAGGTGCAGGCGGACACCGAGCGAAACCACTGGATGTCGCCAGAGGAGGCCCGCGAGTACGGAATCGTCGGGACGATCATCTCCAGCGCCGAGGAGCTCTGACGGGGACGTTGTTGAACGTCCGCTAGCGGGCGGCGAGCATTTCTCCGAGCTTCGCGAGCTGCCAGTTGGCGGAGCCCAGCTGGATGCCGATCTGCCGGGCCCACAGGTAGTAGCGGTGGAGGGAGTAGTCGAGATCCACGCCGATGCCGCCGTGAAGATGTTGCGCGGCGTAGGTCACGCTGGCGCCGCCCTCGGCGGCGAAGTACTTGGCAATGGCCAGGCTCTCGGCAGCCGGCTCCCCCTGCGTCAACACGTGCAGGGCTCTTTGCAGGGTGAGTCGCATCGCCTCGACGTCGATGAACGCGTCGGCGGCCCGCGTGTGCACCGCCTGGAAGCTTCCCACCGGCCGGTTGAACTGCTGCCGCTCGGCGGTGTAGTCGGCAGTCATGCGAAGGGCGCGATCGGCCACACCGAGCAGCATGGCGCACTGCACCAGGAGCGCGCGATCCCGGGTCCAGCCGAGAATCTCCTCCCCGCGATCCGGAGCGCCCAGCAGGTCGTTCTCGGGAACCCGGGCGCTCGCGAGGTGCATCACGCACTGGAGCTCCCGGTTGGTCGTCTCCTGCGCCTCCAGCGACACCCCCTCGGTGCGGGGATCCACCAGGAAGATTCCCAGCTCACCGCTCTCGCGCCGCGCCGGCACCAGCACGCGCTGGGAAATGCCCGCGACCGGCACGAAGGGGCGACCGCCCTCCAGCCGCCATCCGGTGCCGTCGTGCTTTGCCGAGGTCGCGGAGTCCCCAGTCTCCACCAGGGCAGCGGTCAGGATGACGTCGCCGCTCGCCACGCCGGGAAGCAGCCGCTGCTTCTGCTCGTCGGAGCCGAACTCGGCAATCGGAAGCGCGCCGAGAGCCAGAGTGGCGTAGACCGGCACCGGGGCCACGGCGCGCCCGATCTCCTCGTGGAGGATGACCAGCGCCGCCAGACCCATGTCGCTCCCGCCGTATTCCTCGGGGAGAGCGACACCCAGCAGGTTCGCCTCGGCAAGCGCGCTCCAGGCCTTGCGATCGATGCGGTCTTCGCTGCCCTCGACCTCTCGGAGTCGATCCTGGGTGATGAAATCCCCGAGGATCTTGCGGGAGAGCTCGCGCAGCGCCTGCTCGTCTTCGTCGTACGAGAAATCCACGCTGGATCTCCTAGTTCTTGTAGTTGGGCATACCGAGTCCCGCCATGGCGATGATGTCGCGCTGGACCTCGTTGGTTCCGCCGCCGAAGGTGAGGATCAATGAGGTCCGGTACATCAGCTCCAAGACGCCGCGCACCACCGCCCTCGCGGATCCCTCCTTCACGCAGCCGGCCTCTCCGACCACCTCCATCAGCAGCTTGTAGCCCTCTATGTTGAACTCACTTCCGAAGACCTTCACCGCGGACGCCTCGGCCGGATGCAGGTTCCCCTGGGTGAGTGCCCAGGCCTGCTTCCAGTTCATCAGCTTCAAGCACTTCGAGATGCGCCTGGAATTTCGCGAGGTTCCGCTGCACCCAGGGCTGGTCGATCACGCGTCGGCCGTCCTCGAGCTTCGTCTCCCGCGCCCAGGCACAGACCTCCTCGAAGGTCCGCTGGATCGGCCCCGCGCTGAAGAGCGAGACGCGCTCGTGGTTGAGCTGGCTCACGATCAGCGACCAGCCCTGGTTCTCCGGACCGATCCGGTTGGAGACCGGTACCCGAACGTCCTCGTAGTAGGTGGCCGTGGTCCGCGCGGCGGACATCGTGTGGATGGGGGTCCACTTGTAGCCCGGGGCGTTCGTCGGAACCACCATGATCGAGATGCCCCGGTGCTTGGGCGCCTCGGGATCGGTGCGCACCGCCACCCAGATGTAGTCCGCGAAATCCGCCAGGCTGGTGAACACCTTGGTTCCGTTCACGACGTACTCGTCGCCATCGCGAACCGCCGTCGTCTTCAGCGACGCCAGGTCGGTGCCGGCGTCCGGCTCGGAGTAGCCGATCGCGAAGTGCAGCTCGCCGCGCAGGATGGGCGGCAGGAAGCGCTCCTTCTGCTCGTCGGTGCCGAACTGCATGATCGTCGGTCCGACGGTGCCCAGGGTGAGGAAGGGGAGGGGAAAGCCCGCGCGTTGAATCTCCTCGGCGAAGATGTACTGCTCGATGGGGGATCGATCCTGACCGCCGTACTCCTTGGGCCATCCGATGCCGAGCCAGCCATCCTTGCCGAGCTGTTGGAGGATCCGCGTGTACTCCGGGCCTCCTCCCTCCGTGTCGCGGAGCTCGTGGCGCAGCTCGTCGGTGACCAGCTCACCAAAGTACGCGCGCAGCTCCGCGCGAAGCGCCTTTTGTTCGCTGGTGAGATCGACGTACATGTGGGTCTCCGGTCGGGTGCCCGAGATCGTGGGCGCTCAGCCGAGCGCCTCGGTGGCGACGCGCTTGGCCCAGGGATAGTCGGGCTTGCCGCTGGGCTGCCGCTGGATCTGCTCCACCAGGTGGAGAGCCCGCGGCACCTTGTAACGCGCCAGCTGGGTACGGCAGTGGTCGTTCAGGGTCTCGAGCTGTGGCGTCCTGCCGGGACGGGGCTGGACCACGGCCGCGACCTTCTCGACCCCAGCGCTGGTCGGGAATCCCGACGACCAGGGCATCGAAGACGTCTTCGTGAGACTTGAGGGCGGCCTCCACCTCTTCCGGGTAGATCTTCTCACCGCCCGAGTTGATGCACACATCACCTCGGCCCAGGAGAGCGATCGAGCCGTCGGCCTCCACCCTGGCCAGATCCCCGGGCATCGAGTAGCGCTTCCCCTCCACCTCGATGAAGGTAGCGGCGGTCTTCTCGGGATCCTTGTAGTAGCCGAGGGGAATGTTGCCGCCGCGGGCCACCTTTCCGATCACGTCGGAGCCGGGCTCCACCGGGCGCAGCTGCGCGTCGAGGACGATGGTGTCGCGGCCGGGATGGATGCGCACCCCCGCCCCCTCGCGCCGGGTCTTGTCGGCGGCGTCGTACATCGCCGTTCCGTTGAACCCGGTCTCGGAGGAGCCCAGGGAATCGGTGATGATCAGGTTGGGGAGCTTCTCCTTGAGCTGGTCTTTCACCGAGGGTGAGAAGATCGCCGCGGTGCTGGCGAGGGCCACCACCGACGAGGTGTCGTAGTCATCGAATGACGTGGTGAGCCGATCGGCCAGCGGACGCGCCATCGCGTCACCGGTGATGTACAAGACGTTCGCGCGCTCGCGTTCGACGGTCCTCCAGACCTGGTCCGGATCGAAATGGGCGTTCGCGTAGAGGACGGTCTTCTGGCCGACGAAGAGCCCGATCAAGATGGCCCACTGCGCCGCCCCGTGCATCAGCGGTGGCATCACCATCATCGTCAAGGACGGGTTGGCGGTCTTGGCGGTCATGTCCTCGGGACGCCTGGCGGGCTCCCCGGTCACGTGATCGATGCCGCCTCCCAGAGCGAAGATCACGTCCTCCTGCCGCCAGATGACGCCCTTGGGCATCCCGGTGGTCCCGCCGGTGTAGAGAAGGTAGAGATCGTCGGCCGAGCGCGGCTCGAAACCCCGATCGGGTCTGGCCGCGGCCAGGGCCTGCTCGTAGGGGACGGAGCCGAGCCTGTCGAGGTCCTCGCCGCTCTGGTCGTCGATCGCGACGAAGTGCCGGAGCTTTGGGAGCCGATCCCGTACCGCGGCGATGCGCGGGGTGAATTGGCGCTGGTGCACCACGGCCACCAGGTCGGCGTTGTCGAAGAGATACTGGAGCTCCTGCTCGACGTAGCGGTAGTTGACGTTGATGGGAACCGCGCGGAGCTTGTAGCAGGCGAGCATCGCCTCGACGTACTCGGCGCAGTTGTAGGCGTAGACCCCGACGTGGTCCCCCGCCCGGACGCCGTTCTCGGCCAGGTGGTGGGCGGCGCGGTTGGCGCGCTGGTCGAGCGCGGCGAAGCTGTGGCGCACCTCCCCCGCCACCAGCGCTTCCCGCTCCGGGACCGCATCGGCGGCGGCCTCGACCAGATCGGCGACGTTGAACTCCATTGGGGAAGCCTCCGTTTGCGACAGAGATTGAAACATGTTCTAATTATGGGTCAACCCTCTGAGTGAAGACCCAGCATGGACTTTAGAGACTCACCCAAGGAAGCGGAATTCCGCGCCGAGGCCCACGCCTTCCTGGAGGCCCACGCCCCGGAGCAGCCCGTCGACTTCTTCGATGACGAGGCCGACGAGGAAGAACTCCTCGAGAGGTCGCTCAGCTGGCAGAGAACCCTCTTCGAGCACGGCTGGGCGGCGGTGACCTGGCCTCGGGAGTACGGAGGACGCGGGCTGGGGCCGATCGAGCAGATCATCTGGAACCAGGAGCTGGGTCGCGCCGGCTTCGGCGAGACCATGTTCGTGGTGGGGATCGGGATGGCCGGGCCCACCATCGTCGCCCACGGGAGCGACGAGCAGAAGGAGCGCTTCCTCGCGCCCATCCTGCGCGGCGAGGAGATCTGGTGTCAGCTCTTCAGCGAGCCCGGAGCCGGCTCGGATCTCGCCGGCCTGGCGTGCCGGGCCGAGCGAGACGGCGACCACTGGGTGGTGACCGGACAGAAGACCTGGTGCTCGGGCGCCCACTACGCGCACTGGGGAATCCTGCTCGCCCGCACCAATCCGAAGGCGCCCAAGAACAAGGGCATCACCTATTTCCTGCTCGACATGAAGTCGCCAGGAATCGAGGTGTGTCCCCTGCGCCAGATGACGGGCAGCTCCCACTTCAGCGAGATCTTCCTGAACGAGGTGCGCATCCCCGACACGAGCCGCCTCGGCGCCGAGGGCGAGGGATGGGCAGCCGCCAGGACCACGCTGATGAACGAGCGCATGGCGATCGGCGGGATGGAGCGCATGTTCTCCTTCGACGAGCTCCGCGATCTCCTCAGGGCGAAACCGGACGGCATCGACGGCGCGACGCGGGACGAGGCGGCGCGGATCTACACCTGGGTGCGAACCCTCGATCTGCTGAACAAGCGCATCATCACCAAGCTCGGCAAGGGAATGATTCCGACCGCCGAGGCGTCGGTGATGAAGCTCGCCATGGCGCGCATCATCAGCCGGGGCTCGGATCTGGCGCTGCGCGCCCTGGGAGCGCGCGCCCTGCTGCGGCCCGGCCTCTGGCAGAACCAGTTCCTCTACGCGCCGGCCTTCCACATCGGCGGCGGCACCGACGAGATCCAGAAGAACATCGCCGCGGAGGGGGTGCTCGGCCTCCCACGGGAGCCCGCGACCGATCGCGAGCTTCCCTTCGACGAGCTCCCGCGGAGCTGAGCATCGCGAAGCGTGGCAGAAAAGCTACACCTCCTTGGGTAAATCCCCAGGCGACGCCGTGCCGATAGGATCGCCATGGATCCCTCGGAGACACCTCGAGCCACTGTCGCGATCCACGCGCCGGCCCGGGCCTTCGCACCCGGCACCCAGACCGCGCATGGTTCGTCTCGGCTACCGGCTGGTCTCGGCGGAGACCGCCGCCAGTCACACGGACGACGACTGGTGCCGACCGGCCATCCGCATCGTCGATGACCGTCAGCTCGAGAGCATCCCGCTCGAAAGCAACGGAAACGGAATCCCGCTCATCCTGCTGACCGGCCACCGCGGGCCCCTCGCCCGCGATTCCCGGGCCGTCGGCACCGTGCGTCGCCGCGCCCGAGTGAACGAGCTCTTCGCGCTCCTGCAGCGCGCTCTCGAGCCCTGGCCCCGCACCGTGCCACGCGTCCCCGCCGCGCTGCCCGCCCGCTGCAAGCGGGGAAATCACGGCTGGGCTGCCGCGATCGGCTCCATCTCCGAGAAGGGCTGTCTCCTCCTCAGCACCGAGCGCCTCGAGCCCGAGAAGCGGCTCGACGTCTGCTTCGCGCTGCCAAGAGAGGGCCTGATGCAGCTCCCCGCCCAGCCATCCTACGTGAGCGGGAAGCGGGCCGGCCTGGTCTTCCGAGACACCTCGGAGCAATCCCGCTCGGCTGATCGCCGAGTACGTGAACACCCAGCTCACCGCAGCCCTAGACCTTCGCGTAGGCTTGCCAGCTGCGAGCTCCTCCTTCTGACCTGAGGCGCGCCGGAGAAGAACGCTTGAGCTCTCGGCGGCGTCCGGTGCACGGCGAAGGATTCTGGAGCCTATCGGTGATACGCTCGGTACTCCGATGAACGTCTTCTTGCTCATCGCGGCGGCAGTTCTGTTCTGCGATCGGCATCATGCACACCGTCGTGGCCGAGTGGAAGGGAGAGAGAAGGCTGGTCTGGCGGATCACCCAGCTGACGCTCTTCGACTCGAGTGATGCCAAGGATCTTCTGGCCAAGAGAATCGTGCGTCTGGCCTGGCACCTGACCTCTCTCATCTGGTGCGGCTGTGCAGTGGTGCTCGCCTACCTCGCCTTCGTCGAGGCGTCGGGACCCATCATCGTGGTCGTACGAATCCTGTCGCTTCGGTCTTCCTGCTCCACTCGGCTTTGTCCCTGGCCATCGTGCGCGGAAGACACGCCTCCTGGCTTGGATTCCTGATCGTCTCGGTATTCTCGTTCCTCGGGACGATGACGTTCTAGCCTGCATTTCTCACCGGCTCGCGAAGGCGGCGGCGACCCGGCTGAAGAGGTCGTCCCACTGGTGCCAGGTGAGGTCGCCGTATCCCGAGCTGTTCTTCACCATGATGAGCCGGGATCGCGGCGAGACGTAGATGATCTGTCCGAGATTGCCCTCCGCGACGAAATCGCAGTCGTTCGCGCCGCGACAGATTCCCCACCACATGTACCCGTACCGCAGCTGCGCGGAGGGAAGATCGAGGTCCTTCGGGTAGTAGGATCCGCGATCGGCGACGGGCTCCATCCGCGTCGATTCGGCGACCCAGTCAGCGGGAACGATCTGGCGCCCCTCCCACGCGCCTTGGTTCAGGTAGAGCCTTCCGAAGCGGGCGAAGTCGATGGCGCGGGCGTTGATCCCGCTCTCCATCTTCGGAAAGCGGGTGGCGGCGCTGTCCAGGCTCCAGGAGCCGGGATACTCCATTCCGAGCGGCTTCCAGATCTTCTCCTGGAGATACTCCGCCACCGGCACACCGGTCGCGCGCTCCAGGATCAGGCCGAGCAGCAGCGGGTGATAGTTGTTGTAGAGAAATGCGCTACCGGGTTCACCCACGACCTCCGTGTGCTGGAGGGCGAGTGTGCGGAGGTCCGGGTAGTAGTAGGTATTGGCGTCGTCCCCGGTGAGGAAGGGGAATTCCTGGTAGCGGATGCCGGACGACATCCGAAGCAGGTCCTCGATGCTGATCTCCGAGAAGCGCGGATCGCGTTCGGCCAGCTCGGGTAGATACTTCGTGATCGGATCGCGCACGCTGGCGATCTTCCCCTCGTCGATGGCGATCGCCCACCAGGGCCGACACGAAGGACTTGGCCACCGAGAAGGACGTGACGATCGAGTCGCGAGCCGCGCCATTGAAGTACTTCTCGTAGAGGATCGCGTCGTCCTGGATGACCAGGAACGCCTGAGTGTCCTGCGTAGGCGAGAAACTCGTCGAGACGGTCCACTCCGGCTGAGCCTCGAAGAGACTGGCGACTCTCGCCTGATCGAGGTCGCGGCGAAAGGCGAAGTCGGACGGGCCGGTCTCCAGCTCCTGGGCGGGGAAGCGCTGGTAGTCGTTTACGTCGGCGAGGTTCGAGCAGATCACCCTGTAGACGTAGGTCGGCGGGTAGACCTGACAGCTCGCGAGAATCACAGGCCTTTCTGCGCGAGCAGGACGGTGGCGACCTGAGAGAGGTCGTCCCACTGGTGCCAGGTGAGGTCACCGTATCCCGAGCTGTTCTTCACCATGATGAGCCGGGATCGCGGCGAGACGTAGATCATCTGTCCCAGATTGCCCTCCGCCACGAAATCGCAGTCGTTCGCGCCGCGACAGATTCCCCACCACATGTACCCGTACCGCAGCTGCGCGGAGGGAAGATCGTGGTCCTTCGGGTAGTAGGATCCGCGATCAGCGACCGGCTCCATCCGCGTCGATTCGGCGACCCAGTCAGCGGGGACGATCTGGCGCCCCTCCCACGCGCCTTGGTTCAGGTAGAGCCTTCCGAAGCGGGCGAAGTCGATGGCACGGGCGTTGATCCCGCTCTCCATCTTCGGAAAGCGGGTGGCGGCGCTGTCCAGGCTCCAGGAGCCGGGATACTCCATTCCGAGCGGCTTCCAGATCTTCTCCTGGAGATACTCCGCCACCGGCACACCGGTCGCGCGCTCCAGGATCAGGCCGAGCAGCAGCGGGTGGTAGTTGTTGTAGAGAAATGCGCTGCCGGGCTCACCCTCGACCTCCGTGTGCTCCAGGGCGAGTCTGCGGAGGTCCGGGTAGTAGTAGGTCTTGGCGTCGTCCCCGGTGAGGAAGGGGAATTCCTGGTAGCGGATGCCGGACGACATCCGAAGCAGGTCCTCGATGCGGATCTCCGAGAAGCGCGGATCGCGTTTCCCCAGCTCGGGTAGATACTTCGTGATCGGATCGCGCACGCTGGCGATCTTCCCCTCGTCGATGGCGACGCCCACCAGGGCCGACACGAAGGACTTGGCCACCGAGAAGGACGTCACGATCGAGTCGCGCGCCGCGCCATTGAAGTACTTCTCGTAGAGGATCGCGTCGTCCTGGATGACCAGGAACGCCTGAGTATCCTGGTCGGCGAGAAACTCCTCGAGACGGTCCACTTCCGGCTGAGCCTCGAAGAGACTGGCGACTCTCGCCTGATCGAGGTCGCGGCGAAAGGCGAAGTCGGACGGGCCGGTCTCCAGCTCCTGGGCGGGGAAGCGCTCGTAGTCCCCCACGTCGGCGAGGTTCCACCAGATCACCCTGTAGACGTAGGTCGGCGGGTAGACCAGGCAGCTCGCGAGAATCACCAAGCCGATCAGCGCGAGCAGGACGCTGGCGACCGAGAGGGGTCTGGAGCGAGAGCTGGAGGTCGTGTTCGTCACTGCGAATCCTCGGGAGAGGAGCGACCTACGGTTCTACTTTGGGCGGTGCCTCCGAGCCCATTTGCTGCCAGTGATTCCGGACCCCCGTGTCAAACTCCTCTGGCGTGAGGCTTCCGTCGCCGTCGGTGTCCATATCGGAGAAGGTGTGTGGCGTGGTGAGACCGCGCATCATCCGACCTTCCCTGATTCGCTCGGCGATCCGCTTGGTGCGCGCGTCGATGAACTCCTGCTCATCGATGGCGCCATCACCGTTCAGGTCGAACTCGGAGAAAGCGGGTGGGCTCCCTCCCATTCCCCTGCCCCTTCCGCCTCGCCTTCCCGGCCCCTGACCCGCTCCGGCACCGGCCGCAACGTGCGCGGCCTGGAATTCCTCGAGAGTGACCTCGCCGTCCGCGTCGCCGTCGAGGCTGCCGAAAGACCGACTCCCGCGCGTGGACGGCAGGCCCGCCTTCTCTCGCGCTTCGGCGCGGCGACCGCGCACCTGATCGAATTCCTGCTGGCTGATCGCGCCATTTCCGTCCAGGTCGAAGACCTCGAAGGGAATCGGGCCCTGCAGCGGCAAGGATGCGGACTCGCCCCCCGCCATGGCGATCCCGCCCCCTGTCATCGTCACGCGAGTGCCGCCACACCGAGCAGCCCGCAGCGTCCCTCTCATCGACTCACTCCTGTCTCGGCGATGATACCGCCTCTGCTAGGCGGCCGGGCAGACGCCGTGTTGCCCTACAAGCCCAGCTGAGTCGCCAGGCGAGCCCGGTGCGCGGTCGCGTCGCCGAACAGGATCTCCGACCCCTTGGCGCGCTTCAGGTAGAGGTGGGCATCGTGCTCCCAGGTGAAGCCGATGCCACCATGGATCTGGATGCCCTCGGCGGCGGCGAGCAGGAAGGTGTCGGCGCAGACCGACTTTGCCACCGACGCCGCCTCGGCGAGCTCCTCTTCGCGCTCGTCGGCCACCCACCAGGAGTAGTAGCCCGCCGACTTGGCCAGCTCGATCTCCAGCAGCACCTCGGCGGCCTTGTGCTTGATGGCCTGGAAGGAGCCGATCGGACGCGCGAACTGCATGCGAACCTTCGCATACTCGACGGCCATCTCCAGGCATTTCTGGGAGGCGCCGAGCATCTCCGCGGCCAACATGATGTTCGCCTGATCCAGGGTCTTCGCCAGCGGAGGCCAGCCATTCCCCTGTTCGCCCAGGATCTCGCCGCGCGCACCGGAGAACTCGATGCGCGCCTGCTTGCGGATCTCGTCCATGGTCTCGAGCGGCGTCGCGGCAACGCCGGGATCGTCGGAGCGCACGGTGACCAGGGTGATGCCATCGGTCCCCGTGCTTCCCGCGAGTCTCGCCACCACTACCAGGCAGTCGGCGACCTGTCCGTCGATCACGAAGCTCTTGTGGCCGTCGAGTCGGCAGCCGCCGCCCTCGGGCACGACCTCGAGAGTGATCCCGGCGGCATCGAAGCGGCCCGAATCCTCGCAGAGGGCGAGGGTCGCGAGCGTCTCGCCTGCGGCGATGCCCGGGAGCAGCGCCTGCTTCTGCGCCTGGTCTGCCCGCATTCAGGATGGCGTTCGCCGCCAGGCAGACCGTCGCGTAGAAGGGCGACGGAAGCAGCACCCGCCCCATCTCCTCCAGCACGATGCCGAGCTCCAGGAAGCCGAAGCCCTGCCCGCCGTACTCCTCGGGAAGGTGGATCCCCTGGAGCCCGAGCTCCTCGGCCATCTGCTTCCACACGCGCAGGGTCGTAGCCTTCGCTCGTCTCCATCAGCCGACGCACCTCGGTCGAGGGCGCCTTCTCCTCGAAGAAGCGCCGGAGGGTGCTGCGAAACTCTTCCTGTTCGTCGCTGAAAGCGAAATCCATTCTGCTCGGTCTCCGTTCGCCGGCACCGGCTCGGTGCCGCGCCTCCGCCTCCAGCTCAGATGGCCTTCTCGTGACCTTCCCAGTAGGGATCGCGGAGCTTCCTCTTGTAGAGCTTCCCGTTCGGGTCCCGCGGCATCTCCTCGATGTAGTCGACGGTGCGGGGCGTCTTGTACTTGGCGAGCTTGTCGCTGCAGAAGCCGAGGATCTCCTCGGTCAACGGCGTCGCCGGTCGCGACGTCGTCGACCGCCTGCACCACCGCCTTCACCTCCTCGCCCCAGTCCGGGTGGGGAATGCCGAAGACGGCCACGTCCGCGACCTTCGGGTGGGTGAGCAGGACGTTCTCGATCTCCGCAGGGTAGATGTTGACGCCTCCGGAGATGATCATGTCGGACTTGCGATCGCAGAGAAAGAGGTAGCCCTCTTCGTTCAGGTACCCGATGTCACCGACGGTGAAGTACTCACCGCGCCGGCTCTTCCGGGTCTTCTCCTTGTCCTTGTGGTACTCGAAGTCCGCATTGCCGAGCTTCATGAATACGGTGCCGTGCTCGCCGGTCGGCAGCTCGTTGCCGTCGTCGTCGTAGATCTTGATGTCCGAGTTGGTCCAGGGAAGCCCCACGGTGCCGGGGTAGCGGCGCCACTCCTCCGGGGTCACCAGGGTGCCGCCGCCCTCGGTGGCGGCGTAGTACTCGTAGATGCTGTCGCCCCACCAGTCGAGCATCGCCAGCTTCATCTCGATCGGACAGGGAGCCGCGGCGTGCACCATGTTGCGGGTGGAGGAGCAGTCGTACTTCCCGCGCACCTCCTTGGGAAGATGCAGCATGCGGTGGAACTGGGTGGGCACCATGTGGCTGGTGGTGACCCGGTACTTCTCGATCAGCGCGAGGAAGTCCTCCGGCGCCCACTTGTCCATCACCACGATGGGGTGTCCCATGTGCATGGAGCACGCCGCGAACATCAGCACCGCGGTGTGGTAGAGCGGGGAGCCGATCAGGTGGACGTTTTCGTCCTCGGGCTGGATGCCGAACATGGCGAGAAAGCCGGTGTAGAGCGTCGCCACCGTGTCCGGATCGAGCGGGGGGAGCGGTCGTCGCACGCCCTTGGGCTTGCCGGTGGTGCCGGAGGTGTAGTTCATCACCGCCCCGGCGGCCCGGTCCTCGGGCATCGTCTCCGGCTGGCCTGCCAGGAGATCCGCGAAGGGGCGAAAGCCCTCGATCTCGCCGACGGCGAAGCGCGCGTTCTTGGGGAAGTCGAGCTCTTCCATCGCCCCCACACAGGCCTCACCGAAGCGCTCGCCGCCCACGAACGCCTTGGCGCCGGAGTCACTGGCGATGTAGGCGATCTCCGGTGCGGTCAGGTGATGGTTGATCGGGCTCAGGTACCAGCCCGCCTGGCAGGTCGCCAGGTAGAGCTCGATCATGGCGCGGCCGTTGGGGATCACGGTGGCGACGCAATCGCCCTGCTCGAGACCGAGCGCCCGCAGGCCGTGCACCAACTGGTTGCAGGAGGCGAGCAGCTCGCCCCGCGAGACCTCCACCCCGTCCGGACAGACCAGACCGAGCTTGGAGGGATCATTCTGGGCGAAGTTCCAGAACCCGAACTGTGACATGGACTCTCTTCCTCTTTCCGGTCAGGGCTTCTCGCTGCCGACGATCCACATGGCGAAATACTGAGAACCGCCGCCGTAGGCGTGTCCCAGCGCCTTGCGCGCTCCGTCCACCTGGTGCTCGCCCGCCTGGCCGCGCACCTGCATGGCGGACTCGGCGTAGCGCAACATCCCCGAGGCGCCGATCGGGTTGGACGAGAGCACGCCGCCAGAGCAGTTGATGGGCATGTCCCCATCCATCGCGGTGGCCCCCTCGTAGGTCATCTTCCAGCCGACCCCCTCCTCGGTAAAGCCCAGGTTCTCCATCCACATCGGCTCGTACCAGCTGAAGGGCACGTAGATCTCGGCCACGTCGAGCTGCTTGCGCGGGTCCGTGATCCCCGCCTTCTTGTAGAGGCTCGCCGCGCAGTCCCGTCCCGCCTGGGGATTGACCTGGTCGCGACCCGAGAACATGGTGGGCTCGCTGCGCATCTCCGTGGCGTGGATCCAGGCCGGAGGCCTCGGCGACTTCTTCGCCGCCTGCCTCGCTGGCGAGCACCATGGCGCAAGCGCCGTCGGAGGTGGGGCAGGTCTCGAGATAGCGGATCGGATCCCAGAGCATCGGCGAGTTCGCGATGGTGTCGAAGTCGATGTCGGGGATCTGGATGTGGGCGTAGGGATTCTTGAGCGCGTTCTTGCGGTCCTTGAGCGCCACCCGGATGCCCGTGTCCTCCGGCGCTCCCGAGCGGCGGATGTAGGCGCGGATCAGCGGGGCGAAGTAGCCACCGGCTCCGGCCACCACCGTCACGCTGAAGGGCCGCGACGATGGTGAGCGTCCACATCGCGTTGCCCTCGGAGTGCTTCTCGTAGGCCACCGTCAGCACCCGCTGGTGCACACCGGCCTGGATCAAGCTGGCCGCTACCAGCGCGGTCGATCCCCCCACGCTGCCGGCGGTGTGCACCCGGAGCATCGGCTTGCCGACGGCGCCGAGCGCGTCGGCCAGGAAGAGCTCCGGCATCATCACGCCTTCGAACATGTCGGGCGCCTTGCCGATCACGACGGCGTCGATGTCCTTCCAGGTGCAGCCCGCGTCCTCGAGGGCGCGGACCGCCGCCTCTCGCACCAGGCCTGCCGTCGAGACGTCGATGCGCTTGGCGTCGTGCTTGGTCTGACCGATCCCGACGACTCCGCAGAGCTCCGCCATCAGCTTCCCTCCATCACGCAGACGAGGTTCTGCTGCAGACAGGGGCCCGAGGTGGCGTGGGCCACCGCGCGACTCGCGGAGCCGTTCTGGATCCGCTCCGCGGCCTCACCGATCCGGATCAGGCCCGCCGACCATCACCGCGTTCGCGGAGAGCGCACCGCCCGATGGATTCACCTCGACCTCCTCGCCGAGCCCCATCGCCTCGCGCAGGATCAGCTCCTGGTGGCTGAAGGGGGCGTAGAGCTCCGCCACCTCGACGGGTGCGCGCGCCAGACCCGCCTTCTCCGCGGCCAGAGCCGTCGAGGGGGATCGGGTGAGATCCCGAACGCCCAGGTCGTGGGCCTCGATGCGGTGATCGATCCCGGTGATCCAGGCCGGCCGCTCGCACACGCTGCGGGCCAGGTCGTCGGCGGCCAGCACCACGGCCGCCGCTCCGTCGGAGATGGGCGAGCAGTCGTGCTTGCGCAGCGGCGAGGCGATCATCGGCTCCGCCAGCAGCTCCTCCACAGTCGAAGTCTCCGGCGAGCTGGGCGTTGGGGTTGTCCTTGGCGTTGCGCCGGCTGCGCACCACCACCTCGGCCAGATCGCGCTCGCTCGCCTGCCCCTTCTCCAGCAGCAGCCGAGCCTGGAGCGCGGCGAGGCTCATCGCGTCGGGCCAGAGCGGCACCATATAGTATGGATCGAGCTGCAGGTTCAGCACCTCGGAGATGTCTGCCCATCGACGACTTGCCGAAGCAGTAGACCAGCGCCGCATCCAGCTCGCCAATCTGGAGCTTCACCCAGGCCTCGTAGAGGGCCCAGGCGCCGTCCATCTCCACGTGGGACTCGCAGACCGGGGGCCAGGCCCCCGCCGCGTCGAGACTCATCACGAAGGAGAAGGGCTGCCCGGCGAGGTAGTCGCTGCTGCCCGAGCAGATGAAGTCGATGTCCTGCTTCGTCGATTCCCGAGCGCTCGATGGCCTCCCTCACCACGGGCATCAGGATCTCGACCTCGTTGCGCTCCAGCTCGCTGCCGCTTGTTCGGAGCCTGTGCGAAGGAAACCACGGCGACGTCGCGCATCACAGGTGCTCCTTGTAGGACTCGAAGTCCGCGTCGGGCTCGTCGATCGGCTTGAAGTACTTGATGCTCCCGAAGCGTGGGGCCGATCTCCTCGTCCGGCACCCATACCGCCTGGACCCGCATGCCCATCCGCACCTCCTCGACGGGGCACTCGTCGACCACGTGAAACATCGCGATGTCGGCGCCATCGAGCAGCACGCTGGCGGCGACGAAGGGCGGCTGCCACGCTCAGATTCTCGGCGGGAATCCGAACGATGCAGAAGGTGGTGATGGTCCCCTTGTCGGAGACCTCCACCTCTCCGATGGTGGGAACGCCGTGGGTCGGAGAGGCACCCGCAGAGGGGACGTAGACCTTCCCGGTGACCGGGCAGCGCTGGCCGATGATCTTCTTCTGGGCAATCCCGCGCAGGAAGCGGG
>CAVROS010000019.1:0-80472 GCA_963722885.1 uncultured delta proteobacterium
TCGTTTACCCGACCGGACGGGGCCCCATTGATGAACCGAATCGCTGCCGCTGCACTCTCGATGTTGTCTCTCGCCGTGCCTGCCGACGCCACGGTCATGGTGAGTGGCCCCAACGATGGGAGCGCCTTCTTCCCCCTCTTTCAGCCCACGGGTGAGTTCGACGAGCGGGGCCTTTCGGGATTCGAGTTCTTGATCTCGTCGACGACCGGCCAGTTCAACTCGAACGATCAGTATTTGATCCAGGGCGAGGACACGAACGAGTTCCAGGCCATCGCCAACGACCTCGGCACGGTGGAAAGCCTCTCGGGTGTGCCCTTCGACTTCTCCATTCAACACAACCTGGCCGGCGGCCGGAACTTCACCTTCTCGCTGACCAATACGTTGACGTCCGAGGTGAGCGTCCTGTGCTGGGGAAAGAACTGCGCGCCGGGCTCGAACTCCGCCGAGCTCATCAATGGTTTCGCTCCGATTGACGACTACAACGGACTCCAGGTCCAGGTGCGTGCCCAGGAGGTCGCTGGCTCGAGCGTCGCCGTCGAGATCCTGGGACTCTCGGGCGTGACCTTGAGCGGCGAGCCTCTCTTCGACGAAACCGTGACGCCTTCGAGCCCGGGCACGATCTTCTCCTTCGATGCTGGGCGACGCGGCCAATGGTTCATGGCCGACGACAACGATCTGACGCAAGCCGCGTGGGAACTTTTCGGATCGGTGACGCTCAATCGCACCGATTCTGCGCTGTCGGATCGGACCAAGGTGCGTCTCGCCGTAGACTTCGTGCGCAACCCGGAGCTGCCCTTCGTTCCGGAGCCCTCGACGGGTCTCCTGGTCGGCCTTGGCATGGCCTTGCTCGCCCTCCTGCGCGAGCGAGGTCGGCACTGAGCCGGGCTCGCCTTTCCTCTCGGTACCGATCTGAGCGGAGAACCGACGACTGCCTCTCGCTGCTCGGACGCGCTGCCGACGCTACACTAGGGGTCCACGGCCGAGCCGCTGGAGAGTCGCCATGTCTCAGTCAAAGCCGACCACGAACGAGTCCCGCCCGCAGCCCGTCCCCGGCTGGTACGGCGCCGTCTTCGAAGAAGGGCATGCAGGCCGAAGATCCCTACACCGGCTTTCGCGAGCTGCGCGAGACCCAGCCCGTCAATCTCACGCCCGACGGGACCTGGCGTCTCTCTCGCTACGACGACATCCGGCGCCTGCTGCGCGAGGTCCCAACGGGCGTGCGCCGAACCAACGGGCTGCTGCCCGGTCAGACGGAAGAGGTCCCGGGTTCCGGGCTCTTCATGCTCCTCCAGGACCCTCCGACCCACACGCGCCTGCGCAAGCTCGTCTCGAAGGCATTTACGCCGCGCGCGATCGAGTCGTGGCGCCCTCGCGTCCAGAGCATCACGAACGAGCTGCTCGACCGGGTCGCAGAGAAGGGCTCGATGGACCTGGTCGCCGACCTCGCCCTGCCCGTACCCGCCACCCTGATCTGCGAGCTGCTGGGCATCCCCGCCGAGGACCAGGGCCGCTTCACGCAGTGGACCGCGGACGCCACCCACGGTCTCCTGACGCTCCGGGGGCTGGGCGACGAGGAGATGCAAGCGCGCGTGGCCGAGGCCGGCATGTCGCTCGTCGCGTACTTCAGCGACCTCATCGAAGGGAGGCGGGGCAACCCGGGCGACGACCTGCTCAGCGCACTGATCTCCGCCGAAGAGGAGGGAGAGAAGCTGAGCCCCCTCGAGCTCATGTCACAGTCGATCGGTCTGCTGATCGCCGGCTTCGAGACGACGATCGGCCTGATCGGCAACGGCCTCACCACGCTGATCCGGCACCCCGAGGAGCTCGAGAAGCTGCGCGCCGACCCCGGCCTGATCGTGAGCGCCGTCGAGGAGTGCCTGCGCTACTCCGGCCCCATCCTCGTCACGGTAAGGGTCCTTCACGAAGACTCGCAGTTCGGCGACTACGTCATCCCGATCGACACCGAGGTCGTCGCGCTCCTCGCCGCCGGAAACCGCGACCCGGATCACTTCGAGAACCCCGAGCGATTCGACGTCACGCGCTACACCGAAGGCAAGAACGCGGCGCCCCACCTCTCGTTCGGCGGCGGCGCGCACCTCTGCCTGGGTGCCCACCTGGCGCGACTCGAGACGCAGGTCGCGATCGGGACGCTGGTGCGACGCTTCGACGGTCTGACGCTGCAGAGCGAGTCGACCGAGTGGGGCCGGTCGCTGTTCCGGGTGCCGGGACGCATTCCGGTGCGGTTCAGGGAGGCGCGGGGATAGAGGCTAGGGCGCGTACCAGATCGGCGACGACCAGGCGCGTTCCTGGAGTGTCGCATGCAGGTCGGGTCGGGGTTCGACGCCGCTGCGGAGGGCGTCCCACGTCGACCAGCGGCAGGTAGGGTTCTCCAGCGCGCGGACATAGTAGAAGGCGCGCTGGTCGGGGTCGAAGCCGGGGTCCTGCCACAGTGCGATGAGCTGGCCCGCACCGACTTCTTGCGAATAGGAACAATCGCGCAGGTCGACGCGGGCACCGTTGTCGGGACAGCGGTGTGTCTTCGGATCTTGCGTGCCGCCATCCGAGCATGCGACGTCGTAGACCTTCTCGAAGGTTTCGCCGTCGGCGGCCCAGCCCTTTACGATCTGGATGACGCTGGAGAGATGCGCTCTGCGCGTCGCGCATGGCGTAGGCGAAGAAGCGGGGTGGAGTCTCGCCCCCGCCTGGCAGGTCGCCGCTCATCGGAACCCCGCTCGCGTAGGCTTTGCGGATCGCGTCGCGATCGTCGAGCAGGCCAATCTTTAAGTGGAAGTTCGATTCGTCGTCGGTGGTGGCGCCGACGTGAGTATCGCTCGCTGCGATGAAGCCGAACTTGAATGGATTGACGATGCCCGCTTCTTCGAAGGCGACGAAGGTGGTGAAAGCGCCGGGATCGTTGAACTCGTCGGCCGCCTCGATGCTGTCGAGCCACGCGGTCTTCGTCACCCGACGCGGCAACTCGGGATCGATCGAGCCGTCGAGCAGACCCTCGAGCACGGCGGGAATGAAGTCGCTGAAGAGGCGGAGGCGCTTGAGGATCGAGAACACCCCTTTGTTTCCGTCGGCATTCGGTGCGGGCAGGCTCTCACCGCTCGCGGCCGGGCGTCGCTCGATGATTTCGTTGCTGATGGGAAAGGGCTCGGGCGGGTACGGTCGGCCCTTCCTCGGCGGATAGGCATCATTGGCGGGGCTCCTCCCGTCTGATGCCGAAGAAACTGTAAGCTCCCGCGGGGAAGCGGGCAAAACGGATGAGATGCCTCATATCATGGCCGAGGCACTCGAAGCTACCCGGCTGAATGGCGGGAAACACGGGGGGGATGCGATTTGGTGCCCACCCCCCTCTGTCTGGGGGCGCGGTGACGGTCCATGGCCTGCGTGCTAGCGTTCTCGCCTCGTTGGGCTAGAAGGAGACCGGGTGTCGCGAGACGATCTGATCCAGGCGACCGGCAGCGTCGACAAGGTGCTCGGCGGTGGCCGCTACCAGATCACCCTCGAGTCGGGGCAGACGGTCACCGCGCAGCTGTCGGGCCGGATGCGCCGCTTCCGGATCCGTGTGATTCCCGGAGACAAGGTGCAGGTGGGCCTCTCTCCCTACGATCCCACCCACGGATTCATCACTTTTCGGCTTCGCGACAGCGACTAGGGCGGGCGGTGCCCTTTCACAGCGGCCTCGGTATCCGCCTCCGGCTCCACACCACCCACTTCCTGGACAAGCTGCGCATGCGCGTCGTCGCCCGATTGCATCCCGGGCTCGAGATCGATCCGGCGACCAGCCCCAACTTCTGGAAGGCCAGCTTCAACATGGCGCCGGGAGCCCGGCTGCGGCTCGGTCCCGGAGTCGTCATGGACCGACGGTCCGGCGGGGTGAACTTCCTGTTGGAGGAGGATGCCGTCATCGAGATCGAGGAGGGCGCCTGGCTGCGCACGGAGGTCGCCCCCGTCGTCCTGGCCGCCTACGCCGGAGCCCGGCTGCGCATCGGTCCCGACAGCCTGCTCAACGGTTGCCATCTGAGCGCCAAGGCCGAGGTCTCCCTGGGGCGCCGGGTCTGGATCGGTCCCGGATCCCGCGTCTTCGACTCCGACCAGCACGACCTCGACGCCGATCATCCCGAGGTCCCGGATCCGGTGCGGATCGACGATCACGCCTGGGTCGCCTCGGACGTGACCGTCCTGCGAGGAGTCAAGATCGGCGCCCACAGCGTGATCGGAACTCGCTCGCTGGTGACCAGCGATATCCCCGAGCACACGCTCGCCTACGGCATCCCAGCCCGTCCCCACGGCGCGGTCGGAGACCGAACCCACACCGGCTGAGCGCGGCTGAGCGCAATCCTGTTAGATTGGTGTGATGGCACTGAGAATCGCGCTCTTCGGACAGGCGGCTTTCGGCAAGGAGGTACTCGAGCGGCTGGTGGGGGCAGGACACCAGATCGTCGGTGTCTACGCGCCGCCCGAGGGCGGCCGTCCCGATCCCCTGGCCGAGGAGGCGGAGACGCGCGGACTTTCCCTCTTCCGCTACAGGCGGATGCGGCGAAAGGGCCGGGCGATCCCGGAGCTGGTCGAAGAGCACGCTGCACTGGGGGCGGAGCTGAACGTGCTGGCCTACGTCACCATGATCCTTCCCGCCGAGGTGGTCGACGCACCCGGCCACGGTTCGCTCTGCTTCCATCCCTCACTGCTTCCCCGCTTCCGCGGGGGAGCGGCGATTCCGTGGCAGATCATTCTCGGTGAGAAGGAGTCGGGGGTGACCGTGTTCCGGCCCGACGAGGGGGTCGACACCGGGCCGATCGTGGTCCAGAAGGGTGGGGTCGAGATCGGACCGACCGCCACCGCAGCCAGCTTGTACTATCAGGATCTCTATCCGCTCGGCGTCGAGGCGCTCTGTGAGGCGGTCGAGCTGGTAGCCCGGGGCGAGGCGAATCCGCGCCCTCAGGACGAGTCGCAGGCCACCTTTCAGGGCCTGGTGGACGACACGGTGGCGCGCATCGACTGGTCTCGGCCCTGCGAGGAGCTCGACCACCTGATCCGGGGCTGCGATCCCCAGCCCGGCGCCTCTGCCCGACGCGAGGCCGCGACGGTTCGGTGCTTCGACGCCTTTCGGCTGGAGGGGGTGGCGGACGCTCCCGCCGGGACGATCGTCGCCATCGAGGAAGGGCGTCTGGTGATCGCCGCCGAGGGGGGGCGCCTCTCCGTGGGGCGGGTGCGGATCGGAGACGGCAAGAAGATCCCGGCTGGTGAGGCCGGTCTCGCGGTCGGTGAACGCCTCGGCTGAGATGGTGGCGGCCGATACCACGCCGATCCGCAGCCGGCTGTGCCGCGCGGAGGCGCTCCTCGCGCAGGTGGGTGAGGCGACGCCCCCGCTTCTGGACGACAACGCGGCCCTCCGCGGGGAGGCGCGGCGGCTCCGCTCCCCGGTGGAGGCGGTGGCTGGGCGTTCCTACGGAAGGCTGCCCCACGTCGCCTACCGGAGGGGGCTCGAGGCCCGGCTGATGGGCCCGTGGAGCCAGTACCTGACACTGGGGATCGGTCTCAGCCGGGTGGTTCGAATGACCTCCTGGAAGGCGTCGCGCCCGGCGATTCCCACCGTCCTCGCTCACGAACTCGCCCATCGCTTCGGCTTCGACGAGTCCCTCACCACGCTACGCGGCCTGGAGGTGAGCGCGCGCCTCGCGGAGCAGGGCGATCCCATGCACGAGGTCTCGGCGCGCCTCGAGCTCGCCCGCCTGCTGCTCGGCGCCGCCATGGGCGATGCGCTCCGGGCCGGCGCAGGCGGGGAGATCGACGCCTTCTTCGAGGCTCGCGCCGATCAGCCGGCGGTCGCGAGGCCGCGCCAGCAGTGGCGGCGGGTGAAGGGCCGTCGGCTACCGGACTGGTCGCTGACCGTCTACGCCGAGATCCCCTGCGCCTCGATCGAGGCCGCGCGGCAGCTGGGACGGTCGGCGTCCAGCTACCTGGCCTTTCCCTACTTCCCCCTCGATTCCCTCCAGGCCCTGGCCTGCGCGGTCTACACGGCTGCAGATTCCCTCACCCGCCGCCGCCGGCAGACAGTCCCCCTGGGGGCCACGCTTCGCCTGTGGAGCTCGGCGGACCCGACCGAGGTTAGTCGGGCCGACGTTGTTGAAGTTCAACTTTTCGGAGACCGAAAAGTTGAACTCAACAACGTCCCCGCTGGGGCTTGCCCGATCTCGAAATGTGCTTAGCTTTGCGCGCTACTCTGGAGGGACCGAGCGCCCGATGGGGAAGATCGGGTGCTGCCAGCTCCTCTGATTTTCCCCTTCGTCATCGCTCGATTTCGCCCGCGGGTCGCGGATCGCCGCCGGATGGCCGGTGGGCTGCACCTCGTGGAAAACCCAGGACGATCGGACTCGCCGGACGCGAGCGCCGGCGCCAACAGACGTGACCGCCATGATCAACGACCTCGAAAAGATTCGAAACATCGGCATCAGCGCCCACATCGACTCGGGCAAGACCACGCTCACCGAGCGCATCCTCTTCTACACCAACCGGATCCACCGGATCCACGAGGTGAAGGGGAAGGACGGCGCCGGCGCCACCATGGATCACATGGAGCTGGAGAAGGAGCGCGGCATCACCATCACCTCCGCCGCGACTCACGCCGAGTGGAAGGGCCATCACATCAACATCATCGACACGCCCGGCCACGTGGACTTCACCGTGGAGGTGGAGCGTTCGCTGCGCGTGCTCGACGGTGCGATTCTGGTGCTCTGCGGGGTCGCCGGTGTGCAGTCCCAGTCGATCACCGTCGATCGGCAGATGAGACGCTACCGGGTTCCGCGCCTGGCACTGATCAACAAGCTGGATCGTTCCGGAGCGAACCCGCGCCGGGTCATCGAGGGGCTTCGCGAGAAGCTGGGTCACAACGCCGTGGCGATGCAGATTCCGATCGGTGTCGAGGCGGAGCACAATGGCGTGGTGGATCTCGTCACCATGAAGGCGGTGCGCTTCGAGGGTGCGAACGGCGAGCACGTCGTCGAGGAGGAGATTCCCGCCGAGTTGCGGAACGAGGCCGAGGCGGCTCGAGAGGAGATGCTCGATGTCGTCTCGATGTTCTCGGACGAGCTCACCGAGGCGATTCTCGAGGAGAAGGTCACCGAAGAGCTGATCCACGAGGCAGTTCGCAGGGGAGTTCTCAGCCTGGAGCTCACCCCGGTCTTCCTCGGCGCCGCCTACAAGAACAAGGGCGTCCAGAAGCTTCTCGATGCCGTCACCCTCTATCTCCCCAGCCCGGTCGACGTCGAGAACTCGGGCATCGACCTCTCCGCCGACGGCGCGCCCATCTCGCTGGCGGCCGAGTGCCAGAAGCCCCTGGTGTGCCTGGCCTTCAAGCTCGAGGACGGGCGCTACGGACAGCTCACCTACGTTCGCATCTACCAGGGCTCTCTGGGCCGAGGATCCAACATCATCAACACCCGCACCAAGAGGCGCCACAAGGTCGGTCGCCTGGTGCGGATGCACGCCGACGAGATGGAGGAGATCGAGGCGGCCGGGGCCGGCGACATCGTCGCGCTGTTCGGCATCGACTGCGCCTCGGGAGACACCTTCACCGACGGTTCCGTGGACGTGGCGATGACGGCCATGCACGTTCCGGATCCGGTGATCTCCCTCTCGATCAAGCCCAAGGACAACAAGGTCGAGGCCAACATGGCCAAGGCGCTCGGGCGCTTCGTTCGAGAGGATCCGACCTTCCGGGCCGGCGTGGACGAGGAGAGCGGCGAGACGGTGATCTCGGGAATGGGTGAGCTTCATCTCGACGTCTACGTCGAGCGGATGCGCAGGGAGTACCGCGTCGAGGTCGAGACAGGGGCCCCCCAGGTGGCCTACCGCGAGACGATCTCCCAGCGAGCCGAGTTCAACTACAGCCACAAGAAGCAGACCGGGGGCGCCGGTCAGTTCGGGCGGGTGGCCGGCTACATCGAGCCGATCACCGACGGCGAGGCCTTCGAGTTCGTGAACGAAGTCCGAGGGGGGGCGATCCCGACGGAGTACATTCCCTCGGTCGAGAAGGGCTTTCGGGAGATGATGACGAAGGGGCGTCTGATCGGATTCCCCGTGACAGGGTTCCGGGTCTGTCTGAACGACGGGCAGGCTCACTCGGTGGACTCGTCGGACATGGCGTTCCAGGCCGCGGCCCGCGGCGCCTTCCGCGCGGTCTACTCCCAGGCCAGGCCCATCATTCTCGAGCCGGTGATGAAGCTGGCGGTCGAGAGCCCCGGCGAGTTCCAGGGGACTGTGCTGAAGACGGTCATGCAGCGCCGCGGTACGGTGATCGGGACGACCGAAGAGGATCTGTTCTGCCGGATCGAGGCCGAGGTCCCGCTCGCCGAGCTCTTCGGATACGCCACCGACCTGCGCTCGGCGACCCAGGGCAAGGCCGAGTTCACTCTGGAGTTCGCCAAGTACGCCCCGGTGCCTGCCGAGGTGTCCAAGGGCCTGATCGAGGAATTCACGGAGAAGCGCAAGGGCGAAGACTGACGCTGTTTCGAGGAGACAGATGTATCGAAAATTTCTCTCCGCCCGGAGTCCGCTGCGGTTGCTCGAGCGAGGACTCCACGGCGGACTCGGCAAGGGCAACATCGGATTGATTCTCGCCGGACCGGGCGTCGGCAAGACCTCGTTCCTGGTGGGAGTAGCGCTCGACGACCTGCTGCGTGGCGATCACGTGCTCCACGTATCCCTCGATGAATCGGTCTCGCACACCCGGGCCTACTACGACACCGTCTTCGACGAACTCGCCTCCTCGACCCACCTCGAGGACCAGGCGCGGGTCCACGCCGACGTGGATCGCCACCGCAGCATCCGCTCCTACCCGGTAGCCGGCTTCGGCTCCGGGAAGCTCCGCGAGGCGGTCAAGTTCGAGGAGGAGGCCGGCTGCAAGCCGGGGCTGGTCGTTGTCGAGGGCTTCGACCTCGGCGACGCACCGAAGCAGGAGATCCTCGACATGAAGGCGATGGCCGCCGAGATCGAAGCGGAGCTCTGGCTCTCGGTTGCCTGCCCGGAGGAGAGCGTGCCGGGGATCCCGGCGCGGATCGCCCAGCTGGGTGATGCCGTCAGCGTGATCCTGGCTCTCGAGCCCGAAATCGACTCGGTGGCACTGCGCGCGCTCAAGGACCACGGCAATCCGAACCTCGAGGCACTTCGGGTCGCCCTGGATCCAAAGACCCTGCTGCTGGTCAGAAGCTAGCTCGGCGCTCCGAGCTTCCGGCTTCGAGATCCATTCAACTATTTGATTTTAAATAGATATTGAATCTGCTAGCGGTGTTTTGACTGTAAGAGTGATTACTCCTATAGTAATCACATGAATTATCGAGTCGAGGAAGTCGCCGCACGAGCGGCGCTGCGAGTGGATACGATCCGCTTCTACCAGTTTCGCGGTCTGCTTCCCCGGCCGCGCCGCGAGGGGCGGGTCGCCTTCTACGACGATGCCCACCTGGAGCGATTGCGCCGGATCCGGGAGCTCGTGGACCAGGGGTTCACACTCGCCCAGATCAAGCGCCTGCTCGAGCGCGAGAGCGAAGCCGAGGATCGGCCGCTCCTCGAGGCCCTGGTCGAAGAGCACGTCGGCGAACGGACCTTCTCCCGGGCCGAGCTCGCCGCCGAGGCCGGAATCCCCGAGCAGCTGATCGGAGCTGCCGAAGCCTCGGGCCTGGTGCATCCGCTCCGGATCGACGGCGAGGAGCGCTTCAGCGCTGCGGATCGGGAGATGGCCCACGCCGCGCTCCGCATCCTCAACGCGGGCTTTCCCCTGAACGAGCTGCTGGCCCTGGCAGTGCAGCACGCCAGCTCGGTACAGGAGGTCTCCGATCGGGCCATCGACCTCTTCGACGATCACGTGAGAAAGCGGGCTGAAGAGCGGGGAGAGACCGGCGAGGTCACCGAAGCCTTCCGGGATCTCCTCCCGCAGCTCACCCGCCTGGTCGCGCTCCACTTCCAGCGAACCGTGGTGAGTCGCGCTCTGCAGCGACTCGCCGGTCGCGGCGAAGACGACGATCTGCGCGCGGCCCTCGCCGCCACCGAGTCCTCCAGCCTGGAGATCGCGTGGCGCTAGCGCCGCAGACCAGCGAAGGCGAGCCCTCGCGAGGACTCGGTCTGCCCCGGGACGAAGAGAAGCGCTCCCAGGTCCGGGCGATGTTCGATCGCATCGCTCCACGCTATGACGCGATGAACCGGTTGATGACGGCGGGTCTGGATCAGCGCTGGCGCGGCGCCGCACTCGACGCGGTGGGTACCGGGGTCGGCGACAGGGTCCTGGATCTGGCCTGCGGCACCGGCGACCTGGCCGAGCTCGCTGCGGCGCGCGGTGCGAAGGTGGTCGGCGTCGACTTCGCGCGAGAAATGCTGCGCGGCGCCATGCAGCGACGGATACCCGCGCTTTGGATTCAGGGTGACGGTGCTGCGCTACCCCTGCCCGACGCCTACGCCAGCGTGATCAGCTGTGGCTTCGCCCTGCGCAACTTCGCCTCGCTCCCAGAGGTGCTCGGCGAGATGGCGAGGCTGCTCGAGTCCGGCGGTCGCCTCGCTTTGCTCGAGGTCGATCGGCCATCGCTTGCGGTGGTGCGGGCCGCGCACTCTCTCTACTTCGATCGCTTCGTACCCCGAATTGGGGGGTGGCTGTCGGATCGAGCCGCCTACAGCTACCTGCCCCGTTCCACCGCCTACCTGCCGGACGCCCCGAAGCTGGCGGCCCTGATTGCGGATGCGGGCTTCCGGGAAGTGAGGCGTCGCCCACTCCTTCTGGGCAGCGCCCAGATCATCACGGCAATCCGCGCCGATCGGGAGGCGACGTGACCCCGATCCGCGTTCGCCAGAGCGCGATTCCTCCGCGAGACCTGCTCGAGCTCTTCGCGGCCTCCGGCGAAACCGAGCGCTTCTACTGGGAGAGACCCGAGAGCGGGGAAGCCATCCTCGCTCTGGGAGCCGTCGACCGGATCGAGAGCAGCGGCCCGAGCCGCTTCGGCGAGGCAGCGAGCCGAGTCCGCGAGATCCGGGCGCTGCTTCGCAAGGAGGGTGATGCGCCGTCCTGGGCGGGTCCGCTTCTGGTGGGGGGCTTCGCGTTCGACTCTGTGGTGCCTTCCTCGGAGCGGTGGGCCGGCTTTCCCCCGGCAGAGCTGGTCCTGCCGGAGCGACTTCTGATCCGCAGGGGATGGGGAGATGTGGTGCTGCTACGCCGGGGTCGGAACCTTCTCCTCCGGCGGGGACGAGCTCTCCGCGGCACCCCACTCGTCGGCTCGCGAGGCGTTGGCTGACGATTTGCCGCCCGCCTTTCACGCCTCGGCAGACCGGCCTCTCGGTGTCTACCGAGGCCTGGTGGAAAAGGCTCTCGGAGCCATTGGCGAGGGCGAGCTCGAGAAGGTCGTCGTCGCGCGCTCCTGTACGGTGATCGGATCCCGTCCCTTCGAGACGCTTCGCGTGTTGCGGAGTCTGCGCGCGCTCCACCCCTCGTGCACGATCTTCGCGCTGGCTCGAGGACCGGTGACCTTCCTCGGAGCGACGCCGGAACGCCTGGTGCGCCTGGAGCAGGGGCTGGTGCAGGCGGACGCCGTGGCGGGAACTGCGCCGCGGGGACGGACGCCGCAGCAGGATCAGCGCCTCGCCCGCGAGCTGGTCGAGAGCAAGAAGGACCAGGAGGAGCACTCGGTCGTGGTGCGCTGCGTTCTCGAAGCGCTCGCCCCTCACTGCGGCGCGCTGCTGGCCCCGGAATCACCGGGCCTGCTGCAGACCGACGGGATTCAGCATCTCCACACGCCCATCCAGGGTCGGCTCCGGGATCCGTCGAATACCACGGTGCTCGATCTGGTCGGCGACCTCCATCCGACACCCGCGGTCGGAGGAGCCCCGCGAGAGACGGCCCTGGCCTGGCTGCGCTGCCATGAGGGCCTGGACCGCGGATGGTACGCGGGTTCGCTCGGCTGGCTCAGTCCAGAGGGAGAGGGCGAGTTTGCGGTGGCGCTGCGCTCGCTGCTGCTGCGGGGGTCCGAGGCGACGCTGTTCGCGGGCGCCGGAATCGTGGCTGGATCCGATCCGGATGCCGAGCTTCTGGAAACCCGCCTCAAGCTGCGCACGGCTCTGGCTGCGCTGCTGGAGATCTGAGCGTGGAGGTCTCCGTCCAGCCGAGCCCGCGACCGGCAGCGAATCGGAACTACGCATTCGCGGCCGCTCTCTTCGAGGAATTCGTCGCCAGCGGCGTGGGCCACGTCTGCGTCTGCCCCGGATCTCGCTCTGCGCCCCTGGCGGTCAGCGCAGCGCGCACCCCCGGCCTGCGCGTCTGGGTTCACCTCGACGAGCGGGCCGCGGCGTTCTTCGCTCTCGGGCTCGCCAGGGCCGAGCGGGCTCCCGTCGCTCTGGTGTGTAGCTCGGGAACCGCCGCCGCGAACTTCCTCCCCGCCGTGGTCGAGGCCTACCACGGGCGGGTTCCCCTGCTGGTGCTGACGGCGGATCGCCCGCCGGAGGTTCGCGGCTGGGGCGCGGCGCAGACCATCGATCAGGTGGGCCTGTTCGGAAGCCACGTCCGCTGGTTCAGCGAAGCATCTCCGCCAGGGCGGACGGCGCGGAATGGCGCGGGGCTCCGTCATGCCCACGCACTGGCCTGCCGGGCGGTGGCCGCCGCGGTGGGCCCGCCGCCGGGACCGGTTCACCTGAATCTCCCCTTCGGCGAGCCTCTGGATCCCTCGCCCGACCCCGGCGACGGCGCGAGTCCGGTTCTGGAGGGCGACTGGGCGCCCCGCGGTCGGGGCGCGGGTCCCTACACACGAAGCTGGCGCAGTTCGCCGCCGCCCTCGCCCGACCTGGTCTCGCATCTGCTCGAGGGCTCGCTGCGGGCCCGGCGGGGGGTGATCGTCTGCGGTCCGGGCGACGCCGATCCCGCCCTCCCCGATGCGGTGGCCCGGCTCGGTCGCGCCGCCGGATGGCCGGTGCTGGCCGAATCGACCTCGCAGATTCGTTGCGGTCCCCACACTCGCGGGGCGCCGATCCTGGCCAGCTTCGATGCCATCCTGCGCAGTCGCGAGTTCGCCCTTGGGCACCCGCCGGATCTGGTGCTCCGGATCGGCGCGCCGCCCACCAGCAAGGCCTTCCAGCAGTGGCTCGACCTGCATCCGAACACGCGGCTGGTGATGCTGGATCCCGATCGCACCTGGGCGGACCCCGGTCATCTCGCCTCGGAGGTGATCGACGCGGACCCGGTGCGTCTCTGTGAAAGCCTCGAACGGCGGCTCCGGCGGCAGCCGTCCCCTCCCGGCTGTCCTCGCTGGCTCGGGGATTGGAGCTCCGCCGAGAAGCGAGCGCGGCGGGTGGTGGAGAGCCGAGTGGGGCTGCGCGCACGGCTGCTGGCTCCGCAGGTGGTCGCGGTGCTCGCGGAAGCGCTGCCCGACGGCGCGACGCTCTTCGTCTCCAACAGCATGGCTGTCCGCGATCTCGACGCATTTCTCCCGGTCTCCACCAGGCGGATCCGGGTGCTCGCCAATCGGGGCGCCAATGGCATCGACGGCATCGTCTCCAGCGCTCTCGGAGCGGCCGCCGCGGTGTCCGGGCCCCTCTTCCTGCTGAGCGGGGACCTCGCCTTCCTTCACGACGCCGGCGGTCTCTTCGCCGCCCATCAGCACCGGATTCGCGCCACACTCGTGGTCCTGAACGACGACGGGGGCGGGATCTTCTCCCTGCTTCCGATCGCCACACACGGTGAAGACGTCGACTTCGAGCGGCTCTTCACCGTGCCTCACGGAATCGATATCGCCGCAGTCGCGGGCGCCTACGGTCTGCCACACCAGAGGGTGACGACCGCCCTGGATCTCTCACAGGCCCTGGAGAACTCCCAGGCGAGTGCGGGCACCCAGGTGATCGAGGTCCCCGTGGACCGCCGCGAGAATCTCGCCCTCTACCGGGAGATCCATCAGGAGATCTGCCACTCCGTTGGAAGCGGAGGATCCCGGTGAGCGCGACGACCCATCATCGCATCGAGGTGCGGACGGGCCGGTTCCTGCACGTGGAGGTGACCGAGCCGAGGAGACGGACTGGCGAGGCGGTCTTGATCCTGCATGGCTTTACCGGATCCGCAGAGACGATGCGTGGCGTCGCCGAGGCACTGGGAGAGGATCGCCGGTGCATCCTCGTCGATCTCCTGGGTCACGGCAGCTCCGATGCGCCGTCGGCGCCAGACGACTACCGCATGGCGCGCTGCCTCGAGGATCTGGTCTCCGTGCTGGACGAGCTGAAGGAGCTCCGGGTTCACCTGGTCGGTTACTCGATGGGGGCCCGGGTCGGTCTCTCCTTCGCGGCGGGCCATCCCGGGCGGGTCTGCTCTGCGCTTCTGGTCGGCGCACGAGCGGGGATCGAAGATCCGGCCGCGCGCCGCGCTCGCATCGAGGACGACGAGAACCTCGCTCAGCGGATCCTGGAACAAGGAATCGACTGGTTCGTCGATCACTGGATGTCACTTCCGCTCTTTGCCAGCCAGGCGCGCCTGGGCTCCCCGGCCCTGGCCGAAGCGCGGGCTCGGCGGCTTCGCAACCGCGCCCATGGACTCGCGCTCTCTTTGCGCGGGATGGGCGCCGGAGCTCAGCCGCCGCTCTTCGAGCGGCTGGATCGAATCTCCTCACCGGTCCTCCTCGTGGTCGGTGAAGAGGACGCGCCGTTTCTGGCGACCGCTCGCGATCTGGAGCGACGCCTTCCGAAGGCGCGCTTGCAGATCATTCCCGAGGCCGGGCATGCCGCCCACCTCGAAAACCCACAGACCTTCGACAGGTATCGCCGGGGCGTTCCTGCGCGAGGTCGAGACCCCCACAGGAGAGCCGATGACCGCCATCGACTGGAAGAGCGTTCGAGACTACCGGGACATCCGCTTCGAGAAGGCGGATGGAATCGCAAAGATCACCATCGACCGGCCGGAGGTGCGCAATGCGTTTCGGCCCAACACGCTCTTCGAGCTGATCGATGCCTTCTCCCGCGCGCGAGAGGACCAGGAGGTTGGCGTCGTGCTCTTTACCGGCGAGGGGCCCGACGCCTTCTGCTCCGGAGGCGACCAGAAGGTGCGAGGGGACGCCGGTTACGTGGGCGACGACGGAGTGCCTCGTCTGAACGCCCTCGATCTGCAGCGGGTGATTCGAACCCTCCCCAAGCCCGTGATCGCAGTGGTGGCGGGATACGCCATCGGGGGTGGCCACGTGCTCCATCTGCTCTGCGATCTCACCATCGCCGCCGAGAACGCCCGGTTCGGTCAGACCGGTCCGCGAGTGGGAAGCTTCGACGCGGGATTCGGGGCCTCGTACATGGCGCGGGTGGTGGGTCAGAAGAAGGCCCGGGAGATCTGGTACCTGTGCGATCAGTACGGGGCCGGCGAGGCCCTCGACATGGGGCTGGTGAACGCCGTCGTTCCGCTCGAGGAGCTCGAGTCCACGGCCGTGCACTGGGCGCGGCGCATCCTGCGCCACAGCCCCACGGCGATTCGCTGCCTGAAGGCGGCCTTCAACGCCGACTGCGACGGACAGGCGGGGATCCAGGAGCTGGCGGGGCACGCCACCCAGCTCTTCTACATGACCGAGGAGGCCCAGGAGGGCCGGGACGCCTTCGTCGAGAAGCGCGAGCCCGATTTCACCCGGTTCCCGTGGCGACCCTAGACGCGCCGCTTCCGGGGGGCGCGGGCGCCTGGCTTCTCGCCGCGCGCCCGGCGACGCTGACGGCTTCACTGGCTCCGGTTGCCGTGGGAACGGCGGTGGCCGCCGCGGCGGGAGAGGCGCGGGCGATCCCCGCGCTTGCCGCCCTCGGCTGCGGCGCTGCTTGATCCAGGTCGGCACGAACTTCGCAAACGACGCCTTCGACTTCGAGCAGGGAGCGGACACCGGCGAGCGGACCGGTCCCCTCCGCGCCGCCCAGGCGGGTCTGCTCTCACCGGGAGCCCTGCGCGCCGCCACGCTCGCCGCATTCGCGGCCGCCGCGCTGATCGGCCTCTACCTGATCGCGCGCGGAGGCTGGCCGATCGCCCTCTTCGGGCTTCTCGGTCTGCTGGCCGGCTACGCCTACACCGGAGGCCCGATACCCCTCGGATACCGCGGGCTCGGAGATCCACTCGTCTTCCTCTTCTTCGGGGTGTTCGCCGTCTGGGGGACCTTTCGCGTCCAGACGCTCGGCCCGTCGGATCTCGCCCTCGCCGCATCGATTCCGATCGGGCTTCTGGCGACGGCGCTGATCGCCGTCAACAACCTGCGAGACATCGAGACGGATCGCAGCGCGAACAAGCGGACCCTGGCGGTGCGGCTCGGTCCGAGTGGAGCGCGTCGCTACTACACGCTGCTGCTGGCCGGGAGCTACGCCGCGCTCCCGGTTCTCTGGTGGCTGGGTGCGCCACCCGCTTGCGCTTGGCTTCCCCTGCTGACGGCGCCGATGGCCTGGCGTCTCTCGAGGAAGGCCCGGGTGGAAGAGGGCGCGGCGCTCAATCGGGTCCTGGTGGGAACCGCGCGCCTGCAGCTCGGCTTTGGCGCACTCCTGGCGGGTGGTTTCATCCTGTGAGAATCGAGGCAGCGGAGCTGCAGTCCTTCCGGCTGCGATTGCGCACACCCCTCGCGACCGCGCTGGGTCCCCTGGCCTTCCGGGAGGGCGTCCTGCTATCGCTTCGCAACGTCGACGGCTGCATCGGCTACGGCGAGGCGACTCCCCTCCCGGCCTTCGGAACCGAGTCGCTCGATGCCGCGCGTCGCTCGCTCGAGGCCTGTGCCGCCTTGCTCGAGGGAGCGGACCTGGGAGAGCCGGAAGAGCTACTCGGCTGGATCGACCGGCGCTGCCCGCCGACTTCCACGGCCCGAGCGGCGATCGACTCTGCACTCCACGATCTCGTCGCACAGGACGCGGGGCAGAGCGTGGCGAGCTGGCTCGCCGCGAAGCAGGGTGGCAGCCCGCGTCCGACGGTGACGGTGAGCTCGCTGCTCGTCTCCCAGTCACCGCGCGCGCTCGCTCTCGAAGCGCGGCACGCCGTCGAGATCGGCTTCCGTACTCTCAAGCTCAAGGTCGGCGCGGGTCCGATGTCCAGCGATCTGGAACGGGTTGCAGCGGTCCGCAGCGCAGTAGGGTCAGCGCCACGGATTCGCGTCGATGCAAATGGAGCATGGTCGCCAGATCAGGCCCGCGGTCGGCTCGAGGCCCTGGCCTGCCTCGATCTCGAGTTCGTCGAGCAGCCCGTGGCGGCGGGCGACGTGGCCGGCCTGGCGCGGGTGCGTCGCGACGCCTCGGTTCCGGTGGCGGCCGACGAATCGGCGTGCAGCGAGGCCGAGCTGCGATGCGTGCTCGATGCGGAGGCCGCAGACCTGGTGATTCTCAAGCCCTCCGCGGTCGGGGGAATCAGCCGCGCCCGAGCCGCCGTGGAGCTGGCCAGGGCCGCGGGGGTGGGGGTGGTGCCGACCTCGTTCCTCGACGGCGCCGTGGCCGTGCTCGGCGCTCTCCACCTGGCGTCGAGTCTGCCCGGCCATCTCCCCGCCTCTGGCCTGGCCACCTCGGCACTCCTCGAGAACGATCTGGCGCCGCCGCCGGTGCCCGAGGACGGACGACTCCGGGTACCGACGGAGCCGGGGCTGGGCGCCAGGCCCTGGTGTCACAGGCGAGGTCACGCGGCGTGAGAGTGCGCAACTGGCTGCTGGAACGGGCGCGTCTCTGCGGCGGCGAGGAGGCGCTCCGCTTCGGCGAGCGACGACTCAGCTTCGAGGCTCTAGCGGATCTCTCCCTGCGAGGCGCCGGACGGCTCCGCGGCTGGGGGGTGCAGAGTGGGGATCTGGTGGCCGTGCTGCTCGGGAACGGGTTCGATTTCGTGCAGCTCGTCCACGCGGTCTCGCTATGCGGTGCGCGGTTTCTCCCCCTCAACACACGCCTCACCTCCGAGGAGCTGGTCACCCAGCTGCGGGTGTCGCAGGCGACACATCTCATCCATGGCAGCGGCGACCTCGCGGAACGGGCGCGGGCGGCGAGCCAGGAGCTGCCGGCTCTCGAGCGCGCTGCATTCGAGGAAGGATCGCTCCAGGCGTCGACGGATCGGGGCCACACCGCGCCACTCACCGAGCGAATCGATCTCGGGGACATCTTCGCGGTGCTCTTCACCTCCGGGACCAGTGCAGCACCCAAGGGGGTCTGCTTGACCCACGGGAACCTCCAGGCGAGCGCCTTTGCCGCGGCACTCCACCTCGAGCTTCGCCGCGAAGATTGGTGGCTCGCATGCCTTCCGCTCTTCCACATCGGGGGCCTATCCATTCTGATGCGCAACGCCCTGCTCGGATCCCCGGTTCTGATCCACGAGCGCTTCGATCCGGACTGGGTGAGCGCGGCCATCGACGAGGGGATCAGCCACGTCTCGCTGGTTCCCACCATGCTCGGCCGTCTGCTCGATGTCCGCGCAGAGCGGCCGGCTCCCGCCTCCCTGCGCGGGATTCTTCTCGGCGGCGCGGCCGCTCCGCCGCTGCTCCTGAAGCGTGCCCGAGAGCTCGGCTTTTCCGTGCTGCCCAGCTACGGGCTCACCGAGGCCTGCTCCCAGGTGGCGACCTGCGCCCCCGGCGATCCCGAGACGTCTGTCGACCCGATCGGCAGCGTGGGGCGCGCGCTCTTCGGAACCGAGATCCGGATCGCCGACGCTTGCGGCCGACCCCTTCCGCCGGGGCGGGAGGGCGAGATCCTGGTGCGCGGGCCGACGGTGATGGCTGGCTACCTCCACGACGGCGACGGGACCTCCCGCGCGCTCCGGGACGGCTGGCTCCGGACAGGTGACGTGGGCGCTCTCGATTCGACGGGGAGGCTCCGCATGCTCGACCGGAGGGCCGATCTGATCGTCTCTGGCGGCGAGAACGTCTCCCCGGCGGAGGTCGAGGCCGTTCTCCGCGAGCATCCCGACGTCGCGGACCTCGGTGTGGCGGGCCTTCCGGATCCGGATCTCGGCAGCCGCGTGGTCGCCTGGATCATCCCGAGAGCCGGAGCCCAGTGTCGAGCCGAGGATCTGGACCGCTTCTGCCGCCGCCGGCTGGCCGGGTTCAAGGTGCCCAAGGAGTTCCACTTCAGGGACGGGCTGCCGCGCAACAGCTCTGGAAAGCTGCTTCGGCGCCAGCTGCAGCAGCTCGGCCGGGAAGAGCCGGCGCCTCAGCTCGATCCGGACTGAAACTCGGAGAGCTTCTCCCGGTAGGTCGATCGCAGCGCATTGGCCTCCGCGCGGGTGAAGCCGAGCTCCTCGGCGATGGCCACGATCTCGCCGCTCTCGGGACCCGTGATGCTGCCGTCGGCCGCGGCCACGGCGAACAGACATTCGAGGAGCTTTCCGCGCTGCTCCCGCGTCGAGATCTGGCGGAACTGCCGGGTCACCACGTAGTTCTCCGTCCCGCCGAGCAGGCGCGCCTGAGACTTGGCGATCTCGACCACCAGTGACGCCTCCTCGGGAGCGAGGTCGGTGACCTGGGAAACGATTCCCTCCATGGCGGCCGTCTCTTCGGAATCGATGCTGAGATCGGCGTGGGCGACGCGGGCCAGGACGTAGGCGAAGGCCGCCAGGTACTTGGCGGTTTCCGGATCCAGTCGCTCCAGCCGGGCTGAGATCTTGCGAACCGTCGCCGTGTCGCGCTGACTCTCCCTCGAGGTCTTCTTCTTCTCGCCGCCCAGACCCAGGAATCGAAGCAGGGACAACTCGGGCACCTCCGTTCAGCCAGGGAGACGCAGGTTAGCGCGATATCCTCATCCAGCGATCGAAGAGTCCCTTCACCAAGGGGGTCAGGCGGGTTCGGGTGTAGAGGCCCGCCACCGCCTTGATGGCCTCGGCCTGGGTCGGGTAGGGGTGGATCACCTCGGTGAAGGATCCCAGGCCGACTCCCTTCACCATCGCCAGGGTGATCTCGCTGATCATCTCGCCGGCGTGGCTCGAGACGATGGTCGCCCCCAGGATCCGGTCCCCGCCCTTCTTGACGTGGACCTTCAAGAAGCCCTCCTCCTTGCCATCGAGGACGGCGCGGTTGGCCTTCGAGATCGGCACCTGATAGGTGTCGATCTCGATTCCACGCTCTTCCGCCTCTCCAGGGTGGAGCCCCACGTGGGCGATCTCCGGGTCCGTGTAGGTGCACCAGGGCATCACCAGGTTCGAGAGCCTCTTTCGGCCGAGGAAGAGCGCGTTCTGGACGACGATCTTGGCGGCGGCGTCGGCGGCGTGGGTGAACTTCCAGGCCATGCAGACGTCGCCGGCGGCAAAGATGCGCCGGTTCGTGGTGCGCAGCTTGTCGTCCACCGTCACGCCGCGCCGCTCGTCGTACTCCACGCCCGCCTCTTCGAGGCCGAGGTCCTGGACGTTGGGGGCCCGGCCCGCTCCGACCAGGATCTCGTCCACGGCGATCTGCTCCTCGCCGCTGCCGGGGGAGGTCACGTGAATCAGCCTCTGGTCGCCTTTCCTCTCGACCTTGCGGATCTGGCACTCCAGAACCACCTGGATGCCCTCGCGAGCGAAGACCTTCTCCAGGATCTCGGCGGCGTCCCGATCCTCGCGTCCGAGGAGCTGTTGCGCCTGCTCGAGCACCACCACGCGGGATCCGAGCCTGCCGAAGGTCTGCGCCATCTCGCAGCCGATCGGTCCCGCACCGATCACGGCGAGCCGGGCAGGCCGCTCGGTCAGCGAGAAGACCGTCTCGTTGTCGAGGTATCCGCTCTCCGCCAGTCCCGGGGTGGGTGGCGCCACCGGTCGCGCGCCGGTGGCGATGACCGCCTTCTTGAAACGGAGCTCGACTCCGTCGACGTCGATCGTCTCCCCGCTGGTGAAGCGCGCCTGGCCCAGGTAGACGTCGATTCCGAACTCCTCGGTATAGCGGCTGGCGGAGTCCTCGTGACTGATTCGCGCGCGGATCTCGCGCAGCCGCTCCATGGCGGCAGCAAAATCCGGAAGCTGTCCCTCGGGCAGCCGAAGCCCCAGGGCGGCGGCCTGTCTGGCCTCGTGAACCCAGCGCCCTGCGCGGATCAACGCCTTGGACGGCACGCAGCCCACGTTCAGGCAGTCGCCGCCCATCAAGTGGCGCTCGATCAGGGCGACCTTGGCGCCGAGACTCGATGCGATCAGCGCGCTGATCAGCCCGGCGGTACCGGCCCCGATCACCACCAGGTTGTACCGGCCCTCCGGTGTGGGATTCACCCAGTCGGGCGGATGGACGTTCGCGACCAGTCTCTCGTTGTGCTCGTCGTGGGGCAGCACCAGGGGAGCCTTCGGGGTCACTGGATTACTCCTTCTCGCGACGCGAGCCCGCCGCCCGGGGGGGCGGCGCCGCGGGTCGCGTCCTCGAGTGCGCGGCGAGCGATGCGGGTGACCGCGACGGTGACGAGGACGGTGGCGACGAAGCCGAGCCCCAGCACCGCGTAGTACCCCGTGCCCCGGTCGATACTCGCCCCCCCTGCCACGGCGGCGACGTCTCCGGCGAGCTTCCCGGAGTACACGTAGAGCAAGGTGCCGGGGATCATGCCCAGCGAGGCGAACACGTAGTCCAGCAGCCGCACCCGCGTCAGGCCCAGCGCGTAGTTGAGCAGGTTGAAGGGGAAGATCGGCGACAGTCGCAGCAGGAAGACGATTTTTCGTCCCTGGGCGCCGACCGCGCGATCGATGGCGGCGAAACGCTCGTCGCCCTCGAGCTTCCGCTCCACGGCTCGCCGCGCCAGGTAGCGCGAGACCAGGAAGGCACCCGTGGCGCCGAGAGTCGCGGCCACGAACACGTAGATCGTCCCCTCCAACACGCCGAAGATGGCGCCGGCGGCGAGGGTGAGCACCGACCCTGGAACGAAGCCGACAACGGCGAGGGCGTATCCCGCGATGAATACCAGCGGTCCGATCGCTCCCAGGCCGTTCACCCATTCAGCGAACTGGGGGACGTAGGCTCCCACCTGGCGACCCAGGTAGATCAGTCCGCCTAGAGCGGCCACGCCGATGGCGAGCTTGGCCGGCGAAATCCTGGAGCGATTCGATCCCACCGGTGCCGTCATCGTCTCGACCCGGGTTTCAGACATCGCGTTGCCTTCTCCCTCTTCTCTGCGGCGAGGGTGATGGGGAAAGGAGCCATTTGAGTCCCCTACTACGAGCCGGCCCCGTCTGGCGTTACACACTCAGGGCGGCCGCGAGGTGGGGACCGACGGTTCCCGCGGGGCGTCCTGTTGGATAGAAAAGTCGCATTTTTCGCTATCGTCGGCCCGCACGCCCCCCCATCCGGTGCGACGCAGGTCCGGCGGCGAGTCACAACGGGGGCGCTCGGCTGCGCGCACCGAAAAGGAGAGTTGATTTCGATGTCTGACATTCAGTTCGACGGGAGAGTTGCGATTGTCACCGGCGCCGGCGGGGGTCTCGGCAAGACCTACGCCCTCGATCTCGCGAAGCGCGGTGCACAGGTCGTCGTGAACGATCTCGGTGGAGCCGCGGATGGAACCGGCTCCGGTAGCAGCATGGCCGACGAGGTGGTGAAGGAGATTACCGAGGCGGGCGGTAGCGCCGTGGCCAACTACGACTCGGTGTCGACACCCGAGGGGGGCGAGGCCATCGTCAAGACCGCGCTCGACAGCTTCGGCAAGGTGGACGTCGTCATCAACAACGCCGGAATCCTGCGCGACAAGACCTTTGCCAAGCTCGCTCCGGAAGATCTCGAGATCGTCCTGGACGTTCACCTGAAGGGCGCCTTCTTCGTCTCCCAGCCCGCCTTCAAGGTGATGAAGGAGAACGGCTACGGTCGACTCATCTTCACGGCATCTGCGGCGGGCATCTTCGGCAACTTCGGACAGACCAACTACGGCGCCGCAAAGATGGGTCTGGTCGGTCTCTCGAATGTCCTGGCCCAGGAGGGTGCCAAGTACAACATCAAGTCGAACGTGGTCGCGCCGATCGCCCTGACCCGTCTGACCGAGCAGCTGCTCGGGCCCGCGGCCAAGGCCCTCGGCCCCGACTGCGTGACGTCGATCGTGACCTACCTGTGCTCCGAGGCCTCCGACATCACCCACGAGATCTACTCGGTGGGCGGCGGTCGCTTCGCACGGGTCTTCGTCGGTCTCACGCAGGGTTGGACCAAGGGCGCCGCTGCCGTGGCCAGCGCCGAGGAGATACGCGATCACATCGAGCAGATTCGCAACCCCGAGGGCTACCTGATTCCCGGCGGCATCGCGGACGAGATGAAGGTCATCATGGAGTCTCTCAAGGGTTAGGAGAAGGAACATGCCGATCGATCCCTCCAAGGCACTGGGGGCCGAGCTGCCCGCTGCCGACGGTTCCTGGTCTCAGGACGACGTGATCCTCTACCACCTGGGCGTGGGCGCGGGCGTTCCGGCGACCGACCCCGCGGAGCTGGAGTACACCTACGAGAAGAGCCTCAAGGTGCTTCCGAGCTTCGGTGTGGTTCCGGTGTTCGGATCCCTGGGAGGCTTGGCTGGCATTCCAGGCCTCGAGTTCAACTTCGCCATGCTCCTTCATGGTGAGCAGGACATCGAGATCCACCAGACCCTGCCGGTGGCCGCGAAGATCACCAGCAAGGGGAAGGTCGCCGGCCTCTACGACAAGGGGAAGGCGGCGCTGGCGATTCTCGAAGTCGCGACCTCCGAGCAGGGTGGTGCTCCGCTGTTCACCAATCGGTTCTCGCTGTTCCTGCGCGGCGAGGGCGGCTTCGGCGGTGAGTCCGGTCCCAAAGCCGGAAACCTTCCGCCGGAGCGTGCGCCGGATCACGTCGTCGAGTCGACGACCCTGCCTCAGCAGGCACTGCTCTACCGGCTCTGTGGCGACAAGAACCCCCTCCACGTGGAACCCGAGTTCGCGAAGATGGGTGGCTTCGACACGCCCATCCTGCACGGACTCTGTTCCTTCGGGATGGTCTGCAAGGCGGCGGTCGATGCGGCTCTGGGGGGCGACACCAGCAAGGTGACTCGCTACCAGGCGCGCTTCGCAGGGGTGGTCTTCCCGGGAGAGACGATCGTCACCTCTCTCTGGAAGGAGGGCGACAAGATCCTCGTGAATGCCAAGACCAAGGAGCGGGACACGCCGGTCATCACCAACTCCGCGGTCACCATCTCGACCTAGAGCGGGGTTCGGCGCACCCGCCCTGTGGGGTGCCGATGGATTTCCCGGTCCGAGCCCAGGCGGGCTCGGACCGGGACGATCCGAGTCCGGTTCTCAGGAGTCTTCGAAGGTCGCCGCGAGGTCCGGCCAGTCGATGGCGCTCTGTGCAGCGAAGGCGCGGAGCAATAGCTCCCGGTCCTCGGCTCCGTCTCCTGCGAGGAAGCTCTTGACGGCCTCCTCGAGCTGCGGTCCGGGCGGCTGAGGGGGATTCTCGTTCTCGAGGATGCCCTCGTCGTGCTCCAGCCCCACCAGATCCAGCCACTCGGTGAGGAGCTCCTTCCGACTCTCCAGGAAGTAGGCAGCCAGGATCTCTTCGGCCAGGTCGTTGGCACGCACCTGCGCCAGGGTTCGTCGAACCATGTTGGCCCGCTTGTCGGCCGGTTGTCGCATCAGGAACTTGGGCCGAGCGTTCATGGCCAGGCTGGCGGCGGCGACAGCCTGGGTGTAGACGGCGGGGGAATCCTCCACCAGCACGGCCATCACCTGGGCGGCGCGCTCCGGCGTCATCTGGGCAAAGACCTGGTAGGAGCGCATGACTCCTCCTTCCGGGGATCCGGAGGTGCTGTTGTAGCACCCCACATCCCCGCCGTCCCGGCGGTGGTGGGGAAATGGCGATCTCCAGAGAGATTCGCAAGGTTTCGAAGCTTCCCGCCGTTCGCCGGGGAGGCTCCGGAGGCGCGTTTCCGCAGGCACTTCAGCTCCAGGCCACGCAAGTCGATACGAAGCGCGTATGGTAGAGATGGCAGTGACTCAACCCCTTTCCAAGCACGATCCGCGCCGACTCCGCGGGATGATGGACCGCGCCTCGGATCTGGCCCGCGGCCACCAGGTGACCTCGGTCTTCGTGGGGATCGCCGGGCGGGAGGGCGATCTTCTCGCCCCGGAGTTCATCGATTTCGTCGAGAGCGCCCTGCGTATGGAAGACGCCATCTTCCGCTTGATCCGCGAGCGCGCAGTGGTGCTGCTGACCGACGCGGACCGGGACCGGGCCGAGGAGATCTTCGAGCGGCTGCGCGGGGACTTCGCCGCACGCTTCGGTTCCCCGATGGAGTTCAAGGTGGAGCTGGGGTATTTCCAGGTGAGTGGCCAGGGCGGCCACGCGACCGCCAAGGTGGTCCTGCCGGCCATCTTCACCGCTGAAAAGCGACCGTCCTGACCGATCTGGCGGTGACGTCAGACGGCTCCTTCTGCTGACGCGAGCGTCTTGCGCAGCCTCAGGGCGGCCGGACCCGGCTCGCCGTCGCCCACCGGCTTGCCGTCGAGGGCGACCACTGGGCAGGCGCCGCGGACCGCGTTCACCGCGATCAACTCCCGGATCTCCTCGAGGGTCCGGCGATGCAGGTCCGCTTCCTCGAGCTCCGGAATTTCGTCCAGCAGGATTTCCCGCGCTACTCCCGCGACTCCTCCCCGCCGTAGATCTGGCGTCGCCAGGCTTCCGTCGCCGAGCGCCAACACGAAATTGCTGCGCGCACCTTCGATCAGGAAGCCCTCTCCGTCGAAGAGCGCGGCCTCGTCCACGCCGGCGCGCACCGCCTGTTCGCGCGCCATCGCGAAGAGAAGATGATTGGAGACCTTGGCTCCCGAGTAGGGGGCGGGACCCTCGTGAGGGAAAGGCGGCGAGATCGCCCGCCAGGTGGCCGGCTCTGCTCCCACTGCGCGGGCGACGCCCACCAGGTGGAGGAAGCCCGCACCATCGCGACTGGCTTGAAGACGCACCACTCCCTCGCCGTCGCCAAAATGCGCCTTCCCCAGTGTCACCATGCCCTCCAGGCAGAGAGCCTCGTCCACCTTCCCGAGATCGAGGGTGTGCGCATCCCGTCCGAGGCGGCGAACCACGCGCTCGCCGAAGCGGATTCTCCCGCCCTCGAACCGACCTGTGGTATAGCAGCCACGCCCGGAGCTGAAGGCGCTGTCGTCCGCCCTCAGCACTGCCGTGTCGGCATCGACCAGCTCCCCATCGACCCAGATGGAACGCGGAGAGTCCGTTCGCGTTTTCGCCTTCATGACCGAGCACTCCGTCGCTTCATCATTCCTTCATGACCGCCGCCCCGTGGCGCACACGCGCCGGATGCCGGTTCACCTTCGAGGCGAAGAACGGTACCCTCTTCGATGTGGCGGCGCCGCGGAAGGACTCGGTTCCAACCGGTGCGCCCGGCCGGAGACCGATGGAATCTCCCCAGCAAGTTACCCGACGGCGTGTGGCGGCACTCCTGCTCGCCAGCGCGATCATCCTGGCCGCCTCGGGTGAGGATGACTTCTTCCGAGGCTATCTGGAGAAACACCCCGAAGTCACCGAGGACGAGTTGATCGAAGTGAGCGCGGGGGACGGCACCGTTCGAGCGCTGGCGGTGGTCCATCACCCGGACCTCGGCTTGGATCCACTCGCCGTCGATCTGTTCCGGATCGAAGGTGCGGCGACGACCGAGCTCGATCTCCGGGAGACCCTGGCGTATCCCGCTTCGGCCGGTGACCTGTTCGTCGCCGTGAAGCAGCGCTGTCGCGGAGGGTTCCCGGGTCCCGGTGAGCCGGCCTTCGGCTCCTGGCTCTTTCTCCCGGAGGGCCGGCTCAGCGCCTGGAGCCTCCAGCCTTTCGGAGCCGATTGCAGACCCGAGGATCCGATGGTGGAGGCTTCGGACCACGCCGTGATGCAGCGGGTGGGCCAGGCGGTGTTTCGACCGCTCCGGCGGGGCAACTTCCGCTACGGTCCGCTGGCCTACCAGATCTGGGACGACGCTTTTGCGGCTCCCAATCCCGTCACCATGGTTGCCCGCCTCGAGACCACGGCGGCGGCGCGACCCCGCGACGCCCACGCGCACAACCGCCTCGCCGTCGGCCAGTTCGCCGTCGGCGAACGGGACGCGGCCGTCGAAACCCTCGGCCGCGCGGCGGAGCTCGAACCCGGCTGGTCGCTTCCCCACTGGAACCTCGCCATCGCCCATCTCCACCGCGGGGATCTGCAAGCCGCCGCCCTCGCCCAGGAACGGGCCGGCGAGATCGATCGGATCGCCGCCGGCGCTGAACCCAATCGTCCCCAGTAGGCAGTGCTCCCGTTGCCCCCGTTCCCGTGAATGGGTCTCAGGATGTGGAAGTGCCTGGGGGTGGGGAGTTCTTGCCCGATACCACCACGTCCAGCAGGTAGGGGCCTTGGGAAGACAGGGCGTCTCGAACCGCCTGGTGTAGCTCTTCCGGCTTCGAAACCAGCTTGGCCTGCACGCCCATTCCCCTGGCCATCTCCGCGAATCCGAGCACCGGGTGGCTGAGATCCATGTGTGGGTAGGGCCGGTTGGATTGTGCGTCGAAGCGTTGTCGGTAGTTGTCGAGGTTGTGCTTGAGCACTCGATACTCGCGGTTGGAGAGGATCACGAAGAGAATGTCCAGCTGGTGATGGGCGGCAGTCCAGAGCGCTTGAATGCTGTACATGGCCGAGCCATCTCCGGAAAGCGCCACCACGGGTCGATCGGGATGCGCCACCTTTACGCCCAGGGCGCCGGCGATGCCCTGACCGATGCCACCACCGCGACCCGCGTAGTAGTCACCCGGTCGTTCGAGCCTGAAGCTCTGGGCGACGTCGAGCACTGCGGTGACGGATTCGTCCACCACCACGGCATCTTCCGGCAGCGCGCGGCCGATCTCGTGCAGGGCACGCGCGGGCGACATTGGTGTGGTGTCCCAGAGGGCTTGGAGACGGGCGTCGAGTGCTTCCCGCCTGGCCGCTCCCTGCTCTCGTAGTCGTCGACCGCGGCTCTCGCTGGCGGCTCGGAAGCCGGCGTCTGCGGTCCTGCCGATGGTCGAATTCAACAGTGTCAGGGTCTCGCCCAGGTGCCCCACCACGCCCAGCGCCAGCGGGAAATTGTAGGCGAGGCGTTCCGGGGACTCCTCGATCTGGATGGCGATGGCGTCTTCGGGAATGGCGCTCACCGCATCGAACCAGACCTCCTCGAAGAACGGTCCGCCGATCAGCATCACCAGGTCGTGCCCCGACAGGACCTGTCGAATGGTGCCGGCTTCGAAGCCCACCCAGCTGCGCAGGTGGGGGTGCCTGTTGGCGATGGATATCTGGGACCGAAGGCCTTCGAGGTACACCGAGGCGCCGGTCTGCTCGACCAGCTCGGTCAGCGCCTGGTGGGCACCGCTGGCTGCGATGTCGTCACCGGCGATGATGGCCGGGTCCTTGCTGGACAGAATCAGGTCCGCCAGCTTCTCGATGACGTCCGCTGCCGGTGCGGGCTGCTGGTACAACTCGCCGGAGCCCAGCGCCGGGATTTCGGTTTCCTGCTCCATGACGTCGATGGGCAGAGCGACGAAGACCGGCCCCGCCGGCGGCTGGTTGGCGATCTTGAAGGCTCGCCGCATCAATGGAGCCATCTCGTCGGCGCTCTGGGGCTCGGCACTCCATTTCGTGACCGGTGCAGCCATGGCGACCAGATCGTGGGACAGGAGCGGGTCTCGGAGCCGCATGCGGGTGTCCTGCTGACCGGCGGTGACGATCAGCGGAGAGCTCGCCTTGAGAGCGCCGTAGATCATGCCGATCGCGTTGCCGAGACCGGGCGCCACGTGCAAGTTCGCCACCGCATTTCTCTTGCTCGCCTTCGCATAGAAGCTCGCGGCGCAGACGGCCACACCTTCGTGGAGTGCCACGTAGTAGTCGACCTGGGGATAGTCGCTGAGGCTGTCGAGCAGGGGGCTTTCGGTAGTTCCCGGATTGCCGAAGATGCAGTCCACCCCGTGTGCCACCAGGCTGTCCATGAAGACCTGACGTCCGCGCATCCATTTCTCTCCCAAGACCGAGCAGGGCTGCGATCTTAGCAGCCACCATTCCCGGTGGTCCCGCGCTAGCCGCCCGCTCTCTTGACGGTGTAGCCGCGGCCTTCGAGTTCGGTGACGAGGGTCTCCCGGTGGTCGCCCTGGATCTCGATCACGCCGTCCTTGACCGATCCGCCCGTTCCGCAGCGACGCTTGAGCTCGCTGCCCGAGGGCCCGGAGGTCGTCGTCCGGAAGGGGAACCCCCTCGATGCTGGTGACGGTCTTGCCACGCCGCCCCTTCACCTCGCGCCGCACCCGCACGATCCCGTCGCCGCGCGGACGCCGGGGCGGTAGCGGATCCTTCTTGGGACCGATCCGACCGCCCTCGGTCGAGTACACCAGCCGGGAATCGTCGCGCCTGCGCTTCACGAGAGGCTCTCTTCGCGAGACTTGCTCGCGAAGCGCTCCAGCACCATCCACATGGTGTCCTGCTGCTGAATTCCACCAAAGGGCCAGCGGCCCAGCATGAAGGTGGGTACGCCCGTCACCATCTCCTGCGCTGCGAGGGCGGTGCGGGTCTCGAGTTTGCCTCGCGCTTCGGAAATTGCGCCGCGCTCGATGGGGATTTCCGCGTCGCGCGCGAGGGCCGCCACGTCCTCCACCTTCTCCAGCGGACGGCCGTCTTCGTAGAGCGCCGTCCAGACCCGCTCTCGCCAGCTCTCGCCGCGTCCGAGCTCGTCGGCGGCGATCGCCGCCGAGTTCAAGGGACGCGAGTCGAGCCAGAGCGAGGGGATCCGCACCGGAACCGAGAGCTCGTCTGCGATCCGTGCCGCATTGGCCCGAGAGGCTTCGGGAATCGCTCCGCCCCGCCGGTAGGGAGCCAGCTGAGCCAGGTCCAGCGGGTTCCAGACCAGGTCGATCTCGAGCTCCTGCAGGGCCGGCCTGAGCCGCTCCATCACCCGATGCGCCACGTAGCAGATCACCGATGCAAAGTCGTAGTAGACTGGAACTCGAAGCCGCTCCATCCCTCAGTCCCGCGGCGCGCGCCGCCTCGCGCCGCGGAGCGGCGCTTGCCTACAGGGTACCCGCCCGATACCGTTCGCCGCCATGCGATCGCTTCTGGTGGCCACCATTCTGATGTTCCTGAGCGCTTCGACGGGGGCCGAGAGCACCTCCGGCATCGACGACCCCGCGCTGCGAACGCGCACCAGGGTGCTCGACAACGGCCTCACCATCCTCACCCTCGAGGATCGGACCACGCCCGTCGTCTCCTTCCAGATGTGGGTTCGCGTGGGATCCGGGGACGAGTCCCGTTTCACCGGCCTCGCCCACCTCTTCGAACACATGATGTTCCGGGGCTCGAAGAACCTCCCTCCCGAGGCCCACGGTCGAATCATCGCCGAGCGCGGCGGCCGGGTGAATGCGTACACCTCGCGGGATGTCACGGTCTACTTCGCCGACATGACCGCCGAGCACCTGCCGCTGCTGATCGAGCTCGAGGCGGAACGCCTCCAGAACCTGGACATCAGCGAGGAGAGCCTGGCCAGCGAGCGGGAGGTGGTCCTCGAGGAGCGGCGGATGCGCACCGAGGACAGTCCCCAGGGTCGCGCCTTCGAGGCCCTGCTGGCCTTGACCTTCCAGGCCCACCCCTACCGGGTGCCTACCATCGGCTGGCGCAGCGACGTGGAGAAGGTGGGCGTCGAGGATTGCCTGGACTTCTTCAGGACCTACTACGCACCCGACAATCTCCTGATCTCCATCGCCGGCGACTTCGAAGCCGACGACGCGATCGCCCTGATCGAACGGCACATGGGTTCGCTGGATCCGGCTCTGGAGATCCCGCGCAATCCCACCACCGAGCCCGAGCAGGACGGCGAACGCCGATCCACGGTCTACTTCGACGTGCGCGGCCCGCTGCTGGCGATCGCGTGGCACGCTCCTCCCACCGGACACGGGGATGCCGAAGCCCTCGACGTGGCCAGCCAGATCCTCTCCAGCGGTCGGACCAGCCGTCTGTATCGGCGACTCGTCTACGACGAGGCGAAGGCCTTGTCCGCCTCCGGCGGCTACTGGGAGCTTCACCGCGCCGGAGTCTTCTTCGCGATGGCGGGAGTGCGACCGGGTGAGAGCGTGGAGGAGGTCGAGGAGCTGTTCCTGGACGAGATCGCCAAGCTCCGAGGCGATCCGGTCGACGCTCAGGAGCTCGAGAAGGCGAAGCGGGGCCTCGAGGTCTCCCTCGTCGACGGCCTCGACACCAGCCACGCGCTGGCCTCCCGGATTGCCCACGACTACACCGCCTTCGGTCGGATTCGCTCTCTCGAGGAACGCCTCGGGGCGATTCAGGCCGTCACCGCCGAGGACGTCCAGCGGGTGGCTCGCACCTACCTGGTGCCCGACAAGCGCAGCGTCGTGCACGTGGTGCCGCGGCCTGCCGACCCCGGCGAGGAGTCGCCGTGAGTCGCTGCACCCTTGCACTCCCGCTGTTGGCGATCCTGCTCGGCTGCGCGTCCTTCCGCGAGCTGCCCGCCTGGGAAAAGCCGCCCCCGCCCGCCAGGGACGCACCGGTGGTGGATGCGTCGCTACTTCACCGGGCGGAGCTTCCCAACGGGATGCGGGTTCTGGTGCTCGAGGATCCCCGCCTGCCCCGGCTCCAGGTCGGCGTCGTCGCCCGCCGGGGTGCCGGAATCGTTGCGCCCGAGCGAGCGGGCCTGGCGGAGTTCACCGCGGAGCTGATGGAGCGGGGGGCTGGAGACCGCGACGCCCTCGAGCTTGCCGCGGTGGTCGACAATCTCGGCGCCTCCCTCAGCGTCTCGGCCGGCTGGGATTCCACGGTGGCGGGCGTGTCCGGGCTCTCCCGGGATCTGGACGCCCTCTTTGCCGTGCTGACCGATGTGGTTCGCAGGCCGCGCTTCGAAGCCGAGGAGGCGGAGCGGGTGCGCGCCGAACAGCTGGCCGGGATCGAGAAGGCCAAGGACAGCCCCCGAGCCCTCGCAGGCCGGAGCTTCCAGGCGACGCTCTACCCGGGACACCGCTACGGGTCGCCACTCGCGGGGACTTCCGAGGCGGTGGCAGAGCTCGGCCCGGCGGATGCGCGGGAATTTCACGGGCGCGTCTTCACCGCGAGCAACACGCTCTTCTTCGCCACCGGTGACCTGAAAGCCGCCGATATCCTGGACCGGGTCGAGGTGGCCTTCGGCGACTGGCCGGCCGGAAGCGTCCCGGAGCCCGGCCCGGCGCCACCCACTCCGGCACCCCCCGACCGGCGCATCGCCCTGGTGGATCGCCCCGATCTCGTCCAGGCCCAGATCCTGGTGGGACACGAGGGGATCTCTCGCACCAACCCCGAGCGGCTCGCCGCCTCCCTCATGAACACGGTGCTGGGAAGCGGCGGCTTTTCTTCGCGGCTCCTGAACCGGGTGCGCGCCGAAGAGGGACTCACCTACAGCGTCTATTCCTACTTCGCCCTGCGGCGACACCCTGGCCCGTTCGTCGTGAGCACCTTCACCCGGGTGGCGGAGGTCCGGCGCGTCGTCGACCTGTTGCTGTCCGAGCTCTCCCGGGTGCGCTCGGATCCGCCTTCCGAGCAAGAGGTCAGCAACGCCCAGAGCCAGAAAGCCGGGAGCTTCTCACTGGGACTCGAGACCTCATCCGCAGTGACCAGCTCCCTGGTGGATCTCGACGTGTACGGCCTGCCCGAGGATTCGCTCGACACTCTTCGGGGTCGCATCCGCGCCCTCACCGCCGAAGACACGGCTCGCGCAGCTCGCGACCTGGTGCACCCGGAACGCGCCGCCATCCTGGTGGTGGGTCCGGCAGAGGCGATCCTTCCCCAGCTCGAAGATCTGGGAGCGGTCGAGATCATTCAGCCCTAGACTGGCTACGCCTCTAGCCAGCGCTCCTCGCGCGCTCGCTACCGCGCTGTCGTCGAAGGCTGCTTCGAAAGCCTCGATGAATCAGCCTTCTAGCGCCCAGCCTTGCCGACTGGTTGCGCCTTTGTTTCCGGTTGGTGTGCGAAGAGAATTCTCGAAAAAGAGATCCGCCCACTAGAACCGACACTTAAGCGGGATGCTCACCGATCCGATTCAACAAAGGTGCTCATCAGATTCAACAGAGATGCCCATGCGATTCAACAAAGGTGCTCATCCGATGCCGCGAAGCTGCTCATTCGATGCAGCGAAGCTGCTCGTCCATGGAGCGGCGCATAGTGGGTTCAGCGGAGAAAATGACGCTGTCGCTCGCGCACGAATGCGCAAGAGCGGAGGAATGGTAATGCGAATCAGATTTCTTGCTGCGGGAATTCTTTTCGGCGGGCTTGCGTTGCTCGCGTGGACGGAGGACTCGCGCGCTCTCCTGATCGACGATTTCTCCGCGGACCAGACGTTGGTCGTCTTCGCTCCCACGGGCTTCGCAAGCTCTCAAGTCTTGGGATCGGGCATCCTGGGGGGTGAGAGAGACATGGAGCTGACGCTGGCTGCGAGCGTCGGCATCAGCATGGCTGCGTCCGGCGCCGACTTGACCTACGGGCAGATCGCCAACTCTCAGGGCAGCGGGCGGATCGTGTGGGACGGAGCGGACGGCGATCCGGCGGTGGATTACACCGGTCTCGGAAGCGCCGACTTCACCGATGGCGGGGTGGAGGACAGACTCGCGATTCCGCTCGTCATCGGCAACTTCTCCGCCCCGATCGTCCTGACGGCCTACACCGATGCAACCAATTTCTCGACGGCCACGGTACTGCTGCCGGGGAGAGTTCCTCCGCTGCAGTCGCTGATCGTGTTGTTCACGGACTTTGCCGTCGCCGGTGGGACCGGCGCCGATTTCACCGACATCGGCGCCTTCTCCCTATACATCGATGGAAGCTCGACTCCGGGGCTGGCCGTGGGATTCGACCTCGTCCCGGAGCCCTCCACGGGAAGCTTGCTGCTCTTCGGGATCCTGATGCTCGCCTCGATCCGCCGCTACCGCTGGGCGCGCTGACCGGTTGAGAGCGAGCTAGCGCGGATCGGTGGTGGAGCTACGCTCGTCCATCCGATCCAACCCATAGGAATCCTCCACCTCCGGAGGACGCCGGAGCAGAGCGTTCCCCATGACGGTGCGGAATCTCGATGCCCTCTTCCGGCCCCAGTCGATCGCGGTGGTCGGGGCCTCGAACCGCGCCGACACCGTGGGCGCGGTGGCGATGCGGAATCTCCTGGGCAGTGGCTTCGAAGGCCCGGTCATGCCCGTCAATCCGGAGCACGAGGCCATCGCGGGTGTGCTGGCCTATCCCGACGTCAGGAGCCTGCCCTCGGCACCCGACCTGGCGGTGATCTGCACACCCCTCGCGACGGTGCCCGCTCTGGTGTCGGAGCTCGGTGAGCTGGGCACCCGCGCCGCGATTCTTCTCACGGCGGGTCCCTCCGGTGTCGAAGGCGGAGTCGATGGGAAGCTGCAGCAGGAGATGCTGGCGGCCTCGGAGCCGCACTGCCTGCGAATTCTCGGCCCGAACTCCCTGGGCGTTCTGGTGCCGGAGATCGGCCTCAACGCCAGCTTCGCCCATGTCGAGGCGCTGCCCGGCCGGCTCGCCCTGGTGTCTCAATCGCGCGCGCTCTGCGCGGCGGTGCTCGACTGGGCGGGTTCTCGCGGCATCGGCTTCTCGCACTTCGTCTCCCTCGGGAACAGTGCCGACGTCGATGTGGGGGATGTGCTCGACTATCCTGGGTGCGGAGCTCTCGACCTCCGCCATTCTTCTCTACCTGGAAGCCGTGGACGAGCGGCGCAAGTTCATGTCCGCCGGTCGCCGCGCTGCGCGCAACAAGCCCGTGATCGTGATCAAGTCCGGTCGCCTGGGCGAGGCCGTGCGTGCAGCGGCCTCGCATGTGGGCGCGCTCGCCGGGGAGGACGAGGTGTACGACGCGGCCTTCCGCCGCGCGGGAATGCTTCGCGTCGACCAGATTCAGGAGCTCTTCGACGCCGCGGAAACGTTGACGCGATCGCGTCCCGCCTCCGGGGACCGTCTGCTGATCGTGACCAACGGACGCGGTCCGGGTGCCGTGGCGGCGGATGCCCAGATCGTCGGGGGAGGGCGCCTGGCTGAGCTCTCGTCCGAGATCCGGCAGCGGCTCGACGAGGTGCTTCCCGCGACCTGGTCGGGAGCCAACCCGATCGACATCACCTGCGACGCGCCGGGAGATCGCTACGCGGCCACTCTCGAGATCCTGCTGGCGGAATCGGACGCCGATGGGATCCTCGTGCTCTACTCGCCCACGGCGATCGCTTCGAGCGAGGATGCGGCACGGGCGGTGGCCGAAACCATCGCCGCGGTCGCTCCCCATCGCATCGTGCTGACGAGCTGGCTGGGAGGGGAGGGCGCCGAGCCGGCGCGACGCATCCTCCGGGACGCCGCCATCGCCACCTACGATGCGCCGGGTGATGCGGTGAGGGCCTTCCTCCACATGGTCTCCTACCGCCGCAACCAGAGACAACTGATGGAGACGCCGCCGTCGCTTCCCGAGGAGTTTGCCCCCGACTCGGCTACAGCGCGCGCGGTGATCGAGAGTGCGCTGGCAGCGGGCCGCGAGGTGCTCAGCGAGCCGGAATCAAAGGAGGTCCTCTCCGCCTACGGGATCCCCAGCGTGGAGACGAGGATCGCGGGCGACCGCGAGGAGGCGGTGGAGATGGCCGCCGAGCTCGGCCTTCCGGTCGCCCTCAAGATCCTCTCACCCGAGGTCGCCCACAAGACGGATGTCGGTGGCGTGGCGCTGGACCTGGAGACGCCAAAGGCCGTTCGGGAGGCGGCCGACGCGCTCAGCAAACGCCTGCGCGTTCTCCAGCCCGGCGCGAGCCTGGAGGGCTTCGTGGTGCAGCCCATGGCGCGACGGTCGGGGGCCCCCGAGCTCATCGTGGGAGCCGCCACGGATCGCGTCTTCGGGCCGGTGCTGCTCTTCGGGCGCGGGGGAACGGCGGTCGAACTGATCGCCGACCGCGCGATCGGATTTCCGCCGCTCAACATGAACCTCGCCCGTGAGCTGGTGAGCCGGACTCGCGTATCCAGACTGCTGGGGGGCTACCGGGGCCGGGCACCGGCGGATCGGGAGGCGATCTGCCTGACGCTGGTCCAGCTCTCGCAGCTCGTGGTGGATCTGAGCGAGGTGATCGAGGTCGACGTGAATCCGTTGCTCGCCGACGAGAGCGGTGTGCTGGCATTGGACGCGCGGATTCGAATCGCCCCGGCCGCTGGTTCCGAGCGTCTGGCGATCCGTCCCTATCCGAGTGAGCTCGAGGAGACGATCGCGGTCCGCGCGGGCAGATCACTGGTGATGCGCCCGATCCGGCCCGAGGACGAGCCCGCCCACAGCCGCTTCTTCCAGCACCTCGAGCCGGAAGACCTCTACCTCCGCTTCTTCAGCACGGTTCGCAAGGCGCCGCACTCGCAGCTGGCCCGGTTCACGCAGATCGACTACGACCGCGAGATGGCCTTCGTCGCCCATGCTCCCGATCAGGAGGACGAGACCCTCGGCGTCGTGAGAGCGATTGCCGATCCGGACAACAAGCAGGCCGAGTTCGCGATCATCGTGCGCTCGGACGTCAAGGGTCAGGGTCTCGGCCGCGCGCTCGTCGAGAAGATGATCCGCTATTGCCGGAGCCGCGGCACGGGCGAGCTGGTGGGGCAGGTTCTCACCGAGAACACCGCGATGTTGTCGCTGGCGAAGAAGCTGGGATTCAGCTCTCAGTTCGACCGCGAGGCCGGAGTGCTCGAGGTCCGGCTGCAGCTCTAGCCGCTCGCCGTCCCCCGAGAGTCAGTTCCAGAGGCCGAGCACTCTGACCAGCAGAAGCAGAGTGACGCCGACGATCGAGTAGACCACACCGAGATACGCGATCAGGAGGTTGAGGCGCGACGGCCTGAATCGCTCATCGATCAGCCTGGTCACCGCGTAGATGTTGAGCAGGTAGATGAGCGGGTAGGCGATGAGTCCGGCCGAGACCGCCAGCAGAACCAGGAAGAGCGGTCTTTGCCAGACGGTCGCCAGCAGCAGCCCTCCCAGAAGGATCGCGATGGTATAGCCGACTCGCAGCGGCGGCAGCTCCGAGTCTCGGGGTCTTCCCCTGACGGAATTCCAGAGCTGCTCGACCATCCTCGGCACTCCGTCGGCATTCGCGTAGTAGCTGCCCCAGATGGCGACAAAGGCGACCCCGATGAAGAGCGGGAAGGTCCAGGCGCCCACGGTCTCCGTGTAGACCTGCGAGAGCTTCACGGCGAGGTCGACCCCCTCGAGGTCGACGCCGCGCGGATGCAGAACCACCGCCCCCAGAGAGACGAAGATCAGCGCGATCAAGAGCGAGACGCCAAAGCCGATGCGGAGATCCAGCAAGCTCTTCTGGAGCCCGCTCTCCAGCCCACCCTCTCGAACCCATTCGTCTCGTTTCTTCACCGCCCAGATCGAGTGCATGATCGACGCGGCCGGGTCGGTGGGCATCCTCATCAGCGCCACCAATGTGACGAGGGAGCCGGCTGGAATCGCCGGCGTGAGCGCGCCCGAGAGCACTCGGCCCGGATCCGGAAGCTCGAAGCAGAATGCCACCACGGTGGCCAGCACCAGCACGCCCGACATGACGATGCAGATGACTTCCAATCCCCGGTAGCGGCCGGCGAAGACCAGCGCGGCGGTGAAGACGGAAATGATCACGCACCAATGGTCGAAGGGCACCTGAGGCCAGCCCGCCACCAGGATCGATGCCGTGACGCTCAGGAGCGAGGCCACGACGAGGAAGGGAATCGTGATCAGCAGGAGTCCGAAGAACAGCATCATCGGGATTCGGAGCCCCGGAAGCCGCATGTAGGCGTCGATCAGTGAGCCGCCCGTCGCCACCGCGTAGCGGGGGCCGTATTCGAAGACCGGGTAGGTGAAGATGTGGGCGAGCAGGATCACCCAGAGCAGTGAAAAGCCGAATCTGGCACCCGAATAGGTGGCGAGAATCACGTGGGTCTGGCCGATCGCGACCATTGCCCAGATCAGCCCGGGTCCGAGCTGTCTCGCGAACCGAACCACCGGGTTTCCCGATGCCGTCATCTCAGAGAGAGCCGCTAGTCCACATCGACCGGGGTCTTGCACTCGTTGCAGCGCTTGGCGCCGCGGAACAGCTTGTGGCCGCACTCGGGACAGACGTAGCGGGCTTCCTCGTCAGCGACCCACTGTTCGGTTCCGCACCTCCTCCAATGCGGGATGGCGCGCGAAATCACCTTCTTCCCCACCGGCATGGGAAATTCGTCGATGAAGCGGCAGGGGAAGTCGTCGCATTCGTGACATCCCGAGTAGCCCTTCTCCCGGGTGCAGTCCTTGATCGGACACACCCGGCAGAAGACGGAGACGGTCTCCGAGAGACATCCCTCGCAACGAAGGTCTTCTTTGGTGAGGCTCTCCATTCCAGGGATCCTGTCTCGATAGACGCCGAACAGCTTCTCGAGGAAACCCTGGTTCTCGTCCCTGGTCGCGTAGTACACCCCGCAGACTCCGCAGTAGAGGCCGCACGGCGCGAGGAAATCCGGATTCACCTCCACGGGCAGTCTCCCTTGCTCCCGCTATTTCCCGTCATTTCCCATTCGAGACGATCAGCTCCGCGATCCCGCGCTTGGGTACGTGGTGGACGCCTTCTTCGTCGCGCCAATAGCGCGTGTCTCCCCCGGGCTCCAGGTCTTCGAGCACCACCTTCTCCGCGGGCTTGCCGAGCGCCAGCACCAGCCGGATCTTCAGGTGCTCGGGGATGGCCAGCTCCTGCCGCAGCTTGTCCTTGTCGATCGCCCCGACCATGCAGCCACCCAGGCCTTTTTCCACCGCCCCCAGCAGCATGGTCTGCAATGCGATGCCGTCGTCGCACCACCAATCCTTGGTAAGGGTCTCGTCGATCAGGACGACGATGTAGGCGGCCGGCCGCTCCCCAGGGGCCGGGCCCTTCCAGTCCTGCAGGAAGGCGGCCCAGAAGAGGCAGGGGAAGATCCGGTCATTGGTCTCCGGGTCTGACGAGAGGAAGTACTTGAGCGGCTGGCGGTTGGTTGCCGAGGCGGTACAGCGAGCGAGACCGACCAGCTCCACCAGCTCCTGATGCGAAATGCGGTGCGATTCGTCGAAGCGTCGATAGCTCCGGTTTTCACGACGAGATCACGCATACTGGGCACGGCTTCCTCCTCTTCTGCTGGCGTCAAGTTATCTGCTGCGGGCCAAGAAGACCAGAATCGGGGTTCCGGCGGTCACCCAGCCGACCGATTCGCCATAACTACACGTTATCGAACCGAAAAGCGGGCTCGAACTTCTTGGCGGTGGGATCGCCGGTCAGGTTATAATGGCGGCGGACGTGGTGTCCTCAAGCGGAGAAGCAAAAATTGAACTTCGATTTCTCGGAAGACCAGAAGCTTCTGCAGACGACGGTGCGTGACTTCGTCACGGACCAGGAGACACTGCAGAAAAACCGCAACATCCTCGAATCCGACGCCGAGTACGATCCCGAGCTCTGGAAGAACGCCGCGGAGCTGGGGTGGCTCGGCGCAGTGATTCCGGAAGAGTTCGGCGGTGCAGGCTTCGGACATCTGGAGCTGGTGCTGATTGCCGAGGAGGTGGGCCGCGGGCTGCTGCCAATTCCATTCAGCTCGTCGGTGTACATGGCCACCGAGGCCATCCTTCAGATCGGCAGCGATGCGCAGAAGCAGAAGTACCTGGGTGATCTGGCGTCCGGCGATCGGATCGGCACGCTGGCGATCGCGGAGGGGATGGGGCATCCCGGTCCGCAGCACATCCAGGCCCGCTGCGAAGGGGGCAAGCTGAGCGGCACGAAGATCGCCGTGCCCGACGGCAACGTCGCAAACCTGGCAGTCGTCGCGGCAAAGACCGGCAAGGGGATCTCCCTGGTGCTGGTCGATCTGGACGCGGTCGGGCGTCACCAAGGAGTCGGTCGAATCGATCGATCCCACGCGCGCCAGTGCGAACCATCACCTTCACCGACGCGCCCGCCGAGCTATTGGGTGCCGAAGGGGAAGGCTGGGAGCTGGTGCAGAAGGTCCTGAACCGCGCCGCGATCCTGATGGCTTTCGAGCAGCTGGGCGGGGCGGACCGGGCCTTCGAGATCACCAAGGAGTACATGCTCGGACGCTACGCCTACGGTCGCCCGGTCGCCTCCTTCCAGGCGCTGAAGCATCGGATGGCCGACATGTACGTCGCCCTCCAGCTGGCCCGCTCCAACTGTTATTACGGAGGCTGGGCTCTGGAGAACGACGCAGACGAGCTGGGCCTCGCCGCCTGCAGCGCCCGCGTCAGCGCGACCGCAGGCGTTCGATCTGTGCAGCGTCGAGATGATCCAGCTGCACGGCGGCGTCGGGTTCACCTGGGAGTACGACTGCCACATGTTCTACCGCCGGGCCAAGCACCTGGCCGTGGTTCTCGGCTCCCCCGACCACTGGCGAGACAAGCTGATCCAACACCTCACCGCCAAGCAGGCCCGCAAGGCCGCTTAAGGAGTCTGGACATGGACTTTGACGATACTCCGGAAGAGGCTGAGTTCCGAGCCGAAGCACGGGCGTTTCTGGATGCCCACGCAACTCCCCTCGCTCCCGGCGAGGTTCCGCCCGACCTGGCGGAGCGGGGCGATCCCGACACCGTCAAGAAGGCGCAGGAGTGGCAGGCCTGCAAGAAGGACAACGGCTGGGCGGTCCTGACCTGGCCGAAGGAATACGGGGGACGGGGCCTGCGCTCCATCCACAACGTGATCTGGGGCCAGGAGGAGGCGAAATACCGCACCCCGGTGAACATCTTCGGGATCGGCCTGGGGATGCTCGCTCCGACCCTGATGACCTACGGCACCGACGAGCAGAAGAGCAAGCACCTCGAGCGCATGGCCCGTGGAGACGACATCTGGTGCCAGCTCTTCAGTGAGCCGGACGCGGGATCCGATCTGGCGAGCCTGCGGATGAAGGCCGTGCAAGACGGCGATGAGTGGATCCTCAACGGCCAGAAGATCTGGACCACGGGCGCGCACTACAGCCGCTACGGCATGGTCGTCACCCGCTCGGATCCGAACGTCGCCAAGCACGCCGGTCTCACCTACTTCATGGTGGACATGGAGGCGCCCGGCGTCGAAGTCCGTCCGATCAAGCAGATCAGCGGCACCAGCGCGTTCAGCGAGGTCTTCTTCACCGACGTGCGCATCCCCGACAGCTACCGCGTCGGAGAGATCGGCAACGGCTGGCGGGTGGCGATCACGACCCTGATGAACGAGCGCTCAGTCACCGGCGGCGCGGGCCGCAGCCTCGGCGCCGAAGATCTGATCCGGCTGGCCCAGGCGGTCGAGACGGAGACGGGCAAGGCGATCGACGACGCCGGCGTCCGCCACCGGATCGCGGACTTCTACATCCGCGCCAACGGGCTCAAGTACACCAGCTACCGCACCCTGACCGCGCTCTCGCGCGGACAGGAGCCCGGTCCGGAGGGCTCGATCGGCAAGCTGGTGATTGCGCCGCTCAATCAGCAGGTCGCCAGCTTCGGCGTGGAGCTTCAGGGCCAGGCGGGCTCGCTGATGGACGAGAGCTACGCGTGTCAGCTCGCCTACCTCGGTACGCCCGGCCTCCGCATCGCCGCGGGAACCGACGAGATCCTGCGCAACATCATCGCGGAGCGGGTGCTGCGGACTGCCGGGGGAGCCGCGGGTCGACAAGGGCATCCCGTTCAAGGACGTCCCGACCGGTCCGCCGAGCTGATCGCGAGAAAGGGGGTGGAGGAGGCTGGCGTCCAGCCTCCTCCGCCCCTGAATCGCGCTATCATCCCGGCAGTCGCAGGCGCCGCCGCGGGGAAGCGCCTTCCAGGGCGCCCGCTTCATCCGTTTCGTTGGAGACACCACCGTGCGTCTCTCTTCGAGAGGAGCGTTCCATGCCGATCATCACGATCTCCAGGGGCTCGTACAGCCGCGGCAAGGATGTCGCGGAGAAGCTCGCCCGGGAGCTGGGGTACGAATGCGTCTCGCGGGAGATCATTCTCGAGGCCTCCGAGCAGTTCAACATTCCCGAGATCCAGCTCGTCCACGCCATCGAGGACGCCCCTTCGATCCTGAATCGCCTCACCCGGGGCAAGGAGCGGTACGTGGCGTACGTGCGCGCGGCTCTCTTGAAGCGGGTGCAGAAGGACGACGTGGTGTACCACGGATTCGCCGGCCACCTCCTGCTGCGGGACGTTCCCTCCGTGCTCAAGGTGAGGATCATCGCCAGCATCGAAGATCGGATTCAGGAAGTCGTGAGGCGGGATGGCGTCTCGGAAGACGAGGCGCGGGAGCGCATCGCCAGAGCCGATGACGAGCGCCGAAAGTGGAGCTCATCATCTCTACGACGTCGATCCCCGGGACGTGAGCCTCTACGACATCGTGCTCCAGATCCGTCCCATGACGATCGACGACGCCGTGGGCACCATCAAGCTCGCCGCACAGCTGCCCGCATTCCAGACGACGCCCGAGGTGAAGAAGACCCTCGAAGAGCTCGCCGCCAGGGCCGCGGCGGACGCGAAGGCATAGCGGCTGCGGGCTCGCGGGGCGGACAACAGACAGGAGCGTGTCATGTCGATCATCACGATTTCGAGAGGTTCCTACAGCCGCGGGAGGGAGGTGGCGGAGAAGCTCGCGGAGCAGCTCGGCTACGAATGCATCTCGCGGGAGATCATTCTCGAGGCCTCGAAGCAGTTCAACATCCCCCAGCTCCAGCTGCTCAGGGCGGTGCGCAACGCGCCCTCGATCCTGGATCGCTACCGCTTCGGCAAGGAGCGCTACGTCGCGTACGTTCGCGCCGCCCTGCTGCGGCACGTGCAGCGGGGCAACGTGGTGTACCACGGCTTCGCGGGCCACTTCTTCCTTCAGCAGATTCCCTTCGCGCTCAACGTGCAGGTCCTCGCCGGCGAGGAAGACCGGATCCAGGAGGTGATTCGGCGAGAGCGGGTCTCGGCGGACGAGGCTCGACGCACCCTCGAGCGAATCGACGAGGAGCGCTCCAAGTGGAGCCAGCATCTCTACGGCATCGATACCCGGGATCCGAGCCTGTACGACATGGTCCTCAACCTCCGGTCGCTGTCCATCGACGACGCGGTGAAGCTGATCGCGCGGAACGTCGAGCTGCCCGCCTTCCAGAGTACGCCCGAGACGAAGAGCATCCTCGACAACCACGTGCTGGCAGCTCAGGTCGAAGCGGCCCTGATCGCGGAGTTTCCGCAGGCGAAGGTGTCCGCCAAGGATGGCAACGTCTTCGTGGCCATCCACGGTGCCATGAGCCAGCAGCGAGGGCTGACCGACAAGGCCAGGGACCTCGCCTCCTTCGTGGAAGGGACGAAGCAGGTCAACGTCCACTTCGTGCCGCTGATGACGGCCGACTGAGCCTTGCCGACTCCGTACGACGCTGCGAGCAGTCGAGGTCGCCTCGGACCTTGACAAGGTTCGAGTGCCTCCACGACACTCGGCTCCCATGATGATTCGACCGGGCGTTTCACTGGCAGTGGTGTTGCTTCTCGCCTGCGGGGGCGGCGACCGCCCGCCGGGCGAGATCGAAGGGGCGCCGCGCCCGGCCGCTTCGCTCGCCGCCGAGGCAGGGGCGCAGGTCGCCGCGCAGGAGAAGCTCGCGCGGGCCGTCGGTGCGGAGCGGCAGGCCGAGCCGAAGCAGATCCTCTTCGGCGACCTCCACGCCCACACGACCTACTCACTCGACGCCTTTGCGTGGAACCTCCCCCTGGTCGGGGGAGAGGGTGCGCACCCGCCGGCCGACGCCTGCGACTTCGCCCGTCATTGCTCGGTCCTCGACTTCTTCGCGCTCACCGATCACGGCGAATCCCTGACACCGCGGACACTGGACCGCCGAGAAGGACAGCATCCGGCAGTGCAATGCGCGGTCCGGCGACCCCGCCAACCCGGATCTGGTGGCGTTCCTGGGCTTCGAGTGGACGCAGGTGGGGAGCACGCCGAAGAACCACTACGGCCACCGGTGCGTGATCTTCCCGGGGCTCGCCGACGACGAGCTGCCGGCGCGCCCGATCAGCTCCATGCCGGCCGGTACTGCAGGAGGAGTGGGTTCCCAAGGGCCAGGAGGCGGCGATGGGCCGCTGGCTCGACCCGCGGAACTGGCGTGACTACGCGGACCTCGGGTGGCTGGCGGACCAGGTGGAGGCGCTCCCCGACTGCCAGTCGGGCGTCGACACCAAGGAGCTTCCACCCGACTGCTCCGAGCGGGCGGCCACGCCCGACGTGCTTCTCGAGAAGCTCCGGCAGTGGGATCTGGGCGAGCTGGTGATCCCGCACGGAACCACCTGGGGCTCGTACACGCCACTCGCCAGCACCCTCGACAAGCAGCTCAGCCGGACCTACTACGATCGCGAGCGGCAGCCGGTGGTCGAGCTGATGTCCGGGCACGGGAACTCCGAGGAGTACCGCGCCTGGCGCTCGCTCGAGCGCGACGAGGGTGGCCAGCCGGTCTGCCCGGAGCCCACGCCGGACTACCTCCCGTGTTGCTGGCGCGCAGGGGAGATCATGCGCGAGCGCTGCGGCGATCTCCCACAGGAGGAGTGCGAGGCCCGCGTCGAGGAGGCGAGGCGACTCGTCCTCGAGGCCAACATCTCGCCGGAGCTGGTCTTCCCCGACGCCCCCCCCGAGGATTGGCTCGACTGCGGGCAGTGCCGTGACTGCTTCAAGCCCTCCTTCGGCTACCGGCCGGGCACGAGCCTCCAGTACGGCCTTGCGCTCTCCAACTTCGAGGAGCTCGACGACCAGGGGCGGCCGCTTCGCTTCCGCTACGGCTTCCTGGCCTCGAGCGACAACCACAGCGCCCGCCCCGGGACCGGCTACAAGCAGGTGGACCGGCACGGTATCGACGGACACCGTGGGTGCGGCCTCGCGGCTGGCCGGAGGCCTCGTCGAGGGGGATCGCAGCGCAGAGGATCCACAGCGGCCGCAGCCGGTTCCGCCCGGACTCGGCGGTGGGCCCGGCCCGGAGCGCATCGCGAGCTTCTGGTACCCGGGAGGCCTGGTCGCCCTTCATTCGGAGGGCCGCAGGCAGGACGCGATCTTCGACGCGCTCCGGCGTCGCGAGGTGTACGCCACCAGCGGTCCGCGCATCCTGCTCTGGTTCGATCTCGTCAACGACCCCGGCGCGCCGCAGCCGATGGGAAGTGAGCTCAGCCTGGCGGAGAACCCGCGCTTCGAGGTGCGGGCGGTGGGGGCCTTCGAGCAGAAGCCGGGCTGTCCGGAGAGCGCGCACAGGGGGCTCTCGCCCGAACGGCTGGAACGGCTCTGCCGCGGCCACTGCTACAACCCCGGCGACGAGCCACACCCGATCGTGGCGATCGAGGTGGTTCGCATCCGTCCCCAGTCACGCCCCGGCGAGCGCGTGGACGATCTGATCGAGGACCCCTGGCGGCGCTTCGAGTGCGAGCCCGATCCCGCCGGATGCGTGGTGCGCTTCGAGGACGAGGAGTTCACCGGTGCCGGACGCGATGCCCTCTACTACGTGCGCGCGCTCCAGGAGCCGACGCCCGCCATCAACGGGGCCCCCATGAGCACCGAGTTCGACGCCCAGGGCCGGGCGGTTTCGGTGCGTCTCTGCTCGGGGAGCTACCGCACGCCGGCGGACGACGACTGCCTCGCCCCGGTGAGCGAGCGCGCCTGGTCCTCTCCGATCTACGTGGACTTCAGCGTTCCCGAGGCCGGGACGGGATCAGGAGATCGATGAGGGGCTCGGCGCGGAAGAGCCACTGAGTGATCCGGCGCCCCCTCCGGGCGCGTCGCTCCTCCTCGGGCGGAAGCGCCCGCGCGGGCTGGCTCCAGTCGATCTCCGCGATGCGCGCCAGCATGCTCTGCTCGACGCAACCCTCCAGGGAGAAGACGTAGACGTCGCGGGCGTGGGCCGAAGCGTCACGCAGCTCTTCCTCGAGCCGCTCCCATGAGAGGAAGCGGCGGCGGGCGTCCGGGTTTCTGGCGTTGACGCCTCCGCCCGTCACGCCGAGGGCGATGCAGGGGGCATCCGCGAAGTAGACGCGAGCTCCCGGCACGCCCCAGGTAGCTCGAGTAGAGCATGTAGACCTCGGCGTCGACGGAGACGTCCACGATGCCGATCGACCGACGCAGCAGCGTGCTTCGGGCCGCGCGCTCGTCGAGGAGCTGGGGGAACTGGTAGACCTCCACCGTGCGGCCGCTCTCTCGGATTTCGCGGACCAGCTCTGCGTAGGCGCGCTCCGCGTCGTGCACCTGCTGGCGCGGTCGCCGGTGCCGCAGCATCGAGAAGAAGGCCCGTCGTCGGTCGCGGATGGCGCCCTCGGACTCGGAGCGCGGAAACTCCACGTCCAGGCCGATCCGCTGCAGCGGCAAAGCCTCGCGCTTCGCCCAGGCGGCGGTCTCGCGCCAGCGCTCGAGGGCGCGGTCGGCGTTGTCGGCGTTCAGCCAGTAGCCGTCCTCGAGGTCGAGCAGCAGCCATCCCGTCACCGGAATCCCGCTCGATTCGAGCTTTCGCACCACTTCCGCCCGCCGGTCCGAGAGATCGAGCAGCCCCATGGAGATGGCGCACCCCTGGGCCGCGAGAAAGGGCAGGACCTCCGGCTGCCCGAAGAGCTCTTCGAGCGGAGGGGTCTCCAGCTCGACGAAGAAGGTCAGCTTCGGCCTGGCAGCAGTCATCGGGTCTCTCCCCGGCGGCGCATCCGTCGCTCAGGACAGGTCCTGGGTTCCGTACACACCGTGCTCATGCGTCGCCTTCACCATCGCGATGTAGTTCTCGGCGCTTACCTCGGGATGGATGGTATTGGAGGAGGAGAGGATGTAGCCGCCCCGGGAGCCAGCGGATCGAATCGCCTGCTGGACTTCCTCTTCGACCTCGCGGGTGCTCTTCGAGACCAGCGTCTCCCGGCAGTCGATGTTTCCGAGGAGACAGATGCGGTCGCCGATCTCCTTCTTGACCTCGGCCAGGTCCAGGGACTGCGGTTGAATCGGGTGGATGCCGTCGAACCCCACTTCGATCAGGTCCTCCATGATCTTCCAGTGGTTGCCGTCGGTGTGCTTGAAGACCTTGAGACCCTTGCCGTGAATGAAGTCCACCAGCTCCGCGTAGTAGGGCTTCAGAAACTCGCGAAAGTGTTCGGGAGATATGAGCATGCCGGTCTCGTGGGCGAGGTCGCCGTCCATCGAGATGACGTCGGCTCCGAGCTCCTTTCCCAGTGCGATCGCATCGAGCGTGTAGTCGGTGACCATCCGTGCGACCCGGTGGACCAGCTGCGGGTTCGTGCCGTAGCAGATCAGGAGATTCGTCATTCCCCCCAGCACGTTCCAGCTCCTGCGAAAGGGATCCTGCACGCTCAGGATACTGGCCCGCGTTCCGTCGAAGCGCTGGGTGCAGTAGCTCAACGCGGCGAGGTCGGAGGCGTTGATCTTCGGGGGCCGATAGCCATCCAGATCGGAGGGATCGTGGACGGGTCCGTCCACCACGACCGCCTCTCCGTGTGGGCTGAGCAGGAAGGTCACGCCCCAGTCATCGATGAAGTGGTCTTCGTCGATGGCTCGAGTCTCGGGGAAGATCCGGAGAGTGAGCCCATCCACGTCGAGCTCTTCGACGACGAGGAGGACGGCATCGAAGAGCTTGACCCTGCTCTCGAGGTCCATCCGCTGGATGTAATCCGGCTTCGGCAGATCCTCCGTGAAGTGGTGGGCGATCTTGAGGACGGATTCTTCGTTGTACGCGAGCTCGAAGTGGGGTACGCGATCGGGGATCTCTCTCGAGAGAGCGGTGAGGATTCTCTGCCTGCCGTTCATCGGTGCTTCTCCATTCCTCTCTTGGGGATTCCCGGATGGTAGCCTCTCGCGAGCGCTCTACTCGCCGCGGTAGCGCGCCAGGGCGCGTTCGAGCTCGAGGACCACCTCGGTGCGAAGCGATTCCGGTTCCAGCACCTCGGCCCCGCCGCCGAAGGAGAGCACCCAGTTTCGCAGCTCGGTGGTCTCACCCACCTCCATCCGCAGCTCCACGGAGCCGTCTCCGTGGCGCTCGAGCTTCTGGCTCGAATGCCAGCTGTGCTCCTCCACGTGGATCGCCCAGCTCCGGTCGAAGCGGATGCGCACCGCCACGGCTGGCTCCGCCACGACTCCGAATGAGGACGCCGTGTACGCGTCGAAGTCGAAGGATGCGGGGATCGAAAAGGCTTCCCCGGTGGTCTTCACCCCCCGGATCCGGTCGACCGCGAAGGTGCGGATCTCGTCGGAGCGGTGGTCGTGCCCGATCACGTAGAGCCCGCCACTGCGATACCAGACCCGATACGGATCGAGCTTCCGCGTGCTCACCTTTCCGGTCCGTCCGGTGCGGTATCGCATGCTCACGGTTCGCCGGGCCAGGACCGCCTCGTTCAGGGTCTGGATGCTGTCGCGGTAGCGCGCATAGCGCTTGTGGGGACCGGGGAGCACCCGGAACGACTCCCCGAGTCGGGCGAGGTATTCGCCGAGCTCCGGTCCCAGGCTGGCGCGGATCTTGTGGAGGGCGGACCGGATCGAGTCGTGAAACACGGTGCCCTCGAGGATGCGCAGCAGATCCTCCCCGAAGGCCAGGGCCAGCACCTCGTCTGCCGTGAAGGGGGTGTCGCCGAGTTCGAAGGTGTCGAGGAAGCGGTAGAGCGTCCGGCCATCGCGTTTCTCGCTGACGACCGGAAAGCCGGCGAACATCAGGGCGTCGAGATCCCGGTAGACGGTTCGCCGGTGGCAGCCGAGGTCCTCTGCCAGGTCGTCCAGTCCGACACCGTATCGGCTGCGCGCAAGGCGCTGGATCAGCTGCCACTGCCGCGCGAGCTGGTCACCCCTCAAGTCAGACGTTCACCCGCTCGACGTACTCGCCGGTGCGCGTGTCGATCCGGATCGTCTCCCCCTCCTTGATGAAGAGCGGGGCCTGGACCACCGCACCCGTCTCGACGGTGACGGGCTTGGTCCCGCCGGAGGCGGTATCCCCCTTCAAACCCGGATCGCACTGGGTGACGGTGAGCTTGACGAAGTCGGGAACCTCGATGTTGATCGCGGAGCCCTTGTAGATGAGCACCTCCACCTCCATGTTCTCCAGCAGGTACTTCCTTCCGTCCCCCACCTGCTCGCCGGAAATCGGGATCTGGTCGTAGCTCTGGGAGTCCATGAAGACCAGGGATTCGCCGTCCGCGTACAGGTACTGCATCTTGCGCTCTTCGACGTCGGCCTCCTCGATCTTCTCGCCGGCTCGGAAGGTGCGATCCAACACTCGCCCCGTCTTCAGGTTCTTGACCTTGGTGCGAACGAAGGCGCCGCCCTTGCCCGGCTTGACGTGCTGGAAGTAGGTGATGACGAAGGGCTCGCCATCGAGCTCGATCTTGCTGCCGTTTCGGAACTGCGAGGTGTCCATCGCCATGAATGCTCCAATGCACTGGGCTCTTCGGGCATAGCGAAGAAGAGGAGCAGATGCCCCCTCTCCCTACTACGCTCACCAGCACCGGGCGTCAACGAAGAACGCGGAAGGGCCCGCCGTTCTCCGCCGGTCGTTCATTCTCTGGCCGGGGCGGGCGATCCGGTGACGCGATGCGTGCCGCAGCGCATCACCGGATCGTCGCGCGATCAGCCCTTGGCTTCCTGGATCGCCGCGGTGAGCGCCGGGACGATCTCGAAGAGATCGCCGGCCACGCCCACGTGCGCGACCTCGAAGATCGGTGCGTCGGGATCCTTGTTGATCGCCACGATGAAGTTGGAGCCCTTCATTCCGACCAGGTGCTGGATGGCGCCGGAGATTCCGGCGGCGATGTAGAGCTTGGGGCTGACGATCTGGCCCGAAGACCCCACCTGGTAGGCGTGGTCGAGCCAGCCGGCATCCACCACCGGTCGCGAGGCGCCCATGGCACCGCCGAGGATCTCGGCGAGGGGCTTGATCACCTCCTCGAACTTCTCCGCCGCACCCAGACCACGGCCGCCGGCGATGATGACGTCCGCCTTGGTGAGGTCCACGCCCTTCGCCCCCGCCGTCCGGGCCTCGACGAACTTGGCGCGCAGGTCATCGTCGCCGATCGTCACGTCGAGCGCGGTGGTGCTGCCCTCGGTGGATCCCTCGAAGGGGGTGGTGGCGCCGGGCTGTACCGTGGCCACGATCTGATCGGCCTTCGGGAGCAGGCGGGCGTCGAGCTTCCCGTTGAAGACGCGCCGGTAGTAGACCAGCTTTCCGTCTTCCTCCTCGATGTTGAAGCAGTCGCTGACGAACCCGCAGTCGAGGCCCGCCGCGATGCGCGGCGCGATGTCCCAGCCAGTCGGCGTGTTGGAGATCAGGATCAGATCCGCCGAGGTGGCGTCCACGGCGGCCCGGATCGCCTTCGCATACCCGTCGACGTTGTAGTTCGCGAGCGCCTCGCTGTCGGCCACGAGCACCTCGCCGCCGCCCCTCTTGGAGAGGGCCTCCGCCTCGGCGGCGATACCGCTTCCCAGAACCAGGCTCTTGACATCGCGTCCGCCCGCGATCTTCTGGGCGAAGCTCACCAGCTCGTAGCTGGCATCGCGAATCTTGTCCTTCTGTATCTCCGCAACGATGAGAATGCTGCCCATCGAATTTTCCTTTCCTTCCGAACTTCGGGTCTAGAGGAGTCCGAGTTCCCGGATCTTGCCGATCAGCGCCTGCGCGACATCGTCGGCCGAGCCTTCGATCATCTCGGCGCCCTCGCCCTTCTGCGGGACGTAGATCTTCTCGATGCTCATCTTGGCGCCGCCTGCGCCGACCTGGCCGGCTGACGCCCAGGTCCGCGGCGGTCTTCACGTCGAAGGGCTTCTTCTTGGCCGCCATGATGCCCTTGAGGGATGCGTAGCGGACCTGGTTGATTCCGGTCTGCACCCCGAGCAGGCAAGGCGTGGGAAGCTCGTAGACCTCGAGGGCGCCGCCCTCGAGCTCTCGCTCCACCTCGTAGCCGCCGTTCTTCTTCTCGCACTTCACCACGGCGGTGGCGTGAGGAACGCCGTGGAGCTCGGCGAGCATGGGGCCGACGGCCGCGAAGTTGCCGTCATCGCTCATCATGCCCATCAGGATCAGGTCCGGAGCTTCTTCCTTGGCCACGGCCGCCAGTGCCTTGGCCAGTCCGAGCGCGTCGGAGCCGTCGATCTCTGGATCCTTCACGTGAACGGCGCGGTCGGCACCCATCCCGAGGGCGGTGCGCAGGGCCTGGGTCACACGGTCTGGACCGACCGAGACCACCACCACTTCCGCCTCCCCCGCATCCTTGGTGCGGAGAGCCTCCTCGAGCGCATAGGTGTCATACGTGTTGATTTCGAATTTGATGTTGTCTTCCGTGATCCACGTGCCATCCGCATTCACGTCGAGCCGTGCATCCTGGTGCGGCACCTGTTTCAGGCAGACCAATATCTTCATGGGGGGACGAGCCTCCGAGTTTTCGAGAAACGATGACCCTCGAGCGGACTGCCCGAACGGTCGGGGCCACGAGCGGGCCGGAAACTAACCGACGCGCGAATCGATTTCAAGCGCGCGGTTTTCCAAAAGGTACTTGGATTCAGGGATTTAGCGCTGTCTATAGGCCCATGAACGCGAGGAAATCCTCGAGCCGTGCGACGCGCAGGAAGGGGTTGGTCTGCTTCTGCTCGCCGATGCTGGAGGAGGGCTCCGGCGCGTAGAGATGCCCCGGAAAGAGCAGCGTCTCGTCGGGCAGGCGCGCCAGCTTGGTGTGGAGGCTCTCGTACATTGCGGCGGGATCGCTCCCCGGGAGATCCACCCGACCGCAGCTTCCCAGGAACAGCGTGTCCCCCGAGACCAGGTGTCCGGGACCCGTACCGTCCTCGACCAGGAAGCACTGGGAGCCCGGCGTGTGACCGGGCGTGTGCATGAAGCGGATTCGGACCTGCCCGAGTGTGATCTCGTCGCCGCTCGCCTGGCGCACCAGGTCCGACTCCGAGGCACCGGTGATCTTCTTGAGCCCGTCCGCCTCGACCTCGTTGACGTGGATCGGAACCGGGTTCCGACTCAGGAGCTGCGCTACCCCCTCGATCTTCATTCCGAAGACCTCACCCCCGATGTGATCCTGGTGGTAGTGGGTCGCGAGGGCACCCACCACCTTGATTCCGTCCGCCTCGGCCCGATCCAGCATCGCATCCACGTTCCAGGCGGGATCGACGATCATCGCCTCCCCCGTCGAGCGGCTGCCCAGCAGATAGGCCAGATTCGCCATCTGCCCGACGTGGAACTGGTGGAAGTACAAGTCGCTGGTTTTGCTCATTTTCTCGCCTTGTGGGGGAGGGCTCTCGAGGCCTCGGGGTCTGGCGTGCCCGGTGGCTAGTCGCCCAGGACGCTGCGGATCCAGTTTGCCAGCGTGTCCATGATCTCGATCTGGACCTCCTCGGGGGTCCTTCCGGAGTTCTTCGGCACTCTGAAGGTGTGGTCGGCGCCTTCCACGGGGTGCAGCAGCACCGGAGCGCCCACCCTCGCCAGGGTTTTCCGGAGGGTCGGGAGATCACAGTGCCGGTCCCGCGTGCCCTGAAGGAAGAGCATCGGGCTGATCACCCGGAAGAGCCGCTCGGCGCGCACCTCTTCCGGCTGGTCCTGCTTGTGAAGGGGGTACCCCAGAAAGAAGAGCCCTTCGACGCGCACCCTCGAGGTCGCCGCGTGCGCTGCCACCAGAGCGCCGAGGTTCTTGCCACCGGTGAAGATGTGCGCTGGAGCCGCCGTCGGATCCCGACCCAGGATCGACACGGCGGCCTGGTAGGTTCGGTGAAGAACCGGCATGGGATCGGGGCGTTTCTTTCCGGCCTCCGCGTAGGGAAAACGGAAGCGAAGGGTCAGGTAGGTTCGCTCCGTCAGTCCGCGCTGGATGCTCTCGAGGAGCGGATCCTCCTTCTGAGTGGCCTGGGCCAGGACGACTCCAACACGCGAGCCGGTTGGCCACCACTCCGGGATGCCCAGCACGCCGCTCACGGCCTCGAGACCATGAACGGTCGCGGGAAGCGGAATTCTCACGTCCTCGAAGCGAACAGACGGCTCGACCACCGAAAACCCCTCCGGGGGGGCTACTCTAACGAGTTCCCCGTCCCCGGGGTAGAGTCCAGGCCGCTGCGGAGTTACCTTGGTCCCGCAACCCCTTGGGAAAGCGATGGAAAAGGTTCTGATTACAGGGATTTCAGGTGGCCAGGGTCGGCTCCTGACGAGGCGCCTGCTCGAAAACCACCGGGTCTGCGGGGTCGACTGGGTTCCCTGGAAGGGGCACCCCCAGGGCGTCAACGTCCACCGTGTGGATCTGCGCAAGAAGAAGTTCGAGGACGTATTCCGGACCGAGTCTCCGGACGCAGTGGTCCACATGGGCTTCATTCGCGACTTCAAGGGCGAGGAGCGCCGGCGTCACGACGTGAACGTACGCGGCACCAAGCAGCTGCTCGATCACTGCGCGACCTACGGTGTTCAGAAGCTGGTGGTCGTGTCGAGCAGCTACGTCTACGGCGCCTTTCCCGAGAATCCCTTCTACATGAACGAGGACTATCCGCTCTCGGCCAGCCGCTCCTACCCGGAGATTCGCGACCTGGTGGAAGTGGATACTCTCGCCTCCGCCTTCATCTGGAAATATCCGCAGATTCACACTTCCGTGCTGCGGCCGGTGAACGTCCTCGGACACTTCGTTCACTCGATGATCGGTCAGTATCTGCGACGGGAGCGGCAACCGACCATGATGGGATTCGATCCCATCATGCAGTTCATGCACGAGGAAGATCTCTGCGAGGCGATTGCCCTCTCCCTGGAACACGGTCTCCAAGGCGTGTTCAACGTGACCGGAGCCGGTCAGGTGCCGCTTCACACCGCGATCAAGGAGACCGGCGGGCGGGCGGTTGCACTCCCCGAGCAGATCTTCCGCCCGCTGTTCCAGCGGGCGTTTCGCCTGGGGCTGTGGCCCTATCCGGCGGGCGCGTTCGACTATCTCAAGTACCCCGTGACGCTCTCGGGAAAGCGCTTCACGGAGGCGACGGATTTTCGTCCTCTCTTCGGTCTCGAGGAGATCTTCCAGAGCATTCGACGCTGAGACCGGCGAGGGGAGGCGGACGGGCGGCCCGTAGGGGAGTCTTTGCCTGATCGGGGGGATCGTGGAGCAGCTGCCTTCTGGGTTTGGCCGTCACCGGCGGGCGCGCCGTTGCAAGGCCATGGGAGTCCACCGGGTTCGCTTCGGATGGCGAAGGCAGTCCTGGCGCCTGGCCGTCTGTCTGCTCGCCGCCGTGTCGGCGGCCTGCGGCAGCGAATTGGGATCCGCTCCCGGCGGGCTTTCGGGGCTGTCTGGAAGGCTCCAGGAGACGCAGCCCGTCTCCCCCGGCCGCCCCGACCCGGTGCTCCTGGTCTCGGTCGCGGGCCTGACACCGGATCTCTATCTCCGGGCTCCGACGCCGATGCCGATCCTGGCCGACCTGGCGCGCGCGGGAGTCGCGGCGGAGTTCGTCGAGAGCGTGGTTCCCGCGACCGTCTATCCGGTCCACACCAGCCTGGTGACCGGCAGGCCGCCCAACCACCACGGTGTGCCCGCGGATCGGTTGCTGGGCGCTCGCGGTGTCCGGCGCGCCCGCTATTCGCACGCGAGCTACGTGCAAGGTCCGACGCTCTGGCAGAGCGCGATCGACGCGAAGATCGGCGTCGCCGCCCTCGACTGGCCGGCGACTCAGGGCGCGGCCATCCCGCTCCTGCTTCCGGACGTTCTGCCCATCCGGAGGGGAGAGCGCTGGTCCGATCTCCTCGCCGGAACGACGACGCCGTGGCTGCTGGAGATCGCCCGGAGCCGGCCGGAAGAGCTGGCGGCGAGCGGAAGGCCCGGCGCTTCGCGCGATGCGCTCCTCGTCGACATGGTCTGCAAAGTCGTCGCCGGCGAGCCTCCGCCGGGGCTGATTCTTCTCCGTCTCAGCCAGACGGAGCCGGTCTTGAACGCCCAGGGTCCCTACTCCGAGCAGGCCCGAGAGGCGTTTGCGCGGGTCGACGCCGATCTCGGCGATCTGCTGGGCTGCCTCGAGGAAGTCGGCTCGTTCGCCAGCGCCGCGATCGTCGTGGTGGGGGATCGCACGGTACGGCCGGTGCACACCGCAGTGCGTCCCAACTTCGTCATGGCGGAAGCAGGTCTCTTGAGCTTCGACAGCTCCGGCGCGGTCGAGAGATGGAGTGCCGTGGTGCGCTCCAACGGGGGCTCCGCCTTCGTCTACGCCCGTGACGACCATTCCGCCGTGGGAGCTCGCAGTGCTCTCGAAGCCGAGGCGGAGCGAAGTGGCGCATTCCGGATCGTCACGGCCGACGAGATGATCCGTCGCGATGCGGATTCCGAGGCCTGGTTCGGGCTCGAGGCCCGGCCGGGCTTCGCGTTCGACGATTCGGCTCGCGGTCCTCTGCTGCGGCCGGCGAAGCGCCGCTCAGCCGGTGGCTATCTGGAGCCCCGTCTCGAGCTGGGTCCCGGCTTCGTCGCCTACGGTCGGGGCCTGCGTCGCAATCTCCGGCTTCCGGAGATCGATCAGCTCGACATCGCGCCGACCATCGCGAAGCTTCGCGGACTCGAGCTTCCTGGCGCCCGGGGTCGGGCCTTCGTCGGTGTGCTCCACCTGCCGGCGGATCCCAGACCCGCCGGTGAAGCTGGCGGTAGAAGCGGAGGAGATCTGCAGTGACGCTCGATCCCGGTTGGTGCCTCGTCCTCGGTGCGTCGAGCGGATTCGGCGCGGCCGCGTCCGTCGCCTTTGCACGCGCCGGTCTCGACGTGGTGGGCGTCCACCTGGACCGCCGCGCTTCCTTGCCGAACGCCGAGGCGGTGGTGAAGGCCGTCGAGGCCTGCGGGCGGCGCGCTCGCTTCTTCAACGCGAACGCGGCGAATCCGGAGAAGAGAACCGAGATCGTGGAGGAGCTCCAGGGACGGATGAGCGAGGGCCCGAGGCTCCGCGTCCTGCTCCACTCGCTCGCGTTCGGGACCTTGAAGCCACTGGTGGCGCGGGAGAGGGCGGACGCGGTCACCCCGGCCCAGATGGCGATGACCCTCGACGTGATGGCCACCAGCCTGGTCGACTGGACCGAAGCGCTGGTGGCGGCGGATCTGCTGGAGCGAGGTGGACGCGTATTCGCCATGACCAGCGAAGGCGGAAGGCGCGTGATTCCCTCCTACGGTCCGGTGGCGGTGGCCAAGGCCGCGCTCGAAGCGGTCATCCGCCAGCTCGCCCTGGAGCTGGCGCCGCTCGAGATCACCGCCAACGCCATCTGCGGCGGCGTCGCCGAGACGCCGGCTTCGGCCAAGATCCCGGGCTTCGAGGAGATGCTCGAGATCTCGCGGCGTCGGAATCCACGCGGTCGGCTCACCACGCCCGAGGATGTCGCGGGCGTCCTGGTGGCCCTCTCGGGACCGGAGTGCGGATGGCTGACGGGCAACGTGATCCAGGTGGACGGAGGCGAAGGCATCGTCGCATGAGCGAGAGACCCATCGAGATCGAGCTGAATCCCCGTGAGCAGCGCTTCTACGACCGGATTCGTGGCCGCGTGGTGGCGCCGCACCCGGGTGGGGCCAGCGGTCTTCGCGACATGCTGCTGCTGCTTCCCGATCTCACCATCCTGCTGTTGCGTCTGCTGCGCGACGATCGGGTTTCGCTAGGAGACAAGGGAATCGCGCTGGCCGGGCTCGCCTACGTGCTCTCACCGATCGACCTGATGCCGGAGTTCATCTTCGGTCCCTTCGGGCTTCTGGACGACCTGGTGGTGATCTCGGCGACTCTCCTGCGCCTCGTGAACTACGTTCATCCCGACGTGGTTCGCTCCCACTGGTCGGGCCAGGGCGACGCCCTCGAGGTGATCCACCGCGTGGCCGCCTGGTGCGAGCGCCAGTTCGCCGGTCGCCTCCCTCGCGTGGTGCGCCGCCTGCTCGGCGCCAATCGCTGATCGCTGGCCCGTCCGGGCGCGGGTTTACTGCCGGGTCCGGTGAGAGAGACGGGCGAGCCGCTCGCGCTCCTCACGGGGAATGCGCTGGACGCGACCCGACAGGTCGACCAGGGCGTGCTCGGTGGCGCCGCTGCAGATCAGGCCCTCGGACGTGGTGAGCCGGTAGGCCATGCGCAGTGAGGCGCCGCGGATCCACTCGAGCCACGCGGTGATGCGGATCTCGTCGTCGAAGGCCGCGGAGCGGTAGTAGTCGACCTCGACGTGGGTGGTGGCGAAGTGTTGACTCTCCGCCACGTACTCGCGGTAGGAGCGGTGGTGTTCGTCCATCCAGCGGATCCGGGCGAGCTCCAGGTAGCGGACGTAGTTCGAGTGGTGGACCACGCCCATCGCATCGGTCTCGTAGAAGGGCACCCGGTGACGCACCGTCGATGAGGCGACGTCCGGGGGAGGTTCGCAGGGGCGGCGCGGCACGCTCTAGAAGCTGTCCTTGAGGGTGCGGCGGCGCGCCAGCTCGTCGACGCTGCCGGCTCGCATGAAGGGATTGGTGGCGCGCTCGTCCCCGATCGTCGTGGGAACCGTCATCTCCGCGGGCGTTGCATCGTGCCAGTTCGGCGCGGCCTGGGAACGCAGCTCCCTGGCGCGAGCCAGCGCCTTCTTCACCGCCTCGTTCTCGGGCTCCACGTGGGCTGCGAACTCCAGGTTGCCGATGGTGTATTCGTGCCCGCAGAACACCCTGGTGTCGTCTGGAAGGCTGCCGAACTTCTCCACCAGCGCGGTGAACATCATCTCGGCGGTGCCCTCGAAGAGGCGGCCACATCCTCCTGCGAAGAGCGTGTCTCCCGAGAACACGGCCTTCGCGTCATCGAAGACGTAGGCGATGTGGCCCCGGGTGTGGGCGGGGACGTGAAGAATCCGGGCGCTCTGCTCGCCAACCTGGATGGTGTCGCCCTCTTCCAGCCCGTCGGTGAAGCCGGGGACGCGGCTCGCATCGGAGGCATGTCCGAAGACGGGCACCTGGTAGTGCTTCGCGAGGGCGGGGTTCGCCATGCAGTGGTCGCCGTGGTGGTGTGTGGTGAGCAGCTTGGTGACGCGAGCGCCCTCGGATTCCACCCGCGCCACCACGGGTTCGGCCTCGGGCGCGTCGATCACGGCGGCCTCGCCGCTGGCCTCGCAGATGACGAGGTAGGTGTAGTTGTCCTGCAGGGTGGGGATGCGTTCGATTCGAAGACCCATGGCGCAGCAAGCTAGCAGATCACTCAGAGGAGCCGCAGCTGATCCTTGGCGGGAATCGCCTCCTCCGCGTCCACACTCGGAGGCCTGCACCGCTGCTTCCTCCGGCTTTCGAAACAACGGGCAGATCTCCTTGTAGTCGCACCAGTCGCAGAGAGGGCCGCGTCTTGGGAGCCCATTCCTTCTCGCTGCGAATCCGGTCGATGATCCGCGCGGTGGCCTCGCGCAGATCGGCCAGCTGCTCCGGCGTGCGCACCGAAGTGCGCAGCTGGTCCGATCGGACGTAGTGCCACACCAGCCGGATCGCGCCTTCTTCAGGCAGCTGCTGGCGAACGCCGATTTCGTAGAGGGCGAGCTGCCTGTCGCCATCCAGGTTGGCCTGGGAGGGAACCCGAGCACCCGTCTTGAAGTCGTGGATCTCGAGTGCGCCGTCCTGCGCACGCACCAGCCGGTCGATGATCCCACGGATCTTGTACTTCCCCTCCTCGTCGATCTGAAACTGGATCCGCTTCTCGAGACCCAGGGTCTCGTCGGCGTCGAAGGGGTAGTGACGTCGGTAGTAGTTCTCCAGGCAGCGCGCCCCACCGCTGCGGTAGAAGCCCGGCTCGGTGCCGGAGCGCACGATCCGGATGCGGTCGGCGTCGTAGCGCTCCTCCCAGTTCTGCCGATAGCGGAACAGGACCCGTTCGAGCGAGGGAACCTTTCCTTCCGCGACGAAGAGGTAGAGCCGTTCCAGGATCTCGTGGACCCGCTTGCCCATGAAGGCTTCGATTCCCTCGAGATCGACCCGGATCTTCTCGATGTAACGGAAGTGGTACTGCTTCGGACAGGTCTCGAAGCAGTTCAGACTGGAGTGGCTGAAGGTCTTCTTGCACGGCGGCGATTATACGCAGCGAACCCTTCCGGCGCGCCCCGGCGAGAAATGCAGGTTAAGATTGCCGTATGGGAGATCGGGTTGCCCGAGTGCTGGGAGCACGACGGATCAGGAAGGTTGGATCGGCGCTGCTGCTGCTGCTCCTGCTGAGCCTCGCATGGGCGCTCCCGGCGCCTGGCGCCGACGAGAAGAGCGGCTGGGGCTATCAGCTCTCCAAGGAAGTGATGAGTCCCTACTGCCCCGGCCGGGCCCTCTCCGACTGCCCCAGCCCGCAGGCTGGCGAGCTTCGCGAGTGGATCGTGGAGCAGGAGAATTCCGGCGTTTCCCGGAGCGAGGTCGAGCAGGAGCTCTTCCGGGTCTTCGGGGACCAGCTTCTCCAGGCGCCACGGGCCGAGGGGATGGGTCTGGTGGCCTATCTGATCCCCGCCCTGGTCTTCGCAGCCGGTGGCGCCCTGGTGGTCTTCTTTCTCCGCCGCCAGAGATCGGCGACCGTCGACGGGGAGAGCGCGCCCGCCCCCGATGCGCCACACGACCCGGATCTGGAGCAGCTGGTGGAGGAGGAGCTGCGCCGCATCCAGTCATGAGCTCGCGGGGTCGACCTCGATCAGGGTCGCATCGCTGAAGGCGACGGGGACCCGAACGGCGCTGGTCGACTCCGGCTCGGCGATCCAGACGTCGCCGGAATGGGCTCCGGCGAGACGCAGCGAGAGGAGGTGGCCGCTCCGCGAGTGCGGGCGAAGGCTGGCGACCTCCAGCGTGCCCATGCCGATGTGAAGCGAGGAGCCGATCACCTGAGCGCGATCCGAGGGCGGTGTGAGACCGATCACCCTGCAGCCTCCCGGATCCACGCCTCGCGCCGGGATGCCGTCGTGCAGAAGACCGAGGGGCTGGTTCTCCCAGAAATCGAAGCCGTGAAAGGGGCCGCGTTGGCCCAGCACTCGAAACGGGAGCGCGAGATCGGCGCGCTTCGCCTCTCTGTTGAGCAGCAGGACGGCGAGCTTTCCACCGACCAGCGGTGTGACCAGCAGCCCCGGGGCCAGTGGTGCGTTGGCCTTGCGGGCAAGGGGCGGGAGGATCCGCTGGAGGATCGCAAACCGCTCGTCATCCAGGGTGTCGATGTCGTCGGCGAGTGTGAGCAGACCGCCCGCCAGGCCAGCGATCGATGCGCGCGTGCGCGCCTCTGCCAGGGAGCCGTCGGCGACCCGGAGCGGGCCCGGTGCCAGGAGCCAGAGACGCTGGTTCGTGAAGGCGAGATCGAGGTCGTGGGCCCCGGGTGGGGCGCTCCGGTTCGAGCCGCGCGCATCGGCGAGGCCCACCGAGGCGCCGAAGGGCGCGTCGGTCGCGACCAGGAGCGCTCCGGGTTCGAGCTGTGCGCGGGCCCGGGCCAGCCTCGAGCGGTAGCTCGGTACGTCGCTGGCGGCCTCTCCCTCGATTTCGTGGATCCCATCCGGCTCCCGGTCCTGGAGCAGATCGCGTCGGCGCGGCGGCGACCAGGTGGCGGCGCCCCGCCGGGGTGCCCGGGAGTCCATCTCCAGACCTGTCCGTCGCACCCAGCCCATCAGCAGTGCATCCCGGCTGGGACCCACCGCGAGCCAAGCCCGATCCGACTCGATGACTCCGCCCGGAGAGAGGGTCCGGCCGCCCAAGGCGTTGACCGCCTGGAGACGGGTCGCCTGGGAGCCGGACATCTCGAGCTCCCAGTGCGTCCAGGCCAGCCGAGCCGTGGTGAATCCGAGAAGCCCGCAGAGGTCACCGGCCAGATCGAGAAGCAGCAGCGACTCGAGTGGCTCGCCTCCGTGCGGATTCTCCGTCAGCGGAAGCCGCTCGCTGGAGACGGGCCCGGCCAGGGAGATGCGGGCACCGTCGGATTGCCGAATCGAGAAGGGATGGAGGGCGCTCAGGTGGATGGCCTCGCTGCCGCGGTTCTCCACGCAGAGGCTCGTCGCCACTCCCGGCGCGTCACGGGGGACTTCTACGATCCAGCGCAGTCCGATCCCGCCGGGTTCCCAGACCTGCATCTCCACGCGGTCGGCGGGCCCCGTCGGGCCTCTCACCTCGCCGATGGCGTGGACCCGCTCGGCGCGGGAGAAGAGCGGCGCCGCGGTGTCACCGGCGAGGGCCGGGCCCAGGCCCTCGAGAACCAGGCCTTCGCCCCGGTCGCTCAGGTCGGCCCGCAGTGTCTGCGGATCGATGCGTATCCGCAACGCCTGGTTTTCGATCTCCAGCACAGCACCCACCGCACTCACGGTTATACTCGCGCCCGTGAAAATCTACACGCGGCGCGGCGATCGGGGTGAAACGGATCTCTTCGGCGGCCCCAGGGTTGCCAAGGATCACCTCCGAGTCGAGGCCTACGGGGCGGTCGACGAGCTGAACGCCGCCCTGGGGGTCGCCCTGGCCGATACCGCCCACCAGGACATCCGCGACCTCGCTCGCTCGATCCAGGAAGCCCTCTTCGATCTGGGCGCCTACCTCGCCTCCCCGGACGGCGAGCAACGCGAGAAGCGCGGAGTGCGCCAACCCCTCGACGCAGAGGTCGAAGCCCTCGAGGAGCAGATCGACGCCTTCGAGGCGGAGCTCGAGCCGCTGCGCAACTTCGTGCTGCCCGGCGGAACCCGGGCGGCAGCGGCCTTTCAGCTGGCCCGGACCGTCTGCCGCCGCGCCGAGCGCCGCGCGGTGAGCCTCGCCCGCGAGGTGCCGCTGGAAGCTCCCGGACTGCGCTATCTGAACCGCCTAAGCGATCTTCTCTTCGTGCTGGCCCGCGTCGAGAACCGGCGCGCCGGGCTCGACGAACAGGTGTGGACCGGCCGGAAGCGCTGAGCCGATGTAGCGAGTCGGCTGCTCGAGCTTGATCCGGATCGCGGTCGCCGCCGCAAATGCCACGATCAGCTCGATCACCAGTAGCCAGAAGATCAAACGCCGCAGACCCCTCATCGGCTTGGCCTCCCAAAACCGTGCAGAGCATGGCATTCTCGCAGCCCATGCTGCAAAGCCTCGACCACGCGATCGTTGCGGTTCAGGATCTCGCCGCGGCTGCCAGGACCTATTCGGCACTGCTGGGCCGGAGTCCCTCCTGGCGCGGCGAGCATCCCGGCCTGGGCACGGCCAATGTCCTCTACCGGCTGGACAACACCTACCTGGAGCTGCTCAGTCCCCAGCCGGAGAGCCGTTCCGCCGAGAACCTGCGGGCCCAGCTCGAGGAGAAGGGGGAGGGCCTGCTGGGCCTCGCCTTTGGGACGGGGGACGCGGACCTCTGTCGGGCGTCATTGGCAGAGCGAGGGTTGCACCCCGCGGCGCCGCGGAAGGGCCTGGCCCGCGACCGCGACTCGGGCGCGGTTCGGGAGTACCGAAGCGTGCTGCTCCCTCCCGACGAGAGCCGCGGTGTACTGCTCTTCGCCATTCAGCACCTGAGCCCCCCCGAGCTTCTTCCGCCCGCCGCCCGGGTGGCCCCGGCTGCCAGCGCGGTGACGGGGGTGGACCACGTGGTGGTGCGGACGGCCGACGCCGAGGCTGCGAAGCGGCTCTACGGCCAGGAGCTGGGGATCCGGCTGGCTCTGGACCGAAGCTTCGAGCAGTGGGGTGCGCGGCTGCTGTTCTTTCGCATCGGTGGACTCACCGTCGAGATCGCGGCCTCGCTGGGCGAGGAGGTGGAGCCCGGAACGGCGGACGGCTTGTGGGGAATCGCCTATCGCGTGCCGGACGCGGATGCCGCGCGAGAGCGGCTGATGGGGGAGGGCTTCGATGTCTCCGCGGTGCGCCAGGGTCGCAAGCCCGGTACGCGGGTCTTCACGGTCCGCTCGGAGACCCACGGGGTGGCGACTCTGTATCTGGAAGCGGCCCCCAAAGAGAACGCGCCGGCGGTAAATGGAGAAACCGCCAGCGCGTCATGATGGCCCCTTCCCAGGGAGGCCCGCTCACCGCGCTGAGAATGCAATCGCCGTGCCGCCGGCGCCCCGTGGCTGCTCCCTCTCAAGTTGCTGAATTTGAATAGTTTTCTGGATAGCCGGTAGCGCTGCTCCGATTCGGGTGCTCAGGATGGAAGGAAATTTCGTTCCGTCGTGGAACGAAACTTCCCAACCGACCCGAGCTTCGGGCGCGCCGCCTGAACTGCTAATTTGTGAGTAGAACGTCTGGCCGCTTCACCTGGGTCGCGCCCGAGAAAGGCGAGAGGTTGTCCATGACCGCGTCAGAGGCACTCGACGAGACCTTCCCCGAGGATCTGGAGGGGGAGATTCGCCGTCTCAAGCAGGAGCAGAACGCGATCCTGCTGGCTCATTTCTACCAGGAGTCCGAAGTTCAGGATCTGGCGGATGTGGTGGGCGATTCCCTGGCCCTCGCCCAGGCGGCCACCCGCGTCGAGAAGGACGTGATCGTCTTCTGCGGGGTCAACTTCATGGCCGAGACTGCCAAGATCCTGAATCCGACCCGCAAGGTGGTGGTGCCGGATCTCGCGGCGGGCTGCACCCTGGCCGACGGCTGCCCACCCGATGAGTTCCGGGCCTTCATCGAGAAACACCCCGGTGCCAAGGTGATCTCCTACATCAACTGCTCGGCGGAGGTGAAGGCGCTGAGCCACATCATCTGCACCTCCGCCAACGCCGTGAAGGTCCTCCAGCAGTTCGATGGAGAGCCGGTGATCTTCGCCCCGGACCGTCATCTGGCCCGCTTCGCAGGGCAGCAGGCGGGTCGCGACGATCTGATCATCTGGCCGGGTACCTGCATCGTCCACGAGCAGTTCAGTGCCAAGCGATTGACCCAGCTCCGGGTCCGCTACCCGGATGCCGAGGTCCTGGCGCACCCCGAGTGCGACGAGGCGATCCTCGATCAGGCGGATCTGATCGCGTCTACCACCGGCATCATCGCGCGCGCCGTGGAATCTCCGGCCGAGGTGCTGATCATCGCCACCGAGGACGGCGTCTTCCACCAGATCGAGAAGAAGCTCGAGGCGAAGGGGATGAAGAAGCAGCTGATCCAGGCGCCCGGCATGGACGAGAGCTGCGCCTGCAACCGCTGTCCCTACATGCGCTTGAATACCCTCGAGAAGCTCTACCTCTGCCTCCGGGATCTGCGCCCCGAGGTCACGGTTCCCGAGGAGATCCGGATTCGCGCCCTCGAGCCCATCGAGCGGATGCTGGCGGTTCCCCGCTAGCTCACATCTTCTCCAGCAGCTGCGCGGCGATGACCTCGGCTCCGTTCGCCGCCGGCGCCTGGGCGGGAAGCGGCTGGGCCAGCAGCGCGTCGAGGTGCTCGCGCCAGCGGCCGGCGAAGAAGTCGTCGCGGGGGATGGCGCGTGCGCAGCCGTCTCGCCGGAGGCCCGCTTCCAGGACCGGGCCTTCGGTGTAGTCGGCCGCGGGAGAGGTAGAGGAACCGCGTGCGGTGCGCGAGCACCTCGGCCGCGGTGCTGTAGCCCGGCTTCCCGATCACCGCGTCGCAGGCGGCGACCAGCTCCTCGTGAGGAATCGGCGAGGGGAGGGGAAGCCTGCGCCAGTCGCCCCGGAAGCCCTCCGGTTTCTCCTCGAAGGCGAGAAAGACCATGCCTGCCAGGTCCGGGCCGTCGAAAGACGTGAGCGGTCCGCTGCCAAACCCACCAAAGGAGATCAGAACCACCGGAAGCTCCTCGCCGCCGGTAATTCCCAGCCGGCTTCGCACCAGGGCGCGCGGAAGCCGCGACCGGCGGGTGAGGAGCGGCACGTCGACGATCACCCGGAAGGCGCCGAGGTCTCCGTGCATGGGCAGCCGGAACACGCAATCCGCCTCTCGGTAGGCCTCGGCATAGCGTCGGATGACCGGTCGCAGCCGGGGCTCGCGGTCGGCATAGCCGGCGAGGATCCAGTCCCAGCTGAAGTTGGAGACGCCCACGGCGGGAATCCCCGCGGCCGCGGCCGCGCCGATGGCGAGCGGGGGGATGTCGGAGACCACCACCCTTGGGGCCATGCGCCGGAGAAGCTCCGCCTCCTCGCCGAGACGCGTTTCCCAGCTGCTCGCGAATCGCTCGTGGGCATCGATCGTCGCCTGGAGGTCCACGTCGAGCGCGTTCGACTGGATGATTCCCGGATCGATGGAGGCGGTCGAACAGGTGAGCTGCGAGTCCCGCTCCTCGAAAATCCAGCGGGGCGCCCCGCTGCGGACGTGGATCCGAAGCGGGTCCGGCGAGATCCGGCGCAGCGCCCCGATCAGCGCGACGCTGCGGGTCGCGTGGCCGTATCCGTGTCCGGAGACGTAGAAGACCAGATCCGCGGCGTCGATCGGTTCGTTCACCCTGTGCTGCTCGAGGCGCTCCGGTGAGCAGAGCAGGCTAGTGGCCTTTCAGATCCCGTTCAAGCATCCGGAGACTCGCCCCGAATCCGTCGTGTTCTGTCGAAGCCGCTGCAATTGACTCATACTCTGACGCACACTGGCGTTGCTGGAGGAATCCCATGGCCCAGATCTCCGCAAACGCCCGGCGTGTGCTCGAGGCTCGCTACCTCGCCCGCGACCAGGCGGGCCGGGTCGTCGAGAGCTACCAGGATCTCTGCCGGCGCGTCGCCGGTGGAGTGGCAGCGGCGGAGGAGGTGTTCGGCGGCGAGGCCGACCGGGTCGAGGAGGCCTTCCATCGGCTCCTGGTCTCCCGGGAGTTCCTGCCCAACAGTCCCACGCTGATGAATGCCGGCACCTCCTGTGGACAGCTGGCGGCTTGCTTCGTCCTGCCCATCGATGACTCCATGGACGGGATCTTCGAGGCGGTGAAGCGCATGGCGGTGATTCACCAGTTCGGAGGCGGGACGGGCTTCTCCTTTACGGGGATTCGACCGAGGGGCGACCTGGTCGGCGGCGTTCCGGGGATTGCCGCCGGCCCGGTGGCATTCCTGGGCGTCTTCGACGCGGCGACTGCGGCCGTCAAGCAGGGGGGGCGTCGCCGGGGAGCCAACATGGGGGTGATGCGCGTCGACCACCCCGACATTCTCGAGTTCGTTCGGGCGAAGTCCGACGCCACCCGCATCACCAACTTCAACCTGTCCGTGGGCGTCATCGATGCCTTCATGGAGGCGGCCTCGGCCGGCAAGCGCTTCGATCTGGTCAACCCACGGGACGGAAGGGTGGTGGGCAGCCTCGATGCCCGGGCGCTGCTCGGGGAGATGGCGGAAAATGCCTGGGCCGGGGGCGATCCCGGCGTGATCTTTCTCGACGCGGTGAATCGGGACAACCCGACTCCGCGACTGGGAGAGCTTCGAGCGACGAATCCCTGTGGCGAGCTGCCCCTGCTGGCCAACGAGAGCTGCAATCTGGGATCGATTCGTCTCGATGCCTTCGTTCGCGAGGGTCGCATCGACTGGGAGCGTCTGGATGCGACCACGGACCTGGCGGTTCGATTTCTCGACGACGTGATCGAGGTGAGCGAGTACCCGTTCGCCGAGGTTGCGAAGGCGAGCCGGGGCAGCCGCAAGATCGGTCTCGGCGTGATGGGCTTCGCCGACCTGCTGGTGGATCTCGGCATCCCCTACGACTCGGCCGAGGCCGCCCTGACCGCCGAGCGGGTGATGGAGAGGATCAGCTCCCGCGCCCGGAGAGCCTCGGCGGAGCTGGCCCGCGAGCGGGGTGTCTTCCCCAACTTCGCGGGATCCCGGGCCGAGGCCGCGGGAGAGCGGCTCCGCAATGCCACCGTCACCTCGATCGCCCCCACCGGGACCCTCTCGATCATCGCGGGCTGCTCCGGTGGCATCGAGCCCTACTTCGCCCTGGCCTTCGTTCGCCACGTCCTCGACGGTGAGCGACTGCCGGAGACGAATCCGCGCTTCGAGGCGGCGCTTCGGCGGGCCGGAGCGTGGAGTGAGCTGCTCGTCGAGCAGGTGCGGCGGACCGGCTCGGTGCGCGACAATCCGGCCGTTTCCGAGCAGGTGCGACGCCTGTTTCCGATCGCCGCCGAGATCAGCCCCTCGGCGCATCTCGAGATCCAGGCGGCGTTCCAGCGCCACGTGGACAACGCCGTATCCAAGACGATCAATCTCCCCAACTCCGCAACCGTGGAGGAGGTGGAGGACATCTACACCGACGCGTGGCGGAGAGGGCTCAAGGGGGTGACCGTGTTCCGGGAGGACAGCAAGGGCGTCGCGGCCCTGAAACGGGGTACCGGTGGTCATCTCGAGGCTTCACCGGACTTCACCGGCCCCTGTAACACGGAGCGCTGTGATTAGAGCGCGGGTTCAGGTCGTGACCACCTGGCTCGTGTGGTAACTTCGACAGATGCGTGCCGATCGCGCGTCGCGTACCCCACCCGCGCTCACCCGCGCTCCACCCGATTTGGCACTGGCAGTCGTGACCTCTGGAATGCAAGTGGGTGAGGAGACTCCGCGGATGAGTCCGGCCCGAGAAGCCATTCCACTGCATGACATCACCCGAGGATCAGCGGTCGATGCCCCACATCTTCATTCCCAAAGAGATTCAAGAAGCCGAGACCCGAGTGGCTGCGGTGCCCGAGACGGTGCAACGCCTGACCCGAGACGGCTTTGAGGTCACCGTAGAGAAAGGTGCGGGCGTCGCATCGATGATCTCCGACGAGGTCCTCGAGAAGGCGGGGGCCACACTCAGCGATGACGCCGCGGTCTATGCTGCGGCGGACGTGGTTCTGAAGCTGCACCCGCCGACCCTCGAGGAAGCGGCCCAGCTCAAGGAAGGCGGCATTCTCGTCTCGCACCTCTGGCCCTTCACCAACAAGGCGCTCTGCGAGAAGCTGATGGAACGGCGCGTCACGGTCTTTGCGATGGATCAGATCCCGCGCACCACCAGGGCCCAGTACATGGATGCGCTCTCCTCGCAGATGAACATCGCCGGCTACAAGGCGGTGATCATGGCGGCGGAGAGGCTGCCCAAGGTGGTGCCGCTGATGATGACGGCGGCCGGCACCATCAACCCGGCCAAGGTGGTGGTGATGGGAGCCGGTGTCGCGGGGCTCCAGGCGATCGGCACGGCGAAGCGCCTCGGCGCTGTGGTGGAGGCCACCGACGTGCGTCCGGAGGTGAAGGAGCAGGTGGAGTCGCTCGGGGGCAAGTTCATCGAGCCGCCGGGCACGGCCGTCGGTGAGGGCGGCTACGCGGGCGAACAGTCCGAGGAATTCCTCGCGCAGCAGAAGGAGACCGTGCGCAAGCATCTGGTTGCCGCCGACGTGGTGATCACCACTGCCAGGATTCCGGGCAGGCAGGCGCCGCTCCTGGTCTCCGAGGACGTCGTCCGGGAGATGCGGAGGGGCTCGGTGATCGTCGATCTCGCCGCGGAAGAGGGTGGCAACTGCGAGCTCTGCGAGAGCGGCCAGATCGTCGAGAAGCACGGGGTGACCATCATCGGCACCACCAACATCCCGGGGACGGTGCCGACGGATGCTTCAGCCGTCTATGCCAAGAACGTCTACAACGTCGTGAAACAGCTCTACCCGAAGGAGGCGGAGCTGAACCTGGACTTCGCGGACGAGATCAACGACGGCGCAGTCATCCTGCACGACGGGGTCTGTCGCGCCGAGAAGGTTCGCGAGGCTCACGGCTTTCCAGGCCCGGTCCGGGAGTAATCGGAGTCGTCATGCTTTCACCGCTGCTAGTCGCACTCTACGTGTTCCTGCTGGCGATCTTCGTCGGGCGCGAGCTTCTGACGAAGGTGCCGCACACCCTGCACACACCACTGATGTCCGGAGCCAACGCGATCTCCGGCATCACCATCGTGGGAGCCCTGACCTGTGCCAGCTTCGGCTCCAGGCTGGCCGCCATCATCGGCATGCTCGCCGTGACCGCGGCGATGATCAACGTGGTGGGGGGCTACCTGGTGACGGATCGCATGCTCAAGAAGTTCAGGCGGCAGGAGTAGGGAGCGCGGCATGGAGACTTCGATCCACATCATGTACATGGTGGCGTCGGTCCTCTTCATCGTCGGGATCAAGCGCCTTTCCGCCGTCAAGACCGCCCGCAGCGCCAACGCCCTCTCGGCCCTCGGGATGTTGCTCGCCATGCTGGCGGCCTTGCTGGACATCGCCCACCGCGGTGAGATCGGATGGCTCTGGGTCGGGATCGGCGTGGTGGTCGGAAGCGGCATCGGCGCCTACCTGGCGCTCACCGTCCGCATGGAGGGCATGCCGGAGCTGGTGGCCTTCTTCAACGGCATGGGTGGGCTGGCCTCCTCCCTGGTGGCGGTCTCCTTGTCGGTCTTCGCCTGGCTGGCCTGGGGCGAGGTGCTCTCGGCGCAGGCGCTGGCCGACGTCACCACCGTCGGCGTCGCGAGCCTGGGGCCGGTGGCCGCCGGCGCGGCGCCGGTGGGCGCGCCGAGGCTCACTCCCGACAACGCCATCACCATCGTCCTCTCCGTCCTGGTCGGCGGCGTGACGCTCACCGGCTCGCTGGTCGCGTGGGCCAAGCTGAAGGGCGTGATGAGCGGCGGCCAGATCTTCCTGCCGGGTCATCAAGCCATCAACCTGGTCTTGTTGGCCACTGTGCTGATCGCCGGAGCGCTGGCACTGTTCGTCGTTCCGATCGGCTCCCTGACGCTGCTCTACCAGCTGCTCGCGGTGGCGGTGCTGGCTTCCTTCATTCTCGGTGTCACCTTCGCCATTCCCGTCGGTGGGGCGGACATGCCGGTGGTGGTCTCGCTCCTCAACTCCTTCTCCGGGATCGCCGCCGCCATGACCGGCTTCGTTCTCTACAACAACCTGCTGATCATCAGCGGCTCGCTGGTCGGCGCCGCCGGGATGATCCTGACCATCATCATGTGCCGCGGGATGAACCGCTCGCTGGCCAACGTGCTCTTCGCCAGGTTCAGCCTGACCGGGACCGGCGAGAAGGAGGAGTACGTCAACGTCAAGAGCGGCGAGCCGGTGGATGCGGCGATCGCGATGGCGAATGCGAACAGCGTGATCATCGTCCCCGGCTACGGTCTCGCCGCCGCACAGGCCCAGCACGCGGTGAGGGAGCTGCAGAGAATGCTGGAGGAGCGAGGCGTCGAGGTTCGCTACGCCATTCACGAGGTGGCCGGGCGCATGCCGGGCCACATGAACGTGCTGCTGGCCGAGGCGAACGTCCCCTACGACAAGCTCTTCAAGCGCGAGGACATCGAAGCGGACTTCAAGAACAGCGACGTCGCCCTGGTGATCGGCGCCAACGACGTGGTCAATCCGGCCGCGCTGTCCGACGAGCAGTGCCCCCTCTACGGCATGCCCATCCTCCCCGCCCACGAGGCACAGCAGGCTTTCGTCATCAAGCGCTCGCTGGCGGCCGGCTTCGCGGGGATGAAGAACACGCTCTTCGAGTCCGACAAGACGCTGATGGTGTTCGGCTCCGCCAAGGAAGTCGTCAACGCCATCGCCGAGGAGCTGAAGGAGCAGTAGGGCCCGGGGAGGTTCAGCCGCCCCGACTGCGAGCCCGCTCCCGCTCGCAGAAGACCTGGACCAGCTTGGCTGGGCCGGCCGCCATGAAGGCCTCGATCAGGGGATCCGCCTGGTTGTAGACACGGGTGGAGCCGTCGAACGCCGTGTAGATGCCCCCGGCCTCACGCACCAGGACGTCACCCGCGCATACATCCCATTCGTTCTTGGGCGCGAGGGAGATATTGAGATCGCCCTCCCCGCAGGCGATGCAGGCGAGCTTCCAGGCGATCGAGCCCACCGGCCGGATCTCGCCAAACCAGTCTTCGTGGTTCTTGAATTTCTCCCGGGAGATCTCGGTGCGGCTCGCGATCATCACCGAATCCTCCAGTCGGTCGACCGAGGAGACGCGAACCCGCTTTCCGTCCAGAAAGGTCCCGTCGCCCTTCGACGCCCAGACGGTGACGTCCGCCGCCGGGTTCCGGATCACGCCCACGATCGGCTCGCCGTTCTCCACCAGAGCGATGGAGACCGCGAACTCGGGGATCTTCTTGGTGAACTCCTTGGTTCCGTCCATCGGGTCGATGATCCAGACCCGGCGCTTCTCGACCCGCGTCGGGTCGCTCAAGGACTCCTCGGACAGCATTCCGTCCTCGGGGAAGGCCGTCCGCAGACGCGCCGCGATCGCCCTGTCGGATTCGAGATCCGCCAGGGTGACGGGGTTGTCCTCGCTCTTCTCCCAGCTCTCGGTTCCGTCCCGGTAGTGCCGGAGCAGGATGTCGCCGGCCTCACGGGCGGCGTCGAGGGCGATCTGAAGCTCGCGTTGGTATGACATGGGCGCTGAGTATAGTGGCTGGGCGGGGGTTGCGACGGCCGGGAGCGCAGCTCAGCGGCGATCCGTGGGGCGGAGTACCGCCAGGGCGAGGGTCTGCCTGCGCTTGGCGAAGCGCGTCACGCTCACGTCGACCTCCATGCCCTCTCCGGAGCAGTCCACCAGGCTCGAGAGGAACCGCCGCGGCTCGGGGCTCTCGGAGACGGCGTCGAGCTGGGTCCACCAGCTGTCCCGGGCCGGCTCGGAGAGGAACTTCGTGACATCCGCTTCCAGCAGCTTGTCCCGCGTCGTTCCCAGCAGCGCCCCGGCGGCCGGGTTTGCATCCGCGATCCGGCCGTTGTCCAGATCGATGGCGAGGAACGCGTCGGCGATCCGATCGATTCCCGCGGAGACCGATCTGCGCTTCGAGGCGCGCGGGGCGCCGCCGGCTTGGCGCGCCGGTTGCGTGGTCCGCAGATTGATGCGGAAGCGGACCAGGATCGGAACCAACGCCTCCCGGACCTGGGCTGCGTCGGGTCCGGCCGCCGCAGCCGCGGCGTCGATCCACCTCGTGAGGAGCATCGTGGCGCGCTGCTCGTCGACGCGGATACCGTCGAGAGCCGGCACCGCCTTATCGCCGCGCCGCAGCGCTGCCGCAGCGAAGGAGCGAAAGCGTCGCAGTGCCTCAGCTTCTGGAGATCCAGCCGCGGGGTTCGCGTCCCCGAGGGATGCCGCCATCAGGCGCTCGATCGGATGCCGCCGCGCCACCAGCCATGATGCCAACTGCTTATTCATCTCACCCACCATCCCGTTCATCAGTCTAGCGCGAGTTCCCGGTGATGCGCGTCTCAATTGAGGTTGCCTGCGAGCCGATACGCCGTCCATGGCGAACCCCCGGACAGCTCGATGGCTGATCATCTCCTACGCGCGCTCGGAGGCGTACGTTCCGCTCGCGCGCGTGATCCTCGCGAGGATGGGATACTCGATCGTTCCCGCGGAAGAGTGGGAGGACCTCCCGAACGCGGATCGCGTCCGCGACGCCAGATCTGCGGATCGTCGACGAACGGCGGCTCGGCGAGATTCCCGAAGGCGATCATCTCTCGGAGGTTCCGATGATCGTGCTCACCGGGCGCAACGGCGTGAGCGGTGTCGACCCGCGCGTCAAGGGTGCCGTCGCGCGACCCGCGGGGCTTCATGAGATCTACAGGTTGATTCAGCAGACCATCGAGGACACCCCCCGCTCCACGCCGCGAGTGGCCACCCACCTCCCGGCCCGTTGTCGGCGCGGCGAACGGGAATGGCGCGGTGCCGTGCTCTCGCTCTCGGAGAACGGCTGCCTGCTGCGCACACCCGAGCCGGTGAAGCTCGGCAGCGAGATCGAGATCTCCTTCGATCTGCCGCGAACCGGAACCATCGAGACCAAGGCGGAAACCGCCTATCAGCTGGTTCCGGACACCGGCCTGATCTTCCACCGGACTTCCGCCGCCTTCCGGGAGGCGATCTTGAGCTTCGTGGAAGAGTCCCTCGCCGCGATCTGAGTCTCTGCCGCTCTACCTGGCCCCCGCCACGCCCTTGAAGATGGGCATGTTGGCCTCGGTGGCGACGTAGATCACGTTGGGGTTCTGGTTCAGCGTCTGGATCCACAGGTACTGGAGGTAGCGGTTCGAGAGGGTCTCGCGGATGATCTGCTGGGCCTCGGCGGCACCCCGGGCCCGGGCCACCTCGATCTCCGCCTCCTTCACGGCCTGCTCCAGCTCGAACTGCTTCTGCTGCACCCGCTGCTCGGCGGTCAGCTTGGCCTCGATGCTCTCCTTGAAGCGCTGGGGCAGCTTGACGTCGCGCAGCAGCACGTCCACCACCTCGATGCCCCGGGGCCCCAGATTCTCTACGCAGGAAATCGCGGATCTTGCTGGCGATTTCCTTGCGTCCCGTCTCTGCGTAGATGTTCTTGACCGGATAGCCCGCCACCACGTCGCGGACCGCGTTGCGGAAGTACGGAATCACCAGCCTTTCGATGACCATGCGCTGGGTTCCGACCGTCTTGCGGATCTGCGGCGCGTCGCCGGCCGTCACCTGGAAGAGCAGAGAGGTGTCGAGGCCGACGATCAGGCCTTCGGAGGAGGGGACCTGCGCGGTCTCCTTCAGCTCCTGGAGCTTGACGTTCCAGGTCTCGATCTGCCGGGCCACCGGCACCACGAAGGCCACGCCCTGGGGAACCGGCTCGTCACTGATGGCGCCGAAGCTCTTCGATACTCCGACCTCTCCGTCCTCGATCACCACGCACGCCGTCTGCAGAAGGGCGAGTGCGAGAATCAGCAGAATCGCTCTGGATCGCTTCATGGTTCTGTCCTCCAATCGGGTTGCTCTCCGGAGAGAGCAGTGCAAAACGGCCCCCGCGTCAAGCGCACGGCCGCGATAGCCGTCGAATGCCGCACGCCGACCTGGGTGCGAATCACCTCGATATCGAAGGGTGGGCGCCAGCTCCTGCGGTACCCTGCGACCCAGCAGCCAGTCCATGGCAGCGGCGAGAGGAGAGAAGGTGGCGGAGACCCTTCGTATCGAGACGGAGGCCGGCGTGCGCTCCATCGTGCTGTGCCGCGCGGCCGAGTACAACACCATCACCCCGCTCTTCCGCGAAGAGCTGGGCGCGGCCATCGACGAAGCGGACCAGGACGGCGACGCGCGGGTGATCCTGCTCCGCGCCGAAGGTCCCGCATTCTGCGCCGGCTATGGCCTCGACTGGGCGACGGTCGCCCAGCGCCAGGCGGATGGGAGAGTGGAGGTGGCGGAGGAGGCGCGGGTCTGGGACTCGGTCGCCGACTTCCAGATGATGGGCCGCTTCGTCGAGACCTACATGAAGCTCTGGTATGCGAAGAAGCCCACCCTCGCGGCAGTCCAGGGCTGGTGCATCGGCGGGGGCACCGATCTGGTGCTCTGCTCCGACATCATCGTGGCCGGGGAGGGCGCGCGCTTCGGCTATCCCCCGGCCCGGGTCTGGGGCACGCCGACCACCGCCATGTGGGTCTACCGGATGGGTCTGGAGCGAGCCAAGCGTTACCTGCTCACGGGAGACGAGATCGGGGCGACCGAGGCCGCGGAGATCGGCCTGATCCTGGAGGCGGTTCCCGACGAAGAGCTCCAATCCCACGCCATGGCCCTGGCCCGACGCATGGCGCGGCTCCCGCTCAACCAGCTGATCATGCTGAAGATGCTCTGCAACCAGACCGTCGAGCACATGGGGATGAGCTCGAGTCGCACCCTCGGCACGCTCTTCGACGGGATCGCGCGCCACACCCAGGAAGGTCTCGACTTCGTCAAGCGCGCAGGTGAGGCGGGCTTCCGTCAGGCCGTCCGCGAGCGAGACGATCCCTTCCAGGACTACGGCAGTCGGCCCAAGAAGTAGCCTTCAGCTCACTCCGGCATCACGGGGTGGAAGAGCTGCATTCCCTCGAGGCGGAAGGCCGCAATGGCCGTCCGACCCTCGTCGGAGACCAGCCATTCGACGAGGGCGCGGGCCTCTTCGCTCTTCACGTGGGAGTGCCTCGCCGGGTTGACGAGGATGGCGCTGTAGACGTTGCGCAGGCGCGGATCCCCCTCGACGAGGATCTCGAGATCGCCGCGGTTCTTGAAGCTGAGCCAGGTGCCGCGATCGGCCAGAAGATAGGCTTCGAGCTCTGCTGCCGTGTTCAAGGTGGCGCCCATCCCGGTTCCGGTCTCCCGGTACCAGGTTCCGGAATCCGTGCGCGGGTCCATCCCAGCGGCCTCCCAGAGGCGCAGCTCCCCCTTGTGGGTGCCGCTGTCGTCACCGCGCGAGGTGAAGATCGCCCGGCTCTCGGCGATGCGGGCGAAGGCGTTGGCCGCGTCCGTGACGCCGCGAACCCGGGCCGGATCCGCGCTGGGGCCGATCAATACGAAGTCGTTGTACATGACCTCACGCCGCGCGATCCCGTGCCCCTCGGCGACGAACTCCAGCTCGGAGGCGCGGTCGTGGACCAGAACCGCGTCCACGTCTCCTCGCTCCCCCAGGCGAAGGGCGCGCCCGGTTCCCACCGCCACCACCCGTACCTGGATGCCCGTCTTCGCCTCGAACGGCGGAAGCACCGCATCGAAGAATCCCGAGTCCCGGGTGGAGGTGGTCGAGGCCAGCGTGAGGAAGCGATCCGCGACGGCGGCCAGCGGGTTCACGGCGACGGCCAGCAGCACCAGACATGCCCACCGGCCCGCTGAGATCTTCACCATAGGAGCTCCCCCTGAAGGAATGCCCGAGCCTCGGTGCTGGCGGGCGATTCGAAGAAATCCGGCGCAGGCGTCTGCTCGATCAGGCGCCCGCGGTGAAGGAACAGCACCTCGTCGGCCATGCGCCGCGCCTGGGCCATGTCGTGGGTGGTCATCACGATCTTGGTGCCGTCCTCGCGGATCGCGCGGATCGCGGACTCCAGGGCGCGGGAGGCTCCCGGATCGAGGGAGGCGGCCGGCTCGTCGAGGAGCAGGACCTGGGGGCGGAGCGCCCAGGCACGGGCGAGGGCGAGGCGCTGCTGCTCTCCCACCGAGAGGCGCCGTGCGCCCCGGTTCGCCAGTGCTTCGAGGCCGGTGGCCTCGAGAACCCGCGCGGTTCGCGCCGCACGCTGCGGCGACGGGATGCCCCGCAGCCGCAAGGCGTAGTCGACGTTTGCGGCGACCGAGCGGCGCAGCAGCACCGGTCGTTGGAGGACCATGGCGAGCTGACGGCTTGCATCGGCCGCGCCCGGCCCGCACCACTCGATGCTGCCGCCGCTCGGCTGGAGAAGCCCGTGGCAGAGCCTCAGGATCAGGCTCTTGCCGGCGCCGTTCGGACCCAGGACGACGCTGCACGGGCCGGCCTCGAGCACGAAGCTGACCTCACCGAGGAGCCGCTTTCCGCCCAGCTCATAGCGAAGCTCCTTGACGGCCAGGGGCAGGATCGCCGCCGCTCGTTCAGAATTCCGCACTTCGCGCGACCTCCTGGGCGAGATGGGCGGCGGCGTTGATCAGGATGGAAAGGCCGATCAAGAGGATGCCGAGGCCGAGGGCCAGAGGGAGATCGCCCCGGTTGGTCTCGAGGGCGATGGCGGTGGTCATCACCCGGGTCAGGTGGGCGATGTTGCCACCGACGATGATGACGGCGCCCACCTCGGCGATTGCCCGTCCAAAGCCGGCGAGCACGGCCGTCAGCAGGCTGAAGCGGCCTTCCCAGAGTAGCGTGCGTATCGATCGCAAGGGTCCGGCGCCGAGGGAGCGCAGCTGCTCGTCGTACTCCTCGAAGAGATCCTCCATCACCTGCCGCGAGAGCGCGGCGATGATGGGGGCGATGAGCACGGTCTGGGCGATGACCATGGCCGTGGGCGTGAACAGGAGTCCGAACTCGCCGAGGGGGCCGGAACGGGAGAGGAAGAGGTAGACGAGCAGCCCGACCACGACCGGCGGAAGGCCCAGAAGCGAGTTCAACAGGATGATGGCCAGCCTTCGGCCCGGAAAGCGGAGGATTCCGACGCCGGCGCCAATCGGCAAGGCGAGCAGCGTCGCGATGACCAGGGCGGAGAGACTCACCCGCATGGAGAGGCCGACGATCTCGGCGAGCTCGGGATCCACGCTCACGATCAACCGGACCGCAGTCCCGAAGGCCTCCAGCAGCTCACTCATGTCGAAATTTCCCGGGGACGTTGTTGAATGTTCAACTTTCGGCAAAGCCGAAAGTTGAACATTCAACAACGTCCCCGCTTGCGAGGTCTCGCTGCTACGCGAATCTCCGGAGCTCGCGGCGGGCGATCACCATCTTGTGGACCTCGTCGGGTCCGTCGGCGAGACGCATCGAGCGGCCGTAGCGCCACATGGAGGCGACCGGAGTGTCGTCGGACACGCCCATCGCGCCCAAGGACTGGATCACCCGGTCCAACACGTTCATCATCATGTTGGGGACGACGACCTTGATCATCGAGATCTCCTGTCGCGCCGCTTTCTTGCCGAGCGTGTCCATCTTGTCGGCGGCGTAGAGGGTGAGCAGCCGCGCCTGGTCGATCTCCATCCGCGAGGTCGCCACCCATTCCTGGACGAACTGCTTCTCGCCCAGTGGTCCGCCGAAGGCGACCCGGTTGTTGACGAAGGAGCACATGATCTCGAAGGCCCGCTCCGCGGCGCCGATGCAGCGCATGCAGTGATGGACGCGCCCGGGGCCGAGGCGGGCCTGGGCGATCATGAAGCCGCTGTGCTCGGGGCCGAGTCGATTCGTGACCGGGACGCGGCAGTCCTCGTAGCGGATCTCGCAGTGGCCGCCGCCGCCGGCGTGCCCCATCACCGATACCGAGCGGATCAGGTTGAAGCCCGGTGTGTCGGTGGGGACGACGATCTGACTCTGGCGCTGGTGGGGAGGGGCCTTGGGATCCGTCGCCGCCATCACGATCGCGAAGCTGGCGCCCACCGCTCCCGAGGTGAACCACTTGTGTCCGTTGATCACGTAGTCGTCGCCGTCGCGATCTGCACGGGACTGCAGCCCGGTCGGGTCGGCTCCAGAGACCTCCGGCTCGGTCATCGAGAAGCAGGAGCGGATCTCCCCCTCGAGCAGGGGCTTCAGATACCGTTCCTTGATCTCCGGGCTGCCGAACTCGGCGAGAATCTCCGCGTTCCCCGTGTCGGGCGCCTGGCAGTTGAAGACGCGGGGCGCGATCGGGCTCCGGCCCATGATCTCGCAGAGCGGGGTGTACTCGAGGTTGGTGATCCCCGGGCCGTAGTCCGAATCGGGAAGGAAGAGGTTCCAGAGGCCCAGCTCCTTCGCCTTCGCGCGCATCTCGATCATGACGGGTGGCTCGAAGTGCGAATCACCGGATTCCTCGACCTGCTGCGCGTAGACTCGCTCGGCCGGGTAGACGTGCTCGTCCATGAAGCGGAGGATCTGATCCTCGATCAGCTTGGCTCGGTCGGACATTTCAAACAGCATCGGATGTCTCCTTCTCAGGGAAGCACGCTCACCTTGACGATCCCCTGCTTCTTGTCTGAAGCGAGGGCAAATGCGTGCTCGATTTCGTCGAGCGGAACGGAAGTGGTGGCGAGCAGCGAGGCCAGCTCCCGCTCGCGCGACAAGAATTCGATGGCATCGCTGAAGTCCGCGCTCTCCTCGCCGTGGTGGTAGCAGTAGGACCAGACCAGCGAGACTTCCTTCATCAGCAGGGGAATCGCGTCGAGCTTGATCCCGCCCAGGAAGAAGCCGAGCACCGCCACCGCTCCGCCCGGTCGAACCGCGAGGGCGCCGTCTCCGAGCGTGTCGGCGCTGCCGCCGACGGTCTCCACCACCATGTCGATGGGATGGCTGCGCCCCAGGCGGTCCAGATTCTCGCGGGTGGCCTCGGCTTCGGTGAGCACCCGGGTTGCACCGAGCCGCTCCGCGACCTCTGCCTGGTGCGGGTATCGGGCGGTGATCCAGACCTCTCCCGCTCCCATGGCACGCGCGCCGAATAGCGCCATCAGGCCGATGCAGCCGGCGCCGAGGATCAGGATCCGGCTTCCCTTTTCGAAACCTCCGCGGCGCAGTCCGTGGATGGAGACCGCCAGGGGCTCGGCCAGCGCGGTGAGCTCCGGGCCGAGGTCGGCGGGAGCCGGGAACATTCGCCTCTCCGATGCCACCATGTACTCGGCGAGTCCGCCGTCGGCCTGGACTCCCAGGAGCTGACTGGTGCGACAGACGGAATCGCGTCCGCTCCGGCACTCCTCGCATTCGCCGCAGCTTCGGAAGGGCTCGACGGCGACGTGATCTCCCTTGGAGACCCGGTTCACTCCCGGACCCACCGCGTCGACGATTCCAGCGATCTCGTGGCCGGGGGTGAGCCCCGGCGTCATCAGACCGCTGTGGAAGAGGTGCAGGTCACTGCCGCAGATGCCGCAGGCCGACACGCGGACCCGCACCTCGCCGCGCCCGGGCTCCGGGATGGGAACCGATTCGACGGCCAGGGAGCCTCCGCTCTTCGAGACGACGGCGCGCATGGTGGAAGGGGGCATGGGGAGCCAGAGAGTATCACGTGCATTGTGTTTTAGCGAGAATGGGTCTGGCACGGAATGTGCTGTGTGAGGGGGCATGCCGGGCCCTCGGGATGGATTCACGCCGCCCTTCTGCCCCAACCCCGACTGTGCCCATTCCAGTCCGGACCCTTGGCGCTTCAAGAAGAAAGGCTTCCACGAGCGCCAGGCGCCCCCCGCCGCGTCCAGCGGTACCGGTGTCAACATTGCCACCGGAACTTCAGTTCACAGACCTTCTCCACCACCTACTGGCTCGAAAGCCCCAGCTCCTGCGGCCGCTCTTCTTCCGGATCCTGGCCTGCTCCTCCCTGAGACAGATCGCCCACGAGTTCGGCGTCGCTCCCACAGCACCCTCGTGCGCCTCGTCGCGCGCCTCGGACGCCACTGCCTCCTCCTCCACGAACGCCTCCGGCCCCCACCTCCCCGAGGAAGCCGTCGTCCTCGACGGCTTCCGCTCCTTCGAGTTCGGCCAATACTGGCCCTTCGACCTCAACCTCCTGGTGGGCGCCTCTCACTACGTCTACGGCTTCAACGAGGCGGAGCTGCGGCGCTCGGGCACCATGCGCGCCCATCAGACGCCGCAAGCGGGCGTCTCTCGAGAGCGCCTACGGGCGACCGGACCCGCAGGCCACGCGCCGGGCCATCCAGGAGCTGGTGGGCCGGGTGGTTCCCCCGGCCGCGAGCGTCGAGCTGCACTCGGACCGGCACCGCGCCTATCCCCGGGCTTTGCGGAGGCTTCCGGGCCGTGACATCCGGCACCGGACGACATCCTCGAAGGCGCGGCGAACGCCGGGCAATCCTCTGTTTCCGGTGAATCTGGCGGACCTGCTGTTGCGCCACACGGGGGCGAACCACAAGCGGGAGACGATCGCGTTCTCGAAGCGGCGCCAGGGGGCGCTCGACCGGCTTCGATCTGGCTGGTGTGGCGCAACTACGTGAAGTCGGTCTCGGAGCGGCGTCGGGACGAGACGCCCGCACAGCGGCTGGGGATCCTGGGGCGAAAGCTCGGTGTGGACCGACGTGCTCGCCGAGCAGCTATTCCCACCCGCATCCGCTTGCCGGAGCGGATCGGCCAGTACTACTGGCGGCGGCTCCCACCCGGCGGATCCCCCAAGCCCCCGAGCACCGGCTCAACTACGCCGCCTGAAACCCGAAAACACCCCCGCTCCCAACCACCTCCATCCCACCAGACCCATTCTCGGGAACACAACCTATCACTTGCGGGTCCCATCGCCGATCTCGGGCGTGGACGCGGCGGGGAGGATGCTCCATCGTGACGCGGTGCCCCAGGTCATTCTCCAGCCCGGCCGGGATCGGTCGGTACGCCGGCGCCATCCCTGGATCCTCTCCGGCTCCGTGGCGAAGGTCGAAGGCGATCCCGCCGCGGGGGAGATGCTCTCCGTCCTCTCCGCCGAGGGGGAGATCCTCGCTCACGGCCACTACTCCCCCCACTCGGAGATCCGGGTCCGGCTGCTCTGCTTCGGGAAGCAGGCTCCCG
>CAVROS010000020.1:0-38076 GCA_963722885.1 uncultured delta proteobacterium
TAGCGGTACTTGTCGAGGATCGAGTGGATCCGGCTTTGAACGGGATCCGGCAAGGGCTCCGGGCGGTGAGTCGCCAGAATTCTCCGTAGATCTTCTTCGATGACGGACATCATCTCCCGTTTGTTCGGCGAAGCTTCCCCGCTCTTCTCCGCGGAAAACCTGAAGTACTTCGGATTCCAGAGCTCGGTCCTGCAGTGCTTCGCCGTGTGCTCCTCACCCAGGTAATGTCCACCGGGGCCGACGCTGCGCGTGACGTCGAGGGCCAACGTCTCTTCGTCGACACGGATCCCCTTCCAGATGCGACGGAGCCATCCGGCCACCTCGTTGCAGTAGAGAAGCGCCTCGAGCGAGAACGTCATCAGCGAGTCGATGGAACCGAGGCACCAGCAATAGCCCGGTTGACTGTAGGCCGTCTGCAGCATCGTAGCCGTCGAGATGCAAGCGTTGTACCTGTCGAATTCCCTTCTCCCGGCAGAAGTACCGGCGATCCCGCCGCATGGCGGCATGCCCAGCGAGCGCAAGATCTGGCTCTTGGCCCTCTCGGCCAGGAGCATTTCCGGGAACCCGCCCATCTCGGCCGTTGCCGGATCGATGAAGACGGGAACGGAGCCACAGGTACAGAAGCTTCCCTTCTCGAGGAGCTGCGTGAGCACGAGGCCCGCGAAATCGGTGGCGAGGCAGTGAGCCAGGTTTCCCGCAATGGTGACCGGAGCGGCGGCCCCACCGACGCTCGTGGTGCACGGGAAGAGCGGAATCCCATTCTCGACGCAGAGAAAGATGTGGTCCGTGTTCTCCTCGAGATAGTTGAGCGGCAGCGGTGTGACCATGAAGCAGAAGTAGGGTCGCTCTCTGAGCTGATCCGGCCCACCTCGGATCGCGGTAGCAATCTCGATCGCGGCTTCCAGAGCGAGGCTGTCGTTGCACAGATACGTGAGAGGCTTGGTCGTATTCGAGACCACCGTCACGAACTCCTCGATTTCGCCGTCGACCCCCGGTCTGTCTGCGATCTTGCAGGGGAGACACACTCCATCGATATCGCCGAGGGCGTCCGCCACCCGCGTAATCGTGGCGAGATCCTCGCTGGTTGCAGGTCTCGGAGTCCCGCTCTCCAGGTCGAGCACATTGAGACAGGTGACTCCGGCCATCAGGATCGTGTTGCCGTCGCTGAACTCGATGGGGTTCGTCCCAGACCGATCCCAGAGCTTGACACTCCGGCCGACTGAATCGATGGCCTCCTGCACGAGATCCCGAGGAAACCGGACGATCCCATCCGAGGAGATGGTGCATCCCGCATCGGAAAATGGATCCATCGCGCGACTCTTCGGGTCGAACTTCACTCCCACATCGCCCAGAATCTGGAAGCTGGCGTCGATCACTTTTCCAACATCGGCCTCCCCGAGCACGTCGTGCGGAGCGGCGCCACCGTGATAGGTCCTGGGTTCGGCCATCGGAAATCCTCCTCCCGTCCCTCGATCCTACACCCGCAGCGCCGAGAGGAGAAGAAGCCTCGGTTCGAAGCCACCGGCTCCGGCTCAACCTCGGAGTGGCGTCCCTTTCCAACACCCCCTTTGCCTCGCTCCCCGGTACGTGGGATCATCGGGCTAGACGGAGGTCAGATCGATGGAACAGGCAACCCGCAAGGGAAAGCTCACCCGGGACAAATTCGGTGCATCCATGCCGGTGGATGCGCCCTACTACCAGAGCCCGCCCTTCTACTATCGAGACGCGCGGTCCCTGACTGTCACCTTCGAGACGGATCCCGATGCGGCCGCCGAGGTCCTGCCCGAAGGGCTCGAGGTGCCGGTTCCGTCCCACGCGGCGCTGATGGTCGTGTACTACCCCACATCCACCTTCGGACCCTACAACGAAGCGATCCTTGGCGTCCCGTGTCTCTGGCAGGGTGAGGATCAGTTCTACATCGCCCAGATCGTCGTCGACACGGTGCCTCCGCTCGTGGGCGGGCGGGAGATCTGGGGCTACCCCAAGAAGATCGCGGGCATCGAACTCAGCGAGGAGGACGAGTTCGTCCGCGGCGCAGTGGAACGACCCGCGGGCATTCGACTGGTGAGCGTAGCGATGCGGCCGGAACGACCCGTCCCGCCCGCCGGCGGTGACGGTCCCTCGGTGGTGTCCCTGCGGGTCATCCCCAGCGCGGAGGCGAATCAGCCTCCCGCCGTCGCCGAGCTGGTCCAGGTACTCTACACCGACCGCCGGGTTCACGAGGCCTGGTCGGGGCCGGCGACGCTCCAGTTCGAGGCCGAGTCCGCCCTGGATCCCTGGCACGTGCTCCCGATCCAGAAGGTGCTGTTCGGCGTCTACAGCCGCTTCGACTTCACGCTCCCACACGGCCGCGTGCTGCGTCGCTACTGAGCCCGGGGAGAGCGAGCTCGCGCGACGCCCGGCTCCTCGGCGAATACGACCGGACAGAGAGGGATTCGGAGATGTGGTTGAGGTTGAGGCAGATCTGTCTGGTGGCCCGCGAGCTCGAGCCGGTCGTCGACGACCTCAAGGCCGTCTTCGGCCTGGAGGTCGCGTACCGGGACCCGGCTGTCGGGTATTTCGGGCTGGAGAATGCGCTCCTGCCGGTGGGAAACCAGTTCCTCGAGGTCGTGGCACCGATTCAGGAGCAGACGGCGGGCGGGCGCTACCTGGAGAAGCGCGGCGGAGATGGCGGCTACATGGTCATCACGCAGTGTGACGACCACGCGCCCCGCCGACACCGCGTCGAGAAGCTGGGGATCCGCCTCGCCAGCCAGTTCGAGCGGGAGGGCTTCCAGCACATGCAGCTCCACCCGAAGGACACCGGCGGCTCCTTTTTCGAGATCGACTGCCAGACCGATGGCCTCGAGCCCGACGGACCCTGGGAGCCGGCCGGCCCCGACTGGTGGCCGGCGCGCCGGCTCGACGTGGTGCGCGCGATCAGCGCGGCGGAGATCCAGAGCCCCGAGCCGAGGCGGGTCGCCGAGCGCTGGAGCGAGATCTCGGAGATCCCGCTCGAAGCGGACGGACACGGCCGGATCTCGCTGCCTCTCGAGAACGCCCGCCTGCGCTTCGTGGAGCCGAGCGACGGTCGTCCGGAGGGACTGGGAGGAGTCGACCTGGCCGCGGTCGACCGCCAGCGCGCCCTCGCGGCGGCGGCGGAGCGCGAACTCAGGTCGCAGGACGACGTGATCCTGATCTGCGGTACGCGCTTCCGGCTGGTCGACTGAGGTCGTAGCCATCGAGCCGCGCGTCACGGATCGGACTCGAGCGTTCTCGATCGGTGCAGTGCGCGACAGGATCGCGGTTCAGCGACGTTCCAGGGCATTGCGCATCCGCTGCGCCAGCCATGCAGCCTCTGCCTTGGAAGGGATGAAGATGCCCACGTTCACCCGCTTGCCGCCCGCCTGAACCAGCTCCAGGTCGTGCATGATGAGCGTATCGGCTTCCAGCATGACGCCGGACTCGATATCGACGATCTCCTCGCTGGGAACGAAGCGCGTCCAGCCGAGCCCGAATTTCCGTCGGTCCACGCGCAAGCCCTCGGCTGCGACGTGGACCCGCCTGGTGCGAGTCCAATACAGGAGAGCGCCCCACACCAGCAGCAGGTCCAGGAAGCCGAAGAGACACGGAACCCAGAGCGGCACCTGCTGGCTCACCAACAGCACGCATAGGGTAGTCAGGACGACCAGAACCAGGGCGATCAGCCCCGTGGTGCCGGCCTGCCGCGGATATGGGAAGGTGAAGTCGAAGCCGCCGGTCGCGCCGGGCGACACGCGGATCCTCGAGCCCTGCTCGAAGCGCTCGCCGTCAGGCGCGTGGACCGGAGTGTGACGGCGTCTCGGCCACGGGCGCAGCCTCGTCGGAGCTATCCGACGTCACGAAGACGGGCACCTGGAAGCTCGCTCGGTAGTTCATCCGTGCGGTCTCACCCCACACATCGATGTCCCAGACGACCTCGCTCATCTCGGGCAGGGGTGAGCTGGGCGCCTGACCGGCGGGAATCGCGAACTCGATGGGAAACGCGAGCCCTTCGGCGATCGCCGCGGCCTGGTTGGCGGGCAGCGTCAGCTCGTCGTGCCATAGCGTCTCTTCTGGAGAGTCCTCTTGATTGTGGTTGACACGGCGGCAGGCGAGCCGCGCGCGCAGGTCGCCGGCCGGAGGCACGCCAGAGGGCAAGACGAGCCTGGCGCAGAGGCGCCCCCCGATGACGCCGGGGAAGGTGTCGAGCGCGAGGAAGGACGCTCCGTACTTCACCCAGCGCCAGGTGGCCCGGACGGCCCAGAAGTAGAAGAGCAGGCCAACCGCGCCGAAGGGAATGATGCCCATCAGGACGGGGCTGCCGTGCTTGAATTCGGGCAGCCCGGCGAAGAACATGGAGCCCACGACGGCGCTCCAGAAGACCGCGACCGACCAGAAAAGGATCATCTTCGCGCACCCGTGCGATGCGACGCGCCCGCTGGCCCATTCCTCGTACCAGCGCCAAGGCTGGTCCGGGAGCGCGTCCTTGCGCGCCAGGTCACGCCGGTGCGCGCGGCGCTCGCGCCAGCTGCCGAAGAGGGCCCCGATGGCAGCGGTGCAGAAGGTCGAGCCGAAGGCCGCGAACAGGAGCATGTTGTCGGTGTCGCCCTCCTGGGCCGACCAGACGGCGAAGACCACCAGGAGCGCTCCGATCGCGAGGAAGAGCACCATGAACGCAGTCGCGAAGAGCATCGCGGCGCGCGATCGAGCCACGGGGCTTCGGCGGAATCGCATGCGCATGAGCGTTCCTCCGTCCAACCCCCTGGTTCGGATGAACGGAAGGCTTGGTTGAGGCGCACCCGGCAAGATTCGAGGGTGTGGCCTCCAGATCCGTGGCAGATTCCCCCTCCGCGAAGCCGAGCAGCTAAGCTCGGTGGTTCCGGAGCGCGCGGGGCGCCGCGACCGGCGAGAGGAGAACCCACGTGAGCGAACTACTGGTCGAGAAGGATGGTGCCATCGGCACCCTCACCCTGAACCGCCCCGAGCGGCTGAACGCGATTTCCGTCCCGATGCTCGAGCTGCTCTCGGAGAAGCTCCTCGAGTTCGAGGCGGATCCCGAGGTGCGCGTCATCGTGCTGACCGGCGCCGGCCGCGGCTTCTGCGCGGGGCTCGATATCCAGGAGGCCACCGCGGGCACGGGAATCGGCAGCGGCAGCATGGGGACGCCGCCCACGCTCGACATCCGCAACGCTCCGCCCGTGGTGCTCCACGGCATCGACACCCCGACCCTCTGCTCTTTGAACGGTGGCGCGGCGGGCTACGGCATGGACCTCGCTCTCGGCTGCGACATCCGGATCGCAAGCGACAAGGCAAAGCTCGCCGCCGCCTTCACGCGCCGCGGCGTGCTTCCGGAAAGCGGCGGCACCTGGCTGCTACCCCGCCTGCTGGGGTGGGCGAAGGCCGCCGAGATCATCTTCACGGGCCGCACGCTCTCGGCCGAACAGTGCCTGGAGCTGGGGCTCGTGAACCAGGTCGTACCCGCCGCCTCGCTGCCCGAGGAGACGCGCGCGCTGGCGCAAGAGATCGCCGACAACGCACCGCTCGCGGTGCAGGCGGCCAAGCGCATGATGCGCGCGGGGCTCTCGGAGCCCTTCGACGACCACGTGCATCACGTCTTCCTGCAGCTCATTCCGCTGTTCCGGTCCAAGGATTTCCGGGAGGGCATGATGTCCTTCCTCGAGAAGCGCAAGCCGAAGTTCGAGGGCCAGTAGGCAGCAACGAGACGTCGCTCACGGGTCGCCGGGGACTCCCGGGCTCGCTTTGACGCCTTCGCTGCCTTGGTTCCAGGCGGCCTGGCAGGTGGCCACGCCGTCGGCGGGCAATGCGCCGACGAAGAGGCGCTGGATCGGCACGACCACGATGCTGGTCACGAAGCGAATGAAGGTGCGCAGCACGTCCTCCGGAGCCACGCCGATCTGGAAGTCCTGGAAGCTTCCCTTCACTGCAACCGGCGTCTGGAGCGCAAGCAGCGCCGGTCTCTTCGACTGGGGGCCGAAGACGGCCTCCAGCTGCCTCTCCTTGAAGTCGATGGTGGCGGCGCCTCGCACCACCATCCCCGTCGTGTCCAGCAGCAGCGCCCGCTCCTGCATCAGCCCGTCGTCGAGATCGAAGCGCGCCACCACACAGTTGATCATTGATCTCGGCTGGGAATCGATGCGCGGCAGCAGTGCCCAGAGGACGCTCGTGGCCCAGAGGTCGATCGCGCCAGCGCTTCTGTTCTTGGGAAACGCCATGAAGTCGAGCCGGCCGCTGGCGTGGGCGAGTAGATCCTCGCCGACTGGCGCCCTGCCCTCGATATCGAGATCGAGGGTCAGCAAGCCCCCCACCTCGGCCTCGGGATCTCTCCGTCGCACCAGGATGCCGTATTCGAGCTGCTCCGCGAGGGCGCGGATGCGCGCCGAGACGTCGGAGCCGGAGTAGGCATAGTCCATCTCGAGCAGGAACTCCCCACCGGGAAGGACGAACTTCAGCGGATCGGCACGGAGCTTGCCGTCTTCGAGGGTGAGAACGAGCTCGCCGTGACCCAGATCGTCCTCCCCCGACAGCACGTGGTCGACGCCCACCACGAGCCGGCCATCGAAGCCCAGCAGGCCCTCGGGACTGAGGAATGACACCGGCTCCTCGCGCACTACCGGAGCCTCCGTGTGTACGTCGACGCCACCAAGACCGAAGTCGGCTTCAATGCTCGCCCGCTCAGCGGCGGCCGCTTCGGGCGCCTCCGGCGCCGCAGGGGGCTCCGCACTGGCCACGAAGTCGTCGATCTGGATCTGGTCGCTGGAGAGCTCGACGTCGATGCGGGGCCGGAGTCCGCCGGTGTGGAGACTCCCCTTCCCCCGCAATCGGCTCTCCGCCACCCGGAGATCCAGGTCCGAGAGCAGGTAGGCCGAGGGCGTCACCTCGCGCACGAGCGCCGAGACGATAGGGGCCGATGGGTGGCAGCTCGTAGTGCAGCAGTGAGGCGAGCCGGTCGAGCCGCTCGCCCGAGAGGCTGAGGGTTCCTTCGAAGCGCTGCTCCCGGATGGGTAGCGCGACGGAGGTCTCCATTTCGAGGGTGGCGCCCGCAGCCTCGGCGCGCAGGAGAAGGGACACGCGATCGGGCGGGTCGCGGAAGAGACGACCGGTGCGCCGTGCGGATCTCGAGCCCCAGCGGGTTGCCCTCGACAGAGCCGGAGGCGAGGAGGCGGATCGGCTCGTCGCCCCCCGCGCGCAGCTCAGCGCGATCGAGAAGCAGGGGCAGCTCGGCGCCCGAGGCGGCGTCGACGAGTGTCCATTGGGCGCGTTCGATCCGAGCCACCAGCTCCGACCCAGCCACCAGTTCGACGAGCGTGCTGCCGCGACCCGTGACCACGACCTCGACGACGCGCGCGCTCGCGTTCAGGTCGTTCGCGATGCCGAGGCGTTCGAGCAGCCCGCCGACGTCGAGATCCCGCGCCCCGAACTCGAAGCTGGCCTCATGGGGCGTCTCGCGCAGGTCCATGGAGAGCGCGCCTTCGAACGCTGCGTCGGTCGTGTGAAAGCCGAACGGCGCGCGTTCCAGGTGACCGTCGCGAATCGCCCCTTGGAAGCGGAAGTCGCTGAGCTCGACGCGGGCAAGCCTGAGTTGATCGAAGGCGAGGGAGAGATCCGCATCTCGAAGATGGATTCCGCCGGGCAGGATGGGCGCCTCCCACGCCACCCCTCGACCGGCAGCGCCCGAATCGGGTGGAGCCGCCTCACCGGCGTCGGCCGACCCCGGAGCCTCCACCAGGAGCTTCGACAAGTCGATCGTGCCGACCTGAAGGTCGACCCATGTCAGGCGTTCCTCTCCTTCACGCTTGACACCGAGGTCGCCGGTCAGAGTCGTCTCGCCGAGGCGCACCTCCTCGAGGATGATTCGAAGCAGCTCGGTCCTGCGCTCGATGCGGGCGCGAAGCGCGTAGGAGGCGTCGGCGACTGGAAGCGCTCCCAGCCAGGGCTCGAGCCGGGAGAGCCGGTCGCCCTCGACGCGAAGCTGCACGTCGGCCTCGCCCGTGCCCAGCACCAGGCTGCCCCGGGCCTCGCCTTCGACCTCGATGTCGGCGCCGGCACCGGCGACCTGGATACGCAGAGGCCATCCCTTGCCGCCAAGCAGCGCCTCCACGGTTCCTCCGGAGAGGTCCAGGCTGAGCGCCTCCCCCAGCAGGTCCCCGCGCGCGCTCACAATGAAGGGCCCGCGCTCTTCGAGCGTCATCTCGATACGCTCGACTCCGACCGGCACCGGGGACTCGACACCGTAGGTGAGCTCGGCTCCGCGAGCGACGAGAGCAACGCGCAGAGAGATCAGAAACTCGCGCGGCGACTCTCCTGTGCCCTCCAGGTCGACCCGAAGCTCCTGGAAATCGCCCTGCAGGTTGGCGTTGGGTGCCAGGTAGGCGCCAATTTCGTCAACGCGAAACGGATCCGAGGCGGCCAGGGCGAAGGCTGCGTGGGGTTTCCCTCCCCGCCGGTCGAGGCCCAGCGTACCCTCCAGCGGAACTCCGGCAGCCGTGAGAGAGATCGGGAAGTCGAGCTCGCCCCCGGCGACCTTGAGCTCGATCGCCACGTCCTCCAGGGGCGGGCCCGCACCACTGAGCCGCTCGAGAGAGAGCTTCAGGTCGGTGTCGAAGGTCTCGAGCAAGTCGAGAAGAGCCACCGCGGGTCCGGGCCCTTCAGCGGACGGGCGGCGGGTGGGGATCGCCGCTTCGGCTGGCGCGTCGGGATCCGGCACTTGGGCAGGTTCTAGATCGGGCGAGAGATCGATCGCTCCCACGCGCAGGTCGCCGCGGATGCTCGGCCGGCCGTCGGTATTCTCCAGTGCCAGCCAGCCGGTCAGCTCCGCCCCTTCTCCCCCGCGACTCTCGATGTCGTTCAGCTGCAGCGAGCCCGGCTCTGCCGCGAGCTGCAGGCGGAGCCGTGCTTCGTAGTCCGCATATCGCAGCATCAGGGAGAGGGGCCACGCATTGGGGTTGGCGAGCAGCTCTGCGATCGATCCGGCTTCGACCTCCAGAGCAAGCGGAACCGCCTGGTACTCACCTTGCGCGCGAATCTCCGTGGATTCATCCCAGCGCAGAGCGGCGGCGAGCGTATTGAGACGGGCCTGGAGCGTGTCGCCATCGGGGTTCTCGTAGGTGACGTCGACAGCGTCGATCGAGAGCGAGTCCACGTCGAGGCTCCAGCCCCGCAGCGGATCCGCGGGGGCCTCGGGCTCCGGCACCTCGGTCCGGGTCTCGGGCTCTGCCTCGGGGATCGCCTCGGGATCCAGCCGCAGCACCGCGCCTCGCGCCGCGATCTCCGTCAGGTGGAGGCGCTTGCGCAGCAGCGCAGTCAGCCCGAACTTCAACCTCGAGTCGCTCGAGCGTCAGGACGTCCGGGCGCGAGGGCTCCGGGTGTCCAACGCGCAGGTCCTCCACCCGGAGACCGGGATGGAACCCCAGCACGAGTCTGAGGGAGCCGAGCTCGACCGAGCGCCCCAGCGCATCGCTGGCGCGCCCCTCCAGCAGGGGTCGCACCGGGCCCAGCGGCACAGGGATGCCCAGCACGAGCAGCAGCAGAGCGATGGCAGCGAGCACTCCCACGGCGACGAGCGCCCCGCGCAGCCGGCTCCGGGGCTTCGCTGGATTGGCTTGCTCCTGCACCCATACATTATAGAAGCGCTGGCTCGAGCCGCCTCAATTTGATGCGTCCGCTTTCACCGATCTCAGAGCGACGATTCTCCGAGAGGGTCGAAGAAGCCCTCTCTGGCTGCTGATCCGGCTAGACCTCGGGCGGCTCGAGGCGGGGGGAGCCCTTCTCGCGCTCGAAGACGTCGATCACATCGGCGTACATCTGGCGTTTGATGGCGGCGATCGTGTCGCGATCCTTGCCAGCCAGACCCTGTGCGATCTCGATGGCCCTGGGGAGCAACTCGCTCTCGGAGACGGCGTGATCGACGATCTGGCGATCTGCTGCTTCGGAGCCACCGTAACGCCTGGCGGTGCACATCGCTTCGTGAGCGACGACCTTGGGGAGACGCGCGCGAATCAGTACATCCATCTGCCTGGTGAAGGGGATCTTGATATCCACTTCGGGTAGACAGAAGAAGCCCCGGTCGGCGCGCATCACCCGATAGTCGTGGGCCAACGCGATCATGGCGCCAGCCGCAAACACATGCCCATTGAGAGCAGCCACTGTGATCATGGGAAACGTCAGCATGCGTATGAAGGTGTCGTGGACATTGTCCACATGCTGTCGGACCTCCTCCGCACCAAGGCTGCCCATCCATTCCAGGTCGAGGCCGTTCGAGTAGAACTTGCCCTTCCCGCTGGTTACCAGAGCAGCCGGCCCTGTGGAGCCCTCGACCTCGTCCAACGCCTGATTCAGCGCCGTCACGAATCTGGCGTTGAAGCGATTGTCATCGGAGACCATGCGAAGCAGATGGACATCGCCATCTCTTTCCAGCTCTATCATGCGAACATCCTCATCCACTGACACGCCTGTTGAGCTTGGTATACCACACGTCGAATCGAGTTGACCCGCTCCCCGGGAATGCCTGAGAATCGCGAGACGGGAGGAAATCCCGATGCGCTTTCAAGCCGTGATCCGATCCCGTCCGCGGTCCACGTGGATCGTTGCCATCGCAGCGTTGGCTCTCGCCGCTCCGGCGGCCGCGGGTGATGTCGGACCTGCGCCGATCGATGCACTGAGAGCGGCAACCGTGCAGGGGCTCGAGCGGTCGCAGGTGCGGGGAGCCGGGATCGGCCTCGACCGTTCGGTCGAGCCCACGACCTGGTGGCACTGGGGCAGCAACCCGGGCTTCCAGAGTCTCGTCGTCCTCGAGCCAGAACGAGGGGACGCGATCGTCGTCCTCACCAATACCGGTGGGGGCCTGGACAATCTGATCGGGAATCTCGGCGGCTACAACCTGTCCAAGGAGATCGCGCGACAGGCCCTGGGTATCCGGGGCACCTGGGACCTGCGCCGCGACGCCACGGAGTAGGGTCAGCTTCGTCGAGCTTGCCGTCTAGGCGCTCGCCGAACTAGAACCCGCTCGAGACCTCAGCCTCCCGCGCGTGTTCGAAGGCGTCCGACCCCGTCAGTCTGACGACGACCTTGTCGAGCTCGCCCGTATAGGGGAAATGGTTCTTGACGCTGTACTTGTTACTCACGGGGGTTCCAGCGTCGATTCCCACGTCGAAGGTCTCGGACAGCGAGAAGGTCGAGATATGCATCTCGGGCATCTTCACCGTGTCCACCTTCTTCCCGTTGACGTAGAGCTCGCCGACGCCGCCCGGGATGCCCTCGGTGACGCCCCCGTCCTCGACGAAGTCGAACTTGATCGTCACCTCACCCTTGGGCAGCGGCGAAGATTCGAGCGTGTAGTACAGGCCGTTGTAGTAGTTGTAGTCGTACCAGACCTTGTTGTCTTTGATGTAGAGCGTGTAGCCGCCGGTGAAGCCGCCGCAGGCGACGAGGACACCCTCCTCCTTGCCGGTCAGGCTCAGGACGGTCTCGATGCTGTGCGAGCGCCCTTTGACGGGGGCCGAGGCCTTTTCCGCGATGCGCCGCGCACCCGGGTTGTAGTAGACGAACTCGGTGCGGTCGCCGAAGAGGTTGTTCTGCTGCTTGGCGATGCGCTGCACCATGTCGTCGTAGAGCGGGAAGACGTTGTTCTCCCAGGCCAGCTCCTCCCACCGCTTCTTCAGCGCTTCGAGCTTCTCGGGGTTCTTCTCCGCCAGGTTCACCGCCTCCGAGAAGTCCGTGTCCAGGTGGTAGAGCTCCCACACGTCGTCTTCGAAGGGCGCGACCCGGTTCAGGTCCCACGGCATGCGGCCGGCGTGGATGGTCACCGCCTTCCAGCCGTCCTGGTAGATCGCGCGGTTGCCAAATAGCTCGTAGTACTGCTCGGGGTGCTTCGTCGGCGCATCCGAAGCGTCGAACGAGTACGCCATGCTGACGCCATCCAAGGACATCTGCTCGACACCGTCGAGATCCTTCAGGAAGCGTGTACCCGTCACGTCGAGGATGGTCGGCCCGATGTCGGTGATGTGGTGGTACTGGTTGCGGATCTCGCCCTTGGCCTGGATCCCGGCCGGCCAGTGCACGACGAGCGCGTCCTGGATCCCGCCCCGGTGCACGATCTGCTTGAAGTACTGGAAGGGCGTGTTGCCGGCGAGCGCCCAGCCCGCGTGGAAGTGCGGGTAGGTGTCCGGACCGCCCCAGCCCTCGTAGTGCTTCGCGTTGGCGTCGAAGGGGGTCTGGAGGCCATTCAGCACGTAGGTCTCGTTGAAGCTGCCGGTGAGTCCGCCCTCGCCCGAAGATCCGTTGTCGGCGGTCACGAAGATCAGCGTGTTGTCCAGCTGCCCGGTTCGCTCCAGGGTCTCGAGGATCCGTCCGATCTGCTCGTCCACGTGGGTCAGCATGGCGGCGAAGACCTCCATCTGACGCGCGTAGAGCTTCTTCTCCTCGGGCTTCAGGCTGTCCCAGGCCGGGAGCTCGGCAGTCCGCTCGGTCAGCTTCGTGCCGGGCGGAATCACCCCCATCTCCAGCTGCTTCTCGTGGATCTTCTTCCGGGCCTCATCCCAGCCCATGTCGAACTGGCCCTTGTAGCGAGCGATGTACTCGGGCGGCGCCTGGTGCGGCGAGTGCATGGCCACCGGTGCCCAGAAGGTCATGAAGGGACGGTCGGGCGAGACCGAGACGTGCGAGGTGATGTTGCGGATGGCCTCGTCGGCCATGGCCTCGCTGTAGTGGTAGCCGGGCTTCCCCTCCCAGTCCTCGGTGGGGTAGTGATCGCGCCACACCAGCGAGCGATAGTTGTCGGCGTCGGCCGCCATGAAGCCGTAGTAGTGATCGAAGCCCTCGCCGCTGGGCCAGCGGTCGAAGGGCCCGCTCTCGGAGACCTCGTAGAGGGGCGTGTGGTCCCACTTCCCGATGGCGTAGTTGACGAAGCCCGCCTTCTGGAGGTGCTTCGCCACCGACTTGCCCGACTCCGGGGGGAAGGCGTTGTAGCCGGGGAATCCCATGGCGGTCAGCGAGTGGGAGCCGAGCCCGATCCGGTGGTGGTTGCGACCGGCCATGATCGTGGCCCGGGACGGCGAGCAGAGGGCGGTGGTGTGGAAGTTGTTGTAGCGCAGGCCGTTCTCGGCCAGACGGTCGATGTTCGGGGTCTCGACCAGACCGCCGAAGCTCCCGAGATGCGCGAAGCCGGTGTCGTCCAGCAGGAAGATGATGACGTTGGGCGTGCCCGGCGGGGGCTTCGGGCTGGACGGCCACCACTCCACGGAGTCCTGGTAGCTCTTCGCGATCTTCCCCTTGAACTCCTGCCCGTACTTCTCGACGGAATCGTCTGCGGCGAGGGCGGGCGCCGCGATCAGCATGGCGATGACGCAAAGGAATGCTGTGACACGAGGCATGATGTTGCTCCTGTAGTAGTCGTTTCAGATGGTCGTGTTCTCGCTCAGGGCGTGTACCAGATCGGCGAGGTGTAGGCGCGCTCCTGGAGGGTCATGGGGACCTCGGGGCCGACCTCCAGGCCGAAGCGCTTGGCGTCGTAGGCCGTCCAGCGCGGCGTGGGGATCTCGATCACCCGCGCATAGTAGAAGGCCTTCTGCTGCGGGTCGAAATCGGGGTCCTTCCAGACCGTGATCAACTCCGGGTCGCCGATGCTGTTGGTCCAGGTGGCGTTGGCCACGTCGACGGTGTTGCCGACGGGAGGCACCTTCCCGCTGGCGTCCTTCGCACGGCCATCGTCATCTGCCCAGACCACGTCGTAGACCTTCTCGTGGGTCTTCCCCTTCTCATCGAGCCAGCCCTTGACGACCTGGATGCGATCGAGGTTCCCGCTGAAGGGATCTTTCATCGCCGCAACGAGGAAGGTCGGAGACTTGCCCGCGGGAGCCGCCGAGAGGTCGCCGCCCATGGGCACGCCCTTGCTGTACCCGACCTCGGCCGGCAGGCGGTTGGACGCATCGGCCTTCGTTGAAGTCCCAGCCTCCGAAGAAGCGCACCAGGATCCGCGGGCCGGTGGTGGCGTAGACCTCCTTCCGCATCATCGCGTCCCAGAGGGCCTCCCGGGTATTCTCGGTGGCCCAGACCGCGGCATATCCCGAGGCCGACATCGCCCAGCCCTCGTAGCGGCGGCCGGCGAACTCGGCCATCGGGTGGTCGATGCGCCCCGGCGACGGCTCGGTGCCGGAGTGCTTGCCGAAGTAGTTCTCCTCCTCCATGGCGGCCAGCGCCGTGTGGGCGTCCGAGGATCCGACCATGCCGAACTTGTAGGGATTGGTGCCGTGCTTGGCCTCCAGCTCGAGGCCATTCTTGAGCGCCTCTCGCGCGTACTCGTACTGGTACATGTCGTCCGTCTTCGGGACGGTCAGGTTCAGGTTGCCCAGCGCCAGCGTCTCGAAGTCGGCGAACTCGTCGTTCGGCGAGAGCAGGGGATGGGCCTCGCCGTCGCCCTTGATCTGGGTGACCTCGTAGAGCGGCTCCCATCGGGCGCGCGAACTCGCGTAGTCACCGGTCAGCCGCTTGCCGGTCGCCGGATTCCGTCTCCACCGGGAACATGATGCCGTTGGACATGTTGCCGTTGTGGGCCAGGGCGAGCACCCTGCCGCCGGTTTTCTGCTCGTAGCGCTGCATCCATTTCCACAGATCTTCCGGATTGAAGCTCTCGGCGGCGGTGAAGGGAAGCATCCGGCGGGCACGATCGCCGCCGTCCCGGTAGAGAACGTTCCGGTGGAGGTTGTTGCCGTCCTCGGTCGAGGTCCACTCGTAGCCGATGATGGTGCTGAACGTGCCGGGATCGTTGAACTCCTCTGCGATCTCGATGTAGCGATCCCACACCGTCTGGATGAAGTCCTGGTCTTTCAGTGCCTCGGGGATCTTCCCCTGGGAGAAGGAGTTGATCACGTTCATCGTGGCCTGGAAGGCGGCATCGCCTCCCTTGGAGAACTCGTTGTACCAGCCACGGACGGTGGGGTCCTTCAGCAGCTGGGGGTTTCCGGCGAAGATCTCCACCATGGCCCCGATTCCGTCGGAGTGGTCGGCCACCACGAGCCAGTCCAGGGGCTGGCGCAGCTTGACCGGCTCGCCGTGGGTGGAAATCACCTCCTCGCCGCGCGCGAGCCGGAAGGCGTCCGCCGGCCCCAGGGTGACTCCGAAGCCGCGGGCATCGAGCGAGTTCCGGGTGTGGACGTGCGTATCGCCCCAGTAGACGCGGGTCGGGAAGTTCCGGCCTGCGTAGGGGGAGTAGTTCGGCTTCCCCCCAATCCTTGCAGCGTCCTCAGCGGTCGGTGTCAGGCCGACCGGATCGGCGTCCTCGGCCGTAGCGGGGACACCTGCCACGAGGATGACGGCAGCGATGAGTGCAATGGTGAATTGGAGTGTCTTCGGCATGTCCTTCATCTCCTCGGAGGCAGCCCTAATTTCCGCAGACCCGCGGCAGCCGGTACTCCTGTCGAATCATCATGAGTTCATTGAGCGCTTTACGCATGACCTCTTCAGCTTGGGCCTCACTCCTGATATCCCAATCCTTTTCCACTAGCGAAGGGAACAAGGTACGCGCCTTGCCTTCCTCGCGCTGATCGGCATAGCTCAACACTTCGAGCCACAGTCCGGCGAGGGAGTAGTTGGGATTCTGCGACTGCTGGGCCTTGATGGCCTGCCTCAAGGACACGTCATGCTTGCAGTCGGCCAATGCCCCCAATCCGTTGTAGGCATCCTCGCCGATATCCTTGCGCAGCTGAGCGAGGCCCGCTTCCTGTTGCGCCTTGACCTGCTTGTCGACCTCACTGCCGGCAATGGCACCGGCGGTGGCCCCCACCGCGCCACCGTACACCGCACCCCGCGCAGCCCGATCGACGGGGTCGCCGCCAAACACCAGTGCACTCACCAGCCCCCCAACTGCACCCGACAGCGCGCCAGTCGCAGCCCCGCGGCTCGCCCCTCTTGCGGTGTAACTGTCGCTGGCGCATCCGGCAAGTTGCGTTACAAGCCCAGCGATCGCCAGCAGGAGGAGGAAGATCAATAACCGGGTCGAGACAATTGTGCTGCGCATAGAATCCACAACTAACCCTGAAGCGAAATACTTCAGCGTGGTGAAACGCCCGAATTGAAAGTGGCCCCGTCGGTGGTATGGAAGAAAGAGCCACCCAACTTCCGCTACCGAAAGGGCCACATTCGTGAGACTAAGGAAAGACTCGATTCGAGGCCGTGTCAAGGGCGATCTCCCGATCGTCTTCAGCGACGAGAAGCTCAGCGCGTACGGGGGGATCGAGCTGTTTCGGCGTTTCGTCGATCGCTCGGGCTTTTCCGAACGGCTCAAGAAGGTCTTCTCGATCCGGCAGTTCGATGGCGACTACGGATCGTTTCGTGTCACGCTGGCCTTGATGGGCATGCTGCTGCTCGGCGGCACGCGGCTGCGACACCTGCGGGTCTTGGAGCGGGACCCGCTGTTCCTCCGCTTCGCCCGTCTGCAGCGGCTTCCCACGGACCGAACGGTGTCGAATACGTTGAAGGAGACGACCCGAGCGGTGCGGGATGAGCTCGGGGGGCTACTGCGCGAGGTCGCATACGGCACCGCCCGGGAGGCCGGTCTGTCTCGTGCCACGATCGATCTCGATGGGACCGTGCTGCGCACGGGGCTGTTCGCGGAGGGTGCGGCGAGGGGCTTCAATCCACATCACCCGAAGGACAAGTCGTACTACCCGCTGACGGCTCATTTGGCGCAAACGGGTCAGCTCTTGGCCGTGGTCAACCGCGAAGGCAATGTCCACGACTCGGAGAAGGCGCTCGAGACGCTGGAGTTTCTAGTCGAGGACGTGCGACGGGAGCTGGCCCCGCGGCACCTCGAGGCCCGCTTCGATGGGGCCTTCTTCCGACGGGACCTCCTCGAATATCTGAAGACCTCGGGCATCGAATACGCGATCAAGGCGCCGCTGTGGGACTGGCTCGAGACCCGCCCCCTCATCGGGAAGCGTCGGCGCTGGAAGCGGATCCGCCCCGACCTCCAGGCGTTCTTCACGCAGCTGCGAATCCCGAGGTGGGATCTCACCCTTCGGGTCGCGGTGTATCGCAAGCACGTCTCGCACCGGACCCGGAAGAACTTTCAGCTCGACCTCTTCGACCCGAACGATGGCCACTACGAGTACTCGTCCGTGGCCACGAATAAACGGATCGGTCTGCGAGCGCTCTGGGGCTTCATGGCCGGTCGCGGGGGTCACGAGAAGACACTGGGCGAGCTGAAGCAGCACCTGGCCTTTGAAACGATCCCGACCCACGATTGGGACGCGAACAGCACTTGGCAGCTGATCAGCGCTCTTACCCACAACGTCTTTCGCCAGTTCCAGATCACGACGACTGCCGCAGAACGGAAGAACGGTCAGAAGCGAACCTACCGGTGGGTCCTCGAATCGCTGCGTACGTTCCGATACGAAGTCCTCAACCTGCCTGCGAAACTGGCACGACCCGAGGGACGTGCCGAGCTGCGAATCACCGCGGCTGAAGACACTCAGGCAAGAATCCTACAAATCTTGGACACTCTGCCGGAGGCGGCGTAGCCTCAGATTTATTGCGAATCAGGGCTAATGCACGTTTCTTGGTGAGGCCAGGATCGAACCCGTGCAATACAGCCAATCATGGCCAGCGCTGCCCAGATTGGCGTAGCTGCTCGGTTTCAGGTCTACTCACGGAGAGCGCAGCCCCGAGAGCCAAGAGCGGGAGGAGCGCGCGAAAGCCGAACTTCATGATTCAATCTTCTTGTGACTCGAGCGCTAGCGTGGAAACAGGAACTGGAGCGTCCACTGGATCGACCAGTCGGCGCTTCCGGTGGGTCGCTCCACGTTGTAGTAGGCCACCAGCCGGGTGTTGATGTTCTGGTTGCCGATGCGAAAGACCTTGCCGACCCCGCCCCCGACGGGGACGCGCCACTCCTCCCCGCTCGCGGCCTTCCAGTTGGCGCTCATCAGCGGCGAGCTGGTCAGGTACCAGCCCTGGGGTAGATTGTAGTTCACGAAGGGCTGGACGTAGAAGGTGCTGACGTCCCGGCGGTCGTCGTCGCCCGCGAAGGACCAGAACTGCCCCACCAGCCCGCCGAAGAGCCACGGCCCTGTCTGGTAGAGACCCACCGCGGTGGGTCCGATGGACCATTTGTCGGACCCGAGAGCGTCATCGGTGGCCGTGGGAAACACGAAGACCGGTCCCGCACCCCAGGTGAACTTCCCCTCGGACTTGGGGGAGGCAAAGAGCGACAGCGTGATGTCCCCCAGGCCAAACGTGCGGTCGCCGGTCTTGAGCAGCTCGTTCGTCGGGGGCACCTGGGCGGTGCCATCCTGGGAGATCAGCGGGATGATCGGGCGCGTGATCAGGTTCCAGCCGTCGCTGATGGAGAAGGGGACCACCGGCTGGATGTTGAGGACGTACTGGAGGCTGTCGTCGTCGGTGCCGTTCTCGAAGTTGAAGCTGCTCTCGAAGGGCAGGCTGATCAGGCTGCCGATCGGATTCTGGCTCTTCTTGGCGAGATCGGTGGCGTCCTGGGCTCGCGCCCCAAGGGGGGCGAGGAATGCAGCAAACGTCACCCCGAGCAGCAGCGCACGGCCAATGCGATCCGCGATCATTCGTGTTCCCCCCCTTACCTATCAGGTGTTTGGCATGTCTCCGGGCCCCGTGCTATCCGAAATGCGAACTCCGTGCGCGAATGGCACCCACCTTGGCCGAGATCACCAGCTACGAGTTCCACGAGTTCGACTCCTTCCGGGAGCACCTGCGCGGGTGGGATACGGATCCCATCCAGCTGGACGCGGGGCCCCTCTGTCTGTGCTGGAGCCGGCTGCGGCTCGAGGATTTCGAGCTCGCCCACCTTCAGGCAAATCGCCGTATCGCAGACACCTCTGCGGTGGAGCCGGGTTCGCTCGGCTTCTCGCTCTCCTTCGAGCCGATGCTGTGGTGCGGGCTCGAGGTGCCCGCCGGGGCCCTCCTCGTCCTCTCCCCGGGGCGCGACCAGCGCGCGACCCTGCCGCCGGGCTTCCGCTCCATCGAGATCGCTGCCTCGGAGAAGCTCCTGTACCGGGCCGGTCTTCTAGCGGACGTGATCGATCCCAGATCGTTTCCCCCGGAGAGCTGCGTCTTGCCCCTGGGACCCGGACTCGTCGCCGCCTTCGAGGAGCTGGCGGGGCCCCTGCGCCGCCCGGCCGGCGAAGGCATCTCACCTTCCTGCGCCGCCTCGATGCGGCGCCGCGCTCTCGATCTGCTGCGCGGCGCCTTGCAGGGGCGCGGAATCCCAGGCATTCGCTCCATCCCCCGCTACGACCTCGCGTTGGCAGCGCTGCGGCTCGTCGAAGACAACCCGGGAAACCCGCTCTCGGTCCAGGAGCTGGTCCAGGCGCTCGGGGTCACACGACGGGCCCTCGAGTACGCGTTCAGCAGCGCGCTGGAGATCTCCCCCGCGCAATACCTCCGCGCGCGCCGTCTCAATCGGGTTCGACGCGATCTCAACGCGCGTAAACCGCTGAACGTCACGGACGCAGCTCTGCGCCATGGATTCGGACATCTGGGACGCTTCTCCGGACAGTACCGGCGGCTCTTCGGCGAACTCCCCTCGCAGACGCGGCGAAGCGAGTTGCTGCTATCTCGGCTAAGCGAGTCAGCGAGCCAATAGAGCTCGAAGGGAGCTGACCACCATGTCAGGGCACGTCCGGATCGAGGAGAACGAGAGCGGTGAGCTCGTGTATCGCGTGGCCTCTCACCGACGAACCATCACGGAAACCGACATCGTCAACTTCGTGAATCTGGTGGGTCTTCACGAACCGCCCTTCATCGACATGGAGTGGGTGGAGCAGATGCCGGGCATCCACAACAGGCGGTTTGCGCCTGCGCCTCTCCTGATCTCCCTGGGAATGGGATTGGTCGCGACCTCGATCATGGAGGTGGTAGAGGCCATCACCGCGAGAGAGGGGCTGGGACGCTTTCACGGCATGGCGGGCGTCGAAGCGGCCGTGAAGAGCCCCGCATTTCCCGGTGACACTCTGAGCGTGGAGCTGGAAGCTCGCATCGATCGGAGGACGAAGCGCGGGCAGACTCTGGTCGCTCTACACCACGTCGTCAACAACCAGCGGGACGAGATCGTCCTGATCTTCACGGAGACGGTCGTCTTCGACCCCCCGGATTGCTGAAGAGGAGCGCGCCGTCCTCGAGCGGAGCGTGGCGGATCATCTTCTTGTCGACGGCGTAGTTCTGGGTGTTCAGCCAGGGCTCGTGATCGCCCTGCTTCGGGAAGAGGTGCATCACGCGCTGCATATAGCCCGCCGAGAAGTCGTCGACCCACGGGCGCCCGGTCATCTCCCGGTCCTGCTCCCGCAGCCTCGGTGTGCACTGACGCATGCCGAGCTCGTCCATGCGGTTGAGGAGCCGGCACGCGTACTCGGCGGTCAGGTCGGCGCGCAGGGTCCAGGAGGCATTGATGTAGCCGAAGGTCTGCACCAGATTGGGGACGTCCGAGTACATCATGCCCTTGTAGGTCCAGGTCTCCGGGAACTGGACCGGAGCGCCGTCGACGCTGAAGTCCACGCCGCCCAGGACCTTCAGGTTGAGTCCGGTGGCCACGACGATGATGTCGGCCTCGAGCTCCTCGCCGGACACCAGCCGGATGCCCTTCTTGGTGAACCGGTCGATGTGGTCGGTGACCACCGAAGCCTTGCCCGCCTTGATGGCCTCGAACAGATCGGCATTGGGGATCAGGCACAGCCGCTGGTCCCACGGGTTGTAGCGCGGCGTGAAGTGCTTCTCGACGTCGTAGTCGGGGCCCAGATGCTTGCGCACCTCGCGGAGCAGGAAGTTCCTCACCTTCTGCGGGTCGGTACGGGTCTTCTCGTAGACGCGCCGCTGGAGCTGGATGTTCTTGAAGCGGGTGATTCCGTACGCGAGCTTGTCGCCGAGGAACTTCCGCAGCGTGTTGGCGATGACGTCCTTGTCGGGCCGCGACATCACGTAGGTGGGCGAGCGTTGCAGCATGGTGATGTGCTCGGCCTGGTCCGCCATGGCGGGGACGATGGTCATGGCCGTCGCGCCGCTGCCGATCACCACCACCCGCTTGCCCGCGTAGTCCAGATCCTGGGGCCACAGCTGCGGGTGGAACATCGGGCCTTCGAAGTCCTCCTCCCCCTCGAAATGGGGCCGGTAGGGCTCGTCGTAGCTGTAGTAGCCGCTGCACATCAGGAGGACGTTGCAGCTGATCCGTTCCGGCGCATCGTCGTTGGTGCAGGCGACGTCGAAGACCCAGCGCGCCTCCTGGCTCGACCAGGCCGCCTTCTCCAGTCGGCGGTTGAAGCGGATGTTCTTGCGGATGCCGTACTCGTCTGCCGTCTCGTTGATGTACGCAAGAATGGAAGGACCGTCCGCGATCGCCTTCTCCGCGCGCCAGGGCTTGAAGTCGTAGCCCAGGGTGTGCATGTCGCTGTCCGAGCGAATGCCCGGGTAGCGGTAGAGGTCCCAGGTGCCGCCGATGGCGTCCCGGCTCTCCAGAATGGCGTAGGTCTTCTTCGGACAGTTCTTCTGGAGGCGGACCGCGGCGCCGATGCCGGAAAGGCCCGCGCCCACGATCAACACGTCGAAATGACTCATAGGGAAGCTCTCGTCACGCGCCGAGTAAGGGTAGCACGGCTAGGAGCGGAGCCCCGGCGGCCGCCGGCGACTAGAACTCCATCTGCTTCGGCGGCCGAACGACCACCTCGGAGATGTTGACCTGAATCGGCGCCGTCACGGAAAAGAGGACCGCGTCGGCCACGTCGTCGGGGCTACCCAGCATCTGCTGCAGCTTCGGCTGCACCTGGTCGAGCACTTCGTCCGGGAGCTTTTCGCCCTTCTGCAGGTCGAGCTCGACGCCCACCATCTTTCCGATGCCGGCCAGAAATTCGGGATCGAAGTTGCGCGCGAAGTTGGTGGCGATGGCGCCGGGCATCACGTTGACCATGCGGATCGGGTCGTCCTCCAGCTCCTTGCGCAGGGTGTTGGTGATGCAGTTGACCGCGTGCTTGGTCGCGCCGTAGACGCCCGACTCGCGATTCAGGGCCGCTACGGACGAGATGTTGACGATGTGGCCCTGGGCCTTGCACTCGCGCATGGCGCGGATGGCTGCCTGGCAGCCGACCAACAGCGCGAATACGTTCACCTCGAACATCTCGCGCCACTCCTCAGGCTCCTGCTCGGCGATGGCGCCCGGGTAGCTGAGTCCGGCGTTGTTGATCATGACGTCGAGACGCCCGGTCTCTCGGACGGCCCGGGCGACCAGCTCCTGGACCTGGGCCACATCGCGCACGTCGAGCACCGCGGCGTGAGCCGTGCCGCCGGCCTCGCCGATCCGGCTGGCCAGCTCGTCCATGGGGCCCTGGCTGCGCCCCACCAGGTACACGCAAGCGCCAGCGCCGCCCAGGCGCTCGGCGATGGCGCGTCCGATGCCGCTCGAGGCGCCGGTCACGATGGCGGTCTTTCCGGAGAGGGACGGGGACTCGGACATGGGGACAGCTCCTGGTGGCACGGGGTGATGGAGTGATTCTATCGGAGATTCAGCGATGCGACCGAGGTTCCCACCGGCCGCGACGTGGATGATGACAGCGAGGAACACAATGAAGCCGGGCTCTTGTGGTATTCATCATGTGAATGTGTTCCCATCGCCCTGGGGCATCCCCCGGGGTCGGGACGGGCCCGCACTCGGCTCGACGGAGGCACCATGAAACGCATCCTGCTAGGACTTCTCGGCGCTCTTCTCGTGCTTCTTCTGGTTGGATTCTTCTTTCGCACGAGCATTGCGCTACGGCTGATGGAGCGGGTCGTAGCCACGAACCTCAGCAGCGACTGGGTGAGCGAGCTTCCCGACGGGCTTCACGTCGTGCTATGCGGGGCGGGATCGCCCCTGCCCGACCCGAAGCGCTCTGGACCCTGCGTGGCGGTGATCGCCGGGCAGCAGGTCTTCGTCGTCGACGCGGGGGCCGGCGCTTCGCGCCGGCTCAGTGAGCTCCGCATCTCCCAGGGGCGAATCGACGCGATCCTGCTCACTCACTTTCACTCGGATCACATCGACGGACTCGGCGAGCTTCTGATGCAGCGCTGGGTCAATCGTGGGGCGCGGGAGCCGGTGCCGATCCATGGCCCGACCGGTGTCGAAAAGGTGGTGGACGGCGTAAACAGGGCCTATCGCCTCGACAGTGCCTACCGGGTCGCTCATCACGGCGAGGCGATCGTGCCCCCGTCAGGCACCGGTGGGGCGGCGCACCCGTTTCCTGCGCCCGCCGAGGGGCGGGGAGAAGTCGTGATCGACGAGGGTGGTCTGAAGGTGACGGCTTTCCGGGTCGATCACACGCCAGTCGACCCCGCCGTGGGCTATCGCTTCGAATACGGGGAGCGATCGCTCGTCCTCAGTGGGGACACCATCAAATCCGAAAACCTCCAACGGTTCGCGGATGGCGTGGATCTTCTGGTTCACGAGGCACTCGCGCCGCACCTGGTGGCCGTATTGACCCGGGGTGCAGAGGCGGCGGGTCGTAAGAATGTCGCAAAGATCACGCGGGACATCCTAACCTACCACGCGTCACCGGTGGAAGCGGCCGAGGTGGCGCGTGACGCCGGCGTCGGCTTCCTCCTCTACTACCACATCGTTCCCCCGCTTCCCCTCGCTCCACTCGAGACCGCGTTTCTCGAGGGGGTGGATGCCGTCTACGACGGTCCTCTCGCGGTCGGTCGCGACGGCACCACCGTCCACCTCCCGGTCGGCAGCGATGCGATCGACGTCGAGCAGCGCCTCTGAGGGAGATGGGCAAGATCGGCGCAGCTCCCGGGACCAGCCCAGGAGCCAACCTGGACCCGGCTCAGCGATCCGCGAAGAAGGCCCTGAGGTCGTGCGCCAGGGCGGAAGCGATCACCCGATTGCCGTAGGGGGATGGATGCCCCCTGAATGGCCCGACGTTGAACTCGGGCCGGGAAAACTCCTGCTCGGCGACGTCGACAACCGTCATCTTCGGGTGGCGCTGGCGGATCTCCGCTGCGAAACCCGCGTAGCCCGGTGCGATCTCCCTGAAGAGCGTAGCGGCGGACGGAATGAAGAGCAGCACCGGTTCGGAACCATTGGTGCGGACCTGAGCGACGAAGCGATCCACGAGATCGTTCATGATCGCGCGTCCCTCGACGCTGTCCCACAGTTGCTGTTTTTTCGTGTCCGGACTCTCGATCAGACGCATCTTCACCATGCGAGCCACCTGATAGCTGAAGGGAAAAGCGGAGTTCCCCATCTGCTCGGCGAAGAAATCCTTCTGGGCGGCCTCTGCGGCAAGCTGCTCCAGCTCTCGAAGGCTTAGATCCGGGTCAGTCCAGAAGCTCGGGAAGAATTCGATGGAGCCGTTCCGGTAGCGCTGAGACGGCTTGAATCCCAGCACGGCGGCCGATTCAGGTAGTAGCAGGGGCCGGAACGAATTGACGACCCGCTCCAGGTTGCTCTCGTAGATCCCAAGGATCGTCATTGGCGCGACGTATCCATCTGCCAGTTGACGTTCCATGCGCATCACTGCCTGCAAGGTGCCGTAGGCGGCAATCCCGAAATTGACGACCGCACCGCCCAGCTCCGCTGCCAGGCAGGTCTGCCAGGTCTCGTCGTTCTGCGCCTCCACACCCGCGGTGAAGGAATCTCCGTACGTCGCGACCAGTAGCGTGCCCTCGTTCCCGGGACCGCTCCGCGCGCCACTCTTGTTGGTCGAGTAGGTCCACTCCCTGCCGTTGCTCGCCTTCGAGGTCTTCTCGTAGTTTGGCGGGACCACCCAACCCAGGTCCCGGTCGAAGGTCTTCCGGAGGATCTTCTCCTTCTTCGCGGTGGTGACCCGGTTCGCGAAGTGGTTCGCAAGGAAGATCTCCACCACGCTGCCCGGAGCTCTCCATTCCATCAGGTGGAGACTCGCGCAGCTCAGGGTCTCGATGGCCGAAACCACGACCAACACAAGAAAGGCCCGGAAGACAGGGCGCAGGTGATTGGACTCGCTCGGTTTGGGGGTCTCGGGCATGGCTCGTTCCCGCCTCCATCGCCGAATACTACGACTGACTGATCATGGGCGGGCAAGGTCCGCGCCCCAGCGTCGAGCCGCCGACCGCGGGTATCACCCCATGCCGCCGAATGAAACGTGTTTGGTCTCCAGGAAGGCATCCAGGCCCTCGAGGCCCAGCTCACGTCCCCAACCGCTTTCTTTGAAACCGCCGAACGGGCAGTTGCTGGTCGAAGGCACGCCATCATTGATCCCAACCGTTCCCGCTTCCAAGGCTTCAGCCACCCGCCAGGCCCGCGCCAAATTGGTAGTAAAGGCATAGGCGGCCAACCCATACTCGGTGTCATTGGCCTTGGCCAGCACGGCCTCTTCGTCATCGAACGGAACCACCGCCGCTACCGGGGCAAAGACCTCCTCATTCATGCACTCGGCGTCATCCGGCACGTCCGCCAGCAGGGTCGGGGTCAAGAAGCTTCCCTTTTTCCCCCATCGTTGACCACCACACACCAACCGTGCGCCCCGTTCGACCGCATCGCCAATCATCTTCAAGGCGCCTTCCAGGGCCGGTTCATCGATCATGGCGCCGATTTCCACGCCTTCCTCCAGGCCAGGACCCACCTTCTGCTTCTGCAGTCTTTCAGTGAATGCCGCCAGGAAGGTTTCGTAGATCGATCGTTCCACGTAGATGCGATTCGCCGCAATGCACGACTGGCCTGTGTTGCGGAACTTGGCCATCAAGGTGCCTTTGGTGGCCAGATCCAGGTCGGCATCCGCGAACACGATCACCGGCGCATTCCCGCCCAGCTCCAACGACAGCTTGGTGCAGGTCTTGGCCGCACCTTCGATCAGCCCTTTGCCGACCGGTGTCGAGCCCGTAAAGGAAATCTTGCGGCAGATTGGATTCTCGAGCATCTCGGCACCAATCTGAGACGACTGCCCCAGTACCACCTGGAAGACTCCAGGCGGCAAGCCCGCCGCATGCGCACATTCGGCGAATAGCAGATTGCAGAGCGGCGTCGCGCTGGCCGGCTTCAAAACCACGGTGCAGCCAGCCGCCCAGGCGGGTGCCGCTTTGCGAATCGAAAGCACCAGAGGGAAGTTCCAGGGCGCAATCGCCCCAACCACGCCAACCGGTGACTTGAGCACGAGGTGTCGCTTCTCCGTCACCTGATGGGGCACGACTCGTCCATACGCCCGTCGGGCTTCTTCGGCAAACCAGCGCAGGTGGTCGATCGTGACATTCACTTCGCCCCTGCTCTCCACCAGAGCCTTTCCGTTCTCCCGCGTCATCACCGTGGCAATCTCTTCCGCCCGCTTGCCTACTTCCTCGGCAACCGCCAGCAGATGATCGCCACGCCGCATACCGGTCAGCGACCGCCACCCCGGCAGCGCCCCCTGTGCATCCTCCAACGCCTGTCTGACACCATCACGATCCACGGTGGCGACTTCGGCAAATGCTTCACCAGTGGCGGGATCGACGACAGGAATCGTCGCCTCGCTATTGACCCATTTTCCATTGAGATAGAGGGGATATGTTTTCATGTTTCCTGCTCGGAATGGGGCTCGTGCTGAACCGGTTGGGAATAGGACCGATTAGCGGGGCTCCCCCCAAAGTCCTATGACGGAGGAACTCTAAGACCTCGCGGGGGACTGGGCAAGATGGGGCGGTTTCTTCAACGTCGTTCGATCCCTGTGCCCTAATGACGGGGAACTCAAGGGGATGCACGGTCCGCGTCTGGCGCGAGGGCTTCGTGATTTTTCATGGCTCGATGCGACCCGACGAAGAGCACTGCCTGGAAGCGCTGGCCTCACTCCGCCATCTCCGGAATGCCCTGGTGGAAGTCGGGCAGGATCCGGCTCTCCAGGTCACTGCCCATCATGGCGTCCACACACATGACCGCCGAGAGCGAGGCCCCGTCGACACCGCCACCCCAGAGCCTCCTGCCGTATTGGTCACCAGCGAAATACAGGCCATCGACATGGGGCGAACTCACGTCCGGCCGGTCCTCACCCACCGGCCTCCACAAACCGTAGGCCTCGGGACTCGGGGTCCAGATCGCGAACTCGAGATCATCGTCCCAACTGGGAAAGGTACGCCGTGCCCAGTCCTGACACAGGCTGGTGACCCTATTGACCCGATCCGGATTCCGCATCTCCTCGTCGGTGAGCGCGGTGGAGAAATAGTACTCGCGTTTGCCTTCCGGGCCCCGCTTTGCCGTTCCGTGTCCCCATGCCGTGAAGTCACACATCACCATGTCGACCACGCCGATGAATCCCTCGTCGGGCTCGGTGATCCCGGGCATGTAGACGAAGCTGCCTTCCTCGATGCCGATGTCGGGGAACTGAGACCGCTTCATCCCGTGCCATCCGGTGAGCAGACCAGCTCCCCAGAACTTCCGCTCGAGGAGATTGACCCACCGGGAGGGGAACCACCTCTTGGGCACCACTCTGAAGATGTACTTGGGCGGAATCGTGCAGATGACGTTGTCGGCCTCGACGATACGCTCGGCGTCGTACTCGTTGTCGGTCGACCTGATCAGGACTCCGGTGACACGCCCATCCTCGATGAGGACTTCCTGGACCGGTGTGTTTCTGAGGACTTCCCCGCCGTTCTCTAGAACGACCTTCTCGAACTGCTGCGGAATGGCAATGCAGCCGGGCTCATCGGCCGTCGCCACCGATCCGGTGACCAAGTTCATGCCGATCTTTCCCGCGGTCGCCATGTACCCGAGGAAGTCACCGGCCGGGGTCATGGCCGGCTCGGCCTGAGCGGTCTGGGAGGCGGCGAGAACTTTGACGTAGGTATATGCCTCGGGATGCATGCTGCGTTGTGCAAGCCAGTCCTGCAACGGGGTACGCATCAGACCAGCCATGTCCTCGAGGGAAGTCCTGGCCATGTCGCGCAGCTGCTCCATGGTCGCGCGGAAACCTTCCTGCGTCATCCAGGGGTAGGGCTGGCCCTTCTGTACCTGATAGTGCTCGGTCGCTTCACCATCCCCATTCCAGACAATGAACCCGAGACCCTTGTTGACGGGCAGGTTCCACCCCACCTCGAGGTGGCGCATCAGGAAATCAACGCGACTGCTGTTCCCCCAGAACAGACCATGGCCTCCGGCCTCGAAAGTCCTGCCGTCGAGGAGTCCCTGCTCGAAGATCTGCTCGATGATTGGGGTGCATTCTCCCAGGTAGCAATGAGCGTAGGCCAGAGACTTGCGGAACTCCCTCGCGCCCATCGCCACTCCGTCCGCCACGACCTTGTTCCCCTGACCCACATAGGAAAGTGTGCGTCCGCCGATGAAGGGAGCACGCTCGAGTACAAGCACACGTTGGCCAAAGTCCTTGGAAAGCAGTGCAGCTGCGCCAAGCCCGGCCACTCCCGCACCCACGATCACCGTATCGAATCTCTGACTGGTCGACACTCTCGTCTCCTCGAAGGTCCATTCGGAAGGCTACACTTTGAGTTTCCTCCGCAGAGTGCGGTGAAAGCTACGCGACAAGCTTCCTATTCGCAGGCACCTGACCTGGTCCTCCCTTATCAGAGCCTCCGCGTACGCGCCTATACTGCCTATCCGCTCTTTGAATGAGCCGCTCTCAGCGTAGTATATGGGGTGCAGAAATAGCGACCTCGCTGCAAGTGGCCGGCACCCTCCGGGATGCGCCACCGGGTGGTTCTCGCGCTCGCGGAGGCCGCTCCGGCAGTGGCGGCTCACGGTCGGGGGCGAGGAGCTGCCCTGCTACTTCATGCGCGGCGCGGGCTTCACGGACGGAGGTGGTCTTCGCAAGCGCGATCGCCCTCATCCCGTGCCTCGACCGACCTCAGGCGTCATCTCCCCTACCCAACACGGGTACGGACCACTGGTACGCGGGTCTTCAGCATCGATACCCAGCCATCAAAGGGGTCGTCAAGTAGGGGCTCCCAGGAGGCGACGGCCAAATACCGCGTGCTCGAGACCCACGCTTCGGTATCCTCTCCGCAGGGATTCTTGCGCCTCGGGGGTAGCAATGGGAAGTGACCGAGACACGGGATTCATCAGCCGCCGCAGGTTCATTCAATACCTCGCGATGCTCGCCGTCGGCGGGCGGACCTTTCTCAGTTCCGGCGACGCTCGGGCCGCGATCTACGCGGCACGGGAGGCTGGGGAGAGCCAGGCCGACTGGCCGAAGATGAGCTACCGCAGGCTCGGTCGCACCAACTTCAATGCCAGCCGTCTGGTCTTTGGATGTGGCGCTGCGCTGATGTTTCGCCGCAAGGACGCGCTGCTCAGCGCCGCGTACGATGCCGGGATCAACGTCTTCGACGTAGGCTACCGGGGCTACTACCGCAACGCGGAGAAAAATCTCGCGCCCTTCATCCGGAAGGTTCGCGATCGCGTCTTCCTGATCTCGAAGGCCCGTGCCGACCTCGAGGCAGAGCCCGACGAACGCATCACGGTCCAGCAAGCGAGGCAAGCCGCCGAGTCCTGGGGCCAGAGACTCGACGCGAGCCTCTCGGAGCTGCAGGTCGATCACCTGGACGCCTACTACCTGATGGCATCGTACAACCCCTCTCTGATCGAGAGCGATGAGGTCTACCGGGTATTCCAGAAGGCCAAGCAGGCGGGCAAGGTCGCGCACCTCGGTCTCAGCACCCACCAGAATACAGAGACGGTGCTCCTCAGCGCTGCCAGGACGGGTTGGTACGACCTGGCGATGATCGCGATCACGCCGGGAGGTTGGTACGACTGGGAGAACAAGAGCATTCTCGAGGGCTCGAAGCCGATGACCGGCCTCCAGCCCGTGCTCGAGAAGGCGCGCGAATCCGGCATGGGGCTGATCGGCATGAAGGCCGCTCGCCACCTCTCCGGACTTCCGTTCGTCGGCTGGTGGAGCAAGCCCGACGCTTTCGACGAGTATTACGACGAGAAGCTGCTGGCGGCGCCACTATCCCCCTTCCAGCGCAGCTACACCTATGTGCTGGGGCACGGACTCGACGTGGTCAATGCCGACATGCAGTCGTTGGCACACCTCGAGGAGAATGTGATCGCAGCGACGACTTCGCCGGAGGACCTCGCGTGATGAAAGCGATAACGAGAATAGAGGCCATCAAGTAGATTACTTCTGGGACGGCTCTTTCCCCATTGTTTCCATCCAGATCACGAACAACGACTTTGTGGACCCCGCCGGACCTGACTCGTATTGCGTCGGTAGCCCGTGGGTGAATCTCGAGGCGCCTCCTACGTGCGGCCTCGGCGTCGAGCCGGCCCTGGTGCTAGCGCCGCTGATGTGGCTCTGGCGACGACGGAGGCCGTAGAGGCCTCGCACTCCCGGAATGCGAGATTCTTTCCCCAGGAACCGCGATGGGGTATGGCTACCAGGGTCGGACGCGAACCGGCAGCTGCTCGTAGCCCCTGATGAAGCTGGAGCCCACGCGAATCGGCTCTCCGACCACCTCCACCGCACGGAAACGTTGGAGGATTTCTTCCCACAGAATGCGGAGCTGCATCTCTGCGAGGCGACTGCCCATGCAGAAGTGGACACCGATTCCAAAGGACAGATGCTTTCGAGCATCATCACGATCGATCAGGAACTCGTTGGCGCGGTCGATCGCGCTCTCGTCCCGATTGGCTGACACGTACCACATGACGACCTTGTCGCCCTTCTTGATCTTCTTTCCTGCCAGCTCCGTGTCGCGCGTCGCCGTCCGACGCATATACGCCAAAGGCGTCTGCCAACGGATGATCTCGCTGACCATGTTCGGGATGAGATCCGGGGCGTCGCGCAGCTTCTGATATTCCTTCGGATATTGGTTCAGGGCCACGACGCCCCCGGAGATGGAGTTCCGGGTGGTGTCATTGCCTCCGATGATCAGCAGCAGCAGCGTTCCCAGATACTCGAGCGGCTGCATGTCCTTGGTGGCGGCTCCGTTGATCATCGAGGTAACGAAATCCAGGCGCTCACCTTGGGGCCGGTTCTCTCGCTCCTTCCAGAGCGCTGTGAACACATCGAGACACTCCATCAGTGTCGCTCGACCTTCCTCCTCGGTGATGCCCATGCTGGCTATCCCTCCACCAGCGCCAAGCGCCGCCACATCCGACCAGTGAGTGAGCTTCCGCCGCTGCTCGTAGGGGAAATCGAAGAGGGTCGCGAGCATTCCGGTAGTCAGCTCGATGGAGACTCGATCGACCCAATCGAAGCTGTCAGCGGTCGGCAGGCCGTCCAGAATCTCGATCACCCGCTCACGGATCAACGGCTCCAGCGTCTTCAGGTTTCGGGGGGCCACCACGGGCTGGACCACCTTGCGCTGGGCGTCGTGCTTGGGCCCATCCATCGAGATGAACCCGCCCTCCAGCGGGAAATCAGGCTCGGGGTCGCTCAGGAAGATGCTGCGCGCGGACGAATAGATCTCGGGATTCTTCTCGACGTGGACAATGTCATCGAACCGCGTCACGGACCAGTACGGGCCGAACTCGCTCTCGGCACAGTAGTGGACGGGATCTTCGTTGCGCAGGCGCTCGAAATATCCCCAGAGCGTATCGGTCACAAAAATCTCCGGGTCCGAAACATCGATCTCCTCGAGAGGAATCGAGTAAGGGTCGGCGCCGGCTTGTCCCTTCGAAGGAATCGGATGTTCTTTGTCTGCTTGGCTCATGGGGTCTCCGTGTCAGTAGGCGGTCGATTGAATGACATGAGTAGTCGAGAAACCGGCGGCTCGGTGGATCGCTCAGTCTTCTCTGACGGAACGCGTAAGGTCAAATAGCTCCGAGGCCGAAATTGCCTGCCCGCTCGCGGGTGTGCGCTCGAGTCTGGGCTCTGTTCTGATCTGCGCGTGGCTGCCGCTCTCCCCGAAGGGATTGAGCAGAGCCCCGTTCATGATTTCCCTCGTAGTATATCTGCTCCTGACGAGGCCGTTGAAGCCCTCGCTCCAGTCGCTGGCCGCCTCCGCCCAGAACTCCTGCTGCGCCACCAGCACCTCCCCACTCACCGGCCAATGAGAGGAGAAAAAGCTCAATGAATTCAATGACGTCGCAGCTGGAAGGCCTCCACTTCAGAATGCTCTGTAACGCAGCAGCAACCAGATCGAGTAGGATCTGCCGGCGCGCGCCCAGGCACAGGAATCGAGAGGGGAACACGGTGAGAGAGCTCGTCAACCGCGTGGCCGTCATCACCGGCGGCGCCGGCGGCATTGGCCGAGGCATGGCCGAGTGCTTTGCCGCCGAGGGAATGAAGCTGGTCCTGGCCGACATCGAGGGGGAGGTGCTCGCCAACACCGTTGCCGATCTCCAGTCGCGAGGGGCCGAGGTCGTAGGTGTCGAGTGCGACATCTCGAAGCCCGAGTCGGTGGCAAACCTGGCCGAGCAGACCCTCAGTGCCCACGGATCGGTACACGTCCTGTGCAACAACGCGGGCGTCGCCACCGGCGCCATGAGAGGCATGTGGGAGAGCTCGCTCGAGGATTGGGAGTGGGTGATCGGCGTCAACCTGATGGGCACCGTCCACGGAATCCGCAGCTTCATCCCCATCATGCTCGAGCAGGGAGAAGAGGGGCACATCGTCAATACCGCCTCCATGGCCGGACTCGTCTCCGGTCTCGGCATCTACGGAGTGACCAAATCCGGAATCGTCTCGCTGTCCGAGAGCTTGCTCCTCGAGCTTCAGGGCCGCGGCGCACAGATCGGCGTCTCGGTCATGTGCCCCGGCTGGGTCAACACGCGGTTGATGGAGGCCGAACGCAATCGCCCGGAGGCCCCCCGCGAAGACCTCGTCGACGTCACCCCCGAGGCCGAGATGATGTTCACGATCATCCAGGAGCTGGTTCGGAACGGCCTCGATCCTCTGGACGTCGGGAAGCAGGTGGTGGAGTCCATCAAGGAGGAGCGGTTCTACATCCTGACGCATCCGGAGTGGAACGACCTGATCCGCGGCCGCATGGAGAACATCCTCGAAGGGCGCAATCCCACAGCGCTGAACCCGCCGGGCATCACCGTCACCGAGTGAACCGTCTCAGCTTCGACCCCTGGGCGGCTAAAGCGGATTGTCGGCCATGAGTCTGAGCGTCGCCTGGGCCAGCTCCTCCGGCGCCTGTTCCTGCAGGAAGTGCCCCGCGCCTTTGATGGTGGTGTGTGGCTGGCCCTGGGCACCGGGAACGGTCTCTTGGAACCGCACATGCGCGCCCGCCGTGACCGGATCCGAGTCGCTGAATGCGGTGAGAAACGGCTTCTGCCACTGCTTGAAAACTGCCCAGGCTGCCCGATTGGCTTCGATAGCCGGGTCGTCCGGGATGATGGGCACCAGTGACGGGAATTTTCGCGCTCCGGCGAGATAGGACTCGTCGGGGAACGGTGCGCCATAGGCCCGCTGCTCTCCCTCGGAGAGCGCGCCGCCGCAGCTCAGAGTCAGCAGGTCACGCGGAGAGAATCCATCCGACTCGGCGCAGAACTTGGCCCAGTGCAGAAAACCCATTCCGGAGTCGTCGCCCCTCATGGCCATCGCCATTTCCACCGCATTGCCATGCACCGGCAGGGTCTCATAGTAGGCGCGCATACGGTCGCTCACCTCGGCAATCTGTTCGTCCTCGATGTCCTGGGCATCGGGCAGCCCGGTGTTGGCGGTCACGATTCGCGCAAATCGATCGGGGGTTTCAGCCGCCGTGCGGAGCCCGATCAGGCCACCCCAGTCCTGGCACACCAGCGTGATGTCGGAGAGATCGAGATTCTCGAGTAGCGCCTTCAACCAGGCGACGTGATTCGCGTAGGTGTAGTCGTCCATCGACCTGGGTTTGTCCGATCTGCCGAAGCCGATGAAATCGGGGGCGACCACGCGACGGCCCGCTGCGAGGAAGATCGGGATCATCTTCCGGTACAGGTAGGACCACGAAGGTTGACCGTGGAGACAGAGGATGAGCTCTCCCTCTCCCCTCGTCGAGATAGTGCATCCTGAGCGTGCCCCCTTCGAGGTCGGGCACCTCCGAGTAGAGGGGTTCGAACGGATAGCCTGGCAGATTGTCGAATCTGCTCTCGTCAGTCGTCAGATATTCCATTGCTCTTGGTTCCTATAGGTGGCCTTCTCAGGCGGTTCCTCCCCATCCGCAGACTCTGCGGACGGCATCCGCGGCGGTGCCCATGGCGGCCTCCATGTAGCAGCCGCCGAACAGGTCGCTCACGAACGAGACCCCCTGCAGTCGCTTCGCCTCCTCCATGAAATCCAGAACACGGCGGTAGGCACCGACCGGATATCTGGCGATCCCGAACGAATGCCGAACCATCGCAGTCTCTTCGATCCAATCAGAGAATCCCGGGATGATCAGCTCCAGGTCTTTTCGCGCCTTCTCGATGATTTCATCGTCCGGCAAATCCATCAGGTCCAGGGTCATCGGGTGGCCAGACCACGCCGTCAGAACGGCCTTACCGCTGGGGCTCATCTCCGGCACCTTGGCGTGTTCGTCCAGCGCGAACTGGAAAGTTCTCCTCATCTTCGGATCGCCGAAGTAGGACCAGACCTTCTTGCTGAGCGGACGGTCGAGGAAGAAGACGGGCATCGGAAAAGGCGAATAGATCACCGAGTCGAAGAACTGGCGCTGTTCTTCCAGCTCTTCCGGCATCAACAGGGCTGCCGCTGAGGGGGCCACGGCCACGATGACATGCCCCGCATCTCTCACGGAGCCATCCGCTTCCATCTGCACTCCGACAACCCGCCCCTTGTCCATCACGAGCTGGCGCACGGGCGCCTCGTACTCGACCGGCAGGATTTTCGCGAGTGCTTCGGGAAGTGACGCCACCCCGCCGCTGAGAGCGATGAAGTCGGTGAAGCTCGTGAGCCGAAATGTGTGGAGAAAGTGATACAGGCTCATCCACTCGGGCATTCCCATGTTTTCGGCCATGCTCATCGTTGTAACCAGGTAGTCCCTCAAGGGCCCATCCGATGCACCGTTGAACAGCTCCATGACTTCGACGTCATCGTACTCGGGGCGGTCCTCAGCGATCCGATACATGGGGAAGCGGCGCTTGAGCAGGACGTACTTGAGGACGAGCCAGTAGAGCTTCAGGTTGCCCTGCAGCCCCAGTGCCTTCATGTAGGGCATCCGATGGTCGTAGAGAAAGCTGGAGCCGTCTTCCAGCAGGAACTGCGTCTTGCCGGTGATCACCCGCTTCGTGGAAGTCAGCCCCACGGCATCCATCAGCTCGTACGCATAGCGGTAGTCCGAGTGATAGAACTGCGCGCCCACATCGACCTTGTCGCCCTTGCGCTCGAGCGTCAGCATGCGACCGCCCGGACGATCGGACGCCTCCAGGATCTCCACCTCGTAGCCGCGCTTTCCCAGCCAGTAACCGGCTGCGAGACCTCCTATCCCCGCCCCCACGATGATGACTCTTCTGTTTTCCATGTCCTGTCACCCCTGACTCGAGGCGCTCCTGCGCAATCCGGGCCGATGGTTCAAAGCCAGATGCAGTAAGCAACCTGAAGGACCACCGCAGCGCCGGCCCAGTACTTGAAGGTCTCGTCCCCCGCCCTCTTGTACAGCGCGAGACCCACCAGGTACGAGAAGTGGCAGCAGCTTCGGCCACCCCGCGGCCCACAGGCCGAGGAGTATCGATCCCCAGCAGATGACCATGAAGAGGTTTGCCACCCCGAACATGTCGAGGGTTCGCTTTTCCAGCCCCATCTTCTCGGCGTCGATCTTTCCCGTGAACACCTCGTACACCGCGTGACCGAAGCCCAGCAGCGCAAGAACCGGGATGCCGTACTTGAAGATCCACATGATTCCTGTTCTCCCTTTCCCGCCTACAGCACTTCCTCTTCCAAGCCATCCGCCTCTCGTGCGAGGCGCAGGGCCATCTCACAGACGTGGCCGGGCCCCGGCATGGTGTGGGAGCTGCGGGGCTCCCCGACGACCGAGAGACCCTCGAGCATGGCCACGATTGCCATCGCCAATCGTTGGGTCTCAGCTTCTCCGAGCTGTGGATTCACGCTCCGCAGGGCTTCCCCCAGATGCGCACGGTACTGGCGGTAGAAGTCCGACATCGCCTCGGCAACGTCGGCATCGTGGGAGGCCAGGGCCCAGATCTCCCGAAAGAGCGTGCAGTCCGGCTCCGAATGCTGCTGCGAGAGAATGCCCTCGATCGCCTGGCGAAGCCGTGCCTCGGGCGTCTGTTCTCCCCGCTCCATCCGATCCGCGAGCTGCTCGAGGCTGCGCTCCAGATACCGCTCGAGAAGGGCGCGCACCATGTCGCGTTTCGCCGGGAAGTAGTACTGGAGGTTCCCCGGTCGCATCCCGGCTCGCGCGGCCACCTTGCGCGTGGAGAGCGCCGCGTGTCCGTCCTCGGCCAGCAGCGCCGTCGCCGCATCGAGGATCTCATCGACGCTCCTGCGGCCCTTCTCGATCACTGCGGTTCCCGCGCGGTGGCGACCGCGCTTCGGCTGGTTTCGGGGGATGCTGGGCCGGGTGCTCACTGGAAGGAGGCCTCCATACCCAAGGATTGAGGAACCGCGGCGGGAGGGGATCAGATTTTGGCCGATCGCCTAAAATTATAACTGAGGTTTAGTGCAATCGTCCAATTCTGTCAATCGGGGTCCGCAGCTCCCTGATCAAGTCGTTCGCAGGAAGTCCCGATAGAGGGACTGCGAAGACCGGAGCGCAGCTCGGCCATTCGCTGGAGGCGTCCCATGAGGGACCGGATCGTGGCGACTCGGACGAAGGGCAGGCGGAACCGCTTCCGTTCCCGCAGCCTGGGTGCTGCCGCTGCGACCCTCACTGCCAGCGGTGCCGCAGTTCCGGCCTCCGCCGCCATCATCTACGACCTCAGCGTCAGCTACTCGCCGAACGCCACCTTCGACCTGACTGGCGACGCTGCGAGCACGATCGATCTGTTCACGATCACCGGGATGATGGGCGACCTGGACCTGGGCCTCGAGACGGGCGGCGGCATGATGGGCACCGTCGAGTTCTCGTTCTTCGAGGCCAGCATGGTCCCGGGCAACCCGGACTTCCTGACCCTCCACTCGCCCGGCGAGACGGTGGGCGGAAGCCTCGAGTTCTCGGACCAGGTGTTCCTCGTCGAGAACAGCTTGACCAACGCCGAATGGGCGGCGGACACGACGGGCTATGCGGGGTTCACGTTCGATCTGGGGAGCGGGCCCCTGTACGGGTGGATGCAGATCCAGTTCGACGCCAGCGGCACCGACTTTACGGTGCAGCAGTGGGCCTACGACGATACCGGCGCACCCGCCACGGTGGCCCTCATCCCCGAGCCGAGCGTGGTGATACTTCTGGGGCTGGGTGTCGCCGCACTCGCCGCGGCTTGGAAGCGAGGTGGCGGCGGCGCGCCCGACGCCGTGGACTGACGGAAGCGTCCCGTGGAGCCGTCTGATCCTCTCCTCTCCCGCTACGACGAGACCCCGTACCGGGACCAGTTCTTCCCCCAGCTCGACCTGTCCCGCCTGCTCGGCCTCGCCCAGCTCTTTCAGTCGCAAAGCCCGGATCCGACCGACCTGCGCGTGCTCGACCTCTGCTGCGCGTCCGGCGCCCACGTCCGCGAGCAGGCGGCGCGTTATCCCGGAGTGCGCTTCACGGGGATCGACTTCTCTCGCCGCGAGATCGAGGCGGGGCGGCAGCGGATCGCCGACACCGGGCTCCGGAACGTCGAGCTCATCGAGTCCGATCTGCGCGAGTTCGAGGTCTGCCCCGGCGCCTACGACCTGATCCTTTGCCACGGCGCGTTCTCCTGGGTACCCGACGAGGTAAAGCAGCGCATACTCGACCTGTGTCGGGAAGGGCTCAAGCGGACCGGCGTTGCAGCCATCTCCTACCTCACCTACCCCGGCTGGAAGCAGCGCGAGGCGATCCGCGAGCTACTCGTCTCACGCGTGCAGGGAATCGCGGAGCCCCAAGAGCGCGTCCGCCAGTCGGCGCTCCTGCTGCGCCTGCTGCGAGAGGGCTACGCAGCGAACCAAGAGAACGTCCATGCCGCGAGCCTGAAGGCGATCGTCGAGAGCATGGAGCAGTCCTCGAGCAACGTGTTCCTGCACGACGAGCTCGGCGTCGAGCACGACCCCTGCTACTTCATGCAGTTCGCCGAGTGGGCCGCCGAGTCCGGCCTGCAGTACCTGGCCG
>CAVROS010000021.1:0-86344 GCA_963722885.1 uncultured delta proteobacterium
CCGCGCTGCAGATGCTCGGCGGACCTGATACCCCACGGACGTCTGATCGCGGGTGGCATGGAGCTGGCGATCGCTCACTATGAAGAGACCTTCCGGGCCATGGACGAGCGGCACAAGAAGCTCTCCTGGTACAGCTTCTGCCTGACCCCGGAGCTCTTCCTCGCCATGGACATTCTCCCCTTCCTCGGCGAGAGCCATCCGGTCACGGTGACGCGCGCCACGCCGGAGGTGTGCTGGGAGTACGTCGATACCGCGGAGGCGGCCGGCGTGCCCTCGGAGCTATGCGTGCTCGACAAGTTCATCTACGGAGCGATGCTGAAGAACGAGATGCCGAAGGCGGACTTCATCGTGACGGGGAGTGCCCCCTGCGACAGCTCACGGATCGGATACCAGATGTTCGAGCAGCTCGCCGACTGTCCCGTCTTCCGCCTCGATGCTCCGGTGGAGGACTCCCGCGAGGCGCACCTGTACTACGCGGGTGAGATCCGCAAGCTGATCGGGTTCCTGGAGGAGCAGACGGGGACCCGCCTCGATCCGGACCGCCTGCGCGAGGTGTGTGAGGAATCGAACCGCGCCACGGAGGCCTTCCTGGAGCTGTTCGAGCTGAGACGCGCCCGGCCCTGCCCCCAGGCGGGTGGGTGACAGCCGGCGCCTATATGGCGATGGTCACCCAGCTCGGTACGCCGGAGCTCACCGGCTATCTCGAGTTCCTGCGTGACGATGCGGCGCAGGCCGTCGCGGAGGGCCGAGGCGCAGTCGCGGAGGAGCGGCACCGCGTCTTCTGGTACTGCGTGCCGGTCACCTTCGACCTCGGGATGCACGAGTGGCTCGAAGAGAACTTCAGCGTCGTCGTGCTGATGGACCAGCTGGGCAGCTTCTGCCGAGAGGACCCGATCGACACCACCAGCCTGGACACGATGCTGGTGGACCTGGCCCGGCGCGGCCTCGAGACCACCATGAGCCGCCTGCGGGTGACGGCGGACAGGATGAGGGAGCAGTTTCTCCGAGACTACGAGGATCTCGGGGCCGACTGCGTCGTCTTCCCGGCGCCCGCGGGCTGCAAGCACGCCTGGGCCTGGCTGAGTCTGCTCAAGGAGACGTGTCGCGAGCGGGAGATCCCGATCTGCTCCTTCGATCTCGACTGGATGGACTCGCGCGTCCGCTCCGTCGAATCGATCCGCGAGACGATCGAGGAGTTCTTCACCACGGTGATGGAGTAGCGGAAGTTCCATGGGAGAGACGATCGACTTCAACCGGCTCGCCGGTCCGATCGAGAACGACTACGTCAGGGAGTGGAAGGCCTCCGGACGTCCCGTGGTGGGGTTCTTCTGCGCGCACACGCCGGAGGAGCTGCTGTGGGCGGCGGGGGTCCTGCCGTTGCGGCTGCGGGGCACGGGAAGCGAGGACACCTCGTACGCCGACCAGTACCTCGGCCCGTTCAACTGCCGCTTCGTGCGGCACACGCTGAACCGGCTGATGAAGGGCGATCTCGCTTTTCTGGACGGCCTGCTGGTCACCAACAGCTGCGATCACATCCGGCGCCTCTTCGACATCTTCGCCGCCAAGGAGGTGGCGCCCTTCAACCACTACCTCGACGTCCCGCACCTGAACAGCGAGGAGTCGTTCGCGCGTCTGGTGGCGCAGCTGCGGGACCTGCAGGCGAAGCTCGAGAGCTTCTTCGGCGTGAGCATCTCGCGCGAGGCGCTCTCCGAGGCGATCCAGCTCCACAACCGGACGCGCGCGCTGCTCGGTCGCGCCTCCGCGCTGCGCGCCGAGGACCCGCCTCGATCCACGGGCAGCGAGGTGCTCGCTCTCTCGGTCGCCAGCGCCAGCATGCCGAAGGATCGATTCAACCCGCTGGCCGAGCAGCGTCTCGCGGAGCTCGAGCGCCGCGACCCCCTCCCGCCAGCTCCGGCCCGCGCCTGCTGGTGCTCGGCGGAGCCCTCGATGAGCCCGGCTACCTCGAGCAGATCGAGTCGATGGGCGCCTCCATCGTGGCCGATCAGCTCTGCTGGGGATCCAAGAGCTTTGCCGACCTGGCGGACGAGGAGATCGATCCGATCGACGCGATCGCCCGGCGGATTCTCGACCACATGCCGTGTCCGCGGATGCTGGACCAGTATCCGAAGCGACTCGCAAATCTACTCGAGGCGGTGAAGCAGTACCGGGTCGACGGGATCATCTGCGAGCGGCTCAAGTTCTGCGACCTCTGGGGCGGCGAGATCGAGATGCTGCGACGCTCGCTGAAGCAGGAGGCAGGGATCCCTCTGCTCGTGCTCGAGCGCGACTATGCCGCGGCCGGCGGCGTCGGGCAGCTGCGCACGCGGGTCCAGGCGTTTCTCGAGACGCTCGCCCGAGAAGAACGGCGCACCCAATGACCCAGGATCAAGGAGGACTCTGATGAGCTGACACGGCCTTCGAGCAGGACGACTATTTCAAGATCGACCCGGAACTCCACCTGGTGGGCGACATCACGCCGCTCGAGCACTTCCCCGGCGTGCAGATGTGGTGGCGCGCCATCGACAACATCAAGCGGCCCCTGTTGCAGGGGACGCCAGAGGGCGCGCTGGATGGGGTCGACCCGGCCCATCTCAGCAAGACTCCGGATCCGGAAGATCTGCTCGCCGCCATGGACCGCTACGGCGTGGACATCGGCTGCCTGCTCCCGGAGTCGATGATGGACACGACGGGATACTCGAGCCGCTGGGTCTCCAACGGCGACATGGCCGCCGCCGTCGAGAAGCACCCCGATCGCTTCATGTACCAGCCGAACATCTCGCCCATCAAGCACCGGGGCGTCGACAACACCATCTGGGAGCTCGAGTACTGGGTCAAGGAGAGGGACGCCCGGATCTTCAAGTTCTACCCGCCCGAGGACACCTACATCAACGACCCCGATCTCTGGCCCTTCTACCGGAAGGCCGAGGAGCTGGGGATCGTTCTCGACATCCACACCGGCTTCAGCTGGGTGCCGCCGGGCAAGAGCAAGTACGCCCTGCCCATCCTCCTGGACGACGTGGCCCGAGACTTCCCCGAGCTCAAGATCGTGGCCTTCCACATGGGCTACCCCCACTGCGACGATCTCAACATGGTGGCCCTGGGGCATCCGAACGTCTATCCCAGCCTCTCTCTCCTGATCCCCTGGGCGATCTCGGCTCCGCGCAAGTTCGCCAAGATCATCGGTGAGGCGCTCCGCTTCGTGCCCCCCGAGCGAATCATCTGGGGAACCGACTGCGCGGGCTACGGCGTCCAGATCGCGGCGGCGGTCAAGGGCTTCCGGGAGTTCCAGATTCCCGAGGACATGCAGGAGGCCTACGGCTACCCCGCCATCACCGACGACGACCGGCGCAAGATCTTCGGCGAGAACCTGGCGAAGCTGATCGGGATCGAGCCCAAGCGAAGGGTGGGAACCCCTGAAGCCAGCGCGCAAGATCTGAGCGATAATCAAAGGGTGGGCGGCATCCGCTGCGCAACCCGCCCGCAGGACGAGGACGACACATGGAAGCTCTGACGGCATACACCCGCATCGCCCAGAAGATCGACGAGCAGGAGCCGCACACCGCTCCCAAGGCCGCGGATGGAAGCATTCACGACGCCTTCATCAGCCACCTGAAGCTGGTCTATTCGCCCGAGGAGGCTGAGATCGTCCAGCACCTGGACGTTCTTCCGACCTTCACCTCCGCCGAAGACGTGGCCGAGGCGTCCGGGAAGAGCCTCGAGTACGTGACTGGGATCCTGTCGGATGCGCACTCGAAGAAACAGCGTCATGGGCCTGGGCAACATGTACTGCCTTCCCCCGATACCGCTCCTGATCAACATGCATCACTTCTACCCCGAAACCCGAGAGGGTGACGTCGAAGCGGCCAAGCTCCACGAGGAGTACTTCGTCAAGAGCGGGTTCTACAGGAAGTACGAGACCGTGAAGAAGGGCACGCCCGCCGGCCGCGTGATTCCGATCGACCGGGCCATCGAAGCCGACCAGAAGGTCCTGGCGGGCGAAGAGGCTCACGATTACATCCTGAACCATTCGTCGGAACAGCTGGCGCTGGTTCCCTGCCCATGCCGCACCCGCACCGAGAAGCTGGGAACTCGCGAGTGCAAGGACGAATTTCCCATCGCGGCCTGCATCATGATGGGTGCCGCTGCCACGCATTTCGAGATGCTCGGCCTCGGCAAGCCAGTCAGCAAGGAGCAGGCGATCGAGTACTTCGACGAGATGGTGGAGCTCGGTCTGGTCGGACATACATTGAATGCGGAGGTCGGCGACCGGCTCATCTGCCTCTGCTGCGGATGCTGCTGCTCCCAGACGCGGGGAAGGCTGGAGTGGGACAATCCGGATGCCCTCGCTCCCTCCAACTTCGCTCCCCAGCCCGGGGAAGATTGCATCGGCTGCGAGACCTGCGCGGACCGATGCCTCTTCGGAGCTTTGTCCCTGGACGAGGAGACCGATCAGATACGAGTCGACCTCGAGAAATGCATCGGCTGTGGCATATGCACCCTGGTATGTACTCAGGAGTCATTGAAGCTGCACCGCCACGAACGCTCCTCGATCGCCTTCGAGACACCAGCGAAGCTGGACGAAGCCATGGCCCGCGAGAATCGCGAGTGAGGATCGGGGACGTCTTGCGTCTGCGTTCTCGGCTCCGAGAAGTGAACGCAAGAACGTCCCCGCTTCAGAGGGAGGACGTCGTCCATGCCTGAAAGACGAACCGTTCGCTCCTCGTGCCGGATGTGCCACGGCGTCTGTCAGGTTCTCGTCCACCTGGAAGACGATCGCGTCGTCAAGGTGACCGGCGATCCGGAGAGCCCCATCAGCCGGGGCTATCTCTGTCCCAAGGGCAAGGCTTCTCCGGCGCTCCTCTACCATCCGGATCGTCTGACCCATCCGCTCCGGCGGGTGGGTGCACGCGGCGAGAACCAGTGGCAGCGTGTCTCGTGGTCCGAGGCCATCGACGAAGTGGTGGATCGCTTCGACACCATCCGGAAGGAGAGCGGCTCCGAGTACCTGGCCATGGTGACCGGCACCGGGCGGCCCTACATCCAGATGAGTCTGCGTTTCGCCAACGCCCTGGGCACGCCCAACTTCGTCGCCCCCGGCCAGATCTGCTACCTGCCCCGGCAGATCGCCAGCCGCGCCACCCTGGGACAGCTACCCGTCTGCGACATCTACGGCCACGGTGGCACGTTACCGGCCTGTGTCGTGGTATGGGGCTGCGACATCGTCACCAACGCTGCGGCGGACGGCATGTGCGGGGGGCCCCTCCTCCAGGCGGTTCGACAGGCGGAGAAGGTGATCGTGGTGGACCCGCGAAGGACGAGCCTGGCCAGGCGGGCCGACCACTGGCTGCAGCTCCGACCGGGCACCGACGGAGCCCTGGCCCTCGCCATGATCCATACGATCATCGACGAAGACCTGGTGGATCACGACTTCGTCGATCATTGCACCCTGGGCTTCGACGAGCTGACACGGCACGTGCGAGAGTTCACGCCGGAGTGGGCCGCCTCCATCACCCGGATCCCGGCCGAGGAGATTCGCGAAACGGCGCGCACCTATGCCACCACCAGACCGGCCTGTATCCAGTGGGGTCAGGGCATCGACGCCAGCGCCTGCAACATCCAGACCGCCCGCTCGCTCCTGATCCTGCGAGCCTTGACCGGGAACGTGGACGTGCCGGGGGGCGACGCCCAGTGGGTTCCGCCGGAAGGCGTGAAGAACGTCGCGGTCTTCAACAGCCCGGAGCATCGAGGCGAGATCTTCCTGGCGCCGGAGAAGCGGAAGCGGATGCTCTCCGCCGGACGCTTCTCCGCGGACCTGATCCTACACTCGCCCACCTTCTGGGAGACCGTGATCAGCGGCCAGCCCTATCGGGTCCGCGGCCTCTGGCTCCTGGGATCCAACCCCCTGATGACCGCCACGCAGGGGCGGAAGATCGCCGATGCCTTGAAGCAGCACCTGGAGTTCACCGTGGCATCGGATTTCTTCATGACCCCCACCACCCAGCTGGCGGACCTGGTGCTGCCCGCCGCCACCTGGCTCGAGCAGGACGACGTGGCCTTCGTGCACAAGATCTGGTGCGTGCTGGCCCGGCGCAAGGTCGCCCAGATCGGAGAGGCGCGGGACGACCGCGACGTGCTGATCGAGGTGGCGCGGCGGCTGGGACTGGAGGCGGCGTTCCCCTGGAGGAACCTGCGGGAGTACCAGGACTGGGTGCTCGAGGACACCGGGCTCGACTTCGAGGCGTTCTGCGAGCGCGGGATGCTGATCGGAAAGCAGGAGTACCGCAAGTACCGGACCAGGGGCTTCGAGACGCCTTCTGGGAAGCTGGAGCTGAAGAGCCGACTGTGTGACCTGCTGGGCTTGTCTCCCTTGCCCGAGTACCGGGAGCCTCCGCTCTCTCCGGTATCGACGCCAGAAGTCGCGGAGCAATATCCCCTGATCCTGATGACCGGCGTCAAGATCAAGCACTTCTTCCAGTCGGAGCTGCGGCAGATTCCCGCGCTCCGGCGCGCGAACCCGGACCCACTGGTGGAAATCCATCCCGATACGGCCCGGTCACTGGGCATCGGCGACGGCGACTGGGTCTGGATCGAGACGCCCGTCGCCCGGGTCCAGATGAAGGCCAAGCTCTGGGATGGAGTGGCGCCCGACGTGGTCAACGCCCAGCACGCCTGGTGGTTCCCGGAGGAAGGCCCGCCGGGCTACGGCTGGGAGCGGTCCAACGTCAACCTGCTCTTCGGAGACGACGGCTTCGATCCCGAGACCGGCTCCGAGCCGCTCAAGTCCCATCTCTGCAAGGTCTACCCAAGGGGGAATCCAGGCTAGACTCCGGAATCCGAATCGCAGCACGGGAGAGCCGCGCGATGAGTGAACCGAGTGTCGCCTCCGAGGGCCAGGTCGCGCTGGTCTTCGATCTCAACAAGTGCATGGGCTGCCAGGCCTGCAGCGTCGCCTGCAAGATGCTCTGGACCCGCGACGAAGGCGAAGAGCACCAGTGGTGGTGCACCACCAACACCATGCCCGGCCGCGGCACGCCCCGTGACTGGGAGCAGATGGGCGGGGGCTACCCCGACGGAAGAGCTCGAGCTCGGACACGAGCCCACGCTCGAGGAGTTCGGCGGCGGCTGGAAGTTCAACAAGGAGGAGGTCTTCTTCGGCGGCAAGGGGCAGTCCGTGCACCTGACGCCGACCACCGCCGAGGGCACCCCGCCCACCTGGGGACCCAACTGGGACGAGGACCAGGGCGCCGGCGAGTTTCCCAACGCCTACTTCTTCTACCTCCCCCGCATCTGCAATCACTGCACGCGTCCCGCCTGCGTCGAGGCCTGCCCCTCCGGCGCCATGTACAAGCGCGCAGAAGATGGGATCGTGCTGCGAGACGAGGACCTCTGCAAGGGCTCGCGCAAGTGCATGCAGGCGTGTCCCTACAAGAAGATCTACTTCAACCACGTGCGCGGGGTGGCGCAGCACTGCAACCTCTGCTTCCCGCGGCTGGAGCAGGGGATAGCACCCGCGTGCGCGCGGAACTGTCCCGGACGTCTGATCTTCGTGGGGATGCTGGAGGACGAGAAGGGGCCGATCCACCGGCTGGTGAACGAGTGGAAGGTGGCGCTTCCACTTCACGCAGAGTTCGGGACCGAGCCGAACGTCTTCTACGTGCCGCCGCTCTCGCCCTACCGGCTTCGGGAGGACAGCTCGATCGACACCGAGACCATGCGGATCCCGCCCGAGTACCTGGAGTCGCTGTTCGGACCAGCGGTGCACGAGGCCCTGGCGACGCTGCAGAGTGAGATCGAGCGGGTGCGAGGGGGAGGCAGCTCGGAGCTGCTGGACACGCTGATCGTCTACGAGTGGAAGACACTCTTCGGACCCTTCGGCAAGGAGCCCGCCGTCGTGGACGCCGCCCGCGAGAGCGCGCGATGAGCCGACCCCGCGAGACCAACGCGACCGAGAAGCGCTACCGGGACCGCATCCACCAGGACTGGGACCGCGTCAGCTTCGGGACCCACTGCGTCAACTGCGCGCCGGCCGACTGCCTGTTCTACGTCTTCGTGAAGGACGGCAAGGTCGTACGCGAGGAGGCGGCGGGTGTGATCGAGCCGGTCGAGGACGGCGTCCCCGACATGAATCCTCTTCTCTGCCAGAGAGGGCTCGCCTGGAGCAGGGAGCTCTACGCCCCGGACCGGATCCGCTTCCCATTGCGCCGCACCGGCGAACGCGGCGAGGCGCGCTGGGAGCGGATCTCCTGGGACGAGGCGCTGGGCGAGCTCTCCGACGCCATTCTCGACGCCATCGAGGAGATCGGACCGCAGGCCGTGGTGATGGAAATGAGCCCGGAGCTGGCGGCCAGCACACCGGGCTCGCGTTTCATGGGGGTGCTGGGCGGAACGAGCTTGGACGTCGATGCCACCATCAACGACTTCATCACCGGACTGCAGCAGACCTTCGGCAAGTTCTCCTTCTCCCCCTCGATCGACGACGGCTTCCACAGCGAGTTCAGCCTGGTCTTCCACTCCAACCCCGCCCACACGATGATTCCGATGTTCCACTACATGACCGAAGCGCGTTACCGGGGCAAGGAGCTCGCGCTGGTCTCACCCGACGTCAGTCCCTCCCACAGTCACGTGGACTACCACGTCCCGATCCGCCACGGGACCGACGCAGCGCTCGCCCTGGCGATGTGCCAGGTCATCGTCTCCGAGGGCCTGATCGACCGGGACTTCGCAGCGTCCCAGACCGACCTCTCGCTGCTGGTCCGCACCGATACCGGCGAGTTCCTGCGACCCCTCCACCTCGAGGAGGGCGGCCGCGACGACCGCTTCTTCCAGGCCCACCCCGAGAAGGGGCCGCAGCCCGCCGATCCCGCCAGCCTCTTTCTCGACTTCGAGCCTCTCCTGGAGGGCAAGCTCGAGGTGGAGACCCTCGACGCCGGCCCGGTCGAGGTCGAGCCGCTCTTCGCTCGCGTCGCACGCATGCTGGATGCCGACTACACGCCCGAGCAGGCCAGCGCCATCTGCGAGGTCCATCCCGACACGATCCGCCTGCTGGCGCGAAAGGTCGCCACCCGGCGAACCCGGATCACCGTGGGCATGTCGGCCGCGAAGTACTACCACGGCGACCTGATGTCGCGCTCGATCCTGCTGGTGCTGGCGCTCACCGGGAACTGGGGGAAGAAGGGCGCCGGCACCGCCAGCTGGAATTCCTTCATGTTCGACGGCATCTCGACGGTCATGACGAAGACCAAGCCCGGAGTCGAGGGCGGCCTGGAGGTGCTGGACGCGGCCCGCATGATGCGCGAGCAGCTGGTCCAGCAGGATCCGACGCTGACGGGAGAGCTGGCCGATCGCGCCCTCTGGCGGATGCTCGGCCGCAGCAACATGGTTCCCCCCGCCTTCTTCTGGTACCACCAGGCCGGCTATCGCGAGCGCTGGAACCGGCCCGAGTGGAACGATCCCGCCATGAAGCGGAGCTTCGACGAGTACTTCCAGGAGGCCTCCCAGCAGGAGACCTGGAAGGAGGCCGCCGAGGCCGCCGCGAGCAAGCCGGCGCGGGTGCTTCTCGAGATCGGGGGCAATACGCTCCGGCGTACGCGCGGTGGCAAGAAGGCGGTCTTCGAGAACCTCTGGCCCCAGCTGACCAAGGTCGTGTGCGCCGACTACCGGATGTCGCAGACGGCACTCCACGCGGACCTGGTGCTTCCCGCCGCCCAACACTACGAGAAGACGGGGTTCGGCATGCCGGCCCCCTACACCATGTTCCTCTCGCTGGGAGAGGCGGCCGTCCCACCGCTCGCCGAAGCGCGCGGGGAGTGGGAGATGCTCGGGGCGCTCTGCAAGAGCATTGCCGAGCGGGCGAAGGCACGCGGGCTCGAGAGCTTCATGCACACCAGTGGCGTTCCCCGACGCTACGACGAGCTTTGGGATCTCTTCACCCTGAACGGCACGCTGGTGGACAGCGAGAGCTTCGCGAAGGAGGCGCTGGCCGACGCCGTGACGTCGGGGAACATGCCCGAAGGCACCACCCTCGAGACCTTCCGCAAGAAGGGCCACAGCCACTACAATGACTGGGCCTTCATCGCAATGGCAAAGGCCAATGCCTCTCCTTTCCCCAGGAACGAGACACACGCACCGCTGCGCAATCACGTCGAGCTGGGGCACCCCTTTCCCACGCTCACCCGCCGCGCGCAGTTCCTGCTCGACCACCCGTGGTATCGCGAGGCCGGCGAAGACCTCCCGGTGCACAAGGAGCCGCCGGCGATGGGCGGCGATCACCCGTTCCGGCTCTCCAGCGGACACGCCCGCTGGAGCAACCACGCCATGAACATGACCAACGCCGTCATGCTCGAGACGCATCGCGGCAAACCCTTCGTGCTGATCAACGACGCGGTGGCCCGCGAGAAGGGAATCCAGGACGACGCCCTGGTACGGATCTGGAACGACGTCGGCGATTTCTTGGTCCCGGCCCGCACCAGCCCCGCGCAGCGCCCCGACGGCCTCACCGTCTACAACGGCTTCGAGGGCTTCATGTTCCCGGGCGGCAAGGGCTCCAATGAAGTCGAGCCAGGCATGGTCAAGTGGCTGCACCTGGTCGGCGACTACGGACACCTCCTCTACTCACCGACCGAGTGGCAACCGGTCCCCTTCGACCGCTGCATCCGCGTCGACTGCGAGCCGGTTCGGGACGACGCCTAGTCCAGTCTGAGCGGAACGCCCTGGCTTCTCTACTCCGTCGCGAACAAACCCCGGCTTTACGGGACATCGCTGCTAACATGCGAGAGTGACAATCGATCCAATGACGCACCGGCCGCCCTGCATCGTCGTCCTCGACGACGAAAGCGAGTCCGTGGGATCTACTGCGTTGGCGCTCATCCAGCTCGGCGTCGAGCCGCTCTACTCCAAGTGGCTGGATGAGGCCCAGCTCTTCGTCCGCGAGGCGTCCGGACGGGTGGACGGCGCGATCGCCTCATCTCGATTGAGCATCGATCAACTCGTGGCTCTACGCGACGTCATTGCTGCGAACGCATCGCAACGCCAAGCCAGCGTCCTCCTGATCGGGCTCAGGACCGACCCGACCTCGAGCGAAGACCTGCGTCGCTCCGGCTTCTCGTCGTGCCTGTGGGTGCCCTACAACGCGGCGGAGCTCAAATTTGCCATCAGCAATCTGGTCTTGATGCCCGAAGAGATCACTCCCCGGCGCGAGCCCCGGGCGGGCGCGAATCGTCTCTGCTGGATGCGAGTCGGAGGCACCCGCTGCTTCGGCGTGCTCTACACGATCTCCGCGAGCGGAGCCTATGTGGAGATGCCCAGCCCGCTTCCGGTGGGCACCGAGGTCGAGATCGAGTTCGACTTCGAGGACCTTCAGGTAGAGGCTACCGCACGAGTGATCTACTCCGTCGGATCCGACCAGGGCAGAAGCTCCCTTCTCGCGCCCGGAGTCGGCTGCCTCTTCACCAACCTCGAGAAGACTCTCGAGTCCGAACTTCGCACCCGGGTCGCCCAGCATGCGGCGAGGCACACGTTGATATAGAGCTCCCGAGGCTCCTCGCACACCTTGAGCCTCCGGCAAACCCGGGACGGTTCAGGCGGGTGCCTCCCGGCCTCGTCGGACATTCTCGAGTTGGGAACCAGACAACACCCAACGGGAGTCGGAGCAGGAACCGCGGTATCCTGGTGGAGCATCCCGGCGAGCGGAATGCCTTCAGTCATTCAGGCGAGGAGAAATGGAGCTCTTTGCGACCGCCCAGAAGGCGTTGAATCGCACCATCCGAACACGGCCGTGGATGCTTTTCGCCATCCCGGCCGTTTCCGGCGGCGCGATGTTCGCCCTCTACCCGTATCTGGCCGACCCATTGCAGGGTTCGCTCCGCACGGCCGGAGCCCAGGATCTCGCCGAAGGGGTCGGCGCCTTCCTCACGGTGGTGGGCGTGATCTACGCGCTCATCATCGGATTCACGTTCCAGCAGGCCTTCGGACGCCAGGCCGAGCTTCGTCAGAAGCTCACGGCGGAGGCGAGCAGTCTACGGAATCTCATCCTGCTGACCGGAACCATGCGCGGAGGGACTTCCCAGAAGGCCGTGGGCGGCCACGTACTAGGCTACGTCGAGCAGCTCCTCAACCACGAGTTCCCCCCGGACGACGCGGTCGACGCCGCGCCGATCCTCTATCAGATCGTCCCCGTGCTGAACGAGATATCCACCGACGGCATCTCCGACGACGTGGACCGGATCACACTGAATGCCATCCACGACGAGCTCCGCACGACCACCCGAGCGCGGAGCGAGCGGCTCTCCATCGCGGCCCGGCACATTCCCCGAATCCACTGGTTCCAGATCGAGATCCTCTCGACCCTCATCATGGTGGGCTTCCTGCTGCTGGACATGAGCGCACCCCTGCTCGAGGCGCTGCTCCTGGGCCTCACCACGGGCGCCATCATGGTGCTCTACCTCTCGCTCTTCGACCTCGACTATCCCTTCGGCGGGCTCTGGAGGGTGGAGCCGCTGGGCCTGCAGCGGCTTCGCCACGAGCTTCGTGAATAGTCTGCGGGGACGTTGTTGAACATTCAATTTCCGGGCCTGGCCCGGAAATTGAATGTTCAACAACGTCCCCGAACTCGCGGGCTATCCCTTCGGTGGGCGTTTGAGGGCGCCCGGGTCCTCGGGGTAGGGTCCCAGCAGCTGCTGCCAGTTGCGGGCGATCAGGATGTCGATCAGCTCGGACTTCTTGCCCGATGCCGCCTTCTCGCGCTCCGACTCGACCTTGGCCAGCGCCTTCTCGACTCCGGGACCGAACAGCTCGCGCAGATAATCGAGCGGGATCCGTGAGCCCTTCTCGTCGAACTCCCCCTTCTCGTCGAATGCCATCGGCGAGCTCGGCGGAATGTAGAAGACGTTCGGCTCCACCTCGAAGTCCGGACGCAGCGGAAGCGCCACCTTCCACTTCTTCACCAGCTTGTAGATCGTGCTCTCGGGATCGTCCAGATAACCAATGTGACGCATCCGGCCGGGACACTGGCGTACACACGCCGGAGCCACTCCCGCCTCCAGACGCGGGTAGCACGAAATGCACTTCTGGGCGATCGCCCGCTCCTCGTTGAAGTAGATCCGCTTGTAGGGACACGCCTCGATGCAGAACCGATAGCCGTGACACCGCTCCTCGTCGATCAGAATGATCCCGTCCTCCTCGCGACGGTAGATGGAGTCGCGGGGACAGGCCTCCAGACAGGCCGGCTTGCTGCAGTTCATGCACAAGAGCGGCAGATAGAAGAAATACGAGTTGGGATACTCGCCACCGCCCATGTCCTCGTCCCAGTTCGGACCCCACTGCGGCGAGGCCCCGTCCCGCTCCCGGGGACGCAGGTACGCGCTGCCGTCCCCACCCCGGGAGAAGACCTCGTCGTACTCGAAGTCCCAGGCCTCCCCCCACTCGCTCTTGCCGGGAAGCTGACCCGGGACCGGCTCGCCATTGCGGTAACCACCCCCCAGCTCGAACACGTCACGGGGTGTGCCGCGGCCCGGCATCGTGTTGACGATGTTCCACCACATCGCCTCCATGCCGGTCGTCTGCGTCCACTGGGTCTTGCACCCCACCGTGCAGCACTGACAGCCCAGACACTTGTTCAGATCGAACACCATCGCGAACTGATGCTTCGGGGACTTTGCAGCCTTCATCGCTCGCCTCCTCCACCCATCAGAGCCGCAGCTCACAAGCCTGCGGCGAGTACGACTTGAGACCCGCGCGTTCCCGCGCTGCACCCGACCACACTGCAAACGCCACCGGCAGGCCGGATCCCTTCCGCAGCGGCATCCCACCGGCTCCCAGCGGACCCGCCAGCACCACCTGCCAGCGACCCTCCGACCAGCGGGACCGGACCTGCACCGGGTGCTCCTTGGCGCGCTCCACCGTGCCGATCCCCGTCGCCGTCACCACGAAGGGAAGATCGGTCCCGGCACGCCAGTGCCACCCCTGCACCGGATGCGCCGGGCTCCCCATGGTGTCGAACTCGGCCTCGCGGCCATCGGCCGGGAAGAGCATCGCGCAGGCGTCGGGATACACGTTCCAGTCGCTGATCAGCCGCGAGGGCCGAAGCGCCGCCCAGTCGAGCCGCACCGCCAGACCACCGGTACCCGCAGCGGCGCGCACCCGCACCTCTCCGATCGCACCCCGGGGCCGATCCCGCCAGGACACCTGCACGTAGGCCGAAGGCAGGCGCTCCAGTGGCGTCGGATCGATGGGAACCACCGCCTCCGTGGCGCCTCCCCACTCCGCGGCATCGGGAGCCACCAGCTTCTCCAGAGCGGCCTCGACCTTGCTGACCTGGATGGGAACGATTTCGACAGCCATGATCACACCTCCTCCCGCACCTTCTCTACCTCCACGGCCACCTCCTTGGGGATGTTGTTCATCGAGAGGTACGCCCCCCGGTACTGGATGTGCCCGTAGCCACCCGCCATGTTGTTGGGCTTCAGCGGGTTGGCCCCCACGTCGTTCTGGGTGGCGCCGTCGGGGAACTGGTAGCCCTCCCAGGCGTGGTAGCAGATCAAGGTGCCGGGCTGGACAGCCGGCGAGATCTTCGCCCACAGCGTGAACTCGCCCACGTCGTTGTAGACTCGGATCGGGTCGTTGTCGGAGATCCCCCGCTCCCGGGCGTCGGCCTCGCTCAGGTAGGCGACCGGGGAGCCCCGCTGGAGGCGCAGCAGCGGCTGGTTGGCGCGGAAGATCGAGTGCTGGCTCCAGCGATTGTGGCCACCGGTGAGGCGGAGCGGATAGGAACCGCCAGCCGCAACCGGCTCCTTGTGCACGGCCAGTCCCTCACCGACCTCGAGGTACCACTCGTGATCGATGTAGAACTGCTGGCGCCCGGTGAGCGTCGGCCACGGGGTCTTGTGCTTGTGGAACCAGCCGAACTGGTTCATCGGCTCGCTGGTGTCGAAGTCGCTCATCATGCAGCTGAGCATCATGGCCATCTCGAGCCCGGCGACCTTCTCGATCTTCACCATGCCGTTCTCGACCGCCTTTCGCCACGGCTGCTCACCGAGGTCGGTGTAACGGGTGACGCCCGAGTTCCGCATGATGTAGTCGAGCGCTGCCGTCTCGCCCTTCTCGCCCTCCACGTAGACGCCGTCGACGGTCAACCAGTCGTAGAAGTTCTCCAGGGTGTGTTCTTCGCCGAGGTGGTCGGTGAATCCCTCTACGCCTCGGGCTCTGGCGCGCTCCTGGATCTTCCTGGCGAGTCCCATCATGATGTCCCACTCGTGCTTGGACTCGTAGAGGGGAGCCACCGCCCGGTCCCCCACGACGACGTAGGGGATGTAGGACATCGTGTACTTGATCCCGGGCTTCTCGTAGTAGCCACAGGCGGGAAGGATGTAGTCGGACCACATCCCCGAGGTCGACATCCGGAAGTCGCAGGTGACGATGGTGTCGAGGCTCTTCCAGAGGCTGTCGCGAATGGTCCTGGCATTCGGCCAGCGGCGAAGCGGGTTGGGACCCGAGTAATACAGGAACTTCGGGCGCTTGGGTGGCTTGGGACGGATCGGCTGCCACTCCCGCTCGATGATCTCCTCCATGTACTCGGAGACCGGACGGGGAAGCGCCGGATCCGCGTAGGCATCGTTCCCGGCGGCCTCGGCAAACTTCGGATCGTGGGCGTAGAGCCAGGGGATCAGCGGCGTGGACCGCAGCCTCTGGCTCATCAGCGCGAACATCAGCTTGGAGACGTTCTGCATCTGGGGATGCTCCATCGGAACTTCCATCCGCGGCTCGGTCTGGAGCTCCTCGCCCATCCCCATGAGAACCATGCCCGGCATCGGCCACCAGGTGGACACCTTGATGCCCGAGCCCGGCTTCCCGCCCGAGTTCCCCGTCAGCGCCATCAGGTAGACCATCCCGCGCTGGAACAGATCCGAGTGGTAGTGCTTGCAGGCGCCCCAGGAGGCGAAGATCATCGACGACCGGGCCGCCGCCATCTCCCGCGCCACGCAGCGGATGTTCGCCGCCGGCACACCCGGTGATCTCCGCGGCCCGCTCCGGCGTGTACTCCGCCAGATGCGCCCGCAACAGCTCGAAGACCGGGCGCACCCGGACCTGCTTGCCGTCCACCAGGCGCACCTTGTGCGTCCCCTCCAGCGCCGGGTCCGTCTCCTCGTCCAGCGCGATCGTCATCACCTCCGAGCCCCAGGTGCCCGTCGCCAGCTGCTTGCGCCCCTTGGCGGCGTTCCAGAAGTAGAACTGGTCGTCGGCGCCCCCCTCCACCACGTCGCACTCGCGAAGGAAGCGGCCGTTGTCGTCGCGCACCAGGAAGGAGAGATCGGTCTGCTCCTTGATGTACTCGACGTCGTGAAGACCCTCGTCCACGATCACGTGCGCCATGCCCAGAGCCAGCGCAGCGTCGGTTCCCAGACGCACGTTCAGCCAGCGGTCGGCGTGGAGCGTGGAGGGGCTGAAGTCGGGGCATACCGCCACGATCTTGGCTCCGCGGTAGCGCGCCTCGTAGAGGAAGTGGGCGTCGGGCTGGCGCGTGTAGTTCGGATTGCCCAGCCAGATGAAGATGTAGTCGGAGCGGAACCAGTCGTCGGCGGTCCCCTCGCTCATGTAGGTGCCCCAGCTCTGGATCAGACCTACCGGCAGGTCGCCGACACCCGCCCAGGAGTCGATGTTGTTGGCAGCCAGACCGCGCAGAAACAGGAACATCTCCAACGTCGAAGCGATGCCGTTGTCGATGTTGGTGGTGCCCTGGTCGAACATGATGCAGTCGTGGCCGTCCTCGGTGATCACATCGATCAGCTTGTCGGCGACCTCCTCCAGCGCCTGGTCCCAGCTGAGCCGCTGCCAGCGTCCCGAGCCCCGCTCTCCCACGCGCTTCATCGGGTAGCGGATGCGGGTGGGGTCGTACATCTGCGCGCTGTAGGCGCAGCCCGCCGTACAGCCCCGCGGATTGAAGTCGGGGATGTCGGGGAACTCCTGGGGATAGTTGGCGTTCTGCTCCTCGCGCCAGACGATGCCGTCCTTCACGTAGGCGTCGTACGAGCAGGTCGAGATGCAGTTGACCCGAAGGTGCGAGACGTGGACGACGTCGTCCCAGGTCCACTCGTCGCGGTAGACGTCCTCCCATCCGCGATACTCGTAGGGACGGGACATCAGGTCGTCGAGGCGAGCCTTGGGATCGATCTGTGCAAGACGGCGCAACCCAGCGGCGGACGAGACACGGGTATCAGGCACGGCCAGTCTCCCTATCGCGGGCCAGGGGCCCGGCTTGGATCGGAGAATCGCAGTTTTCGGCAGCTTCCTTCAACCTGCGGAGACCGACGTCGACCCAGAGACCCACACGCCTGTCCCTTCCGGGTCGAACGCCAAGCCTGTCAATGCGCGCGCGAAGCGATTTCATCCGCAGGCCAAAGACATACAGGACTGGGTCGGACTACCCAGCCATTTGCCTTGACCGGATATGCTACCTGAGTATATTCTAATACTCAAGTTCGATTTAATACTTTGGTTCAGTCGAGTCCGGGATCGAGCTTCAGCTGCGTCGGACTCCCAGCGCGGCGAGAGGGTGCCGATGGATCCCCAAGCGAAGCCAGCTTCGCGACGCGAGCGAAAGAAGGAGCGCACGCGGCAGGAGGTCTACGCGGCGGCGATGAAGCTCTTCGCCGAACGCAGCTACCACCAGGTCACCGTCGAGGAGATCTGCGAGGTGGCCGACGTCGCCCGCACCACCTTCTTCGCCCACTTCCCGTCGAAATCGGCCCTGCTCCGGGAGTACAGCCGGGGTATCGCGACTCGTTTCCGCGAGTCGCATTGGGACTCGGAGGCGCCCGCCACGGAGCAGCTGCATGCACTGGCTACGCTGGTGATGGAGACCTGGTTCGCGCATGCCGAGGTGATGGGCGCCATGCTGGTGGAGTCCTCGCTGCCCCCGGGCACCCGGCTGGAGAGGAGCGAGGAGGCGAACCCGATCCACGAACTGGTCGAGGACATCATCCGCCGCGGCCAGACCCGGGGAGAGTTCCGTCCGGGCATCGCAGCCGACGTCGCAGCGCACGCTTTTCTGAGCACCGGCTCCATCATGCTGGCTGCCGCTGCCGAGCGGCGAGCCGAGCTCAGCCCCGAGGAGCTCCGCGATGAATTCCTCGACTGGCTGCTCCACGGCATGGCTCACATAGACTGAGATCAGCGGGAGAGACATTGGGCAAGAAGGCAAAACGGGCAGCCGGCTTCGAGAGGCACCAGATCGAGGACTTCCGCATCACCGAAGAGCCCTTCTACCTCCCCATCGCGGACGAGGTCGAGCTCTTCGAGACCGCCTACGAGAAACAGATCCCGGTGCTTCTCAAAGGCCCCACCGGCTGCGGGAAGACCCGCTTCATCGAGTACATGTCGTGGCACCTGCACCGCCACGTCGGCAACCGAGAGGAAGACGGCGTCCCCCTCATCACCGTCGCCTGCCACGAGGATCTCACCGCATCCGACCTGGTGGGGCGCTACCTGCTCGAGGGTGACGAGACCCGCTGGATCGACGGCCCTCTCACCCGAGCCGTCAAGGTGGGGGCCATCTGCTATCTCGACGAGATCGTCGAGGCGCGCAAGGACACGACGGTCCTGATCCATCCGCTGGCCGACTACCGGCGGCTCCTGCCCATCGAGAAGCGCGGCGAGCTGCTCGAGGCGGCGGACGGATTCTTGCTGGTGCTCTCCTACAACCCCGGCTACCAGTCGGCGCTGAAGGACTTGAAGCACTCCACCCGCCAGCGCTTCATCGCCATCGAGTTCGGCTACCCCTCGCGTCAGCAGGAGGCCGAGATCGTCTCGACCGAGTCGGGCTGTGCGCCGGAAATAGCCCTCGATCTGGCGAAGCTGGCCGAGAAGGTGCGCAACCTGAAGGACCACGGCCTGGGCGAAGGGGTGTCGACGCGGCTGCTGGTCTACGCCGGGAAGCTGGTCGCCAGTGGCATTGGCCCGCTCAGCGCGTGCCAGACCGCGATCGCCTGGGTCCTCAGCGACGATATCGAGCTCCAGCGCTCCATCGAAGAGGTCGTCACCTCCGTCTTCGAGGAGTGACGCCGTGCGTCCGTGGTAGCCAGAACAATGAGCCACGCCGCTGAGCTGATCGAGCGTCATGCCGCTGAGCTGCGCGGTATCGCGGGCGCACTCGGCGACTCGTTCGCCGAGGCGGCAGGCGCGCTGGAGGAGCGCCTCGGTCCGGAGAGCCTCCGCGAATGGGCCCGCATCGGCCTCGGTCTGGCACGACTCTCTCGCCGCTCCCCCGAGGTGGCGGTGGCGTTCTTCGAGGCCAGCCCCGCCGTCGACCGGCTGGACGTCGCAGCCCTCTCGAGGTGGGCCGAGATCTCAGCCGGCCTTGCCGACCGGGCGCCCCAGGCCGCCGCCGCCTTCATCCAGGCCACACCTGGCGCGCTTGCCCACCTGGAGCCCTCAGAGCTCGAGACCTGGGCCGGCCAGGGTCGACGGCTATGCAGGGGGAGCTGGAAGTCGGCAAGGCTGGCGGCGGACTTCTTCCGGATCGGGCCTCGCCTGCTCGAATCGCTCTCGCTGCAGGCTCTCGAAGGACTCGCCGATCTCGTGGACCGGCTCGCCCAGCGCTCCTACGAAACGGCGTCGCTCTGTCTGCACGACTCTCCGTCGCTATTGGATCGGCTGGCCGAGAAGCGATCGGGAGCCGTTCCTGGCCCTTGCAGGAGCGCTGTGCAGCGCATCGTGGGTGGACACCCATCCGCTCTTCGAGCGCGGACCGGGTCTACTCGAGGCCGTGCGGCCCACGCTTCGCGACTCCTTTCTGGATCTGGCCGCGGGAGTGGCTTCTGAGGTGGGCGGCGACGGATTCTCGCTGTTCGTCGCCTCGGCCGAAGCACTCAGCGGTCTGGAGCCGGAAGATCAAGCCGAGGTGATCGAATTCGCCCGGCAGCTGGCGCCCCACGGCGCCAGGGTGGCGATCGAGTCATTGGTGTCGGCGCCGGAGGTACGCCAGCGTCTCACCACGATTCAGGCCAGACGTTGGTCCGAAGCGGGTCTCGAGCTCCTGAGGGAAGGACAGAGCACCGAGAGAGCCGAGAGCTACTTCCGGATCGAGTCGACGCTGGCCGAGGAAATGCTCGGAAGGCTCACTCCACGAGTCGAACTGGTCGGCGTCGTCAGCATCCTCCGTCTCTACGCCAAGGCGCTCTCCGGTGAGCAGGTGCTCGTGCAGCCGACCGGGTCGCTGGTGGGCCGCAATATCGGCTGGACGGCCGAGACCGCGACGAGCGATGGCACATCGATCTTCCTTCCTTCTGCGGTCGACCTCTTCGGTGACGAGTACGCGAACTTCCAGGTGTACAAGGTGTACACCACGCACCAGATCGGGCGCCTCGAGTTCGGCTCTTTTCACTACTCCTTCGGGGTCGATGGCGAACATCTTCCCTCGACGGCGCTCGAACGGGAACAGGGGAGACTCGAATCCGGGGCTACGACCCCCCGCCGTCACCTCGATGCACCGCTTCTTCGGTCTCTTCGAGAACCGCAGACTGGCCTCGCGGCTGTTCACCCTGGTGGAAGACACCCGCGTCGACGTCTGCGTCCAGGACGAATATCCGGGCGTGCGCCACTGGCTTCGACGCGTTCAAAAACGCGAGGCCGAGCAGCGCCCCGACGTGCAGCTGATGCCTCTGCGCCAGGCGTTCATCGAGAACCTGCTTCGAGCCTCTCTCGGCCACCTGGACACCATCCGCTGGCCCGTGCGCCTGACCGCCGGGCTCGCACAGGCCGTCGCCGCACTCCGAGTGATCGAGCGGGCTGGCGCCACCGTGCAGGACGCCGCCGAGGTGACCGCGGCGCTATACGACATGGCGATGGCGATCCCCAACCTGCCGCCACACCTGGTACCTGGTGAATGGGAAAAGCTCGACGAGGACGCGGTATCGAAGGCATCCGCGCTCTCCGACCTCGCGCCCCACATCGGCGAGGAACAGCCCGCAGACGAGGAGGTCCCGTACCGAAGCCCCGAGCAGGCCCAGTACCGCGGTGACTTCAAGCCCGAGCTGGTGCAGCTGATCGACGAATTGACCGACCCGCAGCAGCTCGCCGATGGCGAGGAGCTGACCCGGGAAGAGATCCTCGAGCTGCTCGAGAACTCGGCCGAGATCGAGCTCGCCGAAGATGCCGATGATCCGCAGAGCGATATCGACGACCTGCTCACCAACATCGAGCACGAGGCATCGAACCGCGCCGAAGACGCAGCTGCGGGTAACGGCGACGGCTCGGAGGAGGCGATCGAGTGGTTCCACTACGACGAGTGGGACTACACGGTCGGACGACTATCGACCCGACTGGTGTCGAGTCGGCGAGCGAATTGCCGCCGAGGGGGAGATCGACTTCTACGACGAGACGCTCCGCCGCTACCACGGGCTCGTGGTCGAGACCCGTCGACAGTTCGAGATGATGCGGCCCGAATCCTTCCGCCGACTCAAGCGCCTGGAAGACGGCGATGAGATCGATCTCGACCAGGCCGTCGAGTTCCACGCCGACAAGAAGGCCGGAGCGGGACCACTGGCCCGATTCTACGCGCGGCGCAACAAGATCAACCGTGACGTCGCGGTGGCCTTTCTGCTCGACATGTCGGGCTCGACGAGCGAGGAGATCGCCCCCCCGGCTCCGATTCCCGTCACGTCGCCAGGATCGGGTGCCCGCCTGGTTTCGGGGAGATCGGCCGAAGGCGACAAGCGCATCATCGACATCGAGCGGGAATCGACGGTGTTGGTGGTCGAGGCCCTCGAGGCTATCGGTGATGCCTACGGCATCTACGGTTTCTCCGGTCACGGCCGGGAGAACGTCGAGTTTCACGTCATCAAGGATCTCGCCGAGTCCTTCGACGACTCGGTGCGCCGGCGAATCGACAAGATCGAGCCGATCCGCTCCACACGCATGGGCCCCGCCATTCGGCACACCATCTCCAAGCTGAACGACCACGACGCCAAGGTGAAGATCCTGATCCTCGTCTCCGACGGCCGACCGGAGGACGACGAATACGGACGCGAGCGCGGAGAGAAGGAATACGCGGTTCACGACACCAGGAAGGCACTGGTCGAGGCGAAGCGTCAAGGGATCACGCCGTTCCTGATCACCGTCGACAGTGAGGGGCACGACTACCTGCGGCATCTCTGTGACGACATGGGTTACGAGCTGGTCGCCGATATCGAGTCACTCCCCCACCGGCTTCCGAAGCTCTACCGCCATCTCGCTGCCGAGTAGAACTCCCTCGGCTCCACCGACCTGGTCCAGCGCTGGCGAAGCCGAGCCTTCCGCAGCGCTCGTCGAGACTTCGGGTCGAGTTTCGGCCATACTGACCGGCATGGGCTTCGAAATCCGTTTCCTCACCCAGGACGATCTCGAGCAGGCCTTCCGGATCGACCAGCAGGCCTTCAACACTCCGGAGGAGCGCCGCGATCTCTGGATCAAGCAGGCGGTACCGGAGCGCAGGCACGGGGCCTTCGCCAACGATCGGCTGGTGGCCGCGACGCACGTCCACGCCTTCGGCCAGTTCTTCGGAGGGCGTTCGGTGCCGATGGGCGGCGTGGGTGACGTCGCCGTCGCCCCCGAGCACCGCGGCAAGGGTCTGGGCCGCCGCATCATGACGGAGGCGATCCACGCGATGCGGGCCCGCGGCGAGGCCATCTCGGCGCTCTTTCCGGCGACGACGACGCTCTACCGCGGCCTGGGCTACGAGTTGGCGGGCGCCGCCATCTGGCACCAGGTATCGCCGCAGGCGCTGCGCGACATCCGCCGGCCCACCACCCTCGAGGCGCGCCGAGTCGAGAAAGGCGACGACCCGGCGGGGATTCGCCGCTGCTACGAACGCGTCGCGCCGGCCATCAACGGCTGGCTGGATCGTGACGATCGGCGCTGGCAATCGTTCTGGGAGTGGTGGCACACGGGACGTTACCTCTACGCCTGCGAAAACCCAGCCGGCGAGGTCGAGGCCTTCCTCGCCTATCGTCACGAACCCACCCCTCCCGGCGCTTCCGGTGACTACGGCCTGCGCGTCGAGCAGATCGTCGCGGTCACGCCCGAGGGGCTTCGAGCCATGTGGTGGATACTCGCCTCTTCCGCCTCGGTCGTCGACGCCGTCACCTTCGCCGCCTCACCCGAAGACGCACTCCTGCTGCTGATGCCGGAGCAGCGCATTTCCGTGCGCGGGCAGGTGCGCTGGATGCTCCGGATCATCGACGCGCCGGCCGCGGTGGCCGCGCGCGGCTACCCACCGTCCCTGAAACTCGAGGTTCCTCTCAGCGTCGAGGACGCGGTCCTGGCCGACAACACCGGCGACTGGACACTGCAGGTCGCCGAGGGCGAAGGACGCCTCGAGCCTGGCGGCCAAGGCGGCCCCCGGCTCGGAATCGGCGCCCTCTCGTCCCTCTATACGGGCTGGGCGAGCACCGCCACGCTGTCACGCGCCGGGCTCCTCGAAGGCGGCTCGGCCAGCCAGCTCCGGGCACTCGATGCGGCCTTCGCCGGCCCGACACCCTGGATGATGGAGGAGTTCTGATCCGGCTCATTGCCAGGCCGGATGGGACGCCTTCATGAAGCGCAGCATCATCAGCATCGAGGCGATGTCGTCGCCACCCGCCGGGTCCGACAGGATGCGCAGCTCACTCGGTGTGGGGATCTGCTGGAGGCGCAGCCGCAGCACCGAGGCGGGGTCGGGCTTTCCGACGGAGGCGGTCCCCGCGGCCACCCGGTGACCGTCCTCGTGATCCATCCAGACCTCGGTCCGGGCGTCATCGTGGATGCTGCCCTTGATGGCCTGCTCGAGGTTTCGCGGCTCTCGCAGCGGTCCGGCAATCGCGCCGTCCTCGCGCTCGGTGGCCGCGAACGGAGAATCGTTCAGCATGGCGGATCGGCCCTCCTGGCTTCGGATGCGCTCGATTCTCTCACAATGGAGAGTTCGGAGGAAGCCCTCGCCAACACCGCCTCGGCCCGATCCGGTATGCTCGGGAAGAGCTGCGGAGACGTCTCCACCACCATGCCAGCGGGAGGTCGAGTTGTTCTCGAGCCCGGATCGTGAGCTGCTGAGAGATCTGGCACGGCGCGTTGCCGAAATCGCCGAGCTATCGATTCAGGCCGAGCGGCGCGAGCTCTGGAGGCAACACAACGACCTGAAGGCTGTCCGACCGATGCTGCTGGTCTTCCCCGAAGGATCGTGGGTGGAGCTGATGCCCTTCAAGAGCCTGCGCTGCGAGCACCCCATTGCGCGGCTCTTCGAGATGGAGTTGCGGCAGCGCCTCTACTACCACCAGCACTTCCGAGACGACACCGTGATCGAGCGGGAGTGGATCGTCAACAAAGCGATTCGAAGCAGCGGCTGGGGTCTCGAAACCAGGCGGCGCCACAGCGACATCGAGCGCGGAGCCTTTGCTTTCGACCCCGTGATCATGAAGCCGGAGGACCTGAAGAAGCTTCGCTTTCCGGAGATCGAGCACGACGAGGCCGAGACACGGAGACGCCTGGAGATCGCAGAAGAGCTCTTCGGAGACATCCTCGAGATCAAGCTGAAGGGCATCGCGCACATGTCCTTTCACATGATGAAGGAGTACACGGGTCTCCGCGGCCTCGAGCAGGTGATGATCGACATGATCGAAGCTCCGGAGATGCTCCACGACGCAATGCGCTTCCTGACCGAAGGCCATCGTCGCGTTCTCGAGCAGTGTATCGAGCAGAATCTGCTCTCCATCAACAACGACTCGACCTACAACAGCACCGGTGGAAACGGCTACACCGACGATCTCCCTCTACCGGGCTACGAACCCGATCGCGTGCGTCCCTGCGACATGTGGGCCAGCTCCGAGGCGCAGGAGATGGCCGGGGTCTCCCCCCGAATGCACGATGAGTTCATCCTGCAGTACGAGACGCGCCTGCTCGAGCCCTTCGGCCTGACTGGCTACGGCTGCTGTGAGGATCTCAGCGGCAAGCTCGATTCCGTGCTCGCGATTCCCCAGATCCGCCGCATTTCGATCTCTCCCTTCGCCGAGGTCGAGCGCAGCGCCGAGAAGCTCGGGCATCGTGCGATCCTCTCCTGGAAGCCTCAGCCGGCCCAGCTGATCGGACAATTCAACGAGGGTCGGATACGCCAGTATCTTCGGCACGGGATCGAAGTCTCCCGCGCCAACGACTGCGTCCTCGAGATCATCCTCAAGGACACCCACACTTGCGAGCACACTCCGGAGCGCTTCGATCGCTGGCTCGATATCGCGCGCCAGGAGATCGAGCGCGTCGCCCCCTGAGCTGGAATCGTCGCGTCTACTTCAGCTTGTCGGCGACGTAGGCGTCGTAGCTCTGGGTCCGCCCTCCGAGAACGTTGTCGATCGAATCGCCGTCGGAGCGGATCATCTCCCCCGTGCGCAGGAACCGGCCGATCGCGCTCTTGGTGCTGGCCAGGGCCGCCGGCGGCCGCGTCGCCAGCTTCTCGGCCAGCTCTGTCGCGACGACTTCCGCTCGACCCGGCTCGACCACCTCGTGCACGATGCCGTACGCCTTCGCGGTCTCTGCATCGATGTTCGTGCCGAGCAGGCAAAGCTCGCGCAGCCGCGCAGGTGAGACGAAGCGCGCCAGTGGAACGATGGCGACCGGTCCGAATTCGATTTCCGGATGGCCGAAGCTGGCGCGGGTCGAGGCGACGATGAAATCCGCGGTAAGGGCGAGGTCGAAGCCACCCGCCAGGGCCGGCCCATCGACAGCTGCTACCATCGGCTTCGGGAAGAGATAGCAGGCCTCGAAGAACTCGGCGAAACGGTGAAGGAACGACTTGCCACCGCTATCCATGCCTTCCTTCAGGTCGAAGCCAGCGCAGAAGATCCCGTCGCCACCTGCCAACACCACGGCGTTCACGTCAATGTCCTTCACCAGTCGGGCAAAGGCGTCCTCCAACTCGTCGCGCATCGCCATGCTGAGGGCGTTCTTCTTGCTCTCTCTCCGCAGCGTCAGCCGCGCGACGGAGTCTTTCGGTTCGCTCATTTCGAGAAACTCGTAGGACATGGCGTCTCCTCTGCTTCCAGCGCCTCTTCGCTCTATCCCTCTGTCGGCGACAGCTCCCGTACGTCGCGGAGCAACCCCTCGATGTCCTCCTCTAGGGTCTGCCAGGAGCACATGAAGCGAGCGCCGCCGGCGCCGATGAAGGTATAGAACTGCCAGCCCCGCTCGCGAAGTCCCTCCAGCACCACTCCCGGGAGCCGCGCGAAGACGGCGTTCGCCTGGGTCGGGGCGAGGATCTCGACGCCCTCCACCTCTTGCAGTCCGGCCTCCAGACGCAGGGCGCAGGCGTTCGCGTGTCGCGCGTGCTCGAGCCACGCACCACCCTCCAGCAGACCCACCCAGGGCGCGGCGATGAAGCGCATCTTGGAGTGGAGCTGACCGGCCTGCTTGCAGCGGTAGGCGAAGTCCTGGGCCAGCTCCCGGTCGAAGAAGACGATCGCATCGCCCACCGGCATTCCGTTCTTGGTGCCGCCGAAGCACAGGACCTCGACACCCACCTTCCAGGTGATCTCCTTGGGAGATACGCCGAGCGTCGCGACAGCGTTTGCAAAACGGGCACCGTCCATGTGGAGGCGGAGCCCCAGCCGACGCGCGGTCTCGCTGACCGCATCCAGCTCTGCGGCGCTGTAGACGGTACCCATCTCGGTCGCCTGAGTGATGCTGAGGACGCGCGGCTTCGGGAAGTGGACGTCGGTCCGGCGCTCGACGGTGTGGCGCACGCTGTCGAGATCGATCTTGCCGTCTTCGCCACCCACCAGGAGCACCTTGGTCCCATTGGAGAAGAACTCCGGACCGCCGCACTCATCGGTCTCCAGGTGCGCCTCCTGGTGACAGATGATGCTGTGGTAGGACTCGCACATGGCCGCCAGGCTGATGGAGTTGGCAGCCGTTCCGTTGTAGACGAAGAAGACCTGGCAGTCGATCTCGAATACCTCGCGCAGCAGATCGCATGCGCGCTCCGTCCATCCATCCTCACCGTAAGCGGGTGCGTGGCCGGCGTTTGCAGCCTGGAGGGAGACCCACGCTTCGGGGCAGATCCCCGAGGCGTTGTCGCTGGCAAACTGCAGGCGTTTGCGCGGCGCCGAGACTCGATCCTTCGTCATTTCGCGCCTTCCTTCAGCATCACTCGAAGCTCCCGCTTCAGCACCTTGCCGACCGCGCTGGTCGGAAGCGCATCGACGAAGTCGATCCGCTTCGGCACCTTGTAAGGGGCCACCTTCTCCCGCATGTACCTGGCGATCTTCTCCCGGGCTTCCTCACCTTTCTCGATGCCCGGCTGCAACACGATGGCGGCGGCCACGGTCTCGGAGCCAGGTCTCTTGGGATCGGGCAAGCCAATCGTCGCGGCCACGTCAATGTCGGGATGCTCCATCAGGACCTCGTCCACCGTCCGGGTAAAGACCTTGTACCCCGAAACGATGACCATGTCCTTCAGCCTGTCCACGACGTAGAAGTAGCCATCCTCGTCCATCTTGCAGATATCACCGGTGTAGATCCACCCATCCCGCAGGGTGTGCGCCGTCTCCTCCGGTCTGTTGTGGTAGCCGGCGGTGAACACCTGAGGCCCCTTCGCCACGAACTCCCCGGGTTCGCCCACGGGGACGATCTCCCCCGTCTCCGGATCCACCAGCTTCACCTCGGTATCGGGATACGGTATTCCGACGGAGCCGAACTTCTTCAAGCCGTAGCGCGGCTGACTGGTGGTGATCGGGTTGGTCTCGGTCATTCCGAAGACCTCGATCAGCTTGCCCTCTCCCACCACCCGTTCGAACTCCTTGATGTACTCGGCGGGAAAGGGCATGGCACCGGCCAGGAACCACTTGACGCCCGAGAAGTCGAGCTCTCGAAACGCCGGCCTCTTCAGCAGCTCGAGAAACACCGTGGGAACGTTGCCGATCCCGGTGGGCCTGTACTTCTTGATCGCAGAAATGATGAAGTCGAGATCCCTCGGATTGGGAATCGCCACCTGGGTGAGGCCCCCGAGCAGGCACACCTTTGCCATGAAGAGACCCGCGTGGTGAAACATGGGAAAGGCCGACAGCAGAGTATCTTCCCCGATTCCCGAGTCCAGCCAGACCCGGATCTGGTTGAAGTGGCGAACGAAGTTCTCGTGACTGAGCACCGCGCCCTTCGGCGGCCCGGTCGTGCCGCCGGTATACTGCATCATGATCGGGGCCTCGAGGGGCACCTTCTCCTCGACCCTGCTTTCGGGCATCTCCCCGAGAAGGTCGCGAAATCGCTCTACCTCGATTCCTGGGATGGGTTCCACCCTCCCCTTCGGGAGCTTCTTGAGAAGCCTGCCCGCCAGCCGTTTGACGATGGGCAGGAAGTCTCCGGTCTCTGCGACGGCGATCGCCCGCACCCCGGTCCGCTCTGCCACCTCCTGCACCTTGCCGAAGAGTGCATCGAGTGTCAGCAGCGCCTTTGCCCCGGAGTCATTGAGCTGATACTCGAGCTCTTCCGGAGTGAGCAGGGGACTCACTCCCGAGAGCACGCATCCGGCCTTCTGAATCCCGAGCACGGCGATATAGAAGGCGGGGATGTTGGGGAGATTGACCCCGACGACGTCCCCGGGCTCCAGTCCGCTCTTCTTGAGATAGTGGGCGAACTGGTTGGATAGAACGTCGATCTCGGAAAAGGTGATGGACGCACCCATGTAGTACAGGGCCACCCTGTTGGCGCATTGCTCCACGGCTTCGCGGAAGAGCTCTGCGAAGGTCGTCGTCGGGTAGTCGAGATTCGGCGGAACATGCGGGTCGTAGAATTTCAGCCAGGGCTTCTTTGCGTACGGATTCTCGACTTCTTCGCTCATGCGAGAAACTCCCTGCACGTATTGATTTTTTCCATGGCCAGACACCCCCGGCTCCCTGGTTCTCTCTCAGTCGCCTCGCCGATCGACCACAGGAAGCTCCAGATAGGACGCATGGGCGAGATTCCGCTCCACGGTGATGACGGGATCTCCCTCGGCCGGGATGCGAGCGAAGTTGTCCGCGTCGTGGCCGGCGATGGAGACGCGCAGCCGCCAGCCCTTGGGGATCAGCACCGACGTCGGCAGCAGACCGAAGCTGAGCTCGACGACCTCTCCCGGCACCAGCGGAGCGCCGTCGGCCCGCTCGAAGCTGTGATACGGCTCCCAGGTGCGGTAGGGCGGTCTCTCCCGGCTGACCTTCCGGTGCAGGGCGCGCAGCTGGCCGTCGGTCAGGTAGACGATCCGGCCATCGGGCGCTTCGGCGTCCAGGTACACGTAGAAGGCGCCGTCCTCGTGGGTCGAGCGCATCCGCAGCGTGACGACCGCGTGACCGGTGATCTCCATCTCGCGCGCGAGCGGCTCGCTCCGGTAGGAGAGCAGCTTCGGGACCTGCTCGGCGCGCCGGTCGTAGACCACGTCGCTGCCATCGAGCTGGGTGTACCAGCGGTTGGTGGTGCCGCTCGTCGCGCTCCAATCCACTGCGTACTCGTCCGAACCTTCCGATTCGCTCGGGGGCGCCTCCGAGAGCCCGTAGTCCGCGGCCAGGTAGTAGCGCTGCATGCTGGTTCCCTCGGGCGGCCAGACCGCGGTCGTCTTCCACTTCCCCTCGCCCGCAGTGTAGTAGTGCAGCAGCTTGTCGGACATGACGCCGTTGTCGATGTCCTTCAGGTAGTGATCCAGAAACCGCAGGCAGTCGAGCATCTGATCGCTCTTGCTCGGCTCGAGCGCCGCTCCACGGGCTTGAAGGGATCCGCGTCGGCGCGCGCGCCGTGGCTCCAGGCGCCGATCACGGCGCGCTGGGGATTGCTGTAGGTGAAGAAGTGACGCAGGACCGCATTGGCCGTCCCCGCATCGAGCCAGCTGCCCCAGAGATAGTAGGCGGCGCCCGATCGCTCCGCAGCTTCGCGGTAGGTGTGCAGGCTGATGGTGTCGACGGTGATGTCGAAGCCCTCGGGAATATCGTCGCGGTAGGTGACGCTGTGGGCCAGAGCCAGGAGGTGGCCGTTTCCGGCATGCTCCGCGATGGCGGCGCGCAGCAGCGAGCCGTCGCGATCCGCGTCCACCGGCTTGACGCCCCGCAGCATCAGCCGGGCGAAGAGACCTTCCCCTTTCAGTGCGACGACTTTCTGCGTGTCGTTGGTGTCCAGGGCCCAGTTGCTCTCGTTCCAGAGCGAAATGAAGCCGCTGTTGACGATGCCGCCGGGAAAGGGCAGGTCGATGTACTCGTCGAACTCGATGAAGCGAGGCACCACGGCCTTCACGGCCGGATGATTGGCGATGGGCAGGGATGCCGCGGCATTGCCGCGATAGGAGATGCCCTGCGCACCGACCTTTCCGTTCGACCACGGCTGCTCCACGATCCACTGCACCACGTCGTGGCCAGCGTCGTGCGCCTCCTGAGGCGTGTAGGAGATCGGCCACGAGCCGAAGGAGGCACCGGTTCCCCGCACGTCCATCTGGACGACGGCGTAGCCGTTGCTGGTGAAGAACTCGACGAACTCGTCGCGGTTGAAGAGGCTCGCCGGCCAGCGCAGCGAGATGGCTCGCCAGTAGCGCGTCATCTGCATGACCGTCGGGATCTTCGCATCCGCAGGCAGTCCCTTCGGGAGATGGACGTCGATGGCCAGTCTGGTCCCGTCCTGGGCGCTCACGTAGAGCGCCTTCGTCGTGTATCCCTCGATAGAGAGGCCCGGCGTAGCCGGGGTATCCCCCGAAGTCGCGAGCCGACTGGGCGAGACCTGCCGGCGCGAACGCGATGCCGGAGGCCAGCCAGAGAAACAGCCCCCAGACGGCGGGAGCCGTGATTTGAAGCTGCGACGTCGGCTTCGCAGGTAGGTCTCCAGGCATCTCACGCGTCCTTTTCGAGGCGATGGGTCTGGACTTCGATTCGCGAGTCATTCTCAGAGGCCGTGATGGGGCCACTCGGGCTTCAGGTTGCCCGCCTTGAATGCGGCCGCTCCCAGCGTGTGCTGTCGCGGCGCATGAACATCGAGATGATCATCTCCGCCTCGATGCGGAGTCTCTCTTCGAGGGTCCGTCCCACTCCGCGCAGGACGGTCTCCTTGTCGGACCGGATCGCACCCTGCGGGAGTGCGGCAATCTCGTGGGCCAGTTGCTTCGCGCGCGCCAGCGCCTCGCCCTTGGGGACGATCTGGTTGACGAGGCCAAACCGCTCCGCCTCGTGAACATCGATTCGCCGGCCGGTGATGATCAGCTCCATCGCACGCGCAAAGCCTACCACGAGCGGAAGGCGCGCCGTCAGGCCATCTCCGCCGACGATGTTCCACCGCCTCTCGAGCGCGCCGAACTCGGCGTTCTCCGCCGCGATGCGGATGTCCGCGAGCAGAGCCGTCTCCAGGCCGGCGGCGAAGGCGTACCCGTTGACCGCGGCGATGATGGGCTTGAAGATGTCGACCTTCCGGGTGTAGCCACAGGCGCCGGGCAGGTTGTAGAGATCCCGGCGGTATTGGTCGAAGTCACCTGGCTCACTCAGCTCGGCAGCGTCCTGAAGATCCCACCCCGCGCAGAAGGCCGCCTCGCCGGCACCGGTGATGACGAGCACGAAGGCGTCGTCGTCGTCCCGGAAGCGCTGCCAGGCGTGGTGCAGCTCGAGGTTCATCGCCCGGCTGATGGCGTTGTGCTGATGGGGGCGGTTGTAGGTCAGCGTGACGACGTGGTCTTCCTGCTCGTAGATGAGAGTTTCGTACCTCATGGGGTCCTCCTCGGGCCAGGATGGCGCGCCTCGGACCCCACCGTACGACATCCGAGGGGCGAGTGTCAGCAACTGCCCCGGGGACGACGCAGCCGCGGCCTACGGCCGCTCCATCTCAGCTGGGGAGACAGGCTGACGCCGGGGCTGATCGAGAAAGATCGGCGAGGACCAGGCGCGCTCGGAGACGGGCGCCAGGCAGTCTTCGGTGAAGGGGGTGCGGTAGTCGCCGTAGCAGGGCTCGATGCGAACGGCGTTGCCCTCCGCGTCGAACTCGGTGCGGAGATTGGCGCCGTTGATGGCCGGGGTCTCCTCCTGGATCGCCCGGGCGTAGTAGAGCACGTCGCGCCCGGAGTCCGGGTACTCGGGGTCCTCGAAGCTGACGGCACAGCCCCGGGGGTCCGGCTCGCACTCGAACCGCTTCCAGGGGTCTTCGATCAGCGCCCCCACCCCCTCGCCGGAGCGCACCTGGGGTCGAATGCGGACGATCTCGATGGCCGCGATCGAGAGCCGCTCGTCGCCCGGGTGGTAGCACTCGCCCCGGCAGAGCCGCTCCAGTCGCTGGGGTGAGAGCGCATCGACGCTCTCCTCAGGACACCCGGGCCGCTGCTCGAGGGACCCGACCGCCCGCACCTCGAATCGCGGAATGCCGTCGAAGTCGAGCGCGCTCCCCATCGGCAGCTCGCCGCCGGGCGCATTCAGAAGGTCGAACCAGAGGAGGATCCGCGGCCCGCTGGTTCCGTAGACCTCCCGGCGCCCGAACGCATCCCAGATCGCCTCGCGGCTCCGGCCTTCGCTATGGGCGGCCACCAGCCCGCCCGTGTAGAAGAAGCTCGCGACCCGCTCGGTGTCCCGCTGCATCAGCCCGCCCTTGATCTCGACGGGTTGCGGCTGCTGAGGATCGGCCTCCGCGCCCAGCTTCGCGAGCCCCGCGTAGAACTCCGAGCGCACGCCCGTGAGGTCGGTCATGAGACGCCGCTCGTACTGCTTGTAGCCGGTTCCGGGGCGGGCCTTGTGGTTGTCGCTCGAGGCGATGAAGCCGTAGCGGAAGCGCAGCGGCTTCCCGTCTTCGTCGGTCTCCTCGAGGTTCGAGAGGGCCATCGCGTACTGAACGGTTTCCCGGGGGCGCTGACCAAAGGCGGGCTTGAAGCAGTCGCGACACTGCCCGCAGTCGAGCCAGTCCTCCCCGGTCGTGTCCGGAAACACCAGATGCGGCGTTACGTTGGCCTCGAGCGCGAACCGCTTCGCCTCCTCCACCCGCGCTTCGCACTCCGACTCGGGGAGATCGCCGCAGCGCTCCCGCATGATCTCACCGGCGCGCCAGCAGCAGGGGAGATAGCCGGGGGTCGGCGCGGGGCAGACCTTCTTGCCGTCCTCGTCGAGCTCGAACTCGCGCCAGGAGCGGTACTCCTCGGAGTTTCCGTGACCCGACATGATTTCGATCAGCGTCTGGCGCTGGGGATCGTGCATGGCGCGGGTCAGCTGCTTGTCCATCGAGACGCCGGGGGGCGTGTAGATTCCCCAGGCGGTCCCATGGGGAATCACCAGCGCGTCGTAGCCCCACTGCCGGAGCTTCTCGAAGAGCAGATCGGGAGTCGGCGCACTCTCCCTGCAGTCCGGCGGCAGCGATCGCGTGTCCACGCCCTTGGGACAGAGCGGCGTCTCCGCGAGCGCGTCCAGCAGCCACAGGAAATCCGAATATTCCCTCCAGCCCATCGGGTCCACCCAGCGAGCCGGTCCGACCGTCTCGAAGCCGGAGACCAGGCCTCCCTCGCCCTCTACGGAGCTGATCGGCCGAGCCGGAAGCTCCTCCTCTCCCGTGCCCGGGAAGATCACGTTCTTGTGTCCGAAGTGACTCTCGGGAGAGAGCCCCACCTGCGTCCACTCGAAGCCGGTGAGAGCGACCAGGTCGGGGTCGGCGCGCTCGCCTCCGCGCGCGTTGCACTGACGGATGCTCTCCTTCACCGCCCCCCAGTGCTCCGGTGTCAGGTTCTCGGCGTGGTCGGTGAGAGCGTAGAAATCCAGGGCCGAGCAGTAGCGCGCGAAGTCGCAGGCGTCGGCGGGCGGGTGAGCACCCTCCCCTCCCAGCAACGGGAGGGAGTAGAGAAAAGCGTCGAAGGAGAAGGTGGTATGGACGTGGAGATCGCCGAAGAGGATCGACTTCGAGGGGCCTCCGGCCTGCGGCGCGAGACGCGATCGCCTCCCGCGCGCCGGCCTGCCGCTGGGCCGCCGCGGCCAGGGCAGCCTCCGAGCGGGCGGGGCCCTTGATCTCCCCCGCGGTCCGGTCGCTACCGCCGCAGGCGGGCACCAGGCACGCCACCAGGAGCACGGGGAACAAGCGTCGAATCATCGGAAGCATCATGGGTCACTCCAAGCGCTCATTCGCGAGTCTCACGGCGAGTGAGCCTCACATTCATGGCTGGCCTATCCGTTCACCAGCTGATAGACGTTGTACTCGACGGCGTTCTGCAGGACCCGCCCCTCCGCCACGGCGACGATGCGGTTGATCCACTCGTAGCGGGGATCGCCCGTCTCGAAGCGGGGCTGGGTCATGAAATAGGTGTCGCCGTAGCCGGTCTCCTTGCCCTCGGCGAGGGCGGAGACGACCTTCTCGTTCAGTTCCAGCACGCCGTGATAGTGGATGTAGATTCGGGCTCCGTCGTCGGTCTCGAGGGTGCCTCGCACATCCAGGTAGCCGGTCCCGTTGGCGTCCACCAGCAGCCAGTCGGCCCCGCTGGCGAGGAGCTTCCCCCGCAGCCGGGGTCCCTCTGCGGTGCCTCCGACCACGTCGAAGATGGACCTCGTCCCGAAGGGTCCGGCGCCGACTTCCACCGGCGGCTTCAGATCCGCGCGGTACGTCATCAGGTACTCGAGCTTCATGACAATCTCCTGGAACCGACCGCCTGCGCAGATTCTTCCGCACAGGGGGCCGAGATGAAAATCGATTCAGGAATCGGCCGCCGAACCCGCAACGGGGACGCAGAACTGGCCCTCGCCGGGCTTTCCGATCACCTCCCCGTCGAGGACCACGCTTCGCCCACGGACGAGCACCTGTTCCGGTTGGACGGCCTGCATCCCTTCGTAGAGCGTCCACTCGACCCCGACCTGCTCTTCGACCGTCACGGTCCGCTCCCGATCGAGATCGAAGATCGCGAAGTCGGCATCCGCGCCGATGGTCGCGCTTCCCTTCTTCGGATACAGGCCCGCCACCCTGGCCGGGCCCTCGCTCATCACCCGCACCAGCTGTGGAAGCGTGATCCGCCCCTTCTTGACGCCCTCTCTCAGGATCAGCGGAAACATGGTCTGGATTCCCGGACTTCCCGCCGCCGCCTCCCAGATGCCCGCCTCCTTGAAGGCCAGCGGATACGGCACGTGGTCCGAGGCCAGGTTGTCGATCTTGCCCTCGCGGAGCCGCTGCCAGAGTGCCTCGACCTCGCTGCGATCCCGGAGCGCCGGAGAGAGCTTCGCGAAGACGCCCCGCTCGTCGAAGATCGAGCTGTCGAGTGTCAGGTAGTGGGGACAGGTCTCCACGGTGACGGCCTGTCCGCTCCTTCGCGCCTCGTCCACCATGTCCACTCCCTCGCCGATGCTGCAGTGGGCGACGTGGATGCGCGCTCCCGTGCGGCGCCCGAGGAAGAGGACGCGGTGGATGGCTTCGAGCTCCGTGATCGGAGGATGAGAGTCGAGGAAGGCCCGCGGATCCTCCCGCCCTTCCCGCTTCAGCCGCTCCTCGAGATGGGCGATCATGTCCTGGCTCTCGGCGTGGATCGCCGCGGGAAGACCCGCCACCTGGAGCTGTTCGAGCGCCTCGAGGATCTCGCCGTCCCCGTGGAGCGGCATCACTCCCTCGACGCTGCGCTGCATGACCAGCTTGATGCCGACAGCGCCCCGCTCCTTCAGCTCCGGAATCGCCCCGGCGCCGTGGGGCGCCAGGGTCGCCCAAAGGGCGAAGTCGACGTGGGCCTTCGGCCCGATCACATCGAGCTTCGCATCGAAGCTCGCCGCGTCCGTCGTGAGCGGGATCTGTATCGGCATGTCCACGATCGTGGTGACCCCGCCCAGCGCCGCGGCCATCGAGACCTGGCCGAAATCGAACGCTCCCGGGTCACCCCCGTGCACGTGGGTGTCGATCCCACCCGGCAGGATGACGCGTCCGGTGAGATCGACGATCTCCTCGGCGTCGGTGAGTGTTCCCCAGGCCCCGATCGCGGCGATCGATCCTCCTCGAATCCCGACGTCCACAGCGTGAATCCCGGCCGAGGTGACCAGGCGGCCGTTCACCAGCTCGAGATCGAACTCCGCCATCCGACGCTCTCCTCGCCGGGTCGTCGAGCGACCCGACCCATTGCGATTCTCGGGTGAAGCGCGACGCCCGCGCGATCGCGCTCGCCCTTCACCTCGATCAGAATCTGGTTCACGGTCACTCCCGCGCCGCACGCTCCAGAAACACTCCCGCCGCGTCCGCCATGACCTGAGCCCCGAGGACGATGTCCGCCTCCGCAGTGTCCTCGGCCACGTCGTGACTGCGGCCGCCGATGCTGGGTACGAACAGCATGGCGGCGGCCAATCGGCTGCTCAGCACCATGGCGTCGTGCCCCGCCCCACTCGGCATCAGGAGAGGCTCCTCTCCCAGTGCGCGCGCCGCCGCCGCCATCAGATCGGCCAACTCCGTGTCCAGAGCCGTCGGTGTCAGGCCCAAGGCTTCCGTCGCCTCGGCTGTCACGCCGCCGCGGCCGTCCGCCGCGGCCACCGCCGCCTGAATCTCCGCCTCCATCCTGTCGAGCGCCTCCACCGACTGGTCGCGGTACTCGATCAGCACCTCGGCGGAGCCCGGCACGACGTTGCCGACCCCGGGATCGAAGGCGACCTTCCCCAGGTTCCAGACGCCATCGGCGCCGCGCGTCGTCTCGAGGCGCGGCCGAAGCTCGTGGCAGAACTCGATCAGTGCGGCGCCGGCATCCCTGCGCAGGTGCATCGGGGTGGTGCCAGCGTGATCTGCCTGCCCCGTGAAAGTGACCCGGATCCGGCGGATACCGACGATTCCGGTGACGACACCAATTCTTCTGCCCTCCGCCTCCAGGCGTGGACCCTGCTCGATGTGGGCCTCCAGATAGGCGAGGTGTCGATCCGGGTCCAGCCCCGCGAATGGGCGCCCGGCGTAGCCCGCCTCGACCAGCGCCTCGCGCAGGCTTCTGCCCCCCTCGTTCCTTGCTGCCTCGATCTCCGCGTCGGACAGGAATCCGCAGAAGGCTCGACTTCCAGCCATCCCCAGGTAGGCGGACTCCTCGTCGGCGAAGGAGATCACGTCGACTCCGAATCGCTCCGGCTCGCCGGATTCACTCCGAGCGCGCGCGATCTCGAGGCCGTAGAGCACGCCCAGCGCGCCGTCCAGCCAGCCTCCTCTCGGCACGGTGTCGGTGTGGGAGCCGATCAGGAGCGCGCGTTCGGCGCCGCGAGACTGGCCGAGCACGTTGCCGATTCCGTCGATGCGGGCGTCGAGCCCGGCGTCGGACATCCTCCGCACCAGCCAATCGCGCGCCTCGCGATCCTCCTCTGAGAGGAAGGGCCGATGCACACCGGTGCCGCAGCGGCCGAACCCCGCCAGCTCCCGGAGGTCCGCCAGGAGGCGCTCGCCGTCGATCCGCATACTTCCCGTCCCCCTCGATTCCGGGCGCGCCCGCTCCTTCAATCCTTTCGCGCAGCAGCCGCCTCTACGATCTCACGCGCCATTTCCTCGGCCGCCAGGGTGGTGGAGACACGGTCCCGCTCTGCGCGCTCGAGCGCGCGGATCACTCATCCCGGTACTCTGGCTTCTTCTCGTCGGCCCACGCGGCCATGGCGGCAGCGGCGTCCTTCGTATGTACCGCGAGCACCTGGTTGCGGTTCTCGATGTGGATGGCGGTTTCCAGGGACATTCCCGACTGCACCTGGTCGAACACCTCCTTGGTGAGACGCAGACCGAAAGGCGTGGCCGAGTCGATCATCTGCTGAGCCATCTCCAGGGCGGCTTCCAGCAGCTGGTCTCGCTCTACCAGGCGGCTTACCAGACCGATCTCGAGCGCCTCGGGCGCGTATACCATGCGGCCCGTGTACATCAGCTCGGCCGCCAGCGCGGATCCGAGGAGCTTGGGCAGGAAGTAGCTGCTCCCCATCTCGCCTCCGCCCAGCCCGATCCTGGTGAACGCGCAGTTGAACTTCGCCTCGGGCGCGGCGATTCGCAGGTCGCAGGCCAGCGCGATGGAGAGACCCCCGCCGGCTGCCGCACCGTTGACGGCAGCGATCAGCGGCTGTGGAATTCTGCGCAGCCTCACGATCAGACCGCCATAGGCCTGCTGCATGCGGTACTGGTCCTGCAGAGCGCCCAGCCCCTCCTGCCACGGGCCGTTTTCGCCTCCCTCGGCCGCCTTGAGATCGAAGCCGGAGCAGAACCCCCGCCCCGCACCGGTCACGATCACCACGCGCGTATCCAGATCGGACTCCAGCTCGTCCAGGACGGCGCTCCACTCGCGCATGACCTGGAAGGAGAGCGCGTTGAAGCGCTCCGGCCGGTTCATGGTGACGACGGCGACATGGGGCCTCGGACGGTCGAACTCTACCTGACTCATGCTCCCGACATGATGGCCAGTACCCGTCGACGCGTCCACCCCAAAACCGCATCTTCTCGCCTCGGCGGCATCGAGGAGCACGGCCGGCGGCGGATGCACTCGCTCGATCGCACTCTTGCTGAAGGAGTCGTCATGCCCAGGACCACCTGGCTCGCACTACTACTCGTCCTTCCCCTCACCCAGGCAGGCGCCGAGACGCTCGAGCTCGCCAATGGCGACAAGCTCTCGGGTGAAGTCATCGAGCGGACCGAAGATCGGATCGTGCTCGAGCATGCCGTGCTGGGTCGCGTGGCAGTGCCCACAGCGCAGCTCAAGCCCCCGGAGCCGGCGACCCGCGGGCTCTTCGGCACCCGGTTCTTGCGAGGCTGGAAGCGAAGCGTCGAGATGGGCTTGAGCGGAGCCAGCGGCAATTCGGAGACCAAGGATCTGCGCGCCGGAGTCAACCTCGGCTACGAGGACGAAACCCGGCGCTGGAAATTCGAAGCCCGCTACCTCTTCAGCGAGCAGGACCACGACACCAGCCAGAACAATTTTCGCGCCATCCTCAACCGCGACTTTCTGCGCCCCAGCTCCCGCTGGTTCTTCTTTGCGGGCGGCCGCTACGACTGGGACGATTTCCAGAACTGGGAGCACCGGCTCACGCTCGGTGCCGGACCCGGCTACGAGCTCTTCACCTCGGAGAGCTTCGACCTGCGCGGCCGCGTCGGCCCCAGTCTTACCATCCAGCGGGGCGATGACGACGACGTGAAGGGCGAACTGCTGCTCGGTCTGGAGGCGGTCTGGCGAATCAGCGACGCCCAGACTCTGAATCTGAGCAACAGCCTCTTCCCGGCGCTGAGCGACCCGGGCGAGTTCCGCAACGTCACCAACGCGGACTGGACCATCCACCTGAGCGAGCGTTATCCGCTCGCCCTCAAGCTCGGGATCGAGAACGACTACGAGTCGAGTGTCGATCCGGATACGGAAGAGAACGATCTCAAGTACTACGGATCACTGCTGTATAGCTTTTGAAAGGGTACGAGCGGTCTCGCAGCGGCCGTCGGCGAAGACCGAGACACGTGGCTCAGATGAAGGGACGACGGTCGAGTACCAGGCGCAGTGGCCGATCGCTGCGAAGCCGATCTCCGAGCACCGCCTGGAGCTCCGCCAGCGCACACAGCGTCCCGAAGAGGGAGTGGAGATCGTCGAGTCCATCGTCGGTCTCGGGATCGAGAGAGGTGAGAAAGGCGACGTGGCGCTCGGCGAAGGCCGCCAGGGCGCTGCGGGCGTCCGCGACGCGGTGTTCGCAGCGTCGCAGGCTGCGCGTCAGGCAGTAGACCCAGTCGATCTCTGCGAAGCCCACGAAGCGAGACAACGGGAACAGCTCCTTCTCGAAGATCCGCAGGCAGGTCTCGACCAGCCCCTCGGGGTGGGGCAGCCCACGCCGCGCGTGCTCGAAATTGAAGAGATAGTGGAAGGTTCCAGCCAGGTGAGGGAACAGCAGGGGTTCGTCGTCGGGTATCCGCGATACGCACCCGCGCCGGAGGAGCCCCGTGGGCGCATCCACCTCGCGTGCGAGCCAGGCGAAGTAGCGCTCCTCCCAGCCGGCGTCGACGTCGCCGACCAGGACCAGGGCCGCGTACAGCCCGGCGCCGCGGTGGGCTTCGAGCCACGGGTTGCCCGCCCAGTCGAGGGCTTCGAGAAACGCCTCCATCGCGGCCGGCTCCCGGAGCGGCGCTAGACCTTGGAGCGGATGGCGCGGGCCCGCGTCGAGCAACTCGAGGGCCGCAACGCAGTGGGCGGTGGTGTGAATGGGGTGGTGAGTCGCCTCGCGGAAGAGTCCGTCTTCCGGGTCCTGGAGGCTCTGGAGCGTGTCCACCCAGGCGCTTCGCTCCTCGGAGGAGCGCGGCAGGCTGCCGAGGGTGTAGAGCAGATTCACCGCATCCGCGCAGCCGTAGGGATTGAGGCCGAGGTCGCGCGGAACCCGAGGCATTCGGGCGCGTCCAGCGGGCGTATGCGCCCGGAGGGCCGAGCGCGTGTCGGGCGACGAGTGCCTCCACCGTGTCGAGGAATGGCTGAAGATTGCAGGGGAGATCGGACGAGCCAGCCATGGTGCGGGAGGATAGCGCGCCATGGGTCGACGGGGTCCAAGCCCCCTGTGCGGCGAGGCAGGGTATCGGGTTATCGTCTCCACACCGCGGGAATTCAGGACTCACAGAGGCAGACACGATGAGCGCAAGACCGGCAGACGATCCGTTCCGCGACCGCGAAGTGCCGCAATGGTTTCGCGACGCCAAGCTGGGAATCTTCGTCCACTGGGGTGTCTACTCGGTGCCCGCGTGGGCTCCGCCGGCGGGTCCAAAGGGCGATGGCGGTACCCAGCTGCTCGACCTGTTCCATATCGACGCAGAGAGCATGCAGGACGCCGACCGGCAACGAAACGAATGCCTGGCGCGCCTTCTCGAGATCCTGGGCTTCGAAAATGTGGCCATCGACAAGGTGATCGAAAAGCTCGTCGGTGAGAACGCCTACGCCGAGTGGTACTGGAACACGCTCTCGATCTCGAGCTCGCAGACCGCGCAACACCACAGAGACACCTGGGGAGATCGCCCCTACACGGACTTCGCCGAAGATTTCGCGGAGGCGAGCTCCCGGTGGAATCCCGAAGACTGGGCTTCGCTGATGCGCGAGGCCGGCGCCCGATACTCCGTACTGACCACCAAGCATCACGACGGCTACTGCCTCTGGCCTTCCCAGGTACCGCATCCCAGAGGGTGGAACCACTGGCGCTCTTCCCGCGATCTGGTCGGAGAGTACGCTCGCGCCCTTCGCGAAGCCGGGCTGCGATGCGGCCTCTACTACAGCAGCGGCCTGGACTGGAGCATCAAGGGCCTCCCCACCCTTCCGCCGTTCGGGGACGATTCGATCCTGCAGTCCGATGGGGAGATCGCCTACGTAGACGGGCAGTGGCGCGAGCTCTTCGAGCGCTATGCACCGGACCTCATCTGGCCCGATATCGCCCATCCCACTGCGGACGATGTGCACGCTCTGCTGGCTGACTACTACGACCGGGTGCCGCACGGCGTGGTCAACGATCGACTGCAGACCACCGACACCGCGGAGCCGACCCGCCACTGGGACTACCGAACCACCGAGTACTTCTGCCCGAAGCACGTCTCCGAGGACGTCTGGGAGGAATCTCGCGGCGTCGGCGCCTCCTTCAGCTACAACCAGCTGGAGGATGACGGGACCTCGGTGCTCAGCGCGACCGAGCTCGTGCACCTGCTCGCGGATCGGGTGAGCAAGAACGGAAACCTTCTTCTGGGCATCGGTCCAAAGGCGGATGGCTCGATTCCCGAATTGCAGGCGGATCGGCTGCGGGACCTGGGACGCTGGCTTCGAGTGAATGGCGAAGCGATCTATGAAACTCGACCCTGGAGAACACACGCGGCGACGACGGAAGCGGGCATGGAGGTTCGATTCACCCAGCGGGACGATCGCGTCTACCTGATTGCGTTGGGTACGCCCGATCACTCCTTCGTGCTCGAGGACACCGAGTTCCAGGAGTCCGTTTCCGTCACCCACCTGGGCGGCGCCGCGGCGGAGATCTCGCGCGTGCCGGAAGGCACCAAGATCACCTGCGGCCCGCTCCCCGATGCACCTGCCCACAGCTTCTGCATCGCCCCGAAATGACCCGCCGGCGAGCGGGCGTGAGGACCGTGTAGAGACTTTTCACCGGGCAAGATGGTAGAGTCCTGCGGGAAAGAGGAGAGCCGCAGCATGGGCAAATGGATCGGACGGCTATCTCGAGCAGCTCCCCTCCAGGGCGAAGATGCACGGGACACCCCCCAGATAGGACGAGGAAGGAATCGATGGCCGAAGCAGACAAGAAGCGGGTCGAGGTGCGGGCAAAGATGTCCGGTGTCTTCTACAGAAGGCCCTCACCGGACGAGTCCCCCTACGTAGAAGTGGGATCCGTCGTCAAGAAGAAGCAGGTGCTCGCGCTGCTGGAGACCATGAAGGTCTTCCAGAAGGTCAAATCGCCGGCGAGCGGCGAGATCGTCGAAGTCGCCGCCCAGGACGAAGCGGCAGTCAAGGACGAGGACCTGCTGTTCGTCATCCAGGTGGGGTAGCCGGGATGGTCGCCGCATTCTCTCGGCTATCCCGATAGGGGGGGCGAACGATGTTCTCCAGGATCCTGGTTGCCAATCGAGGTGAGATCGCGCTCAGGGTGATACGGGCGTGCAAGGAAGTGGGCCTGGAGACCGTCGCAGTCTACTCCGAAGCCGATGGCGACTCCATCCATCTCGAGCTGGCCGATCAGAAGGTATGTATCGGTCCGGCGGTGAGTGCCAAGAGCTACCTCGACATCGAGAGCATCGTCGACGCGGCGACGAGCACGGGAGCCGACGCCATCCATCCGGGGTACGGCTATCTGGCCGAGAACCGCGAGTTTGCCACCAGATGCGAGGAGCGGGGTATCGCGTTCATCGGCCCAACGGCGTCCAACCTGGGACTCGCGGGCGACAAGATCACCGCGAAACGGATCATCGAGGAGGCGGGAATACCCACGGTGCCCAGTAGCCGGGGAGGCGTCGGCACGCTGGACGAGGCAGCGACCGTCTCCGCCGAGATCGGCTACCCGGTGATGATCAAGGCCGCCGGAGGCGGAGGTGGTCGCGGCATTCGGGTGTGCCACGACGAGGAAGGTCTGAGAGAAGAATTCCCGGTGGCAAGGATGGAGAGCAAGGCCTCCTTCGGGAATGACGAGCTCTACATCGAGAAGTTCATCACCAGGCCGCGGCACATCGAGTTCCAGATTCTGGCCGACCGCTTCGGAAACGTCGCACATCTCGGAGAAAGAGAGTGCACCATCCAGCGCCGGTACCAGAAGCTCATCGAGGAGTCGCCCTCCCCTGCCCTCTCGGTGGCGTTGCGGCGGAAGATGGGTGAGGCCGCCATCGAGACCGCCAGGGCCGTGGATTATTTCAATGCGGGCACCGTGGAGTTCCTCCTCGATGGGGAAGACGAGTTCTACTTCATGGAGATCAACTCCCGAATCCAGGTCGAGCACCCGGTCACGGAGCTCGTGACCGGTGTGGATCTCGTGAAGGAGCAGATCAGGCTCTCATCCGGCGAGGAGCTCGGTTACAGCTTCGACGATCTCAACCTGAGAGGCTGGGCCATCGAGTGCAGGATCAACGCCGAGGATCCCGCGAGGAACTTCCTGCCGTGTCCCGGCACGATCGAGAAATACCGGCCACCGGCCGGCTTTGGGATCCGACTCGATAGCCACCTGTACCAGGGCTACGAGCTGCCGGTATACTACGACTCCCTGATCGCCAAGCTCATCTCCTACGATCTTTCGCGCGAAGGGGCGATCGCCGTGATGAGGCGAGCTCTCGAGGAGTTCACGATCTCACCGATCAAGACCACCATTCCTCTCTACCTGGAGGTGATGGAGGACGCGGACTTCAAGGCCGGCGAATTCGATACCAGCTTCATCGAGAAATTCGTTCCAGAAGAAGTGGATGATGAGGATGACGACGATGACTGATTGAGGACGGTCGGCTCTAGACAGGAGGGAGGATCATGAGCGAAGCCCGAAAGCCGTTGAATTCCAGCGACAAGATCGTCGTCACCTGCGCCGTGACCGGCGTGCTGACCGATCCGAAGAAGTTCAACGTGCCGGTCACTCCCGAGCAGATGGCGGAGGCCACCAAGCAGGCCTACGACCAGGGCGCAAGCATCGTGCATACCCACTTCAGATCCCAGACGCCCGGCGCGGGCGCGCTGCCGACCTGGGACCTGGAGGAGGTGGGGAGCATCATGGCCGCGATCAGGGCCCGAGTGCCCGAGATCATCGTCTGCATGAGCACGGGTGTGCCGGGACCCGACATCTCGGGACCCGCCGCCTGCTTGAAGGCCTTCGATCCCGAGATGGCGGCGTGCAATGCCGGCTCCTTGAACTATCTCAAGATCCGCAGGAGCGGTGAGTGGGCCTGGCCCCCGTTGCTGTTCGACAACCCCGTGGAAAAGGTGAAGCGCTTCCTCGACGTGATGACGGAACGGGGAGTCGTCCCCGAATTCGAGTGCTTCGACACCGGAATCGTGCGCAGCATTCGCATGTACAAGGAAAACGGGATGTTCGAGGGCGACCCACATCTGTCGTTCGTGATGGGAGTGGAATCCGGCATGCCGGCGCGCGCCGATCTCGTCCCCATCTTGAAGGACGAGCTGCCCGAGAACGCCCACTGGCAGGTCATCGCCACCGGCCCGGGGCGCGAGAAGATCTGGGAGCTGCACCGCGCTGCCGTCGAGCTCGGCGGAAACGTCCGGACCGGGCTGGAGGACACCTTCTACCTCCCCACTGGCGAGACGGCGACGGACAACGGCCAGCTCATCGAAGCGCTGGTGGGAATCGCTCGCGAGGTCGGCAAGGAGCCCGCCACCCCGAGCGAAGCCCGGGCAATGCTGGGAATCGCACACTGATCCGACCAGGAGTCCCCCATGAGTGACACGCCGGTTCTACCCCCCGGACAGCTCGACGTCATCTCGGCCATCCAATACGGAACCAAGGGCTACCCCCACGATGCCTGGACCCGCCTCCGCAGGGAGGCGCCGGTCTGCTGGATGGAGCCTCCGAGGTACCGGCCTTTCTGGGCGATCACCAAGCACGCGGACATCGTCGAGATCTCGAAGCAGCCGGACAAGTTCCGGAGCGCCGGCCGCTTCATCCTCTTTCCGGAGCTGGGCGGCGGGCAAAACGCGGAGAACATGACGAACGACCCGCCCCTGCGAATGCTGGTGAACCAGGATCCGCCGGAGCACCGCGACTTCCGGGGACTGGTCTCCAAGTGGTTCACTCCGCGCTCGGTGGGCCGCCTGGAGCCTCGCCTCGAGGAGATCACCAGCGAGATCTTCGACGAGCTCGTCGGCGAGGGCGAGTGCGAATTCGTCAGCACCATCGCCGCCCGCCAGCCGTTGCGAATGATCACCGAGATACTGGGGATTCCCCGCGAGAAGGAGGACTTCGTCCTCCGCATCACCAACGAGAACTTCGGGATCGAGGATGCCGAGTTCGCCCGCGAGGGAGACTCGCGCGAAGAACGCCTCTCCTTCATCCAGGAGGCATTCGCCTTTCTGGGCGAAATTCTGGAGTCGCGCCGCCAGGAGCCCCGAGAAGATCTCGCCACGGTGCTGGCCCAGGCGACGCTCCGGGGCGAGCCGGTCCCGCAGTTCGAGCTCTTCTCCCTGCTCTTCCTGATCATGGTGGCCGGCCACGACACCACACGGAATGCGATCTCGAGCGGGCTGCTCGCCCTGCTCGAGCACCCGGAGGAGTTCGAGAAGCTTCGCCGGGATCCCTCGCTGATCGACCGGGCCGCGGACGAGATCGTCCGCTGGACGACACCGGTGAATCACTTCGTCCGAACCGCCACCGAGGACTACGAGCTCCGGGGCCAGAAGATTCGTGAGGGTGATTCCGCCGCGCTCTTCTACGCGTCGGCGAACCGGGACGAGGAGATCTTCGAGGAACCGTTCAGCTTCCGGATCGACCGATCTCCGAATCCGCACCTGGGCTTCGGGGTCGGCGAGCACTTCTGCCTGGGATCCCACCTGGCCCGGATGGACCTCCGCGTCTTCTTTCGGCAGCTGGTGGAACGGGTCGAGTCGATCGAGCTCGCCGGTCCCGTGGAGCTGCTCCACGCGAGCTTCGTCGGTGGTCCCAAGCGCATGCCCGTCCGCTACCGGATCCGCGCTCGGAGCTAGCCGCCGGCCATCGATTCAGGGCACGAGGATCTCTTCGAGCCAGTCGTCGCCCTGCCGCGTGTATCGGCGTCGGTCGTGCATGCGATCGGTGGCGTCGCCAATCCAGAGCTCCAGGAAGTTCGGCATCAACACGAGATTGACGACTTCGGCTGGCTTCTCGATGGCCTGGGCAGCCGGAAATCGCTGCTGCAGCTCGGCCAGCTCTCGCAGCAGCACCTCCCGAGAGGCGACGACGCTGCTCTGCGGCCTGCAGTGGACCTGATACAGGTCGACGATCTTTCCCCCGTAGGCCCGCGCTCCCCACCCCTTCGCGAGCTCCGGGGGATCCTCGATGCGGTAGGCGCCACGCATCCGAACCTGGCCCAGCACCTTCGGCCAGAACAGATGGGCTTCGTAACGTCCGTTGTCCTCCAGCTCCCGCATCTTGGGCGATTCCCGCGTGGCGGTCACCACGAAGCCCTCTGCGCTGACGCCCCGAATCGTCATGATGCGAGCGACCGGAAAGCCCTCCGAATCCACGGTGATGAGATTCAACCAGTCCGCTCCCGGGTCCCTTGCCCTCCGCGCCCCCTCCAGGGCTTCCATCAGCTTCGTCATCGGATTCGACACTGGATCCTCGTCTGATTGCAGAGCATACGCCGATCCCGTCATCCAGCCTACCTGGACGGACCCGCACGCCGTGACCCGAGTTGATTCGCGCGCGAGCACCGTTTTACAGCTATCCTCGGCTTTCCGAAGACTGGCTCTGCCGATCGCCTCTGAGGGTCAATCGCCTTGACGCAAATTCTGCTGGGGAGCCTGCTGCTCAGCGCCATCCACGCCTTGATTCCAAATCACTGGATCCCCCTCGTCGCCATTGGGAGATCGGAGGGATGGAGCCGATCCGAGACACTCGCCTTCACCGGGATCACCGGACTGGCTCACGTCACCAGCACGATACTGATCGGCGTGGTGGTGGGGCTGCTCGGTCACGAGCTCTCGACTCGCTACGCCGTGGTGACTTCGGTGGTGGCACCCGCGGTCCTGATCGGGCTGGGCGTCGTCTACCTGGCTCTCGAGGTCACCGGGCGACGCCATCAGCACGCTCACTTCACGACCCCGGAGCGCGAGAGCAGGGTCTCGCGATTCTCGCTCGTGGCATCCCTCAGTGCCGCCATGTTCTTCTCTCCCTGCATCGAGATCGAGGCGTACTACTTCACCGCCGGCGCTATCGGATGGCCGGGAATCGTCGCCGTCTCTCTGGTGTATGTGGTGGTGACCGTGGGGGGCATGGTGGTGCTGGTCGACCTGGGACTCAAGGGAGCAGCGAGAATCCAGTCCCATTTCCTGGAGCACCACGAGAAGGGCGTGACGGGCCTCCTGCTGGTGGGGCTCGGCGTGCTGGCGTATCTTCGTGGAGCTTTGAGCGATCAGGTCTCCACGGCCGACGCCCTCGTCAGCTTCGCGAAGCGCACGCCCCGCAGGCCCGCGCTCTTGACCGCGATCCGCTCGATCTCCTTCGGGCGACCCTTGATGATGACGGTCTCCAGACAGTTGTGGCGATCCAGATGCACATGGGTCGTGCAGAGGATGTTGACGTACTGGCTGTGATGGAGGTCGACGATCTTCTGGAGAAGACCCCGCTGGTGGTGGTCGTAGCCGATCGTCAGTACGCCGATGACCTTCTCGGCGTTCGTCTCCCACTTGTCCTCCACCATCCGTTCTCGGATCAGGTCCCGCACGAATTCGGAGCGGGAGGAATACCCGCGTCGGATCACCCGGCGGTCCAGGTCCGCCAGCAGGGAATCGGGTAGCGAGACGGTGAAGCGGGTGACGCGCTCGGACTTGGCCATCCTTCAACTCCAGTCGTGCGTGTGGAGGCGCCGATCCCGGGAGCTGCCCAGGCGGTGGCTGTGCACCAGGTTTGCCGCCAGCAGCTTCTCCTGATTGCCGAGAAGGTCTTCGATCTGGCCGTCGAAGATCAGCTCGTGTCCTTCGGAGAGCACCAGCACGCGGTCCCCGAGCTCTCCGGCGAGGCTCAGGTTGTGGGTGGTGGCCAGGCTCGTCACCGAGAGGTCCTGGAGGAAGTCGACCAGCCAGCCGGTGCTGCGGGGATCCAGGTTCGCGGTAGGCTCGTCCAGGAGCAAGCACCCTCGGCTCGAGGGCCAGCAGCGCCGCCAGACAGACCTTCTGCTTTTCGCCGCCGCTCAGCTGAAAGGGCGGCCGTTTCAGGTGCGGCTCCACACCGAGCCGAGCCGCCCAGCGCCGCACTTTCCCGTCCAGGTCGTCCGCACCGAGCTGCCGGAGACCGTAGGCGATCTCGTCGTAGACGGTGGGGTTGAAGAGCATGGCCTCCGGGTGCTGAAAGAGCAGCACCACCTCTCTTCGAAATCGACGGCTCCAGCTCCTGTCTCTCAGCCGGGCCTCGGTAACCGGCTCGGATCCGTAGCGATAGGAACCCTCCTGGGGGAAGAGCAGGCCGTCCAGGATCCGAAGCAAGGTGGTCTTGCCGCAGCCGTTCGCTCCCAGCAGAACCACCTTCTCCTTCTCCGCGACGTCGAAGGAGATCTCCTTCAGCACCGGCTCGCTCTCGGGATAGCGGAAGCTCACGCCTTTCAGCTCAATCATCGAAGAAGCCCCGGGAACGCATCACCTGGGTGATCTCGGTGGCCTGATGCAGCGATTTGTCGAGGAAATGCACACCCATCGTCGCGCTGTGTCGATACCGGTCGCGCAGAGCCACCTGCTCGATTCGGCGGCTCTTGAACGCCAGACGAAAGTTCTCGAACGCCTGCTTGAACGCCATCGATTGGCTGTAGGCGAGGGTGAAGAGATAGGTCAGGCTGCGCGAAAAGGCGAGCGCCTCGAAGGGATTCACCCGAGAGGCGAAGAGGAAGGTCAGGCAGGTGAGCAGGAGGACGCGCAGGTTGATGAGCACGACGAACTCGAGCGAGAAGGTCCCCTGCAGCCCCGCGATGACTCCGTAGGACAAGGTGACGACCAGGTTGAAGAGCAGGATGGCGATACACGCGCGGCGGAGGATTCGAAGCCACTGGCGCCCCGCCAGGACGAGCACCAGCCCCAGTCCCAGTGCCAGCAGGCCGATCTCGTGCACCGTCGTCGCGAGAACGATTGCGCCGAGGTAGGCCAGCAGCGCGATTCTCGCCCTCATGATCGAGTAACCCAGCCCCGCTGGCTCAAGAGACGGAACATCAAGAGTGTCAGCACCCCCTCGCCGATGCCGATCAGGGCGTGCGGGACCATCACGGCGGGCAGCGTGATGGAGAGCCCGAAGGGAAAGAAGAGCGGCTGCCCGTCGGCGTTGTGGGCGATGATCGGCTGCACTCCCAGCGCCAGCGCCATCAGCAAAGCGGCTGCGTTGATCGAGAGCCAGCCGGCCGCCACCAGAGCCAACCCCTCGTGAAGACGCCGCAGCAGCAGATAGCTGTACCGGGCCGCCGCGCTCCCCACCAGCCCCATGGCCAGCGCGTTCAGCGCCAGGGCGGTCACGCCGCCGGCTCCGAAGAGCAGGGCCTGCAGCAGGAGTACCAGGGAAACCGACACGAAGGCGGTCCATACGCCGAACAGGATCGCAAGCAGCGCAATTCCGGTGGCGTGAGCCGACGTGCCACCGGGCAGCGGCACCATGACCATCATCACGACGAAGCAGAATGCCGTCAGCACCGCCAGCCGCGGGATGGTCTCTTCCCGCAGCGCGGTCCGCAGGCGCCTCGCGCCGTAGGCCCACAGGCCCGCCGCCACGCCGTAGGCCGGCAGGTAGAGCTGCGGGGCGATGAAGCCGTCCGGGATGTGCATTCGTGGCTCTCTCACCCAGGCGAAAGGGACGACCTCGACCGGGCCCGTTGGAGAGCCCAGGCGGGTCGCTCAGAATAACAGGGACAAGGTACAGATGAGTCGGTAGTTCTCCTTGCCCTCTCCTCCCTGTTGCTCGCTCGTCTCGTTGAGATCCGTCCAGGTCGGCAGCTTGACCCCGAGGCCCAGGCTCGTGTTCCGCCAATAGGCGCGAAAGCCCGGCAGCAGGTACAGAATCTGGCCGCCGGTGGCGGGCTCACCGGAGCCATTGCTCCTGTCTCTCCCCAGCCTCAGGTAGTCGGCTTCCAGCTGCGCATCGAGACGGAATTTCCAGCGGGGAACCGTCAGCAGGCGGTAGGTGATAGCCTGATTGAGCCGAAACTCGGCTCCGAACTGGGTGCGGTTCCCGTCGTCGTACTTGTAGTCCTGGAAGTACAGATAGGCGGTCTCGCCAATATAGGTGAAGTTTTCTTTGAAGAGCTTGGTCGCCGTGAGACCCACCCCGAAGGCGGGCTTGCCGAAGCCCAGGGACATGCCGGGATCGATCTCGTTGCTTCGGGTTCGCGTATTGGGATCACCGGTGGGCAGGGTCATGCCGAGGTAGAGGGAGAAGTGCCAGTCCTCGAGGTCGTCGAGGCTCTGGTTCTCGGGCACCAGCCGCAGTCCATCGTCGTACTTGAAGCCCAGGACCGCGTTGAGGGACATGTCGGCAAAGCCCGAGGAGTTGGACGAGCCGCCCTCCACGGTCTTCTGGTTGTAGGGAAGAAACGCGTAGGCCGAGAGCCAGGAACGGACCCCGTAGCCGAGCCCCATGAGCCAGAAGGTACTGTAGATGCTCTCTTCATCTCGACGGATCGTGTAGCGCTCCCATTCGGCGTGGTCGAATTTGAAATAGGTCAGGATGCTGCCGCGCGGAAGAGTCAGGGAGGTCGACGTCTCGAGTGGCGCACCCGGCCCCTCCAGGCCGGCGGCTCCCAGCGCCGCGATCCCGTGATGGGCCACCGCGGCGGACGGGGCGAGCAGCAGGAGCAGCACACACGAACCAACCAGTCCTCTTGTCATCTTCTTCCTCCCCTCCGGATAAACAGGTTGAGCAGACCGAAAACGCCAAAGATCAGCGATACACCGACGACGATTCGCAGATGGCGCTCGAGAAACGACCGGTTCGCTTCCTCGACGCCGCTCACCACGTCCGTGGAAAAGGAGAAGTCCGCGCCGTGGCCGTCCTCCGAGAAGGCCTTGATGCGCCATGTCCCCGCTCGATCTGGAAGGAACACGACGCGGCCCTGGAGGTCCGTTCGTCCCACCTGGAAGGGGACCTCCTCACCGGCGCGGTAGACCTCGTAGCTCTCGAAGTCGAAGTCACTGCCGTCGGCGAAGAAGAGCCTGACGGAGACCGCAGTGCCTTCGTCGATCTGGTGCCGCAGGTCGTGGGCCAGGGCCTGAGCCGGCAGCCAGGCGCAGAGTACCAGCGGGATGAGGCCGCGGAACCTCATCGCTCCTCGGGCAGCTCGAAGTTGAGATTGGTGGAGTGGATCACCTCGTCGGCCTTCTCCGAGGCAATGGCGCGCTTGAGGGTGGCCTGGATCACCTGGAATCCCCCGTGTCTCAAGCGGATGTTGATCTCGCCATCCGGGCCGGGCTGACCCCGCGGCTTTCCGTCGTAGGCGACGACGGCATCCTTCACGGGACTGCCGTCGAAGGTGACTCGCAGACGCAGCTTCTCACCCTTGCGCAGGCGGAGCGGATCCTTGAGCGGCGTCAGCTCGAGTCCCCCCGCGAGGGGCCCCGCCAGCGACTCGGTCCAGTGCTCGATGCGCTTGACGCTGTCGTGGGAGAGCCAGCTCTTGACGGGCATGCGGACTTCGTCCTTGGCCAGGTTCTCGGTGCCGTACGGGGTCTTGGTCCAGTAGCCACTCGAGATCGAGACATGGGCCGCGGCGCATTCGCCCCGCATCCGGTAGGGGTAGGCCTGCTCGGACTGGAACGGAATCCTGGCTCCGGCGGCGTCGAAGCAGAGGGCCTCCCGCACCCACTCGACCTGGTACTCGACGAAGGTCGCGCCCCCATGGTCGGAGTACTTGTGTCCGTAGTAGAGGCCGAAGCCCCCGTCCTCCTTCTCCAGCCAGAGGTCGTGGGCATGGGCGTGCCCTGCCGCCACTGCGATCCCGAGCGCAACGAAGAGGCCCTTCATCGTCTGCCGGATATTACTACAATGACTTTCGTAATACCAGCGGGCAGCGCTTCTGCTAGAAACGGAACCGCGTCGCCAGGTAGACGTAGTCCGAGTCTCGGGTGGAAGAGGCGTTCGAAACCCGGTCCAGATAGGAGCCCTTGAACCAGTGGTCGTAGCCGGCGTCCACAGCCAGCCACGGTGTCGGCTTCCACCGCACCCGGAGCTCGATGTCCGTGCCCAGGTTCCGCCCCGAAGCGCCGGTCGGATCCAGGAGACCGGTGCCGATGAAATTGTCCCGCGCCTGGGCCAGCTCCCAGTAGCGGACCTTCAGCTCTGCCTTGACTTTCGGGTGGGGAGATACGGCCAGCCGCACGCCCGGCGAGAGGATGTTGGAGCGTCGGAACGGTCCGTAGATCCCGGTGGCAACCAGGTCGAAACGCCTCGCCCCGAACAGGAAGACGAAGGTGTGGCTCTCGTCGCCCCTCGGGTCGGCCGTGCCCGATGCGTAGTCGAACTGGCCCGCCAGCCGGGGCGACCACGGGAGGTCCAGCGTGTAGCCGATCTCGGCGTGACCGGCGAAGGCGCTGTGGTCCCGGCCGTCGAAATCGCCGAACTGCGCGATCAGCTCGAGCTCGTAGTCGAGCTGCTTCGGCTGAGCCAGCCGGTACCCGCGCAGCCCAAAGGTATGGAACTCACGATCGAGCCTGCGACCCCGGAGCCCGAAGTAGTAGGCGTCCAGGTTCAGCCAGCTGATCCGCTTGTCCTCGAAGGCCACCCCCCAGAATCGCCGCTTTGCCGTGCTGTCGTTGTCGAAGTACCCCTCCTCCAGGATCACGGGCCGCGTCAAGAACGCGCGCACCCGCCAGGCCTTGCCGTCTCCTAGCTGGAGGTGGATCCCGTCGAAGCTGTTGGTGGTATTTCGAAAGCGGTTCCGCGCCACCAGCCGGCGCGAGCCGAAGTCCATGCTCAGGCGCCCGACATGGACGTCTGCGCGCAGCCCGGTTCCCAGGAGATCGAGCGTCTTCGCCGAGACCAGAAGCTGGAGAACGTCCAGCGTGTCGATCTGCGTAAAGGTGAAGTCGCCCGGTGCGTCTCCGAAGACGCGTGAGTCCTGTAGCTCGGCCAGGAAGCGGAGAGGACCCGGACCATCGACGCCAACTCGAAGACGGGTGCGCAGCGCGAACTGAGACTGCGAATCGGGCTCGTCAGGGCGAAACGGGCCCTCCAGGAGCTCGAAGCGCGTGCGGTGGTCGATCGCGAGATCGAGCCAGGACGGAAGCCCCAGCGCGCCCTTCAGGTAGCGGTTCCACGACTGGCTCTCGCTCACCAGCACCGCATCGGCCGTTTCGGCCGGTCGGGGCGCAGAGTCCGCTCCCTGCGCCGAGACCGCCAGGCCAAGCCCGACGGCCGCGAGAATCGCCATCCACCCGATCCGACGCAGGCCACCCCGCCAGGGAAAGCCCCGGGGCGCCCTCCAGCTCTTCTCCATCCCACCGTCACGGCGACTGCCCATCATCTCCCAGCCCAGCCTCTTCAGGACACCTCTGGACGCACGCTCACTCTGCGAACACCGTGATCATGGGCTCCAAGAGAGCCACCGTGATCTTCTTTCCTTCGTGGAGCTGGTGCCGTCCTTCCATGCGGAGCGGAAATCTCGCCTCGAGATCGAATGCCTTCGGGCTTCCTGTGATCTTGAGCCACATCACGCATTCCTCGCGGAGGGGTATCAGATTGGTGATCTCACCAGACAGGATGTTTCGCTTCAGGGAATCCCTGACAGCTTCACCTTCCTGGATGATCCGGATGTCCTGCTGCCTGATGCAGACCTTGACTCTCCTGCCCGCTGCGATCTTCGCGCTCACCTCCACGCCAAAATGGCCCAGATCGATCCGCGTTCCCTCGAGGAGCTTCCTCGGCGACTCCCTCGAAAATGATTCGTGTAGTTGAAATATCGGGCGACGCTCTCATTGACGGGGCGCTCGAAGATCTCCCGCGTGCTCCCGCTCTGCACCAGGCTGCCCTCGATCATCAGCGACTGGCGCTGCCCCAGTGAATAGGCCTCGTCCAGATTGTGGGTCACGTGGAGAGTGGTGATCCCCACCTCCCTGATGATCTGCCGGAGCTCCAGCCAGAGCCCGCGTCTCGCCCCCTCGTCGATCGAAGAGAAGGGCTCGTCGAGCAACAACAGCTTCGGCTGGGTCGCCAGGGCTCGTCCGATCGCCACCTTCTGCCGCTCCCCTCCCGAGAGGTGCCGAACCTCCCGGCGCCGCAGCCTCCCTATGTTCAAGACCGCACACAACCTGTCCACCAGCGAATCGGCCTGCTCGGAGGGAATTTTCCTCGGACGGAGCCCGAAGCGAAGATTCTCTTCGACGTCCAGATGGGGAAACAGCGCGTAGTCCTGCGGGACGTATCCTATCCGCCGATGCTCGGGAAGCTCACCGATGATCTCGCGGTCATCCAGATGGATTCGCCCGCTTTCCGGCCGATGGAATCCGAGAATGCACTTCAGCAGGGTCGATTTACCGCTCCCGGTCGGACCCAGCAGGACGTGGTACTCCCCTCTGGCGCAGGAGAGCGTCACGTTCTTCAGAGAGAACTTCCCCAAGTCTGACGTTCAGCGAATCGACGCACAGAAACGGCGCGCTATCGCACATAGGCTTCTGTCTTGCGCACGAACAACAGGATCGCGAACGACATGGCGATCAAAATGGTGATGAATACGATGGCGCTGGAGATGTCGACCGATTCGAAGTTCAGGAAGATCGCGACGGGAATCGTCTCGGTCTTCATGGTGGTGGCGCCCGCCAGCGTCACCGTGGCGCCGAACTCCCCGATCGCCCTGCCCCAGATCAGCAGAAAGGCCGCCAGCAGGCCGCGGCGGGCCATCGGCAGCACCACCCTTGCGAAGACCTGCATCTGGTTGTAACCGAGGCTCCGGGCCAGGTTCTCGTACTCGACGTCGATGGTCTGAAAGGTCTCCTTGAGAAGCCTCAGAGAGAGGCCGACGATCACCACGAACTGGGCGAGAACGATGCCGCGGACCTCGAAGACGAACGGTCCAAACCAGTGCTCGATCTGCCGCCCGAGAGGGGTGTTGAAGAAGATCAGGAGCAGGGCACCGATGGCGATCGGAGACAAGACGATCGGAAGGTCGAGCAATGTGTCGAAGAGATCCTTCCCAGGAAAAGAATACCTGGAGAACCCGTAGGCTACGGGAATCGAGACCGCCAGAGCGATGATCGATGACAGTGTCGCGGTAACGAGGGAGAGCCGGGCGGCAAAGAGGATTTCGGAGAAGTGTGGCGTTCGTGAGGGAGGTCTGCTGCCAGAGCTCCATGAGCATGCTGATCAGGAGGACGACGAACAGCGCGATCAAGAGGGCGGAGACACCGCCGATCAGGATGTTGAAGGAGCGGTTCATCGCTGCTCTCAGAGTCCACCCAGCAGGTCGAAGAATTCTTCCGGCAGCGCGTACTCACCGCCGACGCTGGCGCCGGGAGCCAGCTTCTTGGCCGTCTCCAGGTCGGTGATGTAGCCGAGATCTTCGTAGACCGACCTTCCCGCGGGTGACAGCACGAAGTCGACGAAGGATCGGGAGAGCTCGAGATCTCTGGTGTGGATCGGAATGGAGATGGGGATGTAGGAGATGCGCGGGATCTTCTCGGGGGCGATCGGTACGTACGCCATGCGATCGGGGTTCCAGAAGTGAAACACCCTCCAGCCGAGGATGGCGTCCAGCTTGCTCATCGCAGCGAGGTTGGCCGTCTTGGAGCAGCTTCCTCCAAAGGTGACCACGTTCTTCATCACCTTCTCGAGCAGGCCATTGGCCTCCAGAAGCTCGACTGCGTAGAGTCCGAGGCAGACCGTCTCCGGGTTTCCGATGCCCACCCGGCTGCCGGGCCGGGCGAGATCGGACAGGGAGTGAACATCCGCCGGGTTGTCCGCGGGCGTGATGATGGCCGGAACCAGGTAGGCCACGATGCGGGCACTGCCTTCGACGAGGAGCTTCTTTCGCTCGGCGATGAGGATGTAGTCCGGCGATCCGGGCAGATAGATCTCTCCCTGCTGGGAGAGCTCGATCTGCGACAGCAGCGTACCCGAGCCGCCGAAGATGGTATTGACCTGGATTCCGGTCTCCCGCTCGAAGCGCCCCGCGATCTCTTCCATGGCGGGCTTGCTCGCCGATCCACAGAAGACCGTCAGGGAAGTGGGGGCGTCCTCGTCGGCTCCGCCACAGCCGAGAAGGCTCGCCAGGAGCACGAGGAGGGCGGGCGCAAGCCTATCGAGAGCCGTCCAGCCCTGCTTCCTCGACTCTCTCCTGGAAGACTCGGAACTCCTTTTCGACATGCGTCTTCACTCTCTTCTCGAGGCGGCCGTACTCGACGATGAGCTTCTCTCCGAGCGGAGTCAGCTCACTTCCACCCCGGTCATTGCCCCCTCGCTTGCGGATCAGGATCCTCTCGCCGAGATCCGCCTCGAGCCGATTCAACATGTTCAGGGCCTTCACATAGGAGAGTCCCATCTGCCCCGCGGCCCTGTTGATGGACTTGTACTCCTTGATTCGCTGGAGCACGGACAGAACACCGGGGCCCATGAAGGGTTCGCCCCGATCGTCGACGATGTTGATCTTCGCCCTGATCTCCACGGCCGTTATTTATAGCGATATATAATGGATACCGCCAAGCGGGAAGACGCGAGCGCGTATGTCTCACGCGTCCATGCGGCAGGCTCGCGTGACATCGCGAAGGGACGAGGTCGATCTGCCGCTCGACCCTTGGAGAGCGGATCCGAGCTGCCTATCATCTGGCAGGAGGTCTTCGTGATCATCGATCTGCACATTCATCCCTTCTGTGAAGAGGCCACCATCACACCCAGCCTGGGCGAGGCGATGCAAAGGATGTTCTTCGGCTCGGGCTCGCGTGGGGCAACGCTCGAGAAAGCGGCCGAGATGGGAAAGGCCTTCTTCCAGAACCGTACTCTCGCAAGCATCATCGAGGACATGGACGATGCCGGGATCGACAAGGCGTGCATCGTCGCCATGGACCTGTCCACGCACTACGGCGTGGAGCTCGTGACCAACGAGGATGTGGCGAAGATGGCGTCGAAATACCCCGACCGTCTGATTCCCTTCGCGAGCGTCGACCCGTCCATGGGCAGGCTCGCGGTAGACGGTCTCATACACGCCGTAGAGGACCTGGGCTGTCGCGGGCTCAAACTGGTTCCTCCCGTCCAGCACTTCGACTTCTCCGATCCCAGACACCATCCGTTGTGGCAAACGGCGCTGGACCTCGACATCGTGGTGTGGACTCACACCGCGCACCAGAAATCACATCCCGATTCCGACGCTCGGCTGGGACACCCGATGCTGATCGAGCCGGTCACGCTCAGATTCCCCGACCTCAAGATCGTGCTCGGGCACTGCGGCTTTCCCTGGCCGTGGGAGGCATGGTCGCTGGTGGCTCGGCGACCCAATGTCTATCTCGACATCTCGGCGTACCCGAATCTCTACAACCACTTTCCCTGGGACGCCTACTCCAAGTTCGATGTCGAGGACAAAGTATTGTTTGCCACCGACTACCCGCTCCTCGGCTTCAAGGAAACCCTGGAGGCTCTGGATCGCGTCGACATTCCGCCGGGATTTCGGACCAAGATACTCGGCGAAAACGCCATGGCGCTCCTGGGGCTCTCGTAACCTGCCCCGGCGTTGGAGCCAAAGCACAGGAACCGAACCGGGAGGGATCGATCTTGAACGGAAAAGAGCGAATTGAGGCCGCACTGGAGCTGAAGCAGCCCGATGTCGTTCCCATCTGGGAGATGGCGTACAACGAGTCCTCGATCATCGGCATCGCCAAGTACTTCGTCGAGGCCCAGGACCTCCCCGAGCCAAAGCTGATGATGGACATGAGCGACAAGGAGCGCGCGCAGGTTCTCGGGGCACTGATCGCCTTCGTCCGCGAGCTCGATCTCGACGGGGTGACCGCGGTTTCCCTGGCTCCTCGTGAACGGGTGGACAAGCAGCACATTCGAGACGCGATCGGCGTGGTCTACCACCTGAGCGAGTTTGGTGAGCCCTACCCCGTCGACGGCCCCATCCAGCAGCGGTCGGATCTGGAGGGTTTCAGCCTTCGCTCGCCGGTCGACGCCGATTTCCTGATGCTCGACGTGCTTCGTTCCACCTTTCCCGAGAAGTCGATCGCGTACCACATGCCCGCCACCTTCAAGCTCTCCTGGACCCTCCGTGGCTCGATGGAGAAGCTTCTGATGGACTACGTCCTCGACCCCGGACTGGTCCATGACCTGGCACGGCTGGTGACCGACTACTGCTTCCTGCTGATCGATCGCGCTTTCGAGAAGGGCGCCGACTTCATCGCCTGTGAAGGAGATCTCGCGCACAACCCCGCACCCCTGATGAGTCCGAAGCACTACGACGAGTTCATCGGTCCCTACCACAAGGAGATCTGCGATCGGGTCCACGCGAAGGGTGGCAGGATCATCAAGCACTCCGACGGCAATCTCCTGCGTCTGGTGCCTGCGCTGCTCGAGGCGGGCTTCGACGGCATCCACCCGATTCAGCCTCAGTGCATGGACATCGGGCAGATGAAGCAAGATTTCGGGAAGAGGACTTGCCTGCTCGGCAACATCGACTGCGGCTTTCTCCTGGTCCAGGGGAGCCCCGAGGAGGTGCGGCAGAGCGTCAAGGAGACGATCGCCCAGGCTGCGCCCGGTGGTGGCTACATCATCTCCTCCTCGAACTCGATCCATCCGGGCTGCAAGCCGGAGAACTACCTGGCAATGGTCGAGGCCGCGCGCGAATACGGTCACTACCCGGAGCTGGCGGGATAGCTGGCCGCGGCCATGCGAAGACACTGGAAGCCCCTCTACAAGAGCCGTCTTGCCACGGCAGAGCAGGCGCTCGAGGTCATCCGGTCGGGTCAGAACGTCCTGGTGGGCTCGGGCTGCGCTGCCCCCCAGGAGCTTCTGAGGGCCCTCGTCAAGCGCGCTCCGTCTGGTAGCGGACGTGGAGCTCTTTCATCTCCTCACCTTCGGAATCGCTCCCTACGTGGACCCGGTCTACGAAGGATCCTTCCGCCACAATGCCTTCTTCATCGGCTCCAACGTGCGCCAGGCGATCCAGGAAGGGCGGGCGGACTACACTCCGATCTTCCTCAGCGAGATTCCCAATCTCTTCTTCTCGAACCAGCTCCGCCTGGACGTGGTGCTGGTCATGCTCGGCCCCCCCGACAAGTTCGGCTACTGCAGTCTCGGGATCAGTCCCGACATCGTGATGTCCGGGATCGAGACGGCGAAGACGATCGTCGCGCAGATCAATCGCCAGATGCCGCGGGTTCACGGCGACACCTTCGTCCACGTCTCGAAGCTCGACCGGATCGTGGAGCACGACGAGCCGCTGCTCCAGCTCGAGTCGGTGGCGCCCGATGAGACGTCCTTGGCGATTGCGCGGCACGTGGCCGCGCTGGTCGAGGATGACTCCACGCTCCAGCTCGGCATCGGAAAGATCCCAAACGCAGTCCTGAGTCTGCTCGGCGAACGCAAGGATCTCGGTCTGCACACCGAGATGTTCAGCGACGGAGTCATCGACCTCTGCGACAAGGGCGTGATCACCAACGAGAAGAAGCGTCTTCTCCCCGGCAAGTCGGTCGCCAGCTTCGCGATGGGAACCAAGCAGCTCTACGACTACCTGGACGACAACCCGTTCTTCGATTTTCGGCCCACTGAATTCGTGAACTCGCCTCTGAACATCGCCCGAAACCACAAGATGGTGAGCATCAACTCGGCACTGCAGGTCGACATCACCGGGCAGGTGTCGGCTGATTCCATCGGCACCCGCTTCTATTCGGGCATCGGGGGTCAGATGGATTTCATCCGCGGTGCGGCCATGAGTCCTGGAGGCAAGCCGATCATCGCCCTCCCTTCGACTGCGAAGGACGGAACCGTGTCGCGCATCGTGCCCGAGCTCGACGCCGGCGCCGGCGTGGTAACGAGCCGCGGCGACGTGCACTACGTGGTCACCGAATACGGGGTCGCCTACCTTCACGGGAAGACGATCCGGCAGCGCGCCATGGCCCTGATCGAGGCCGCCCACCCCGATTTCCGCGCGGAGCTTCGAAACACCGCGGTGGACCGGCGCTTCGTGCCGATCTCCTGGGAGCTTCCAACCGAGGCGCAGCGCTACCCGTCCGACATGGAGGAGGCTCCGCGAGTTCAAGGGCAAGCCGCTCTTCGTCCGGCCGCTCCGTTCGGCGGATGCGGATCACCTGATGGACTTCTTCTATTCTCACACGACGGAGACGATCTACCAGCGCTACCGCTATCTGAAGAAATCCTTGTCGCACGATGAAGCGCTGCGGCTCTGCACGCTCGACTACCGGAGGCAGTTTGCCCTGGCCGTGTTCGACAAGGCCGGCAAGAGTCAGCGCATCGTCGCGATCGGGCGCTACATGATGAACGAGAAGACGGGCCTCGCCGAGAGCGCACTGATCGTCCACGAGGGCTCTCGCCGCCTCGGACTCGGACTGTATCTCCAGAAACGCCTCCGGTACCACGCCGAGCGCAGCGGAGTGGTGGGGTTTACGGGATCCTTCGAGCCCTCCAATGTGGCGACCCTGCGGATTCATCGCCGTCTGGGGGACGCTGTCGTGACCGAGCAGGGCGAGGGGCGCTACGTGGCGTACTTCGCCTCAGCGGCGAAGGACGGTGGGGAGGAACGCGGCGAGGGCGCTGACGCACCCGCGCCGAAGAAGACGCGCAAGGCCACCAAGAAGGGCACGGCGCGCCGGCGGCGGGCCACCAAAGGAAGCAAGTAGCCCGCGCCGATCACGAGTCTGCCGGGGGTCCGCCGCCCCTCGACGCCCCTCCAGCAAGCCACGAAACGCCGATCACGGCCACGAGGAAGGTGAGGACCGGCAGATCACCCGCGCGCGCGTAGAATGGCGCGGCGCCGGCGGCCTTTACCTCGGCGAAGACCACTCCCTCCTCGAAGACCGGAAGCTCCGCCACCACCCTCCCGACCGGATCGACGAAGCCCGAGATCCCCGTGTTCGCTCCCCGTACCACCCAGCTGCGCAGCTCTACGGCTCGAAGAATGGCGTGGGCGAAGTGCATCTCCGCGTAGCCGCTGCGGCCGAACCAGGCGTCGTTGGAGAGGTTGAGCACGAGTGCGGCGCCCGCCGCGCGGAAGCGCCGCATCAGCGACGGGTAGGTGATCTCGAAGCATACGGGAGCGGCGAAGGGAATCGGACCGTGGCGGAAGACGAAGGGCTCCGTGCCCGGGACATAGGGCTCGCCCTCGACCACCGGCCCGAGCAGACGCGCGAGGGGCGCGGCAAGGCTCGGATCGTACTCGGCGAAGGGAACCAGCCGCTGCTTGGCATAGCTCTCGGCAATCCCGTGCCGCGGGGTGAAGAGCACCACCGAGTTGGTGCGCAGGCCGCCCTTCGAGCGCGGAGCACCGGTGACGAACGGAACCCCGACCTGGTCTGCAAGCCGGCCCAATCGATCGCTCAGCGCAGGGGTCTGGTCGAGGTCGATGTCCACGGCCGTCTCCGACCAGACCACCAGGTCGAGCTTCTGCCGCTGGGCGGCGCCGCGTGTGAGCTCCGCGTGGCGGGCGGTGTTGGCGTAGCAGACCCGGGGCGAAAGCGCTGGTCCTGCGGAACGGCGGCCTGCACGACGGCGAGCCGCGCCGCCGGTCCGGCGGCTGGCCCCGCATCCGTCCGCCAGGCGCCGTAGGAGCCGGCGAAGACAGCCAACAGGGCGGGCCCCGCGAGGGGTAGGGCGCTCCGGCGCCAGGCCGCGATTCCCAGCGCCGCGTTCGCCGCCACCACGACGAAGCCGACCGCGTAGCTGCCGCCCAGGTCGGCGACCTGGATGGCCACCGGGAAGCGCACCATCGTGTGGGCGGCGAGGAGCCAGGGGAGGCCCAGCAGTTCGCCGCGCAGCCACTCGCCGAGCATCCAGAGAGCGGCGAACGCGAGCGGCGCCGCGACGGCCAGGATGCGGGGGCGCAGCGCGGCGTAGAACGCACCCGCCGCCGCGGGAATCAGACCTCCGCCGCATACCACCAGAAAGACGAAGACCCACGCGGGTACTGTGGCCACGCCGTATTCCTCTGCCAGCGCGTGCGCCAGCCATCGGACCAGGACCAGCGCCGTCGTAACCGTGTAGACCCAGACCACGAGGAAGGCGCGCCGCGGAGAGGCACCTTCGAGGGCAGCGACGATCGGCGCCAACATGACCGCGCCGAGCAGACCGAATCCCGAAGGCGGGTAGGCCAGCACCGTGGCGACGGCTCCGAGGGCAACGAGCAGGGCGGTTCGGACCGCCGATGAACCAGGCACCTGGTGGATCCTTCTCCTGCTGCCACGACACACACCCCCTCCCCCTTGGAGGGGAATGCTCCTCGACCTCCGAAGACGGAGTATATTCTAGATGTGAAACGGTTCGAGAAAACTCCCCCGGGTGACCGCATGCGCGCGCATTTTCTTCAGCTCGGCGTCTTGCTGGCCCTGGCGATTTCCATCGCCTGCGGGCCCGCCATTTCCGAAGAGCGAGTGGAAACGAGGACGGCACTGTTCGCAGGGGGGTGCTTCTGGTGCATGGAGAAGCCCTTCGAGGAGCTCGACGGCGTCGTTTCCGTCACTTCGGGCTATACCGGTGGCCGAACCGAAGACCCGACCTATCAGGACTACGGCGAGGGGGGCCACCTGGAGGCCGTCGAGATCGTCTACGACCCGGCGAAAATATCCTACCAGGAGCTTCTGGAGGTCTTCTGGAGGCAGATCGACCCAACCGATCCCGCTGGGCAGTTCGCAGACAGGGGAAGATCCTATACGACGGCCATCTTCTACCTGGATGACGAGGAGAAGCGCCTGGCAGAGCGGTCGAAGGCAGACCTGGAGGAGAAGCACCTCTTCGAGAAGGCCATCGTGACGCCGATCGTCCCTGCCAGCCGGTTCTACCGGGCAGAGGAACACCACCAGGACTACTACAAGAAGAACCCGGTCAGGTACCGGTATTACCGAAGCCGTTCTGGAAGAGATAGATTTCTGGACTCCGTGTGGGGGAAAGAAGAACAGAAGAAGAGCAGCGAGGCCGATCTTCGGAGCCGATTGACTCCGCTTCAATTCCAGGTCACCCAGGAAGATGGGACGGAACCGCCCTTCCGAAATGACTACTGGAACAACAAACGACCGGGTATCTACGTCGACATCGTCTCCGGCGAACCTCTGTTCAGCTCGATGGACAAGTTCGAGTCGGGCACCGGATGGCCCAGCTTCACCAGGCCGCTGGTATCGGAGAATGTCGCAGAGCGGACGGACCGAAGCCTGTTCACGGTGAGGACGGAAGTCCGTAGCAGGCGCGCGGATTCTCATCTCGGCCACGTCTTCAAGGACGGTCCGCCTCCGACCGGCCTGCGCTACTGCATCAACTCCGCGTCGCTCCGATTCATCCCACGGAGCGACCTGCAAGAGGAAGGCTACGCTCGGTTCCTGGAGCTGTTCGAAGGGCAATAGCGACCCGAGACGATCCGCCCGGCGAGCCCTCCCGAGCTCGGCCGATTGCAGGTAGACTCTCCGGCCTGCGCCTCGTAGCCCCATCCTGCCGGCGATCTGTATCCTAGGGCCGGCTAGAAATGACGGAAAAGACACCCAAGGTCGACACGGCCCCCGCCTATACGGGCGAGGCTACCCGGGCCATCACCTCGGGCCCGGGGCCGATGGCCACGCCCAGGCTCGGAATCTGGGAGCTCGCCTGGCCGGCCATCCTGAACAACCTCTTCCACTCGCTGGTCGGCCTGGTCGGGAATCAAGATGGTCGGTTCCCTCGGGGCGGGAGCGGTCGCGGCGGTGACCACCGGAAATCGGGTCTTCTTCATCCTCCAGGCGCTGCTGATGGCCGTCACGGCGGGCACCACGGCCCTGGTGGCCCGGGCGTGGGGAGCGGGCGATCGCGAAGAGGCGGAACGGGTCAACCGCGCGTCGCTGTGGGTCTGCCTCAGCATCTCTCTGCTGATCACCCTTCCCGCGGTGCTGTTTGCCGATCCGCTGGCTCGTTTCTTCCGCCTGGAAGAGGAAACGCTGCTGCTCGCCGCGACCTACATTCGCTGGATCAGCCTGTTCAACGCGGCGTTCGCTCTCCAGTTCGTGCTCAGCGTATCGCTGCGCGCTGCGGGAGATGCGCGTACTCCGCTCTGGATCGGCGCCCTCACCAACCTCGCCAACATCATCCTGCTCTACGCGCTGGTCTACGGCCGACTGGGATTCCCGGTCCTCGGGGTGGCGGGCGCTGCCATCGCCGGCGGCGCCGCCTTCGCGATCGGCTCGGTCGCCATCATCTACCTCTGGCTCCGGGGCTATCTGATCCTGGGAATCGGCCCGCCCCGCTGTCTGGAGCGCGAGCGCGTGCTTCGGCTGGTGAACATCGGCTACCCGGCGGGTCTCGAGCAGGTGGTGTGGCAGGGTGGGTTCGTCCTCTTTCTCTGGATCGTCTCCCTCTACGGCACCGCCCCCTACGCGGCCTACGGGATCGGCGTCAGCATCCTCTCCTTCTCGTTCCTGATCGGATGGGGATTCTCGATCGCGGCCTCGACTCTGGTGGGGCAGCACCTCGGCGCGGGGGATCCGGACGGCGCGACCGCAGGCCGGCTGGCGCGCCGCGCGGCTCTCCCTCATCTCGATGGTGGTGTTCGGCTTCGCGATCGTCGCCGGCGCCTGGCCGATCGCTCGCTGGATGATCGACGATCCCGAGGTGGTGCGGCTGACGGTCGTCTTCATCTACGTGCTCGGGGGCCTGCAACCGCTCATGGCCATCGAGTTCGCCTTGACCGGCTCGCTGCGCGGCGCTGGAGACACGCGGTTTCCGCTTCTCACCGTGCTCTCGGGCCTGGTCCTCGTCCGCTGCGTTCTGGCGGGGATCTTCGCCAAGCTGGACTTCTCGGTAGAGTGGATCTTCTACGCCCTGATCGGGGACTACATCGTCAAGGCGACGATGCTGACGCTGCGCTTTCGCGGGGGACGCTGGAAGACCATCATCAAGTCCTAGCCTGCCCTTCGTGCGGGTCAGCTGCAGTGCCTTCTGATAGCATCAGCCGGAAGAAGCTGTAGAGGAGACCCGTGATGAAGCGGATTCAAGAGCCGGCGAGAGAGATTCCCGTCATGGCGGAGACCGACGTCCTGGTGGTGGGGAGCGGCCCCGGCGGGCTCTCGGCTGCTCTTTCGGCGGCGAGAGAGGGCGCCGAGACCATGCTCCTGGAGCGCCACGGCTGCTTCGGAGGCGTGATCACGCAGGCCATGGTGGGGACCCTCGCCTGGTACCGCACCAATGAGAAGGTCGTAGACGCGGGTGGGATCGGCGTGGAGTTCGAGCAGCGGGCGAAGCAGATGGAGGCGAGCCTGCCCATCTTTCTCTACCAGGTGCTCGACACCGAGAAGTTCAAGTACATCGCGGACCAGATGGTTCAGGAGGCCGGCATCGTCCCCCTGCTCCACTGCCACACCGTGGATGTGATCATGGAGGGCAGCACCGTCAAGGGCGTCATCATCGAGAGCAAGGCGGGGAGGCAAGCGATCCTCGCCAAGCGGGTCATCGATGCCACCGGTGACGCGGATCTCGCCTACCGCGCGGGCGCCCCGTGCCGAAAGGGCCCGAAGAACCAGCTGGAGGGGGTCAGCGTCAACTTCGGCTGCAGCGGAGTCGATATCCAGAGGTTTCTCGACTACACCCTCGCGCACCCCAGCTCGATCGCCGACTGGGGCGACCAATCCGGCAAGAAGGAAGAGGCCGAGTTCAGCACCTATCTGGTCGAGCCGTTCGACAAGGCCAAGGAAGCCGGCGAGATTCCCAAGGATATCCGGCTGGAGAGCTACTGGGGCAGCTTCACGGATGCCGGTGAGCTTCCGAGCCTCAACGCGATCCACATGGAAGGCTTCGACGCGACCGACGTATGGGATCTCACCAGGGCGGAGATCGAAGGCCGGCAGAGGGTGATGTGGGCCGTGGAGGCTCTGAAGAAATACCAGCCCGGTTTCGAGAAGGCCCGGCTTCGCACCATGGGAGCATCCCTCGGCACCCGGGAATCGAGGAAGATCATCGGCGAATACGACCTGACCGAAAACGACGTACTCAACCAGGCCCACTTCGAGGACTCGATCGGGATCTTCCCGGAGTTTCTGGACGGAAGCGGCATCGCCATCATGCCCTCCACGGGAAGATACTTCCAGGTTCCCTACCGCATCACACTCCCGAAGAAGGTGGAGAACCTTCTCGTTGCCGGTCGCTGTGTGGCCGGAGACAGGGTATCTCATGCCGCCACTCGGCAGATGATGTGTTGTGCCGTCACCGGACAGGGTGCGGGTATCGCCGCTGCCATCTCCCTGGAGGACGGTGTGACGTGCCGGGAGGTGAATCTTTCCAGAGTTCAGAAGAGGCTCGAGAAACAGGACGTCAGAATCGAATAGACCAGGAGGAACCGATGCGAGGACTCTCCAAGCCCGTCAGAATCGCGATCTACGTGGCTGGCGCCGTGGTGCTGCTGGCCGCCGGCTTCATCCTCCAGACTCATGCATTCGGCGGGCCAGTTCAAGACGCTCGAGCCGCACTTCGCTGGAAGCTGCACCGTGGTTCCGGGCATCCCCGGGGCCGAGGACATCACCATCCACCCCCGAACCGGAGTCGCCTACATCACCGCGGCCGACCGCCGCTCGGTCCTTGCGGGCGGGAACGGCCGCGGCGGGATCTACGCCTACGACCTGAAGGCCGACTCGCCGCAGCTGCGGAACCTGACCCCGTCCGCCGATGAGGACTTCCACCCGCATGGACTCAGCCTGTACCTCGGCGACGACGGTCGGGACGTCCTCTACGTGGTCAACCACGCGGGTGGTCGGCACACCATCGAGGTCTTCGACCTCGTCGGCGATGGGCTCTCACATCGCGGGACTCTCTCCGATCCGCTGCTGGTGAGCCCGAACGACCTGGTGGCCGTCGGGCGGGACCGGCTCTACGTGACGAACGACCACGCGAACCCCCCCGGATTCGCCCGGCAGCTCGAGGACTACCTTCAGCGCTCGATCTCGACCGTCGTCTACTACGACGGGGAGCGCTTCGTCGAAGTGGCATCGGGCCTCCGCTATCCGAACGGCATCAACGTGAGCGGGGATGGCGAGACTCTCTACGTCGCCTCGACTACCGGCGGCTCGGTCTTCGTCTTTCGGATCGAGCCGGAGTCGGCGGCCCTCGAGCAGCGCGGAGAGATCGAGATTGGAAGCGGTGTCGACAACATCGAAGTCGATCGGAAGGGCGACCTCTGGATCGGCGCGCACCCCAAGCTCCTGACCTTCGTGCAGCACACCGGCGACGCGAGTCGGATCGCGCCCTCACAGGTCATCCGGGTCGCCGCCCCCGGCTCCGACGCCCCCCTGGTGGAAGAGGTCTTGCTGAGCCTCGGTGAGGACTTGTCCGGGTCGAGTGTCGCCGCGGTCCAGGGAGATCGGCTCCTGGTGGGCTCCGTGATGGACGACGGAATCCTCGACTGTCGGATCAGTCGCTGACGAAAGACGGCGCCCGGGGGCGCTCCGCGTCGCTACCGGATCAAGCCAGCAGATGCTTGCAGAGAAATTCGGCCTCGCGCTCGGCCACGCGCTCGAAGACCTCGCCGCGTGTAGGGCTCGAAGTGGCCCGTCCCGGGCAGGATGACGAGCTCGCAATCGGGGATCTGCTTCGAAGCCGCCTCGACACTGGCGACCGGGATCAAGCTGTCGTCCTCGGCCGCCACCATCAGGACCGGCGCCTCGATCTTCGCGGCGTCGCGCAGAGGCCGATAGCGAGACATCTGAAACAGCACACGGGCCGGGGCCCGGTTCTGCCAGGTGCTGCCGGGCGGCACCAGATCCTGGAAGGCATCCATGACGTCCGGCGTGTTCAGAAAGGCGAACACCTCGGGCGGACCGGCGATGGGAACGTAGTAGGGAGAGGCGCCGCGCGCGGCCCGCGCCAGGTCCCGGAGCCCTGAGAAGAGGGCTCGAGCCATCTTGCCCAGTGGCATCGACGCACCTCGTGAATCGAGGCCGACGAAGGGGACCTGGGAGACGATGGCGGAGATGCCGGAGAGCTTCGACCCGAGTGCCAGGACATGGCCCCCGCTGAAGGAGGTGCCCCAGAGGGCGAGCCGACTGGCGTCGACCTCAGGCAAGGCCTTCGCGTGCTCGATCGCCGCGTGCCAGTCCTCCAGGTGCCGGCGCGGATCGATCAGGTTCCGCGGCTCACCGTCGCTGTCGCCGAAGCAGCGATAGTCGAAGACCAGCGCCGCAAGCCCGCGCGAGGCGAAGCGCTCTGCAAAGTCCGGAAGGCGCATCTCGCGCTGCGCCTCCGAAGCCGTGCGCCATGACCACGACCGGCGGGCGCGCCAGCTCCCGCTCCGGCTTCGGGCAGGAACAGCCATGCGGCGCAGCGAGTCCCGGCGCTCTCGAAGTCGGTGTCGATCCGGTTCACGCTCGGAGCATACCTCGGCTATCCTCGCTTGACACCGCTCTCGATGAGGCGGGAGTCTCGAGAAGTCCCGCTGTGGAAGGAGAGGTCCCATGAAGTTCTCCCTGGGCCTGATGTTCCTGCCCCCCGACCAGTACATCCCGCTGGCCGAGTGCGCTGAAGAGAACGGCTGGGATTCGGTCAATGTCTGCGATGGGCTCTTCTTCTTCGAGAAGACCTCGGTCGACTACCCCTACTCCGACGACGGCGCGCGCTACTGGGTCGGCGAGACGCCCTTCATGGATCCCTGGGCGCTGATCCCCGCCATGGCAATGCGAACCGAGCGCATTCGCCTCTGGACCAACGTGCTGAAGCTCCCCGTACGCAATCCCCTGCTGGTGGCGAAGACGCGTGAGCACCGCTGCCGTCATCGCCGAAAACCGCGTAGGCCTGGGGGTGGGACTCAGCCCCTGGCCCGAGGATTTCGAGGTGTGTGGCGAGGAGTGGTCCAACCGAGGGCCCCGCTGCTCGGAGATGATCGAGATCATCCGCAAGGCACTCACCGGAGAGATGTTCGAACACCACGGAAAGTATTACGACTTCCCCGCCCTGCAGATCAGCCCGGTGCCATCGGAGCCCGTACCGATCTACATCGGTGGAACTGCCGATGCCGTGCTGAAGCGCGCGGCGCGGATCGGCGATGGTTACGTCTCACCGAACACGACGGCGCAGGCCGTTGGCGACTATGCCGAGAAGATCCAGCAGTACCGCGCGGAATACGGGACGCAGGACAAGCCCTTCGAGATCATCTCGGTGGCCATCGACACCCACGACCTGGAGGGACATCGGCGGCTCGAGGACCTCGGGGTGACCGAGGCCTGTGTCATGCCCTGGTTCTTCTACGGCCAGGGCTTCGACTCCGCGCTGGAGTTCAAGACCGACGCCGTCAAGCGCTTTGCGGATACGGTGATCGCGAAGATGTGAGAGGCGGCGAGGAGCACGGCGAGGCTAGATCGCCATCGCCGTCTCTCTTCCTTCGCTGATTGCCTCGCAGAGTCTGCGCGCCTGCTTGGCGTCGCCGATCACGTGCACCTCGCCGACCTTGCGCCGATTCTGGCGGCGAGTTCGTCCACCGGTCTGATTCCCATGCAGAGCACGATGCGCTCGACGCCGCGGATCGTCTCCTTCTCGGCCATCTCGTTCCACGACGATGCCGTCCTCGAGGAACTCCACGACCTTGGTGCGCACCATGATCTCGATTCCCTTGCGGCGGATTCGATCCATCAGCACCATGCGGCCTTCCGGCGACATGTCGGTGGCGATCGCGTCCCGCATCTCGATGATGGTCACCGAGGTGTGGCCGACCAGGGGATAGTCGCCCTGCTGGAACATGAACTCGGCCGTTTCACACCCGGCCATGCCGCCGCCGATGATCAATACCCTGCCGGGCATGATCGGGACCCTTCCCGCCAACACCTCCTGATAGGTCGTGACCCGTTGGCCATCGATTCCGGGAATCTCCGGCACCAGCGGTTCGCCACCGGTCGCAATGATCGCGACATCCGGCCTCTCCTCGGCGACGACCGACTCGGTCACCTCGGTGTTCAGGCGGACCTCGACCCCCGCCTTGGCCAGCTGCGTGGTCAGGTACTTGGTGACCCGGGTGAGCTCCTGCTTGTGAGGGGGTACCGCGGCCAGATTGAAGAGCCCACCGGTCTTGGGGCCCTTCTCGAACAGGGTGACCCGATGGCCGCGCTGCGCGGCGACCCGCGCCGCCTCCATCCCGGCCGGCCCGGCGCCGATCACCATCACCTTCCTGGAGCTTCGCAGCGGGGACCAGCTCGGTTTCCCCTTCCCTCCCGCTCCAGGGATTGATCACACAGGTCATGTCGCGGCCCTCGAGCCGCCCGGCCACGCAGCCGATGCCACACGCCGGTGCAGGGGGCGATGTCCTCGAACCGACCCTCCCGCGCCTTGTTCACGAATGCCGGATCGGCGAGCAGCGCCCGGCCCATCACCACCATGTCGGCGTCGCCGCGCCCGAGCACCTCTTCGGCCACCCGCGGATCGTTGATCCGTCCGACGACCATCACCGGCACGTCGACCACCTCCTTGATCGCCCGCGCCAGCCCGGCGTTGGGGCAGAGCGGCGTCCCGGTCGGCGGCATGATGCGGCTGGAGTAGTCGGGATACATGCCTGCCGAGACGTGAAAGGCGGCGATTCCCGCTTCCTGCAGAATCGGGGCGATGTACTGCCCATCCTCGATGCCCATCCCACCTTCGATGATGTAGTCGCCGGACATGCGCAGGATGATCGGGAAGTCGGCCCCCGCCTTCTCACGGATCCGCTCGATCACCCGAAGGGGCATGCGGAGTCTCCCGTCCAGGTCGCCACCGTACTCGTCCGTTCGCTTGTTGCGAAGCGGTGACAGGAAGGAGCCCACCAGCATGTAGGAGTGCGCGGCGTGGAGCTCCATGCCGTCGCAGCCCCCTTCCCTCGCGCGCCGCGCGGCCTCGCCGAACTGCTCGATGATCGTCTCGATCTCGTCGCGGTCGAGCTCGCGGCTGACGTGCTTCGTCACGAAGCACATGACGGGCGACGGCCCTACCGGCTGCTTCTGGTGGAAGAACGGGGAGAGCGACTCAGGACCGGGGTGAGCGATCTGAGGGATGATCTTGGCGCCGTGCGCGTGCACCGCATCCGAGAGCTTCTTGAAGCCGGGGATGAACTTGTCATCCCATAGCGCCACGGTTCTCGGAACGTAGGGTGAGAACTCGTCGATCGTCGTCATCTCGGACGTGATGAGCCCGACACCGCCCGGCAGCTCGCGCCTCGAGATAGTCGATCAGTCGCTGAGAGATCCTTCCGTCGCTCTCGGCGTAATCGGTCGCCATCGGCGCCATCGCGACGCGGTTTTTCACTTCCATGGTGCCGATCGTGATCGGCGTGAAAAGCAGCCCGAGCGAGCTCATTTGACGTCTCCTCCACTGCCCGTTCCAGGCCAATTCTCGCGAATTCTCCCGCACGGGACCAACCCCTGCTCGGCTTGCCTCCTCCCCTGCTTATTGCCATTCTTCCGGCCGCGATCGGGTGTCGTCGATCCTGGTCCATCGCGGATCCGACTCACCCCAGGCCAACGCGATGCGCAATTCCACTCGCGGCGTACCGGCGAAGAAACCACCAGAAAGGGCTCGCGACCATGAAAGAGAAGCAGAAGCGTCGGGGGACTGAATCGAGCATCTTCACTACCGCGGTGCATGGCGGCGAGGATCATTTCAAGTACGCCGATGCCATCACCACGCCCATCGTCCAGACCTCGACCTTCGTGTTCAAGAGCAGCGACGAGATCAAGCGATACACCTCCAAGAAGCTGGCCCGCTACGAGTACGGTCGCTACGGCAACCCGACCCAGCGAGCCGCTGAGAAGAAGCTCGCCGAGCTCGAGGGGGCCGAGGACTGTCTACTGCTCGACTGCGGCATGAGTGCTGTCACCTCGACCATGTTGGCGATTCTGAAGAAGGGAGATCACATCGTCATCACGGACGATGCCTACGGTCAGACGCTCAAGTTCTGTAGTGCCCATCTGCCGCGCTTCGGCGTCGACAGCACCGTGGTCAAGATGGGCGACTACGGTCAGATGAAGAAGGCGCTTCGCAGGAACACCAAGATCGATCTTCTCCGAATCACCCACCAACCCCTACCTGAACGTCATCGACCTGGAGGCGATGCAGGAGATCCGCAAGCGATTCAAGGGGTTGATGATCATCGATTCGACCTTTGCCACGCCCTTCAACCAGCGGCCCCTGGAGTGGGGGATGGATCTGGTGATCCACAGCACCACCAAGTACCTGAGTGGCCACAACGACATCCTCGGCGGCGCCGTTCTGGGCAGCACCGAGCTGGTCGATCAGGTGCGCGAGTACCAGCGCGTGACCGGATCGGTGCTGGATCCGCATTCCTGCTACCTGCTCATGCGCGGAGCCAAGACCTTTGCGCTCCGCGTCGACTACCAGAACCGCTCGGCGCAGACGGTCGCGGAGTTCCTCGAGAATCATCCCAGGATCAGGAAGGTCTTCTATCCGGGCCTCCCCAGCCATCCCCACCACGAGATCGCCAAGGCGCAGATGAAAGGATACGGAGGCGTGGTCTCCTTCTGGGTGGACGGAAATCTCAAGCAGGTCAACAAGTTCCTCGACTCCCTGCGGTCACTCCACATCGGTCCCACACTGGGGGGCGTCGAATCGCTGATCACACACCCCGCAACGGTCACCTACTATCGCAACACGCGGAAAGAACGCTACGCCCTGGGCATCACCGATCAACTGATTCGCCTCGCCCTGGGGATCGAGGACCCTGCGGACATCATGGCGGATCTGGATCAGGCCCTCTCGAAGATGGGCTGACGGACTCACTGTCCGACGCACGAAACCGGGGCCGACGACCACGGCGATGCCAACCAGCAGGAAGGCCAGGGACCTGCCACGCCGCACGCCCTCCCGGTGGATCTGCGGCAGGAGGTCGGAGGTGGCAATGGCGAGGAACGATCCGGCCGATACGCCGATCGCGATGGCGATCACCTCTTCGCCCAGTCCGCTCAGAAAGAGGTAGGAGAGAATCGCGCCGATCGGCGTCGCCGTCGAAAACCCGCAGATGTGAAGCAGTGCCCTGCCCCGGCTGTAGCCCGCCAGCAACAGGATCGAACAGAGAGAAAACGCCGCGGGAATCTTGTGCAGGACGATCGCGAGGAGGACGGGCGGCGCCAGCTCCGGAACGATCAGACTCGACCCGACCGCGACCCCGTCGATCAAGCTGTGAAACGTGATCCCCAGAAAGGCAGCAAAGCCGAAGCTGTGGATCTCACAGCCTACCTCCTCGCACGGATCGACCAGGAAGAACTGCTCCAGAACGAAGATGGCGAGAAAGCCGGCGAGGATCGGCAAGCCTGCGGCGCGCCCCAGGCCCTCGGCCGTGAGGGGCACCATGTGGACGAAGGCGGCACCGAGCAGCACGCCGGCCCCGGTCGAAACCAGCAGCGTCAGGTTCTCGCGGGACCAGGTCCGGACCAGCGGCGCCACGCCCCCGAGCAGCGAGATCCCGGCGATCAGCGCCAGATAGACCGCGATGGTCGAGGCCGACTGCATGGGCGGCATCTCCTGCTCGATCAGCTCGAGGTGGCGGAGCGGATGGTAGGTCCGCGTCCAAGTTGCCCGAACGCGACCTCAGATGTGAAAGGCACCGCGTAGTCTCAGTCCCTCGCGGGCCTCTCCGTCTACCTTCAACTGGCGGCCGAAGAGGGCGCTCTCGAGGCTCTTCTTCCCCAGCACGATCGCTGCCCAGGTCCCGGCCGGCATTGCGATGGTCAGCTTCGCATCCTCGGGAATCGGCCCCTCCTTCAAGGTGACCTGACCCGCGGAGACCTGGAGAATGAAGGTCTGCTCCTTGACTCCGCCGTCCGGCGTGAGTCTGAGCCCCACCACGCTCTCCCAATCCGCCGCCGCCTCTGCGTCGAAGCGCCCGACGAACTGCTCGGTAAGGTCTCTTGCCTGCGGCGCGTATTTCGAGAGATTTCGGCCCAGCAGCGGCTTCCGGAAGCTCTCGATGAAGGACTCCTTCTTCTCCCTTCGCCTTTGCCGCCACGCGTAGAGGCCGGGAAACGGGCGGTCGAGCTCCTCCAGATAGACATCTCGGCGCTTTCTTGCCGCCTGATAGATCGCGAAGCTCATCCTCAGGATCTCCCTTCCCTCCTCCCCCGAGAGGAGCGGCTTCGCATCTCCCCGGATCGCGTCCACGAAGTTTTCGAGTGCTCCCCGGAACCCCTCGGCCCAGTCCGATTTCACCGTGTCGTAGTGGGTCCAACCGTCATTGCCGAACCGGCTCACCGCGGGCCCACCGTGAATGTCACCGGTACAGCGATGGATGAAGATGATCCCACTGTCTCCGGTGAGCTCGAACCACTCGTCGTTGGGGTAGTACTTCGAAGGGATATGGAGCTTCTCGGCATAGACGAAATCGCAGATCCCGTATTTCTTTCCTCCCTTGTGCTTCCACATCAGCGTAACGGGACTATCGAGAACTCCGTCGATCGAATCGATCCAGGCTCCGACCCTCTCCACGTCACCCATCAAATACCGGGCAGTGGCCCACTCGTGATGGCCATGATCGAATGTCTCGGAAAACCGCCCCTCGGAAAACTCATCGAATCGCCAATCGTAGGAAGCGACGGGCATGTCCCAGCCGCCGTGCGGGCTGTTGATCATCTTCATCCGCAGCAACAGAGGGTCGCCGATCTCTCCGCTCTCGATCAGTTTCCTGGCGAGGACGATCGGCGGGTAGCAGACGTAGTTGTCGGTCACCTTGAACACCACACCGGACTGCTTCGCGCGAGCAACCATTCTGTCGGCGCTCGCCAGGCTGGTCGTCATCGGCTTCTGCAGCGCGACGTGCTTCTTCGCGTCGAGCGCGTCCACCGTGATCTGTTCGTGAAGCTTGTGCGGGGTGATGACTTCCACCGCGTCGATGGCCGGATCCGCCAGCATTTCACGGTAATCGGTGAACGTCTTCTCGACCTTCCACTCTTCTTTTCGGGCCGCGACGACCCGCTCGTCCAGATCGCAAATCGCGTGAAGACGCACCCGCGGATTGTCTCGATAGCCGGCGGCGTGAAGGGTCGAGATGAGCCCGCAGCCGATCATCCCTACGTTGAGCTTTTCCACCTTGCCCTCCACGAGGGAGTGGTATCACCAAGGATGCGAAGGAAAGGACTAGTTGAATTGCTCCCTCAATTGGCGCTTCAGGATCTTTCCCGTCGGCGTTCTGGGAATGGAATCGGTAAAGACCACCTGCTTGGGGATCTTGAACCTCCCGATCTTCCCCTGGCACCAATCGATCAGCTCCTTCTCCGTCAGCTCCTCGCCCTGTTTCACTACCAGGATCGCCTTGACCGACTCCCCCCATTTCTCGTCCGGGTAGCCGATGACTCCCACATCGGCGACCTTCGGATGGCGGAGAAGAGAGTCCTCGATCTCTGCCGGGTAGATGTTCTCTCCGCCGGAGATGATCATGTCCTTCTTCCGGTCCATGATGTAGAGATATCCGTCTTCGTCCATCTCTCCGATGTCTCCGGTATGGAGCCATCCATCCTGCAACGCCTCCGCCGTGTCCTCGGGCCGGTTCCAGTAGCCTTTCATGGTATTTGGCGCGCGCAGCAAGACCTCGCCCTTCTCTCCTGGCGCGACGTCGTTCCCCGCCTCATCGACGACTCGCACACGCGTGTGGAAGAACGGCTTGCCGCAAGAGCCTGCCTTTGCGATCGCGTCTTCGGCGCCGAGAACGCTGCCGGTGTTGTTCTCGGTCAGACCGTAGAGCTGGCGCACCTCGATGCCCGCCGCTGCGTATTCCTCGATCAGGCTGACCGGTACCGGCGCCGCATAGACCAGGATGACCTTGACCGAGCTCCAGTCGTACTTCTCGAAGTCGGGCACCAGCTTGAGGAAATCCAGGAGGGCGGGTACCGAGCCGAACCCGCTGACCTTCTCTTCGCCCAGCAGCTCCAGGAAACGCTTGGGATCGAGGCTCCGGAGCAGGACCGTCTTCGCGCCCTGATAGACGAACCAGGGGGGCCCGGCCAGACCACCGATGTGAAACAGCGGGAGCGCGATCAGGGGTGTCTCCCCGATCTGCACCCCGAGGGTCGCCATCAGGTTGACCGAGCTCCAGAAGTAGTACGAATGGGTGAGCTCCGCGCCCTTCGGTCTTCCGGTCGTGCCCGAGGTGTACAGAATCGTCAGAGTGTCATCATCGCCCCCTCGGATCTCCGGCTCCTGGTCGGGCGAACCACCGATCAGGGTCTCGTAGGGGGTGGCCCACTCCGGCGCGTCATCGGAGATCGCCACGAGCTCTTTGGCCGGTATCTGGCCACGGATGGAATCCACCGTGTCCGTGTACTCGGCTCCGAAGACGCAGACTCTTGCTTCGCTGTCCGAGAGGATGAATTCGACCTCGGGTCCAGCCAGTCGGTAGTTGACCGGCACCAGGATGGCGCCGATCTTCCCCAGGCCGAACAGCATGTCGTAATACTCCGGCTCGTTCAGGGCCAGCAAGGCGACCCGATCGCCATGGCCCACTCCGAGACGCAGCATGGCATTGGCGAACCTGTTGGCGCGCTCGTTGAGCTCCCTGAAAGTCCGCCGAATGTCCTCGCAAACCAGCCCCTCCCTCTCCGGGGAAAGCAGAGCCCGCCTGGTCATGAACTCACCGATGTTGACGTTCATCAGAGCCTCCTTGCTACGGGGATCATACGTCATTCCCCGATTGGGCATCCAGAGCCCCGGCGTCGACCTCCTGGATCAGGCCGAACGCCTCTCTCCGCGACGGTTCACCCCGGTCTTCGAGCGATGACGAGGCTGTCCATCTCACCGTGATGAAGGAGCTTCGGATCCGTGAAGCCGGCAGCTTCGAGATCCTCGCCGATTTCATCGAACGAATAGGTGCTGCCGCCCGGGGTATTGACCAGCATATTGATGGCGAAGAGTGCCCCGCCCCTGGGCCATGCCGCGACCGATCGTGTGCATCGCGCCGATGAAGGCCCTGACTCCCTCCAAGTCTCTCTCGAGCGCCTCCGCGGGCTGAGCCTCCTTCCCCCCGAGGACGATCTCCGTCAGCTTCCCCCAGCTGCTCCATAGCTGTGCCATGTGCAGAATCATCGGCAGCACGGTCTCTGGCGCCGACCGCGAGAGAGCATTTTCGAAGCCCGGCCTGGTCCGGAAGGCACCGTCCTCCTTGACCAGCAGGCCCAGGGCGACCAGCGCGTTCAGGAGTGCCTCGGTGCCCCTGCGATCGGAGGAGAGATCTTCGCAGACCTGCTGCGCCGTCTTCGGGGCATGCTGCAGCAGCGAGAAGACATCCAGCTCCGCCGCGGTCATCAGTATTCGCGCCTCCCAGAAGCCGCGCGCCTTGCCGAGAATCGCCCTCATTTCTTCCTCGAGGCTCACGTCGACTCCTCCTGCTACACGCACGACGCTTCGTGGTACGCGGAGCTCTCATCATGCCACAGAACGGTCCGGGGCAGTCGTCCCATGGCAGAGTCCGGTGGAGCCAATCGGGGCGCCCGGGCGGATCTCCCGTGGGGATTTGTCATAATCAGCAGGCTCCGGTGCGCCGCGCGACCGACCGGAAACGCTGACCCATGCAGCCTTCCTGACCCGAGGACGAGAAGATGAACACGACCCGAGATTGGGAGAAGCCGGTTCGAAGGATGGAGCTCCTGACGAGGCTCAAGTCCTTCCCCGTAGCCTTCAAGCTCCTCGAAGACAGGGACGCGCTCTCCGAGATCCCCTTCGTTCGCCGCATGGAGCACAAGTCCACGCTCTGTCAGATGATCAACCTGGTCCGGAATTTCGACTGGACGGTTGGAGCCGATCTCGACGATTTCATGTCGGCCATGTGTCCTTCCATCATCGGGCTCACCGACATTCCCGAGTACATGAAGGACGGCACATTCCGGAGCATCGTATGGACCAAGAGCCGGGCGGATGGAAAGAAGTACGAGAACTCCATTCCCCGCCTTCCCGTCGGCAAGTACCAGGCAGTGGCGATGGCCCCCCTCGTCTACAACCCCTTCGATCCCGACATCGTCCTGATCTACGCCAATCCCGCACAGATGATGCTGCTGATCAACGCGCTCCAGTTCGAAGAGTACGAGGTGATGCAGTTCCACTGTGTCGGAGAGAGCTCCTGCTCCGACGCAATCGCCAGGTGCTACCTCACCGGAAAGCCTTCTCTGACCATTCCCTGCTACGGCGAACGCCGCTATGGCCATGCCCAGGATGATGAGCTGGTCATCGCCCTTCCCGCCGAAGTGATGGACAAGCTCCTGAGAGGCCTGGAGGCCCTGTACAAGAGGGGAATCCGCTACCCGATCAGCTACGCGGGTGCCGAGACGGACGTGACTCGCGCTTTTCCAGCGGCATATGGAGCGGAGGACCGGGTCGCCGCCCTCAGGGGTACCGGAGATGCCCTCCTCCTCGGCGTGACGGGCAGCATCGCCACCGGCAAGACCACCGTTGCCGAGATGCTGGAGGAGCTGGGAGCGCCCGCGATCGATTTCGACGTCTTGAGCCGCGTGGTGGTGGAGCCCGACAAGCCGGCCTGGCGGGATATCGTCTCGTTCTTTGGTGAGCAGGTCCTGCTCGAAGACAGGACCCTGGACCGTGAGAAGCTGCGCGAAGTCGTATTTCGCGATCTGGAGAAGAAGAAGAAGCTGGAGAGCTTCATCCATCCGAGAATCGGAGAGGAGTTCTTGAAGCTGCGTCCAGCAATATCGTGAGCCAGGACCCGAACGCCATCATCCAGGTGGTGGTGCCGCTCCTGATCGAGACCAACATGCACCCGCTCTTCCACAACCTCTTGATGGTCTACACCCCGGAAGAAGAGCAGAAGAGGCGGCTGATCGAGCGCGACGACATGACCGAAGAGATGGCCATGAACATGATCAGATCGCAGCTCTCCGTCGAGGAAAAGAAGGGCTACTGCGACCTCCTGATCGACAACTCGGGATCCCTCGAAGACACCCGCAGGCAGGTGGAGGAGCTCTGGAGCAAGCTGAAGCAGATCCAGCAGGACCGAAGAGCGGGTGGTGAGGCCAGCTAGGGAGTCGATGCCTCCGACCCGGGGAGAATCGGGAATGACGATACGCTTTCTGAGAAACAAAGTGGTCGAGGTGGAGCCCCTCTCCGACGGAGATCTCGGCGTCTCATGGCGGCTCACGGACGACCTCCTGAAGGCGGAAGTCGAACTGAGAGTGCGACCCCCGGACCTCGAGATCGTGGAGGCGAAGGCCAGACTGGAGAGGCTTCCCCTGAAGGCGTGGTCATCGGCCCCCGAGCTGATCAAGAAGGTGGAGGGGGTGAGGGTCGGCCCAGGGCTTCGCAAGATCGTGGCCGGCCTGCTCGGCGGCCCCGAAGGGTGCCCCGTGCTGGTCCATGCCGTACTGGAGGCTTCGAACGCCGTCATCCTCCACTTCACGCGTCCCGGGATCCAGGCGGGCGAGAAGCTCGAGGGTGAAGTCCTGATCGCCGCGACCAGAGCGATGCTGAAATCCAACCCCAGGTTGATCCGAAGCTGCATCGCCTTCCAGGACGACAGCCCGATCATGCAGGGAATCGACCTCTGAAGGGAGAACGGGAATGATCACCTTCAATCGAAGTCAGCTGGTCGAGGCGGAATTTCTGGATGAGGACACGATTCGCTTCAACGGCGTCCAGCAGGACCACATCTACAACATGGAAATCAGCATGGAGGTCCGCATCGCCGACGGGGAGATCCTGGCGATCGAGGGTCTGATGAAGCGATACACCAACCCCGTCTGCCCGGCGGCCGTTCCCGTTCTCCAGAGTGCCGTCGGCATCTCCTTGAGGGAAGAGGGCTGGGACCGCCGGGTCATGCGGGAGATCGGGCGCAACGGCTGCGAGCATTTCGCCGAGATCATCATCGAGTGCGGGCGATGCTTCGACCAGGCTCGGCTGTCCAAGGAGATGCTGGAGGCGCTCCAGCAGGATCCCGCCCTGAACCAGGAGCAATTCGTCGAGACCTGGGCGGAGAACCATCCCGAGATCAGGTCCGCCTGATTCAGAGGGCCACAAGGGGACGCGGCCATGCGTATCGACCTCCACACACATACTTCACCCCGCTCCCCGTGCAGCAGCGTCGACCCCCTGGAGCTGGTTCGAGAAGCTTCGCGCCTGGGGCTGGATGGGATCTGTCTCACGGAGCATCAGGTGCTGTGGAAGCCCGACGAGATCGCAGAACTGGCGCAGGGAACGCCGGTCAAGATCTTCCGGGGAAACGAATTCACCACCAACCAGGGGGATATCCTGGTCTTCGGATACGAAGAGGACATCAAGGAGCTGCTGATCATCGAGGAGCTCCGCGATCGAGTGACGGCGGCCGGGGGATTCATGATCGCGGCCCATCCCTTTCGAGGCTTCAAGACGTTCGGAATCGGTCAGCTCCAGATGACCGTGGAGCAGGGCTGCACTCGAAAGGTGTTCGACTTCGTCGATGCCGTCGAGATCAGGAACGGCAAGGTCTCCGATGAGGAGAACGAGATGGCTGCTCGGGTGGCTGCCCGGTTGGGTCTGCCCGGCACCGCCGGCAGCGACGCTCACCGGATGGATGAAGTGGGGAAGTGGGTGACCGACTTCGAACGCGAAATCGAAAACGAGCAGGAGCTGATCGAAGAGCTCCGGGCCGGGCGCTTCGCCGTGGCCCCCAGGTCAGGGCGCGAATAGAAGCGGCTCAGCCGGTGCCCTCGGGCAGGCGGCCGAATTTGGATCTGTAGGCGGCCACGAGCACGTCCGCTGCCTGGTCCGGCGGGAGGCCCTCCGTGTTGACCATGATGTCGTAGTGGGTGGGGTCGCCCACCTCGCGGTCGTAGTGACGGCGGATGAAGGTCTGTCGCTCCCGCTCCACGCGCACCAGCATGCGTTCTGCTTCGCGTTCGCTCAGCCCTTCCCGCTCGGCATAGCCCGCGACCCTCTGCCCGTAGGGGCACACGACGCGCACGCGTAGGGCCGCTTCGGGCGCGAGGATGAACTGGACACCGCGTCCGACCACCACGGCGCCCCCGTGGCGCTCCAGGGTCCGCACCACCCGGATCACCTGACGCACGTATTTCGCCGCCGTGGTTTCAGCGCCAAAGACGCTCTCGCCGATGAAGTCCTCGATGCGCGTGCGTGTCTGCTCATCGAGCGACGCGAGCAGCGCCTCCTGAATGCCGGTCTGCTCGGCGATGGTGTGCACGATCTCCTGGTCCCAGAAGCTGAAGCCGAGCTTCTTGGCAGTCTCTTCGGCTGTAGCCGTGCCGAGGGCGCCGAACTCCCGCGATACGGTGATCAGGGGCCACGGCTCGGGCGCGTGCTCTCCGGCGCGCTTCTTCTCGCCTTGTTCCCACCTGCGTACCTGGTCGTCGACGAGCCTCTGGGCGTCGCGGGGTGCCGGCTCCTTGAACATGGTGTTCCCCTCCTGGCGGGTCACCTGGAGAATCTACTCCCAACGCGCATGAGAATGGTAGCCTGAATTTTCCGGGCTCCTCCGGGCTAGCGGACCAAACCACTCGCCGATATCGTATCCCGAGACGCGCAATCGATCGAATCGCCTTCCTGGCCCGTATCCAGAAGTGGCGCTGATCATGTTCCGAGATGCCAACCCGAGCTGCAGCTTTGGTCCTCGATAGGGAGGCTGGTCGTGTCTGATACCCGCGCCTCGTCCATTCCGGGTCTTCGCCGTCTCGCGCAGATCGATCCCCAGGCTCGCCTCGGGGATCTGATGTCGCGACCCTACCAGTATCGGGGATGGGAGGACGTCTACCGCGACGAGTGGACCTGGGACGACGTCGTCCACGTCTCGCACCTTCGGGTCAACTGCATCTCGACCTGCTCCTACGACGCCTACGTGAAGGACGGCATCGTCTGGCGCGAGGAGCAGAACGCCAACTATCCCCAGGAGTTCCCCGACATCCCCGACTTCAATCCGCGGGGCTGTACGGCGGGCTGCGCGTACAGCGCACAGATGTACGACCCCACCCGCATCCGCTACCCGATGAAGCGCGTGGGAGAGCGGGGCTCGGGACGCTGGCAGCGGCTCAGCTGGGACCAGGCGCTGGAGGAGATCGCCGACAAGCTGATCGACGTCATCACCGAAGATGGCTCCGACTGCCTCATCTTCGACTCGGGCACCACCAACATCGACAACGGCATCGGCTCGACCATGGAGATGCACCTCTTCCTCACGCGGCCTGGCCGCCGTCAACATCGACTCCTGGGCGGGTGTCGGCGATCTGCCGGTAGGTCTGATCCAGAGCTGGGGCACCTACATGAGCGAGGGGACCGCCGACGACTGGTTCCGCTCGGACTACATCTTCATCTGGCTGGGCAATCCGAACTACACGCGCCAGCCGGACGCCCACTTCCTCTACGAGGCGCGCTACCGCGGAGCCAAGATCGTGGCGGTATGTCCCGACTTCAGCCCCTCCACGCTCCACGCCGACCGCTGGCTGAACGTGCGTCTGGGAACCGACGCTGCGCTGGCTCTGGGCATGGCGCACGTGATCGTGGACGAGGGTCTTCACGACGTCGAGTACATCAAGGAGCAGACCGATCTCTCCTTCCTGGTGCGCGACGACAACGGCCGCTTCCTTCGCGAGTGCGACGTGGTGGAGGGAGGCGCCGACGACCAGTTCTACTTCTGGAACGCCGCCAAGGGGCGCAAGCAGCTGGCGACGGGCACCTGGGGCTCGGAGGTGATGACGATCGCGCTGGACGAGGAGACGGACCCGGCGCTGGAGGGGACGCACAAGGTGCGCCTGGTGGACGGCAAGCAGGTCCGGGTGCGTCCGGTCTTCGAGCTGCTTGCGCGCCAACCTCGCCGAGTACACGCCGGAGCGGGCCGCGGAGATCACGGGTGTGCCGGCGGCGAACATCCGCTGCGTGGCGCGGGAGATGGCGGCGGCCCGGTCGTCGATGATCTTCGCCTCCTGGGGCGCCTGCAAGCACTACCACTCGGATCTGTTCCAGCGCGGGATGGTCTACCTGATGGCGCTGACGGGCAACTCGGGTGGGAAGCCGGGCTCGGGCATCAAGGTGTCGACCTGGTGGCCGATGCCGGGCTTCTACATGTTCGGCTTCGGTGTGCGGCCCAACACCGAGCCGCGAGAACAGGTCTCGATGGATCGCCCCCAGATGCAGGACATCTCCAAGCTGATGTTCCAGCTGACCAAGGAGGGTGAGCGGTCCGCACCGCTGATCCCCTGGCTCTACGCCCACGATCCGAAGTTCGCCGAGGCCGCCGCGAACGATGCCTACGCGGATCCGGCGCTTCCCCGTCCGGTCTCCGAGTACATGGAGGAGATCATCGAGCGGGAGTGGCAGCCCGTCTTCCCGAAGCCGCCCAAGCGCCCGAAGTTCCTGTACTTCTCGGGTCCCAACCCGCTCCGCCGCTGGCCCAATCCCAGGACGATCCGCGACAGCCTCTGGAAGAGCCTCGACACCATCGTCAACTGCGACTTCCGGATGTCGACCTCGGGGATGTGGTCCGACTACATCCTTCCGGCCTGTGGCTACTACGAGAAGCCGGGGATCAAGTACGTGATGTCCTACATCCCCTACGTGGTGGTGGGCGATCGGGCGGTCGCTCCGCTCTACGAGTCCAAGCACGAGTGGGACATCATGATGGAACTCGCCAAGAAGATCCAGGAACGCGCCAGGGCCCGAGGCATCGAGGGCTTCACCGACGGCGTCGGTAACCAGCGTGGCCTTTCGAACCTCTACGACGAACTCACCGCCGACGGCGTCTACGTGGAAGGCGAGAAGGGCGAGGCGGCGGCCTTCGACTACATCATGCGGAACTCGCCGGTCACCCAGGCCACCGACCTCGGTGAGCAGCCATGGCAGAAGGCGGTCGAGGACGGCATGGTGAAGATCGAGGAGGTCGCGCCCCTCGAGATGGCCCTGGGACTCAGCTGCATGATGAGCGACTTCGACTACAGCGAGCCGATGAACCAGTTCGACTGGTTCCACAAGCACAAGGACCCCTGGCCGACGCTCACCGGCCGCCAGCAGTTCTACATCGATCACGAGTGGTACCTCGAGGTCGGTGAGGGACTGGCCGTGCACAAGGAGCCGGTTGCGGCTGGCGGCCCCTATCCGCTGCGGCTCACCGGTGGCCACAATCGCTGGAGCCAGCACTCGATCTTCCGCGCCAACCAGCCGCTGCTGCGTCTCCAGCGGGGCTCCCCGGTCGCCTACCTGAGCGAGGCCGACGCCCGGGAGCGGGGGATCTCCGACAACGACCGGATCCGGGTCTACAACGACGTGGGCGAGTTCACGCTGTGGGCGAAGATCTCGCCGGCGGTCCAGCCCGGCACGTTGATCTGCTACCACGCCTGGGAGGGCTACCAGTTCCCCGACGGCGCCACCCAGAACGACGTGCTCCCCGGAGCGCTGAAGCCCAACAACATGGCGGGTGACTACGGTCACCTCCAGTACCGGGGGGCGTACTTCTCGATGAACAACACCCCCAAGGAGGTGGCCGTGGAGGTGGAGAAGGTGCGGGAGGAGGTGTGATCATGGCTGTCGAAGTCGTTCCCATCCAGGTCTGCAAGGTCGAGGCCGCTCTGGAGAAGCTGCTGGCTCCCGATGCCGGGGAGTGGGAGGCGCCACGGAGGCGGTGGTTCCCATCGATCCGACGCCACTGGAGCGCCTGCCTTCGGCCTACGTGCAGGTGTCCTGGCGGGATCGGCCCCGGGGTGCGATCGGAGAGGTGCGGGTGCGCGCCGCGGCGGGTACCGGTGGTCTGGCGGTGCGGCTCGACTGGGCGGCGCTTCGGCCCTCGCGGCTGATCAGCGACTGTGAACGTGTATCCCGACGCCTGCGCGATGCTCTTCCCGGCCGACGGCCGCGAGGCCGAGTTCGACACGATGGGGAGCCCGGAGCATCCGGTGCAGGGGTGGCACTGGCGTGCCGGGACCGATCTTCCCTTCGTGGTGACGGCGACGGGGATCGGCACGGTGGAGCGCGCCAAGGAGCACCCGGTGCAGGTCCGGTCCCGCTGGTCGGAGGGTCGCTGGCAGGTGGTGCTGGCGGGTCCGCTGGGAGCCGGTGGGATGCCGCTGCGGAAGGGATCCGGCCTGCCGGTGGCGTTCGCGGTGTGGTCGGGTGCAGCGCGGGAACGCGCGGGTCTCAAGTCGTACTCGCCGCAGGCTTGTGAGCTGCGGCTCTGATGGGTGGAGGAGGCGAGCGATGAAGGCTGCAAAGTCCCCGAAGCATCAGTTCGCGATGGTGTTCGATCTGAACAAGTGTCTGGGCTGTCAGTGCTGCACGGTGGGCTGCAAGACCCAGTGGACGCAGGCGACCGGCATGGAGGCGATGTGGTGGAACATCGTCAACACGATGCCGGGCCGCGGCACACCCCGTGACGCGTTCGAGCTGGGGGGTGGCTACCGCAACGGCGAGCCGGTTCCGGGTCAGCTTCCCGGCAAGAGCGAGTGGGGGGAGGCCTGGGACTTCGAGTACGACGAGGTCTTCTCCCGGGGTGGGGACGGCAGCGCGTACCTGCGTCCCCGGGAGCGGGACGGGGCCTCGCCGCAGTGGGGTCCGAACTGGGACGAGGACATGGGCGGTGGCGAGTATCCCAACTCGTATTTCTTCTATCTGCCGCTCTTGTGCATGAACTGCAGCAAGCCGGCGTGTCTGGAGGCCTGTCCCCGCGACGCGATCTACCGTCGCGAGGAGGACGGGATCGTTCTGATCGACGAGGAGCGGTGTCACGGCTATCGGTTCTGCATCGAGGCGTGTCCCTACAAGCGGATCTACTTCAACGAGGAGCGGGCGATCGCCCAGAAGTGCATCTCGTGCTACCCGCGTCTGGAGGCGGGAGTGGCTCCGGCGTGTGTGCGCCAGTGTCCGGGCCGGATGCGTCACATCGGTTATCTGGACGATCCCGAGAGCCCGATCTACAAGCTGGTGAAGAAGTGGAAGGTGGCGCTTCCGCTGCGTCCCGACTTCGAGGTGGAGCCGAACGTCTTCTACATTCCGCCGAGCTCTGCCGATGGCCTTCGACGAGAAGGGGGAGTTCGACGAGAAGGGCTCACGGATCCCGCTGGAGTATCTGCGCGAGCTGTTCGGTCCCGGAGTCGAGAAGGCGCTGGCCAAGGTCGAGTCGGAGCGCAAGAAGGCGGCATCGGGCAAGAAGTCCGAGCTGATCGACATCCTGATCGCCCGCAACTGGCAGCAGCTGCTCGGCCCCTACCCCGAGGACCCGGGCGCCCTCAAACGCCCGCCAAAGGGATAGC